>CAZAMF010000018.1:0-5254 GCA_964486295.1 uncultured Oscillospiraceae bacterium | reverse complement strand
ACACTGGAGGTTTTCTTTTTTGCTTTGATCTAAAGATTTTCAACCTCACCGGCATAGCCGGTGGTTATTTGTTCCTCCCTCATCCTTCGATCGGAACCGCCGCTAAAGCAACAATAAAAACACCGCGCTATCTTTTACGAAATAACGCGGTGCTTAAATTCCTTCCACTGTTTGAGTCTATCGTATGTAATTATTCAGGGCATTCGCATAGTTCCGGTTGCCATACCCGGAGATGCCCTGTATTTCTACTTCGGTCAATTCCCTGATTACTTTGGCCGGACTGCCCATGACCAGAACGCCTTCCGGGATAATTTTATTTCTGCTTACCAGGCTCATGGCTCCAACAATCGTATTCTTTCCGATCACTGCACCATCCATGATCACACAGTTCATGCCGATGAGGCAATTGTCGCCAACCGTGCAGGCGTGAACAATGGCGCCATGTCCCACGGAAACCAAATTTCCTATCAGAGCCGGCTTGTCTTTTGTTCCATGTACCACCGCATTATCCTGAATGTTCGTATGATCTCCGATCCTGATCCTCTCGACATCTCCGCGGATTACCGAGCCATACCAGATGCAGCAATTGTTCCCTATTTCCACATCACCGATCAATGTAGCTGTCTCGGCCACAAAGGTACCTTCTCCGACTTTTGGTTGAATCCCTTTCAGCTCTCTTATCATCACGTATGCCCTCCAATTTGAATGATCGGGTATTGCTAAACATCGTCTCCCGCGATTAATATTTTATGCTGGCATGATATTCCTGCAAGGATTTTTTTTGATCATTTGTTCCGCTGTTGATGTAGGCTGCTATTCCTCTCACGCTGGCCAAGGCGGCTGTCATGGTCGTAATATACGGAATCTTATTCTTGATGGCTATTTTCCTGATGTATGAATCGTCATATTCGCTGAATCTGGATTCCGGTGTATTTATGATGAGGTTGATTTCACTGTTGGAAATGCTGTCCATTATATTCGGACGGCCTTCAAACAGTTTTTTGATTTCCTCACTTTCTACGCCATTCTCACGGAAATACGCACAGGTTCCCTTTGTTGCTCTTATTTTGAATCCGATTTTTACAAATTCCCTGGCGGCTTCCAGTGCAGCCGACTTGTTTGTGTCGGTTACGCTGATCAGTACCGTTCCGGATGTTGGAAGTGGACTTTGGGTTGCTTCCTCGGCCTTAAAATAGGCAAGTTCAAAAGAATCCGCCAAGCCCAGCACCTCACCAGTCGACCGCATTTCAGGTCCTAAAACCGGGTCGACTTCCGGGAACATATTAAATGGAAGCACGGCTTCTTTCACTCCGTAATAAGGGATTTTTCCATGAACAAGCTTGCTCATGTCATATTTATCACCTTTATTGGCAGCCATCATGATTTCTGTGGCGATTCTGGCCATTTGAATATTGCATACTTTTGATACCAGCGGGACAGTTCTCGAAGCTCTCGGATTTGCTTCTAGCACATAGACCTTGTCATTTTCAATGGCATATTGCATATTCATCAGACCAACGACTTTCATCTCTTTGGCAATTTTCTTCGTATAGTCCACAATTGTATCGATATGTTTCTGAGATATCCCTACCGGTGGAATGACGCATGCCGAGTCTCCGGAATGAACGCCCGCATATTCGATATGCTCCATGACAGTAGGCACAAAGGCATCGATGCCATCCGAGATGGCGTCCGCTTCCGTTTCTGTGGCATTACCCAAAAATCTGTCGACGAGTATAGGTCTCTCCCGAGTCACGCCAACGGCTCCGGCCATATAGCTCCTCAGCATCTCTTCATCATGAACGATCTGCATACCGCGGCCGCCTAATACGTAGGAAGGACGTACCATCAGAGGATATCCGATCCGTTCCGCGATCTCAATAGCTTCGTCTATGTTCACAGCCATACCGGACTCCGGCATTGGAATCTCCAGCTTATCCATAATTCTTCTGAATCTGTCCCTGTCTTCCGCCAGATCGATGGTTTCCTGGGAAGTCCCGAGGATTTTGACGCCTGCTTTTTCAAGCTCTGCCGCGATGTTGAGCGGTGTCTGTCCGCCAAACTGAACAATGACTCCCAAAGGTTTTTCCTTTTCATAGATGCTCAGCACATCTTCTACGGTAAGCGGCTCAAAATAGAGTTTATCGGATGTATCATAGTCGGTGGAAACGGTTTCCGGATTGCAGTTGATGATGACCGTTTCATAGCCGAGGTCTTTAAGGGCAAAAGCTGCATGAACACAGCAATAGTCGAACTCGATACCCTGGCCGATTCTGTTCGGGCCTCCTCCGAGGATCAGCACCTTCGGATTGTCGGTGGCAGTTGTCTTGTCCGGGGCATTATAAGTTGAGAAATAATAGGAAGCATTATCCACACCGCTGACCGGTACGGCTTCCCAGCCTTCAACTACACCCAGGGCTTTCCTCTTTTCACGTATGTCTGTCTCTGCCATTTCCAGCAGCTGAGCCAAATACTTGTCAGCAAATCCGTCTTTCTTTGCACGGATCAGAAGCTCATCCGGCAGGTTTCCGCCTTTATACTGAAGGATCTCCTCTTCCAGCATAACCAGCTCTTTCATTTGCTCCAGAAAATACGGCTTAATATAGGTCCGCTCATAAAGCTGCTGGATATCCGCACCTTTACGCAGCGCCTCATACAATATGAACTGTCGCTCGCTGGTCGGTTCAGTCAGCATCGACATCAGCTCCTCCAGCGTGCACTGATTGAAATTCTTGGCAAAACCCAATCCATACCTTCCGATTTCAAGAGATCTGATGGCCTTCTGAACGGCCTCCTTGTAATTCTTCCCGATGCTCATGACTTCGCCCACAGCGCGCATCTGAGTCCCAAGTTTATCGATGGAGCCCGGAAACTTCTCAAAGGCCCATCTGGCAAATTTTATGACCACGTAATCGCCGGAAGGAGTATATTTTTCAAGAGATCCGTCTCTCCAGTACGGAATTTCATCCAGAGTCAGTCCTGCAGCCAGCAGAGAGGAAACGTACGCGATAGGGAATCCGGTGGCCTTGGAAGCCAGCGCAGAAGAACGGGAGGTTCTTGGATTGATTTCGATAATGACCACTCTGCCAGTTTTCGGGTCATGGGCAAATTGAACATTGGTGCCACCGATGACCTGTATGGCCTCGACGACATCATAAGCGTGCTTCTGCAGACGTTTTTGCAGATCTTCAGAGATTGTCAGCATCGGAGCCGAGCAGAACGAGTCTCCAGTATGCACACCGATCGCGTCTATATTTTCGATGAAGCAGACAGTAATCATCTGATTTTTACTGTCTCTCACCACTTCAAGCTCCAGTTCTTCCCATCCCAATACGGATTCTTCCACCAGGATCTGTCCAACCATACTGGCCGATATTCCTCTGTTGGCAATTATTCTCAACTCTTCAACGTTGTAAACAAGTCCGCCTCCGGTGCCGCCCATCGTATAAGCCGGTCTTATGACTACCGGGTAGCCAAGTTCCTGGGCGATCACTTCCGCCTCTTCGACGCTGTAGGCCGCTTTGCTGCTTGGCATCTCGATCCCCAGTTTTTTCATGGTCTCTTTAAACGCGATCCTGTCTTCACCGCGTTCGATCGCATCTATCTGTACGCCGATTACCTTGACTCCGTATTGATCAAAAACTCCGGATTTGCTGAGTTCGGAGCATAAATTGAGAGCTGTCTGCCCTCCCAGATTCGGGAGTACTGCATCAGGCCGTTCTTTTGCAATGATCTGTGTCAGACTCTTTGGATTGAGCGGCTCAATATATGTGATATCTGCGATCCCCGGATCCGTCATAATCGTTGCCGGATTGGAATTTACCAGAACGATCTGATACCCAAGGTTCCTCAACGCTTTGCAAGCCTGGGTGCCCGAATAATCGAACTCACAAGCCTGGCCGATGATAATGGGCCCCGAGCCTATTATTAATACTTTATTAATATCTGTTCTCTTTGGCATTTAACACTCCTTTTCTCGGTTCCGTTGTACAATAATTCTTTCTATTTTGTATCTCAGGTATTATAGCACCAAAGCAATAGATTGTACAGTATTTGTTTTGACGATTTGTTGAAATGTGATTGCAATGATTGGGGCCTATGTGGTAGACTAAATTTTATAGTAATTAACCAAACAAACTAAAAATCGAGGTCAATTTAATGGGCATGAGTGAAAATATCCGGGAAAAGTTCCGGGCTCTTGAGGCGCTGGTTTCCAATACGCCGATGGTGGAGATCAAAATCAAGTATAAGAACGAGTATAGAAACATTTATGCAAAGATGGAGTACTATAACTATTCCGGAAGTATAAAAGACCGGGTAGCACTTCATATCCTCAAGCATGCATACGAGGAAGGTCTGATCCTCGAAGGGCAGCGCATTGCCGAAGCCACCAGCGGCAATGTCGGAATATCATTTGCCGCATTGGGTGCGTATCTCGGTAATCCGGTCACAATCTTTATGCCTGACTGGATGAGCAAAGAGCGGTTTGATCTGATCGGCAGTTTCGGAGCTACGATCCGGAAGGTTTCCAAGGAAGAAGGCGGTTTTACGGGATGTATCAGGCTGGCCGATCAAATGGGCGCTGAAGAAGGCGTCTTCCTTCCGCATCAATTTTCGAATCCGATCAACGTAGATGCCCATTATCGTTCAACGGGGAAAGAAATCATATCCCAACTGGCTGCTTTTGGCAAAGCACCCCACGGCATTGTAGCCGGTGTCGGCACCGGCGGAACGGTAATGGGAATAAAAAACGCCTTGCAGGAAGTATACCCCGCATGCAAAGCATTTCCTTTGGATCCGGAAAATTCACAGATCATGGCTTCCGGTGGAACAACCTTCGCATCCCATAGAATTGCCGGTATTGGTGACGAGTTCATTCCGGAAATAGTGAAGCTGAAGGAGTTGGATGATATTGTCATGGTGGATGACGGTGACGCCATCAATATGGCCAGAAAGCTGGCCCGGGTTTTTGGGCTCGGCGTAGGCATTTCATCAGGGGCAAATTTCCTTGGTGCCATTAAATCCCAGGATATCCTTGGAAGCAAAGATGCAGTTGTCGTTACAGTTTTTGCGGATGATAACAAGAAATATTTATCCACAGATCTGATGTTTGAACAGCCTGATGAACCGGGCCATATGACACCGGATGTGGAGCTGATCGACTTCCGCGCCGTGCGCGTTTAAATCGAAAAGGTCGAAAAATCATGACCGCCGGCTGAGCCGGCGGTTTGCTCTGCCCCTATAAGGGGCCTTT
>CAZAMF010000017.1:0-14660 GCA_964486295.1 uncultured Oscillospiraceae bacterium | reverse complement strand
AACCTATGACCCTCTGCTTGTAAGGCAGATGCTCTCCCAGCTGAGCTAAGCGCCCTCAAAATCATGGTAGCGGTGAGTGGACTTGAACCACCGACCTTCCGGGTATGAACCGGACGCTCTAGCCAACTAAGCTACACCGCCACATATTGCGACTTGTTAACATCGCAAGAACTATAGTAACATCTAGATATTGTTATGTCAAGGGCATATTTCATATAAACCAACCGGGCGCCTGGCAGTTCCTACAGACAACAAAAGGCTTGTCTGAGAGGATCAAGCCTTTGTTTATGCTTATCGAATTGTTATGCGGGCTGACTCGCTCTGGCTTTTCCGGGGCTTGTTTCCAAGGGTTTACTCACCGCCGCCTGCATGTTTATCGGTATCTGCGAATGCACCGCTTTGCAGCACTTTTTCATATTCAGCGAAAATGGCTTCTTTGATTTTGTTTCGAGTCTCGGAAGTCAGTGGATGAGCGATATCCCTGAAATCACCTTCACCCATTTTCCTGCTTGGCATTGCAATAAACAGACCATTTTGACCTTCAATGACTTTGATATCATGTACTACGAACTCCTCATCGAAGGTGATCGAAACGACTGCTTTCATCTTTCCTTCATCATTCACCTTGCGAACTCTAACATCAGTAATATTCATACATTCTACCATCCTTCCTTTTGCCACAAATAAACAGCCAATATCGCATCTAACAATATTTGTATGTATTATACTAAACAAAAATCTGAATTACAATATTTTTATTCTAAAAAATCTGACAATTCGGAAAGAAATTTAAGGCCTTGTTGGCTTCATCGATATCGCCCATATAAACGATCGGTACAAAATCGGAAATCTTCTTTTTTTCCGGCTCCGCATCTGCAATGACAACACCGGTGCCGACAACATCAATATCGAATTCTGACAGGATGTCTGAAATCCCCTTTACGGAGCCGCCCCCACGCATAAAGTCATCAATGATGATGGCTTTTGATCCCGGCACTACCGCGCGTTTTGAGATAGACATCTTCTGCACACGGTCATAAGACCCTGAAAAATAGTTAATGGAGACGGTGGAACCTTCGCTGATTTTCGCTTCCCGTCTGATAACTACCAATGGTATGTTAAGGAGATAAGCTGTCATAACAGCGACGGGGATTCCTTTCGTTTCAATGGTTGCGATATAATCAGCACCGTAATTCTGGAATTTGCGGGCGAAAATCGTTGCCACTCTTTTAACCAACTGAGAGTCGAACATAAGGTCGGAGCTATAGATAAAGCCACCGCCCAGGATCCTCCCGGGATCGGAAAGTTTCCTGCACAGTTCTTCCTGAAGCTCACTAACTGCTTCATTAGAGATATAAGGGACGAATTTAACACCGCCGGCCGCACCGGATGTGGTTTCGATAATTCCGAGTTCCATCTCCGCCAGCACTTGCCTTGCTGCAGTGAGATCCTCGCTGATGCTGGATTTAGCTGCGCCGAACAAATCGCAGAAATATTTGAGACTGAATGTTTTGTTTGGCGAATCCGACAGAATCTTAATGAGAATTCCGACCCGCTGAGTTCTTTTCATAGGATACCTCCGAACGAAATTTAAATTTAACAAGATAATATTCGTTATTTTATCAAATGTCAATTCGATACAAAAAAAGATACCCGATAAAAGCTTGTTTCCCAGCAACTTCTTTGCGAAATCGAGATATTTATGTTATACTCTATGTACGTTTTTATCGGAGGAAGTTTAATGATTAATATAGCAGGACATAATCAAATACACTGTATCGGAATAGGAGGCATCGGCTTGTCTGCCATTGCGGAAATACTTTTATCCAGAGGGTACCGGGTCACCGGCTCGGATATGAAGGAATCCGAAGCGACAGACAGACTGATCGCAAAAGGCGCAAATATATACTTAGGCCATAGAGAAAGAAATGTAGAAGGGGCCGACCTGGTGATTTATTCAGCAGCAGTCGGTGAAGACAACCCGGAGTTGTCAAGAGCCAGAGAGCTTGGAATACCCGCGGTTACCCGGGCGGATATACTGGGAACGCTGATGAGGGAATATAGAACAAGCATCGCGATATCCGGCACCCATGGAAAAACTACAACGACCTCTATGGTTTCTTTAATTATGGAAAATGCGGGCAAAGATCCGACTGTTCTTGTGGGGGGAAATCTCACCGAAATCGGAGGCAACGTCAAAGTCGGGCACAGTGACATATTCGTGACCGAAGCCTGTGAATATATGGACAGCTTTCTTTTCCTGGAACCTAAAATCGAAATCATACTCAACATAGATTCGGATCATCTGGACTATTTCAAAGATATCGACCATATCGCCAAATCCTTTGAAACCTTTGCCCACTCGGTACCAAAGGACGGATATATCATCGCTTTTGACTCGAATCCTTTCGTAAAGGCCGTAACGCAGGATTTGCCAAACGTAATCACTTTCGGGTTGAATGACAACTGTACTTACTGGGCGAAAAACATCAGCTTCAACGCTCAGGGCTTCCCGAAATTCGATCTTTATTATAAAGATGTTATGCTTCTGGAAATGCAACTTTCGATACCCGGTGAGCACAATGTACTCAACGCTCTGGCAGCGTTTGCATGCGGACATACACTGGGCGTTGAACCGGAAAAAATAGCCGAAACGCTGAAAGCGTTCAAGGGAACACAGAGGCGCTTTGATGTGCAGGGCAGAACAGACGGCGGCGTTACCATTGTAGATGATTATGCCCATCACCCGACTGAAATCAAGGCGACTTTAGCTGCGGCTAAGAATATGCCTTATAAAAATCTATGGTGCCTGTTTCAGCCACATACCTACTCCAGGACGCTGGCTTTGTTTGATGAATTCACGAAGGCATTCGATAATGCCGATTATCTTGTAATGGCTGAAATTTATGCCGCAAGAGAAAAGAATATCTATAAAATCAGTTCAAAGTCCATCGTGGATAAGCTTAAGGAAATAGACCCGAAACGGTTTGCCTATTACTTCGAAACTCTGGAGGAAATTGCGGATTTTGTCTATGCCAATGCCGAAGAGGGCGATATCGTAATAACCATGGGCGCCGGAGATATCTACAAAGTCGGTGAAATGATTCTTGAAAAAGATTTCGAAAAATAGTTTCGCCGGATATGGAAAGGGGATATTATGAAGTATGAAATACGAAGAATATAAAAAAATAGCCGCAGACAGGCTGAATCTTAATATAAAATTTCTAGAAAACGGTGTTGATTTTGTCGATATAGAAAGAGCCTACATCGGCTCCGATGTCAAAATCGGCCGTGGTACCGTCATCGGCCCCTGCGTCACCATTGAAGGAGCGACAGTAATCGGCGAAAATTGTGTCATTGGCCAGAATACGAGAATAAAGGACTCCAGCATCGGAGACGCTTCGGAAATACAAAGCTCCGTAATTATTGAAAGCAAAATAGGTGAGGAAACCAAAGTAGGGCCTTTTGCATATCTCAGACCGGGAAGCAATGTCGGCAGCCATTGCAAGGTTGGAGATTTTGTTGAGATCAAGAACTCTTCCATGGGGGACGGCTCGAAAGCCTCCCATCTGACATATATCGGAGATTCCGACGTAGGAAAAGATGTTAACATCGGTTGCGGTGTCGTTTTCGTCAACTATGACGGGAAAAACAAACACCGGTCAGTGGTGGGAGATGGGGCCTTTATCGGCTGTAATACTAATCTTGTTTCTCCGGTAGTAGTTGAAGAAGGGTCTTATATTGCGGCCGGCAGCACGGTAACTACAAATGTACCAAAAGGGGCACTCTTTGTTTCGAGAACAAAAGGCAGGGTAATTGAGGGCTGGGTAGACCGCAGAGGCCTGCTCAAAAAGGAAAGGTAAGGTGTAGAAAAGAAAATGAAACAGGCAGCATTTGCGGATTATAAAGTTTTTGCGTGTAATTCACACATGGAATTGGCTGAAGAGATCGCTTCAATCATGGGTAAAACCCTTGGTAAGGCCACGGTTACGAAATTCAGCGACGGCGAAATTTCGGTCAACTTATGGGAGACAGTAAGAGGAATAGACAACTATATTATTCAATCCACCAGCGAACCGGTCAATGACAATCTCATGGAGCTGCTGATTATGATCGATGCGATGAAGAGAGCTTCCGCGGGGAGAATCAACGCCATCATTCCTTATTACGGATATGCCAGACAGGACAGAAAAGCAAAGGCCAGAGACCCAATCACGGCAAAACTGGTGGCGGACCTGCTTGTAGCCGCCGGAGCCGACAGAGTATTGACGATGGACCTCCATGCTCCTCAGATTCAGGGATATTTCAATATACCGGTAGATCATCTGCTGGGCGTGCCTATTCTGGTAAAGTATTTCAAAGACAAAGGGATGGATAATCTGGTGGTGGTTTCTCCGGACCACGGCTCGGTTACCAGAGCGAGAAACATGGCTCAGCCATTAAACGCGCCTATCGCGATCATTGATAAAAGAAGACCGGCACCAAATAAAAGTGAAATCATGAATATCATCGGCGATATCGCGGGAATGAACTGCATCCTGGTGGATGACATGATCGATACAGCGGGAACGATCACCAATGCAGCCAATGCGCTGAAGGATATGGGCGCCAAGTCGGTCATGGCCTGCGCGACTCATCCCGTATTATCGGGACCTGCAATCGAAAGGATCCAGTCTTCCGCAATTGAAGAGCTGGTCCTCCTGAACACGATTCCGATTCCGATGGAGAAGCGAATCCCGATCATGAAGATCCTGTCAGTAGCACCGCTGTTCGCGGAAGCGATGATCAGGGTATTTACGAACGATTCAATCAGCAGATTGTTTGATTAAACATGGAAAAGCCTAATAAATGGGAAACATGTATGTGATAGTCGGCCTGGGTAACCCCGGGAAAAAATATCAGAATACCCGACATAATATGGGATTCTTAACGGTGGACTATCTGGCCGCCAAGCACAATATAAAAGTCAATAAAATCGCATTTAAAGCTCTGGTTGGGGATGGAACCATCGCCAACCAGAGAGTTCTTTTGGTTAAGCCGCAAACTTACATGAACCTTTCGGGGCAATCAGTCAGGGAGGTCCTGGCCTACTACAAAGTCGAGATGGAGAATCTGATTCTGATTTACGACGATATCGATATTGAAACCGGAAAGATCCGGATCAGAAAAAAAGGTTCAGCCGGCTCGCACAATGGTATGAAATCAGTAATTTATGATATCAAATCAGAGGATTTTCCTAGAATCCGAATCGGGATCGGCGGAGAAAGAAAGATGACACTCCGGGATTTTGTTACCGGAGGTTTCTCAAAGGAGGAAAAACCACTTCTGGAGGATGCCGTTGAGCGGGCTGCCAGAGCAGCAGAAATTATATTGGCCGAGGGGATCGACATGGCCATGAACAGGTACAATGGGTAAAGGAATCATTAATGTATCGGGTATCGCGGAGAGCCGCGTCGCCCCGGTAGCCGCACATATCGCCAATCGTAAAGAAGGACAGAGCCTGATCATCGTATCCACACCCGTAAGGGCGGGCAGACTGGCAACTGACCTGTCTTTTTTTGTGAAAAAACCGATTTATATCATGCCGTCCGATGACAGTGCGTTCCTACGGTATGAAGCCAGGAACCGTGACGAATTGTTCAACCGTATGGCGGTGCTGAAAGCCATCAATAATTGTGAAGACTGCATTGTAATTGCACCGGTATCCTCTTGCCTGAAGAAGCTCCCACCGAAAGAACTGTTCAGAGAGCAAAAGCTCACGCTCCAGCGAGGAAAAGAATACAAAAGAGAAGAGATCATCGGGATGCTTGCTTCCATGGGGTATGAAAGAGTCCCTCTGATTTACGGTCAAGGCCAGTTCAGCCCAAGAGGCTCCATACTGGATATTTTCACGCCCGATGCGGATGAACCGTATAGAATTGAATTTTTTGATACAGAAGCGGAATCGATCAGAACCTTCGATATGGAATCTCAACGTTCCACGGGCAATCTGAAGCGTGTGGAAATCTATCCTGCGGCACAGCTGCCGGAGGATCCGGAACTCTTTAATAAAGCGGCTCAAAAAATCGAAAAAGAATACGAAAGACATATAGAACGTTTAGTAAAAAGAGCCGAATCGGAGACTTCAAGAAATCCGTCCGGAAGTAAACAACTGGTGGAAGAACTCAGAAACCGTAAAGCGCAGCTGGTCGAGACTGTGATGCAGGGGACGAATATCCAGATCCTGGAAAACTACATTGAGTATTTCTTTGATCGAACTGAATTTTTATGGGATTATCTCTGTGAGGACGCTGTAATCATGGCGGATGATCCGGACAGGATATATGATACAGCCGAATTTATTCAAAAGGAAGGCCTGGCTGAATTCGAAACATTGCTTGAGATCGGACGGGCTATTCCAAAAGACAAACGTCAGATCAAGGATAAACGGGATCTGACTGCGCTGTTTGAGAGGGCGGTGCGCGGTGAATTGGCAAACGAATTGTTTGTCTTCACACCTTTTGAAAAAACTGTTAAAGGAATAGAAAAATTTACCGAACTCCACCATCTTACGACGAAACAGGGCCCGGTTTACAATGGAAGCCTGGACACATTCAGAAACGACCTGAAAGGGTATGTTAAAAAAGGCTATAAAATAACAGTCGCCTGCTCAACGGAAGAAAGGGTCAAAAACCTCAAAGAGTTTATCAGCAGAGAAGAACTGGAAGGCAAAGTAACCCTTAAAATCGGCAGGCTGACCTCGGGGCTGGAGTTCGTTAAAGAAAAATGCGTCGTGATCTGGGACGGCGATATATTTACCAATAGCAAGGCGGGAAAGAGCAAAAGGCCGAAACGCAGGGAAGGCCAGGCCATTAAGGCCTTCACAGAACTGAGAAAAGGTGATTTTGTGGTTCACGAGAATCACGGAATCGGAAAATTTCTTGGGATCGAACAGCTGACGGTTGAAGGCGCCAAGAAGGATTACCTGAAGATTAAATACGGCGGCGAAGATATGCTCTACGTGCCGGTTGAGCAGATGGATCTGATCCAGAAATATGTCGGAGCCGAGGGGCTCGTACCCAAAATCAACAGGCTTTCAGGCGGAGAATGGAAGAGGACAAAGGCCCGGGCAAAAGCCGCCATCGAAGATATGGCCAGGGAACTCCTCGAACTGAATGCTGCCAGAAAAGCCGAACCGGGTCATGCCTTCGGGCCGGACACTCCATGGCAACGCGAATTTGAGGATCTGTTTCCATATAGCGAAACAGAAGATCAGCTGCGCTGCATCGAAGAAATCAAAGCGGATATGGAAAGGCCTGAAGCCATGGACAGACTTCTGTGCGGGGATGTCGGATTCGGGAAGACTGAAGTTGCTGCCAGGGCTGTATTTAAGTGCATCGCAGACGGAAAGCAGGCAGCCATTCTTGTGCCGACAACCATTCTGGCCAACCAGCATTATCATACGCTTTTAAAAAGATTTGAAAAATTTCCATTCACGATTGATATGATGTCCAGATTCAAGACTGCTTCCCAGCAGAGCGCCATAGCTGAAAAGCTTTCGAAGGGCTCCGTAGATGTTGTGATCGGAACTCATAGGCTGCTCTCCAAAGACATCAAATTCAAAGATCTGGGTTTGCTTGTTATCGATGAAGAGCAGCGTTTCGGCGTCAAACATAAGGAGGCCATCAAACAGCTTCGTAAAAATGTGGACGTGCTGACCCTCTCCGCCACACCGATTCCAAGGACTCTTCATATGTCGCTGGTAGGCATTAAGAATATGAGTCTGATTGAGGAGCCGCCGGAAGAGCGGTATCCCGTACAGACATTTGTCATGGAGCAGGATGATATCATTATCCGTGAGGTTATTGAAAGGGAACTTTCCAGAGGCGGACAGGTTTACGTTGTCTTTAACCGAGTCAGAGGTATACAGAAAATCGCTTCGAAAATTGCCAAACTGGTGCCGCAGGCCGAAGTGGCGGTTGGACATGGCCAGATGAACGAACGCGAACTGGAAGATGTCATGATGGAATTTGTGGAAGGCGAAAAGGACGTGCTGGTTTCTACCACGATCATTGAAGCCGGTCTGGATATACCGAATGTCAACACCATCATAGTATTGGAAGCAGATCATTTCGGACTCAGTCAGCTCTATCAGTTGCGGGGAAGGGTCGGAAGGTCCAACCGGATGGCCTATGCGTATTTGATGCATCAACGGGGCAAGGTCCTGAGTGAGGTAGCTGAGAAAAGACTCCGAGCCATCAAGGAATTTACGGAATTCGGCGCAGGATTCAAAGTCGCCATGAGAGACCTTGAAATCAGAGGGGCAGGGAATATCCTGGGCACGGAACAGTCAGGACATATGATGACTATCGGATATGAGCTGTATTGCAAGCTGGTGGACGAAGCGGTGAAGGCGCTGACAGGGGAAGAGGTGATCCCGGAAAGGGAGGAAGCCTCCGTCGAACTCAAGGTGACTGCGTTTATACCTGATTATTATATTCAGGATGAAGTACTGAAGCTTCAGATGTATAAACGGATTTCTGAACTTGAAACCGCAGAGGATCTGGAGGACGTAAAGGAAGAGTTGACGGATCGATTCGGGGATATCCCACCGGAAACGATTTCGCTTCTGAAAATATCCAGGATACGTTCCATGGCGGAAAAACTTTGCATACCGAGAATATCAGAAGAACGTGGGAAAATTATATTCCACATAGCGAAGGTCAATCCCATCACGCCAAGGAATTACGCCGCGCTTTATGCCCGATTTGATAAGCGAACAACCATCGGCGGCGGAGTGCGGCCTATGATCACGTTCATGGCGGAGCCTGCCAAAAAACTCGATGAAGTCATTAACGTATTGGAACTGCTGACATAGATGTGTTATAATAACACGCTGTTCATAAAACACGAAGGAGGCTTGGGAATATGCTTTTTAAAAATATTACCATTCTGGATGAAAACCTGGACCCGAAGCAAAACATGTATGTGGCCACTCTCGGGGATACTATAGACTATGTGGGAGATACTCCGCCTGAAGTCTCGGCCGGATACGGAGAAATTTACGACGGAAAAGAGAAATTGTTGATGACCGGATTCGTTAACAGCCATGCCCATTCACCGATGACTCTCATGAGAGGATATGGCGAGAATCTGGCGTTGCAGGATTGGCTGAACACGAAGATATTCCCGTTTGAAGCCAAACTCAGAGACGAAGATGTTTATTACGGCACATTGCTTGCCATGGCGGAATCAATCCGGTTCGGCATCGTTTCTACAACAGATATGTACTATTTTTCCGAAGCCATGATTAAGGCGATCGCGGAAAGCGGAACTAAAAATAATATTTCCAGGAGCATAACGAATTTTACGGGAGAGGATCTCTGGGCCATGGACGGAGCCCGTGAAATGAAAGCCCTATTCAAGAATTATAATGGAGCGGAGCAGGGGCGGATCCGCGTGGATATGAGTCTTCATGCAGAATACACCTCGGACCCCGCAACAGCGAAAGCATTAGCTGAATATACCAAAGAAATCGGAGCCAATATGCATGTGCATGTATCCGAAACGAAATTTGAACACGAAGCGTGCAAAAATAAATACGGTCTTACGCCGGCTCAATATTTTGCTGCGCAGGGGTTGCTGGATACAAGAACGACCGCCGCTCATTGTGTATGGCTGGAAGGCGAGGACTTTGACATTCTGAAAGCAAAAGGTGTAACTGTGGCCAGCAATCCGGTCAGCAATCTTAAACTGGCCAGCGGAGTCTGCAATGTGCCGGAACTCCTGAAGAGAGGAATCAACGTTGCCATAGGAACAGACAGCGTGGCTAGCAATAACAGCCTGAATTTCATAGAGGAGATCAAAGCTTTCGCACTGGTTTCTAAGATGTACTATGGCGATCCCACTGCAGTGACCCCAAGGCAGGCGCTGACGGCAGCAACTCTGGGCGGAGCAAAAGGCCAGGGAAGGAACGATTGCGGAAGACTGGCAGTTGGATATAAAGCGGACCTGATCGTTCTGGACATCCACCAGCCGCATATGAAGCCGGTGCATAACATCTTGAACAATATCGTGTACTCCGCATCCGGAAGTGATGTGGTTCTTACAATGGTAGACGGCCGTGTGCTTTATAAAGACGGTGAATATACCACGATTGATATTGAACGGGTTATATCCGGTGCAGGGAAATCCACGGCTAGGATATTGAGTGAACTGTAGAAAACAAAATTCATAAACTGACGGAGATCGTGATGACTAAGAAGACCTTTATGCAAGGGGCGGTGATCCTTGCAGCCGCCGGGATCGTGATAAAAGTATTAGGTGCTTTTTTCAGGATCCCATTGGCGAATATGATCGGTACCCAGGGTATGGCCTATTATCAGGCGGCATACCCTGTTTATGTGTTTTTTATGATGCTGGCTACGGCCGGGATTCCTGTTGCCATCTCCCGGATGGTGTCGGAGCGTATTGCCTCCGGCCACTACCATGCAGCGCATAAGGTTTTCAGGACATCCTTCACTTTGCTCTTGTGCATTGGACTCAGCTCGTTTTCAGTGTGCTATTTCGGAGCGGAGAAGATCGTTGAACTCATCAATATGGAAGGAGCTCTCTATGCCATGAAGGCGATTGCGCCGGCTTTGCTTTTCGTTTCGGTCATGGCGGCTTTTAGAGGCTATTTCCAGGGAATGCAGAATATGAAGCCTACTGCGACCTCTCAGGTTGTCGAACAGCTTTTCCGTGTGGGACTTGGGTTGTCGCTGGCCTATGTGCTGATCAAAACAGGAACGATGGAGGCGGCGGCGGGGGCGGCTTCCGGCGCAACAGCCGGTGGGATAGCCGGATTGATCACGGTCGCAATCATATATATAAGAAGAAAAGAAGATTTCAGAGAAGATATTGAAAAAACAGCCGAACTGGGAATC
Source organism: uncultured Oscillospiraceae bacterium (assembly GCA_964486295.1). Taxonomy (GTDB): domain Bacteria; phylum Bacillota; class Clostridia; order Peptostreptococcales; family Anaerovoracaceae; genus CALBZG01. The sequence continues at coordinate 3,756 of CAZAMF010000017.1, read as the reverse complement.
GAGTCCGGCCGCAGAATTTTGGCCAAAATCCTGGTGATTGCGGTGCCCATCACCATCGGAGCGGCGATTATGCCGATCATGAATTTCATCGATGTGGCGATCATCATGCGGAGACTGGCTTATGCCGGCTGGACAGCCGCGCAATCCGAAGACCTGTACGGGCAGCTTTCCGGATTTGCCGGGCCGCTGATCAATTTCCCGCAGGTGCTGACCCAGGCGGTTTCCATGAGCCTGGTTCCTACGGTGGCAATGGCCTGGAAACAGAAGGATACGGTTTTCCTCAGAGAAAACATAGAGCTTGGCCTCAGAAGCTCCATGATCGCGGGGTTTCCGTGCGCATTCGGACTCATGATCCTTGCGGAACAAATCATGCTGCTGCTTTATCCTTTCCAACGGGAAAGCGCGCTGGCTGCCGCTCCGTGCCTGGTTATCATGGCATTCGGCGTTATTTTTCTTTCTACGATACAAACACTGACTGGTGTATTGCAGGGAATCGGGAAACAATTGATCCCCGTATGCAATCTGGCCATTGGTGCTGTGGTAAAAATCGGCGTGACCTGGTGGCTTGCAGGGATTTATTCTGTCAATGTCAAGGGCGCCGCGATCGGAACTGTGTGCGCGTACATTGTCGCCTCTGTTCTGAATCTGATAGCGGTCCGTAAATATACCGGCGCGCAATTTGATATCAAACTCACGTATATCAAACCGGGATTATCAGCGCTGGCCATGGCTCTACTCGCCTGGCTTTGCTATAAGGTTTGTTTTATGATACTGTCCAGCAATGCAATTGCAACAATGCTGGCTGTCATTGTCGCCGCATTCACCTATGGAATACTTCTTTTCGTCACGAAGTCCATCAGCAGGGATGAAGTGCTGAAGCTTCCGAAAGGGTCGAAACTTGTTAGAATCGTTGATAAATTTGTCAGGTAATCAGGTGAGGGGAGAACTATGTCTGTAAAATCAGGGATGATATGCATTCCGGAATATGAAAATCTGACCCAAGAGGCCCGAAACGCGGAGGAGGCGGTCAGGAGGCTGAGCGATATCCTGAAGGTACTTCGCAGAGAATGCCCCTGGGACAGGGAGCAAACTCATGAGACGCTCAGAGTCTGTATGCTGGAAGAAGCCTATGAGGTTGTCGAGGCGATCAATACGGAAAATTATGACAACCTTGAAGAAGAACTGGGCGATGTCTTCCTTCAGGTACTGTTTCATTCATCACTGGCAGAGGAGCAGAACAGATTTAATCTTACGGATGTAATTAACAAAGAATGTGAAAAAATGCTTCGCCGCCATCCCCATGTTTTTTTAAGGGAAGAAGCTAATTCTATTGACAAAGCCCTTGAAAAATGGGAAAATGTCAAAAGAAGAGAGCATGGAGAGGCCTCGCATACGGCAAGGCTTTCGGCAGTACCCAAAGCCCTGCCGGCTTTAACTCGCAGTTATAAGATTCAGGCAAGGGCTGCTGAGGTTGGGTTTGACTGGGATGATGTCGCGTGTGCTTTTCAAAAGATTGATGAAGAAGTGTCGGAATTGAAAGAAGCGGCAGAATCCGGTCAAAAGCATCAGATCGTCGAAGAGTTGGGCGATTTGATTTTTTCGGCAGTAAATACTGCAAGATTTCTGGGCGTAGATCCCGAAGAGGCTTTAAATCTGACCTCGGAAAAGTTCATTAGAAGATTTTCTGAGATCGAAAAGGCCGCTGCGGCTTCCGGCAAAAGGCTTGAAGAGATGTCTTTGGAAGAAATGGACGTTCTTTGGGAATACGCAAAAACCCTGAAGAACGATTAAAAGTCCAATGAACGATCATCAAATTATTAAGGAGGAATTGTACATGAACAAGGCAGAATTAGTAGCTGCAGTTGCAGAAAAAGCAAACATGACTAAGAAGGATGCAGAGGTTGCAGTGAATGCATTTATTGATGTAGTGGAGGATGCTCTCGTCAGAAAGGAAAAAGTTCAGCTGATCGGTTTTGGTACATTTGAAACTCGCGGAAGAAAAGCAAGACAGGGAAGAAACCCTAGAAAGCCTGGCGAAGTGATCAAGATTGAAGCTTCAAATGCACCTGTATTTAAAGCAGGCAAAGCTCTTAAAGACGCTGTAAATAAATAGAAATTATAATTCATAAGTAGAGGAGGGCGGCGAAGGTTGCCCTCTTTTTATATTTCCTAAAAGGGAAAGACGATGAGAATAGACAAATATTTAAAAAATTCCAGATTGATCAAAAGAAGAAGCGTTGCCAAGGAAGCCTGCGACACCACACGGGTACTGTTAAACGGAAAAGCCGCTAAACCCGGCAACGAAGTCAAGATAGGCGATATAATCACCATACAGTTCGGAAACAGCAAACTTACGGCAAGGGTTACGGCTCTTACAGAATCTGTAAAGAAGGAAGATGCCGCCGGCATGTATGAAATCATCGATGAAAAAGATCTATTATAATTATGTGGCCTTATGCACCTTTTCATATGCTGCCATAGGCGTGCTGCTTCCTTTGCTGGGGCAGTATCTGACGGGCATGGGGTTGTCAGGCGCACAAATCGGCACCATCACTTCGGCGGGAACAGCTATGGCGATTTTTGCTACAGCTTTCTGGGGTGAGAAATATAATAATAGAAAAAACAAGAAACTGATGGTGATGTGGCTATGCTTTGCTGCGGCTTCCATCGGCGGCAGCCTTGTATGGCTTCACGGATACTGGCCGTTTTTAATCGGCTTTATTGTTCTTTACTTTTTTCAGGCGCCGATCATGGGGCTTTCCGATGCGATGACCATCGAAGCCAATCAGCCTTTCAGCGCTGTGAGGAAGTGGGGCTGCATCGGCTTTGCGATGGCGGTTTTCATTGCAGGCAGGATCGCGGAAGTTTTCGGCCTTGGAATTATTTTCGCCGGTTATACGATCTGCTTTATTGTTGCGGCTATTTTTGTCCTGGCGATCATCCGAACCGAAAAAAGAGGCCACGGACAGATGGCCGTATGGCAGTCCAGAGTGACCGCTTCGGATGAAGAGCAAAGTGAAGCCATCATGGAAGAGCTCAAAGACCATGATGAGATCATCCATGGCAAAACAAGATACAGGGAAGTCATACAAAACCGGAAACTGCTGGGCATCATTGCCGCTTCTTTCTTTCTGCTGGGTACCAATGTAGCAAATAACACCTACTTCAGTTTTCTATATATAGAATGTGGAGGAAGCATAGCCGGAATCGGCACGGCCTTCCTACTCATGGTAGGCAGTGAAACTGTGTTCATGGCCTTGTCCCCACGGATCTCGGCCAGATTCACGATAGAGAAAACACTGCTGGCCAGCATGTTTATATCCGTTCTGAGATTCGGCTGGTACAGCTTCGGACCGCCATCCAATTGGATCATAGCGATGTTCTTCCTTCAAGGCATGGTCAATGGGATCATTCTGGTGGAATTCATCCGATACATCAATAAAACTGTAGAGAAGAAACATCTGGGGATGGCCATCTCACTTTACTACGCAGTATCCAGTCTCTCCACGATCATCTGCCAACTGATTGGAGGATTGGTCCTGGATGCAGCGGGCGGCACCGGCGTATACCTGTTCTTTGCTGTTTATAATGTCGTCGGGGTAGCTCTATATTTGCTTTTCGGGCTCCATAAATCGAAGTAAAATAGGATAAAGGTTGAAAAATCAACGAAAATCCGGAAGAGAAAAAACACAAAAAAACTACTAAAAAGTCGTTGACAAAGGCCCTGGATGATAGTAATATATATCTTGCCGCCAC
>CAZAMF010000016.1:0-29326 GCA_964486295.1 uncultured Oscillospiraceae bacterium | reverse complement strand
TAGGACCCGGTACTGGAGTTGTGATTTTCGGCAATGACTCTCTCAGCATTTTGTTTACCTCCTACTAAAAAAGTAACTAAAATTTATTAATGATACTACGAGCTAAAGACAATTTCATAGCCGGTCCATGTTAGTGGATCCGGTCAACGACTATTCTATTATATCACATTGATATTGCAAATCCCAACAGATGTGATTTTATTTTTTTTGTTGATTTTCCAATTCCGACAGCATCGCATTGATTCTGTGGTTGATCATCTGGAGGGCCACCATATTGAATCCGCCTTCAGGCACTATGACATCCGCATATTTTTTGCTGGGTTCTACGAACTGCTCGTGCATGAGTTTGACCGTGGTCATATACTGGTTGATGACCGATTCCAGACTTCTGCCGCGTTCGCGCACATCCCTTAATATGCGCCTTACAATACGAACATCGGGATCCGTATCAATAAATATTTTTACATCGAAAAGCTTCATAAGTTCCTTGTTTTCGAAAATAAGGATACCCTCAACGATAATGACCTTTGCAGGGTAAAGCGTAACCGTTTCGCCGGTTCTGTTATGGACTGTAAAATCATAGACTGGTCTTTCTACCTGCTTCCAGCTTTTCAGCTTTTTAATATGCTCGATCATCAGATCCGTGTCAAAAGCATCGGGGTGATCATAATTGAGTTTTTGTCTTTCCTCAAAGCTGATATCACTTCTGTCCTTATAATAATAATCGTGGTTGATGATCGTGATCTGCTCGTTGAACTCGCTCTTGATCTTATTGATCATTGTGCTTTTTCCACTTCCGGTGCCCCCGGCAATGCCTATTACTATTACTTCTTTCCCATTCATCGCGATTCCTTCTGTTCGTTCTGAGTTTCGCCCTGGACCGGGCTGTTTTGAGGTGTTCCCATCACATTATCGCTCTCTCTTGAAACAACCGCCCCGAGATTCAATGAACTCTTTTCAAGTGAAAGCAGGATGTTGTTCATTTCCACAAGTCTTTTCTGATCTACGCCTTTTCCGAGGACAAGATTTGTATTGGCAAATATTGCGTTAAGCGAATTATGAATGGTATTGACTCTCCTGCGGAATTCGTTGATTCCATCCTGGTCAACAATGTCTTCGAATACCTGCTGCATGGTTGAAAGTTCATCTGACTCCAGTTCGTATCCGCTGAAGCCTTCAATGACGATAGGGTTGAACCCCAGCTTTTCTCTGACTTGCGCCGCGAAATCTTTCTTGGCCTGGCTTTCTCCATGGACCAAAAAAATATGCTTCGGTTCTTTCTGGAAGCCGGACAGCCAGTCAAGCAATCCATTTTTATCCGCATGCCCGGAAAATCCTTCAAGATCGTAAATTTCAGCATTGACATGGATTTCATCCCCAAAGAGTGTAAAATCTTTCTGGCCATCCACGATCAGTCTGCCTAATGTGCCTTCTGCCTGGAATCCTACGAATACAATGCTGCTTTTCGGGTTCCACAGGTTATACTTGAGATGATGTCTGATCCGGCCAGCCTCGCACATACCGCTAGCGGATATAATCACCTTTGGAGTTTTGTCGAAATTGAGAAATCTTGATTCTTCTGTGGATCTTGTGAAAACAAGATTTTTAAAATCAAGAGGATGATCGCCCCTCATGATGTAATCCCGGGTTTCATCATCAAATACCTGGGCGTTTCTTCTGAACACCTCTGTAGCAGTGGTAGCCATTGGTGAATCCACATACACCATGACATTGTCCAGCGCGGCTTCAAATTCCGGATGCTGTTCATAAAACCGGTTGAATTCAAAAATCAGTTCCTGTGTTCTTCCGACTGCGAATGAAGGGATAATGACGTTGCCGCCCCGCTTGATGGTTTTCAGCACAATGTTCATTAATTCGTCGACACTTGCACTGTTTGGCGTATGAAGGCGGTTTCCATAGGTAGCTTCCATAATCAGGAAGTCAGCCTTTTTGATTTTCTTCGGATCTCTTAAAATCGGGCGGTTGACCATTCCCAGATCCCCTGAAAATACGACCTTGGAGATTTTTTCTCCTTTCGGTTCTCCCTCATCGACCCACAGCTCGACAATCGATGACCCCAAGATATGGCCGGCTTCGTTGAAAACTACTTTCATTTCATCATTGATTACAAAAAGCTGGTCATAAAGATAAGGTTTAACCAATTGTAACGCCGCAATCGCATCATTAAAGGTATAGAGAGGTTTTGCCCTGTAGGATTTCCCGGCTCTCTCAGCCTTTTCATTTTTCCATTGCGCTTCTTTTTCATGGATATAGCCCGAATCCTTCAGCATCACCTCTATAAGATCTGCCGTGGCATCCGTACAATAAACAGGGCCTTTAAATCCTCTGTTCATGAGTAGAGGGATCCTGCCGCAATGGTCGATGTGTGCATGGCTGAGGATCACACAATCTATTTCTGCCGCATTAAACGGAAAATCCTCAAAATTCATTGCATCTTCGGCTTTACCTCCCTGAAACTGCCCGCAATCCAGGAGCACTTTATGTTTCTTTGTCGTGATCAGGTGGCAGGAGCCTGTAACCCCCTGTGCAGCGCCGCAAAATTCAATCTTCATAATGAATTACCTCCAGTATTTTATTATACTATCAGTTCCTGTTGTTTTCAATTAATTATCAATGATTTCGTAAACCTCTTACGGTTTGACTTCATAGCAGGAGGAGCGTTTGACCACCGCTTTATCAAATGGCGGCGACACAAACAGACTGCTTACATCCACTGAAATTGTCGCTGTCACTCTGGGCAGGTGCCCCGGATTATTATCGCTATAGTGGCTAAAATCGTCCTCATAGCGCAGACTCACGGAATACCCGTCACGAATACCGAGTTGGCCGCAAAGTGCAGCCATATATTTCATTGATTCACTTTGGCCTTTTATATAGTCAAAGATATAAAGGCCTTTGGAAAATTCTTCTTCATTTAAAAGAAGTGCTGCCTGAGCAGCACATTCTTCCGATGCCATTTTAAACGTGTTCTGGAGTTCTATGTAGCGGCCCAATCCGCTATGGAATGTCATCAGACTGACATTTACAATCAGCAAGCTCAGAAATACAATAAATACTTTCATATACAATAAACCCCTTATCGATCACTCCAGATACTCGCTTGCGGTATAGCTTTTGATCACATATTTGTATGTGTTTTTTTCCGGATCAATCATCATGCCTCCCCCGGCCATGACATTTTCAAGCACGATCTCCACTTCGTAGTCGATGTGTCGGTTTTCTCCAATGCTATACCTGGCTTGTGGATACTTTTGCGGACTGTAAATGTTGGCGGAAACCACTCCTTCGATTTTCTCCAGCTCGGATTTCAGCAGTTCCATTCGTTCCTCTGAGAAGTAGCCCTGCAATTTTGCATCCTCCTTTGCTGTGTAAACCGCTTCCTGAATCCGGTTGACGGTGCTGATATTCTTTTGATCATAGCCTATCTGGAGGATGAAAATCAGAAGGATCGGCAATATAGCAGTTAAAACAATAAATTGTTTCATAGATCTTCACCAGGGTAAAAACTTCTTATTTCAATATTTTTTTCCCATGCCGCCTCAAGGCTTGCGAGAATGGAGTTGTCTCCTTTCCCGGCTATCAGCCCGAAAATGAACAACCCCAGAGCGATCATCGCGCTCATTACCACAAGCTGTTTCATCCCCTGTCCTTTCTGCTCCGGTTGCCGGTTCCGGAACCGGCTAAATAACACTGTTCATACTGCTTTGAATGTTGTTTTGCGTCGTGGTAGTCATTGTGCCTGCAGTCTCCTCAAATCCGTGAATAAATCCTGAGATTGCCAAACCCAAGCCTATCATCGTCACCAATATAATGACCTGCTTCATCTTGTCTCACCTCCCTTCAAAAGAACATTCCAAACATTTCTTGCTGTTGTAAATAGTAAGTAGTATAAATACAGTTTATGCAGATCATCATCACGTTTGCTACCACAGGCAAATAAATCAGATCACTGATCGCTTCGTCTCTTTTTTTTCTTGCCGTGACTCGCACTTCTTTGATGTTTTTCTGATGTGACAGCAGAATCTCGGATAGCGCCGCAGGATCCAGCTCATCCCACTGAATCAGAAGCCCTGCGAATTCACGCCCCATAACGGTGCCTGCTTCATCGGAAAAGGCTTCCGCCGCTTCCGCTTTTTTATTTACTCTCAGCATTGAAAGCATTTTGATATAGGCGGTTTTCAGCTGAGAATCCCTTTCAGCCAGTTGAGAGATCAAATGATCGGCACTGATATTTCTACCATTCCCAAGTGCCATGATATTTCTCATGAAGGATATACTTTCGTATATTTCCATATCTGCCTTCTCGCCTCTTTTATGCTTCATGTATCCCGTGTTGGAAAGACACCTCAAAAAGACTTCCGCCTTATTTGGGATTTTTATAATTCTGTGTCTTAATCGAAACCTTTGGCTCCCGTTAAAAATCATATGGTTACCGGCCAGGCAAATCAACATTGCAGCCGCTTCCACGCAATAATCAGCCTTCATTTCTGCTCCTTCTATTCCCCCAAAGCAAACCTTGTCAAAAATCAAATCGCTGGTTGTTCACCACTTCGATGATTACAATATTGATCAGAAACATGACAATGATCACCAGCAGGAGCATAAACCCTTCCGGAGTCCCAAACTGATTATGAATGTACTCTGTCCAGGACAGCCCGACATATTTTACGGATATGAGTACGGTGGCAATATACATAACCGGTATAAGGAAGATTACTATACGGGTTGCTTCCGCATTCATCCTGATTCTTTCTTCTCCCAGAGTCCTTGCTTCGCGCAGCTGAAGAAAGACATCTTCCACTGCCAAAGAAACGTTCTCTCCCGTTATAATGGCCGTTTTCAGGTTAAAGGCAAACATCCGGGCCCAATTCGTATTAACGGCATAGGAGAAGCTGCCGGTTGCTTCCTTGACAACAGATTCCCGGATACTGTTTCTTGTCAGGAACAAAATCCTACGAATCAGTCCGACACAGGTTTCGGCTTTATTTTTTTCTTCGGCCATCTTCGCCATCGTCTCGAACACGTTGTATCTGCAGATTCTGTACTGAGCCAGAAATTCACCAATGAATGATTCCCCTTCGAAGCTGCTCTTCTTTCTGATATTTTCTAATCGGATCCGGATGATCAGATAAGGAAATAATGCAACGATGATTGCGGATATGACGGCTGCACCTGGATCGAGGACTTGTAAAGCGGCGAAATAAACAGACCCGAAAATCAATAGCGTAACCGCTGTGAATAATCCTGCAGGAACATTTCTTTTGAAAACGGTTTTCAACATCAGATCCAAGTGCTTTGTCAGGCTGTCGGATTCTTTCATGCCCCTTCGCCTTTCACGCAACCGTTTTCTCATTCTGAATTCAAGCAAGGCTTTTTTCAGTGAATCCCCGAAGATCATCGTGATCCCCACGGTCAAAATGACATAAGTCGCAGCCGGAATTGCGATGGCTAAAAATGCGCTCATTAGTTGTCCGCCTCCGTTTCTCCAAGTTCATCCCTGAAGTTTTTTAGTATATCCCGGTGAATGCTCATAAATTCAATATATGCTTCAGGATCTTCTTCCTTTGCAATTTCGCATTTCTCATTCGAAATAGTATCGAACCATCTCCATGAATCGCTGTCATGACAATACATACATATTTTTTTCATTTTTATTTCCTGCGTTGTCCGGTCCAGTGACATTTCATAAATGCTCTTCAATCGTTTTCTGTTTTTATCCGGCAACTGAACCAGGTGAAAAATATAGTCAAAGCTTGCGGCTACCCGGCAGGCCGTATAATGAATATCCCCACCCATGCTTTTTACGATTTCCGAAGCTACGTCATAAGGAAAATCCATCGGTTCCCTGGCGTGAAAAGTAATTTTTACTCGTTTTGTTCCCTTACTGGCGATTTTTAGCACAGTGTCCAGGGCTGTGCCCTCTCTGGCTTCGGCCATAATAATATAATCTGCATCGCTCCTCATTAAATTTTTGGTTACACCCTTCAATTGATCATTGTCTGCAAGGATCTGAACAATTGGGGCCTCCGGCATCAGCTTGTGAAGCGGCACTTCGGGGTCCGTCTCCACCATAACGCCTTCGAGATCTTTAGATTCATATCTTTGCCATGTGGATAGAAACGTGGTTTTGCTGGTTCGAACCGCTCCGGTAACAGCGATATTAAACCCAAGAGGGACCATAGCCTTAAATAACGGAACCGCTTCCCATGGAATCGTGCCCCGGCTGGCCTGTTCTTCAAAAGTGTAATCTGGAATGATATATCTTCTGAATATGATTACGTCCTGGTCTTTTTTCACCATATTGCCCCTAAAGATCGTCACTCTGGTCCCATCTATCATATAAAGCTCATGAAAATCTTTATCAAGCCTTTCGTCTGGCTTCAGCAGAAGGAAAGCTCTGATCAGTTGTTCTCTGCGATCTTGAGAAATGCGCTGCTTTTGAATTATCATCCTGCCCTGATCAAGAAAATAAATGCGATTTCCTATTACCTTCGCCGAGGAGGATTCTTTGTATGCATGGGAAAACCATTGGGCTATGCCCGCCAAACCCCAGTTTTCATGATACACGGCATCTTCAAGGGTTTCATACCAGTCAGGGTATTTGGTTTTGGATGCGCCGATCATTTTTACATATTCTCTGATTTTGTTTTTAAAAAACATCACTTCACAGTCATATCCAATGATGGCTTTCTTCTGTATCTCCAGTGTCTCCCGGGCATTTTCCGCCGAACTTTCCCACTCTGTCTGAAAGTATCTGCTTACAGATCGGCATAATCCATTGAAAGATAGCACTTCTTTTTTGCTGCCCGAAATTTGCTCCATGCCGGTTATATGTTCTTCTAAATAAAACATCTCCATATTCTGTTATTCCTCTGAGTTTTAATTTCACCCGCGCCGATATCCTTTGCCACTGCAGACGCCAGCACCATAATATCCGCCGTGTAATCATCATTATCAAAATTCAATAGAGTCCTTTTTTCTGCTTCCGCCTGATGTCCGTGTCCGCTCAATGAAACTTTCATCAGTGTATTCTTCGTATTGTCAAGACGGTTTCTTATATACTTCAATGAATACGGTTCTCTGGCACTGTATTTGTTGATGAGGTAATAATCAAATTTAAGTGATAATTGGCCATATATGCTGCGTAGCTCTTCATATCGGGCTATGCTCGCTTCGTTCTGAGTGAGAACCATACAGTTTTTGCCGCCGGCAAGCAGACCTCCCAATGCAAGTCCGTTGTCAATTTCATTCCCGGTATCTGCAATGATGATGTCAAATCTCTTCGCCAATTCTTCCAGTAGCTTATGCGCAGTCTCAGGGTGATATCTCCGATGTTCCAACTCATTACGAAGCCCTCCGATCACGCAAAGGTTATCCTTTCTTCTGCAGTCTCTGAGCAGTGTCTCATCAATAGGCATACCGCTGTCCAGTCTGCTTTTAAATTGGTCGATGGTTATGATGTCTTCACTAATGAATTCCATGCTTTTTTTCCCATTTAAAAAAATCAGCAGTACAGAGGCTTCTTTCAGATGATCAGCGAGGAACTCGGCAACCGACTGAGACAACATGGTGCACCCGCTTTTGTGATCACTCCCATGAAATGAAAATATTCTATTCATAAATTGTCACCTGACTGAACGATCAGGAGTCCTTTCCCTGTTTCTTCAATAAATCTCACGATCTCGCTATACTTCTGAACTGTTGTGATGATTTCGATGCAGCTTACAGACCCTGTCGAATCCTTCCTTTCCAGTATAAATCCGCTGTTTTCATCATTAGCAGTCGATGCCACTTCCATATCGGCATCATCTTTGACGAAAGCCACTTTAAATGTTCCAAAATAGATCTCCCCAAAGTCGTCATAAATTTCGATCCGGTCTCCTTTTCTGAGCGAACTGCTTCTTCCATCGATCCACCCCGGTTTCAGCATAAAAATTGAGTTTCCCTCTGGCAAATCTATGTTTTCGCAAGTGAAATACGCTGCAGATACTTGCGCGTTTTTCGGGATGTACTGTTTCACTAATTTCCCTTGTACAGATTTAATATTGTTCCCGTTCAGCGCGCCGTCCATCACGCTGTTATGATCAACACTTACAATTGAAATCATCTCATGGCTGACCTTTTCTCCCGGCATAAGCGGGCGGGCTGCCACCGCTACCTGCTCCTGCATAATCATTTGTCTGCCCTGAATTTCCCAGTAAATCAATCCGCCCGCGGCAACTAGTATCAGGAATACTCCGATCAACGGCTTAACGAATCGCATCATGACCTCCTCATCAATATTTTCCATTTTATGGTATACTTGTTATTATATATATTTACCATAAAATGTCAACACTCTTTTATAAACCTACATAAAAGACGCACCTAAAGGTGCGTCATCAATGAGCAGTTTTTATTCTGTTTACTATTTCAATATTTAAATTGATCATGCTAATGGTTATTGCTTGTCGGTATTCTTTGCTTTCTTCAAAACAGCTTTTCGATCTTTAAATCTCTTGAATGCATATTGAACAACATCGATCAGCCACCCTACTATAAACTTCACGGACTTCCCCCAACGATGATAAGTCCTGAAAAGAAGCCAGAAGAGCATGAAAGCAAGAAAAACTCCTATTAAAATGACGGTGGTCTTATATTCCTTGTAGATTGAATTTGCAAACAGGATGCCTGCAGCCAGAAATCTTTCCTGGATGATATTCGTAGGAGATGGGAGCTGCACAATTTCAATGTGATTTTCTTCACCGGAAATCCTGACTCTCATGTAATGATAATAACTGTCAGTTGTAAGCAATTCTGCGCCGGCGCCCCCGCTGATGATATAATTTACTCCATTTTTTTCAAAGCTGAAATAACTATGGATGTGAGAAGTGAACACCGTATCCACTTTGTATTCTTCCATGAGTTTTTCAAATCTGGCTGCTTCCTTTGGATCAGGAAATCCGTGATCCTTACTCTTATTTTGAGCGTAGTCGTTTAAAAGCCGTTCAAAAAACGGCTGTTTTTGGATGCCCGGTTCATCCGGGTAAGAATTTTTTTCAAGGTTATCCCGGGGATCGGTTGAAGGAATATGCGTGAAAACAAATATTTTCTGTGCCGACGCGCCAGCTAACATTTTTTCCAGCCACACATACTGCTCTTCAGTGATTGCACGCTTCTCAGCCCAACCTCTGGAGCTATCCAGAAATATGAATCTGCATCCGTCATAATCAAATGAATAGTATGGCGGTCCAAATAATTCTGTATAGACTGTTCTTCCGTTTTCCCGTATATCATGATTGCCCAGTGTCGTATATAACGGTACCCGCAATTTAGATACAGTTTCATTGAACAGTCTGTACTTGTTGGGTTCCCCGCCATATACCAGATCACCGTTATCTATTACAAAGGCCGGGTTGATGGTATTGATCTGATCTATGATCTGCGAAAATGTCTGATATCCATTTCTGTTATCCCCAAGTACAATGAATTCAAGGCCTCCGGAATTTTGATCCGGTATCACTTCAACAGTACCGGTTTCGCCTTGCTTCAGATTGAAGGTGACCCCCAGGGTATGCGGATCCAAGACTTCGTGTTCCTTTATTTTTGATCCCTGCACATTAATATTCACAGGATTGACATTTTCAACTTGTATATTAATAACCCCTTCAGAATTTCCGTTGTTCTTCACTGTAATGACAGGTGTTGGAGAGAGCGAGCGCAGAACAAGGTTCTTGATATTCCGGTCATCAATGATGGTCCCCTTCACAAAACCCCCCTGAATTTTTACTTCAGCACCCTCCCAGTTATAGGTGGATGAGGAATCCGTGGGATCAAAATTATAAGAAATCGGGGTGAAGTTCTCTGCAACATTAAAATGCTGGTATCCATAATAAAAAATGATACTCAGAATGATGATTATTCCGGCAATGATCAATTTGCTAATGTTTTTTTTCATCGGTATCGCCCCTTCATAACTACTCGATTTTTATAGTAATTCGCCATACTTTCTGATATAAAGATTCTTCAGGATTGTTACAAGAACCATATAGCAGAGAATCATACCCGCAAGCCAGAGGAAATAGTTGCCTGGCATCCCAGACATCCCGATGGCTCTCCCGAATGCTGTGTATGGGATAAAGGATCCTACAATAATTGACGTGCTGGTCATCATCAGCAAAGGCAGGGAAGCACGGCTTTGCAGAAAAGGTATTTTCTGAGTGCGTATCATATGAATAACCAACGTTTGCGAGCACAGGCTCTCAACAAACCAGCCTGCATTGAAAAGCGAAATAAAAAGAACGGAATCAACACCTGGCGCACCGAACGGGCCTCCGCAGACCTCAGGGCATATCACAAAGAACATAATAATATATGTGGTGATGTCGAAAACCGAACTGGCCGGCCCGATCCGGACCATGAAACGCCCTATTGATGAGGCATCCCATTTGCGTGGTTTTCTGGTATATTCCGCGTCCATATGATCCCATGGAATTGCTGAGCATGAAATATCATATATAAAATTAAGTGTAAGGATCTGGATCGGCATCATCGGCAAAAATGGAAGGAAAGCACTTGCGGCCACAACTGAAAACATGTTCCCGAAGTTTGAGCTAGCCGTCATTTTAATATATTTAATGATATTCCCAAATGTTTTTCGGCCTTCCAGGACTCCCTCTCCAAGGACTTTTAAATCCTTTTCCATCAAAATAATATCAGCCGATTCCTTCGCTATATCAACCGCAGTATCCACCGAAATGCCGACATCCGCCTCCTGCATGGCAGCAGCATCATTGATCCCATCCCCGAGAAAACCCACGGTATTTCCGCCTTCACGCAATACGCGCACAATCCTGGCCTTTTGCTGGGGAGTAATCTTTGCAAATACATCAACAGACATGGCTCTCTGTTGAAGCGCCTTGTCATCCATCGAATCAACCTCGCTGCCCAATAACAGCTCTTCGGCCTGCATACCCACCTGCTTGCAGATACACCTTGCTACTGCCTCATTGTCGCCGGTCAGCACTTTAACAATAATACCGTCATCAGATAGAGTTTTAATGGCTGAGGCAGCGGTATCTTTTGGCGGATCCAGAAAAGCAAGATACCCCATCAGAACCATTTCTTTTTCATCAAGAACGCTGAATTCACCGGTAGACGGCGGATCATCCTTCTGTGCCACTGCAATCACCCGCATACCCTGACGATTCAACTTTTCGACTGTTTCAGTAATTTTAGTCAACAAAGTTTCTGTGATCGGTTCGTGTTTGCCGTCATATTCTGCCGTTGTGCAAATGCTAAGCATCTCCTCCACGGCTCCTTTTGTGATCATTTGCGTTTTGCCCGCATCATCCCGCACAACAACGCTCATTCGTCTTCTGCTGAAATCGTAGGGCACTTCATCTACTTTCTCGTATTTCTTCATCAGACTGTCGAACCCTTCTTCTTCCCAATGGCCTAGGATTGCCTCATCCATCAGATTCCGGAGTCCCGTCTGAAAATGGCTGTTCAGAAAAGCATGACGAAGTACACGTTTGTCGTCTTCTCCGTAGATATTTAAATGATATTCAAGAACAACTCGGTTTTGCGTGATGGTTCCTGTCTTGTCCGTACAAAGGATATTCATGGCGCCGAAATTCTGCATGGAATCAAGATGCTTCACCACTGTTTTCTTGCGAGCCATGGATACAGCTCCTTTAGCAAGATTTGTAGTCACGATCATAGGCAGCATTTCAGGCGTGATTCCCACCGCTACAGATAAAGCGAATAGAAATGCCTCAAACCAGTTGCCTTTCGTAAAACCATTCACAAAGAAAACGACCGGGATCATAATAATAATAAACCGGACCAACAGCCAACTGACTGAATTGATCCCTTTATCAAAACTGGTTTCAGCAGACCGACCGGTTATGGCTAAGGCCATGGATCCGAAGCAAGTTCTGTCCCCAGTGGCTAAAACCACAGCCACTGCTGTTCCGCTGACAGCATAGCTGCCCATAAAAGCGATATTGATCAGGTCTGTAATGGCTGACCCATGTATTTCCGAAGCAGCGTGAAATTTTTCAACCGGCTCGCTCTCGCCTGTCAGAGTTGACTGATCAACAAACAAGTCCTTCGATTCAATGAGCCGTACATCAGCAGGAATCATATCACCGGCCGAAATATGGATAATATCGCCGGGAACGATCTGAGCAAGAGGCAATTCCTGAGTCCCGGTCTCCATGCGTTCAACCATGGCTGTGGTATGAACCATTGCTTTCAATTTATCAGCCGCCTTGTTAGAACGGCTTTCCTGCACAAAGCGCAGAACACCGCTGAGCAATACCATGGAAGTGATCAGAATGACCGACCTTGGATTCTTATCATCAGCAAGTATAACATCTGTAAAAAGAGAAAGCGTTGCCAGAACAAAGAGCACGACGGTAAATGGATTGACAAATGCCTTCAACAACCGCTTGAAAAGCGAGTCTGATTTTTTGTGAGAAATAACGTTCAGGCCAAAGTCGCTCTGCCTGCGTTCAACTTCGGCACGGCTCAGACCCTGGCGGAAACTCTTCATTTTATCAAGGCTGGCTTCTGTTTCCATAACGGAGAATTCCAGCAGTTTTTCAAATGCGAACGAATCATAAGATCCATCTTTCTTAGGATCATTATTCATTTTAGGCATATCCCCATCTCCTACTGCACTCTTCAACTGAGATGATGTTCATTAGTTATGTTATGTACTGAAAAAGGACCCGTTAAACAGGGTCCTTGTGATTTTAATATTAATTTTTCGGCTTTCTGATTGATCAAATAAAATATGCGCCGAGCGTGTTCAGATCAATCGAATCATTTTATTTTCTCCAGAAATTCCTTTGTCATTTCCTCGATCTCGCCATCTTTGAATATGGCAGAACCCACTACGATAATATCGGCGCCCGCCTCGACAGCGTCCCTGGCATTATCCAGATTGACACCACCGTCTATTTCAATCTCAAAGTCATATCCCTTTTCATCCCTGATTCTTTTCAAGGCTTTTACTTTATCAAGGCACCCGGCGATGAATTTCTGGCCGCCAAAGCCCGGGTTTACAGACATGACAAGAACCAGATCCACATCAGGTAAGATGTTTTCCAGTGTGGAAACCGGCGTTGCCGGATTGATCGACACTCCTGCCCGGACGCCCAGACTTTTGATGTAACTGACACTACGGTTCAGATGCGAAACCGCCTCCTGGTGGATTGTAATGTATGCAGTCTTATCGGTGACAAAGTCGGCAGCATATTTATCAGGATCTTCAATCATCAGATGTACATCATAGGGCAATTCAGTTTTATTATTCAGGCTTTTCATCACACATGCGCCATAGCTGATGTTGGGCACAAAATGCCCATCCATAACATCGACATGGATCAAATGAGCGCCCGCCCGTTCAATCGTGTTCACATCTTCGCCGAGTTTCGAAAAATCCGCCGAAAGTATTGATGGTGCCAGTTTAGTCATTTTCATCCCCCGCTGTAATCAATATTTATTTTTCAGTCTTTGTATCAGCTCTTCCATCTGCTCTTTATAGGAAGTATATCTGCTTTCACTGATTCTGCCGGCAGATACCGCTTCCCGGATCGCGCAGTCGGGTTCCCCCATATGTCTGCAGTTATCGTAACGGCATTTTCCTGCAAACTCAGCCATTTCCGGATAATAATGCTGGAGTTGATCCGGATCGGCCTCCAGGACATCAAATGCTGTAAAACCCGGAGTATCAAAGATTAACGTATTGTCACCTATATCAAATATTTCAACATGCCGGGTTGTATGTTTTCCTCTGGATGTCTTTTTGCTTAATTCTCCGACTTCAGCTTCAGCTTCGGGTAACAGCAGGTTAAGGATCGTTGATTTCCCGACGCCGCTGGGGCCGGCCAATGCAGTTTTTCTGCCTTTCATGATATTCCTGAGTTGATCGATCCCTTCCCGCGTCCGCCCGCTGATAAATACTGTGGGATAAATAACCCCGTAAATCGCCCTTATCTCATTTTTTTGTTCTTCACCGGCCAGATCGACTTTATTCATGCATAAAATCACATCGGTATTACTTGCTTCGGCCATCACCAGGAATTTATCGATCACAGCCCGGTTTGGTGCGGGATCCGTGAAGGAAAACACAACACACAAACAGTCCACATTTGATATGGGCGGCCGGATGAAGCTGTTCCGTCTCGGTAATATATCTTTGATAACAGAGTCGGAATTCTCTGCGATTTCAATTTCAACATCGTCACCCACCATCGGTACGATGCCCTGCTTCTTGAAAACGCCTCTGGCTTTGCATTGATATAAGATATTCCCCGGAATACTTCTGACGTAGTAGAAGCCTCCGATTCCTTTAATAATGATGCCCCTCATCGCAGTTTTCTCAATACAACTCACCGGTACTGAAATCCACGGTATATCGGGCCACTTCTGTGGTGTCAAAAATTACTGTTACAGTACCCTTCCCTTCGCCGGTCAGTGTAACCGTACCCCCGCCGTCAGCTTTCATACGCTGGGCATTACTGAGAATATTGTGTGTGCCGTTCTCGTCTGATACAACAACTGTCAGGGAGAATACTTCATTTTGTGCAGAAGCAAAATCTACATATAAAGGTATCGAATAGGATCCATTCGAATCGGAAGGTTTTCCGCTTATTTTCACATTAATTGCTGTCCCTGCCGGAACGGTCTCATCCGCTCCCTGCTCCTGCCAGAAAATTTCACCTTCCGGATATTCCGAGTTTTCCTGGATGGTGACAGTGCCCAATTTTAAATTGATGGAGGTCAGCACTGATTTTGCTTCGGTTTCAGTCATGCCGATCAGTAAAGGAACAATGGCCTCTGATGGGTCGATGCCGGAACTTACTACAAAATTGACAAATGAGCCCGGAACGGCTTCATCTCCACCCGCAGGATCCTGGCTCAGCACCATTCCCTCCGGCTGGTTGGCATTTTCATAGGTTACTGAACCCACTTTATATCCGTATTTGTTCAGGAAAAACACCGCATCCTGGTAAGTCTTGCTGACAATGTTCGGTACCGTTCCCTCATTCGAACCCCTGGAAACGTTCACTGTCACGATCTGCCCTTTCATAACCTTTGAATCGACGGAAGGTGTCTGTGATACGATTTGGCCTTCCTCATAGGTGTCGCTGTAAACGATATCTCCCGTCTCCATCTTCAGGCCCGCAGACTCCGCCTGGGCAATCGCATCTTCCAGCACCATGCCCGTATAATCCGGCAATGCAAATTCTCCGCCGCTGCCGAAACCGCCGTTTTTAATTAAATTATAGATCCCGATGCTGGCCGGAATGGCCAGGATCACGGCCAGAAGTATAGCTATCGCTTTGTTTCTATTCAGTTGCAGATTTTTAACGCCCCTCGGCTTTTTCCCTGCGTTTTTGTTCGTCTTTGCTGTTTTATCAGAACTCCCGCCACCTGTTGAATCTGCAGTGCCTACGTTGTCCGACGAAAAATTGCTCTCGCCGCCAAAGGAATTCATGCCGATAGCCCCTGATGCCGGAGATCCGGTGTAGATCGATTTCCCTAGAATGCTGTGCAAATGTTCCACATTCTCAAGAGCCTCATACATTTCATCCGCAGAAGCGTATCGTTCAGTCTGATATTTTTTTGTAGCCTTCATGACCACCTGTTCCAGCTGTGGAGGGATCCCGGAGACTAATTTTGACGGGGGTACCATATCCTCATTGATATGCATCAGCGCAACAGATACCGGATTGTCGCCGTCAAACGGCACTTTGCCGGTCAATAGTTCATAAAGAACGATGCCCAGGGAATAAATATCCGATTTCTCATCAACATATCCTCCTCTGGCCTGCTCCGGTGAAAAATAATGAACAGATCCCATGATGGTCCCGGTTGTACCGACTAAAGTCGACGCATTGACTGCTTTTGCGATGCCAAAATCAACAAGCTTCGGAACTCCATCAGATGTCACCAGTATATTCTGCGGTTTTACATCCCTGTGAATGATATGGTTCTTGTGGGCAAGGCTCAGGGCAGAAGCCATCTGTTTTGTGATTTCAACGGCTCTGTGCCATTCCATTGGGCCATTATCTCTGATGATATCGCTCAGTGTCTTCCCTTCAACGAGTTCCATGACAATATAGTGAATATTGCCTTCACGTCCGACATCAAATATATTGACAATATTCGGGTGGGCCAGGCTTGCGGCATTCTGGGATTCTCTTTTAAAGTTCTCAATAAACTTCAGATCTTTCGTGAACTCCGGCTTCAGAATTTTTACAGCAACAAACCGATTCAGCAAACGGCATCTCGCCTTGTAAACGACCGCCATGCCTCCATCGCCGATTCTTTCCAGCAATTCGTATCTTCCGGCAAGAATTCTACTACTCATCTATTTATGTCCCCCTTAAATTTTTACACAAATCACGGTAATATTGTCGCGACCGCCATGCTGATTTGCCTTGTTTACTAATTGAGCGCAGGTCTCCGTCATTGTCTTGCCCTGAGTGATAATGTCTGCTATCATCTCTTCGTCGACTTCCCCGTATAAACCATCCGTACATAGGAGAACGATATCTCCAACTTCTACACCGGCCTGGAAGAAATCCGGCTCACAGGAACTGTCTGCACCCAACGCCTTGGTGATCATATTTTTTTTGGCATGTGTTGCTGCATCCTTTTCCGAGATGACGCCGGTCTTCACCAAGTCATTTACGTAAGTATGATCCTCCGTAATTTGTCTGAGTCTCCCTTGTCTGAAAATGTAAGCTCTGCTGTCACCGATATTGACAAAGTACGCTTTTTTCCCGTTTACGCAGCAGATGACTGCAGTGGTGGCCATGCCTGCGTTTTCGATATATTTTTCTGCCATCTCATAAATTCTGCCGTTTACATCGTCGATGCATGGCATAAAATGAGCTTTGAGCGTAGATACATCTGTAACGCTCAATGGCGGGTACTGCTGAACATACTCAGCGACCATAGAAACGGCGGTACGGGAAGCTATTTCTCCGGCCGCACCGCCGCCAACACCATCGGCAATAATAAATACTTTTTCCTTTGGCATAATGAAACAAGCGTCTTCATTATTCATACGTCTCAAACCTTTATCGCTTTTAAATCCAACCTGAATCATGCTCCGCCTTTCTATCAAAACGTTTTCTTTTTTTAATCCGATTAATATTCTTCATTACTCACTATGCTGGATGATTTTTTCATTTTGCATATGAAAAAGCCGTCTGTTCCATCCGTATTCGGCAGAAGCTGAACCATCTCCTCTTTCTGAAAATCCTTATTACGTCTCAGAAAATCAGCTACTACCTTTTGATTTTCAGCGGGATTGATGGTGCATGTGCAGTACATAAGGACTCCGCCCGGTTTTAAATATCTTGAAGCCGCGTATAATATTTCACCTTGCTTTCTCGGCAGGGTATCGATCTCAATCGTTCTTTTCTTAAATTTGATTTCCGGCTTTCTTCTGACAACGCCAAGTCCCGAACAAGGCGCATCGACAATTACCCGGTCCGCCTTGCCCACGAGGGTAGAATCGATTTTTGTCGCATCCCAGGTTCTTGTTTTGATATTTCTGATCCCCAGCCGTTGTGCTTCCTTCTCGATCAAAGCGACCTTTCTTGTATAAACGTCTGATGCAAGCACAGTTCCTGTATTGTTCATACGCTCAGCGATGGCCAGGCTCTTACCGCCAGGCGCGGCACAGACATCCATAACCAGCTCGCCATGCTGAGGGTCCAGCATAACAGTGGCCAATTGAGAGCTTTCGTCCTGTATTGAAAACATGCCCATTTTGTATAATTTACTATCGATCAGCCCGGAGCCTTTAACGTAAAGCGCATTCGGACACAGTCTGCCCTCTCTGACTTCGAATCCCTTTTCTTCCAGCTGTGCGATCAGGTCTTTTTTGAGGATCTTCAGCCAGTTCATACGAATCACAAGATCCGGCGTTTCGTTGCCTGCTTTTAGCAGTTCTTCGAGGAACTCGCGGTCAAACTGTTCCATCCATAACTCGATGATCCAAGGTTCATATGAATACTTGACCGACAGATATCTGACTTCGTCCTCTTCCCTGTCCGGCAATACCACTTTATATTTATCACGGCTGTAAGTCCTGAGGACACCATTAATGAACGCGTCTCGGCCTTTACAGAACTTTTTGGCCAGCACAACGCTCTCATTCACAGCGGCATACTCAGGCACCGATCCCATATAACCCAGTTGATAAATCCCCATCCTGAGAACAATCAAATCTGAAAGTTTCAGTTTTTCGGCACCGGAAGGCACAAAATGGTCAATGATGTAGTCTAAAAAAATCTTGTTTTTCAGGACGCCATAGACCAGTTCCCTCACAAATGCCGGGGAATCCGGCTTGCCCAATATGATCTGGTGATTCAGGGCTAAGTTGGAATATGAATTTTTTGTTTCAATATCAAGCAGGGTGTAGTAGGCTGTTTTTCTGTTCCTGTCCATATTAATCCCTTTCTCTTAAAGCTAAGATCCTGATAAGGTTTGCGATCGCCATGGCCAACGCCGCCAAATAGGTCAAGGCTGCTGCCGATAGCACTTTTTTGGCTCCGACTTGCTCTTCCGCATATATAATTCCCAGATCTACAAGCTGAGCTAAAGCCCTGTTTGATGCATTGATTTCCACCGGTAACGTGATCAGATGGAAGACGACTACGCCGAGGAAAAACAGGATGCCCAAATTAAAAAGAAAGTCTCCCGTTGAATAACTGCCGGAAGCATTAAGAACCATTCCGATAATCAGAAGCGGCCAGGCCAGATTTGAAACGATGCCGACAACCGGAGCAATACCATTTCTTATTTTCAAAGGCCCGTATTCCTTCTGATCCTGAATCGCATGACCCGCCTCATGTGCAGCTATGGCCACAGACGCAATGGATGCCTGATTGCTGACATCCGGCGATAGCCGAAGCACATCTTTTCTCGGGTCATAATGATCCGATAGCTGTCCCGGCGTTATTTCAATAGGAATATGTCCGTAACCGTTGGCGTCAAGAATTTTTCTTGCAGCCTGGGCTCCGGTTATCCCTTTTTTGTTTCTTACTCTGAGGTAGGTGCTGTAGGCACCAGATACTTTTACCTGCGCATAAAAAGTGAATATGATGGCAGGGATCAGTAATATGATTGTCGGATCAAAATAGTACATTTGAATTCTCCTTTATTCCAAAGTTCTAGTTTGAGAATAGCAGATATTATATTTTACACTAATACGACGTCCTTTTCAATCTTATTGCCCCGTAAATACTCCGCTACACTCATTCCCTTTTTCCCCGGAGTCTGTATCACGGTAGCAAGAAGCACACCTTCTCCGCACGCTATCCTGATTCCTTCGTCCGTTACGTCAATAATTTTTCCGGCAGGTCCCTGGGAGGTTTCCTCCAGTGGAAGAGAATCCAGGATCTTCAGGAGGGAATCTTTGTAATTGCAGTAAGCGCCCGGCCAGGAGTTCATAGCCCGGATAAATCTTTCGAGTTCTGTAGCACTCCTTGAAAAGTCGATACGCCCCATCTCTTTAAAAATCATAGGCGCATAGGTCGCTTGTGAATGATCTTGTCTGGCATAAACTGCCGTGCCGGCTTCTATATCAGGGAGCACCTCCACCAGCAGTTTAGCTCCCTTCATCATCAGTTCATCATGAAGTTGATCGGCAGTCCAGTCGCCGATCAGTGTTTTTACTGTAGCGATCATATCCCCAGAGTCAAGGCCTTCTTCCATTTTCATGATCGTTACGCCGCTGTAATCATCGCCGGAAAGGATCGCATGCTGGATAGGCGCCGGCCCACGGTGCCTTGGAAGGATCGAAGCATGCACGTTGACGCAGCCGAACTTTGGCAAATCAAGGATCTCCTTCGGCAGTATTTTCCCGTAAGCGGCCACCACGATCAGGTCAGGTCCGATTTCTTCCAGCCGCTGTATCAGCCTGTCGTTGTTTTTGACTTTTTCCGGTTGTACCACAGGAATACTAAGCGCAACAGCTTTTTCCTTGACCGGAGTAAACTGGATTTTCTTTCCCCTGTCCTTTGCTTTGTCAGGTTGTGTAACCACCAGGGCTACATCATGGCCTGCCTTGACAATCGCCTCAAGTGTCGGCACGGCAAATTCAGGCGTGCCCATAAATACAATCTTCATGCTGTGCCCCCTTTTTTACTTTTCGACGGCGGTCTCTTTCCCTTCAGCTCCTGCCTCATGTATACCGGTTGCTTTATCGGTATACAGCACACCTTCCAGATGATCAAACTCGTGACATATCGCTACGGCATGAAAGCCTTTCGCTTCGATCTCCACTGGTTTTCCGGAATAATCCAGCGCTTTCAATTTAATATATTCAGGGCGGGTGACATTTCCAACCAGCCCGGGTACACTGAGGCAACCCTCTTCCCCGGTCTGTGAACCTGACATCTCCATTATCTCGGGATTCGCTAACTTTAGTAACCGCATTTTCGGTTCTGCATTGGCCGCTTTTTTTCTTACTTCCGTCTTGTCCGAAGCATCTACTTCAGGGACTTCCACAACAAACAATCTCTTCAGGATCCCTACTTGTGGCGCCGCCAGTCCGCAGCCATCCGCATCTCTCATGGTTTCCAACATATCATCCAGTATCATTCTGATCCGATCATCCACCGCTTCTACCGGCCGGGCTTTTTTCCTCAGGATCGGATCCCCTTCTGTTACAATTTTTCTTAATGCCATTCGCACACTCTCCTCTAAATAAAACTATATGGGTTAATATCAAATGATATATTGTAATTTTTTTTTCTATTTTTTTGTCTCTGATCACGAAGTCCTTCGATGATGGCGCTGTATGCTTTTCTCTTCCCATTGGGGCAGCGGATGATGATCTGATACCGGTATACGTCTCCGGTCTTCTGAAGGACACCCGGCTGTGCACTGAAAACATTATCGCCTTCTTTTTGTCCAAAGCGGTCAAACAGTTCTCTGCGAAGCAGTTTTTCCCATTCTTCTGCCTGCCCTTTGGCCGTGGCTTCATTCTCGGAGGTGAATGTCAGCTGCATCAGATCACTATAGGGCGGATAACCCAGCGTTTTCCTCATGGCTACTTCGGTTCTGAAGAAACCGTCGTAATCCATATTTGCCGCAAATCGGATCGCATAATTGTCCGGGGTGTAAGACTGTACAACCACACGGCCCTGTTCACTCCCCCGCCCCGCTCTTCCTGCCGCCTGAGTAATCAGCTGAAACGTTCTCTCGGCAGAACGATAATCGGGTATATTCAAGGATACATCAGCTGAAACGATCCCCACAACCCCGACATTTTCAAAATCCAATCCTTTTGCGACAAGCTGCGTACCCACCAATATTTTCGTGTTGCCGTTTTTGAAATCATTCAATATTCGCTCAATGCTTCCCCTGCGCCGGATCGTATCAAGATCCAGTCTCGCCGTCGGGTATCCACTGAAATGCTGTTTTGCTGCTTCTTCCACCTTTTCTGTCCCGATTCCGAATTGCTTTAAATACCTGCTCCCGCAGATCGGGCACAATTTCTGCAAGGGCTCTTTGTGACCGCAATAATGGCATATCGCCGCATTGGATGTTTTGTGGTAGGTCAGTGAAATCCCGCATTGCGGGCACTTCATAATATAGCCGCACTCCCTGCATGAAATGAAATTCGAATAACCCCTTCTATTAAGAAACAAGATGACCTGTTTCCCGCCATCGAGGCAATGTTCCATGTCTCTGTAAAGATCCGCTGAAAATATAGTTCGGTTGCCTGATTTGAGTTCCTGCCTCATATCAACCACTTTGATTTCGGGCATTTTAACTTTATTATAGCGCTCTTTAAGCTTTAACAGTCTGTAAATCCCACTGCCGGCGCGGCTCATAGATGTCACTGATGGAGTAGCACTGCCGAGAACCAGTACTGCGCGGTGCTGCATCGCTCTTTTTAAAGCCACTTCCGCCGTTTCATATTTAGGCGTCATGTCAGATTTATAGGTGGCCTCATGTTCTTCATCCAGGATAATGGCGCCTATATCCTCAAAAGGCGCAAATACGGCGGATCTGGCGCCTATGGCGATCCTGGCTTCCCCGTTTCTGATACGGTTCCATTCATCAAAACGCTGCCCGGATGTCAGTCGGCTGTGAAGCACTGCTATATTTACGGCGCCGAATCTCCCGATGAATCTCTCTATCAGCTGCGTGGTCAGTGCGATTTCCGGAACCAAAACGATTGCAGCCCTTCCGTGAGCTACACATTCCGTTATCAGCCTCATATATACTTCTGTTTTGCCGCTGCTGGTAACCCCATGGATAAGAAAGGCTTCATGCTTATTCTCCCTGACAGCCGGCAACATGGAATTCAATGCGTCTGACTGTTCAGATGTCAGTTCCGGTATCCCCTTGGTTTCTCCAAAATCATCGCCATAAGCAATGCCTGTTTTTCTTCTTTTAGCCCTGCTGCCGGATGGGACAACGCATTTGATGGCATCGATATACTTGCAGAGATATCGCTTTTTCATCCAGATGCAGGTGTCCAGGAGTTCCGGCGTCAGCCGGAACTCCTCATTGATTTTTATGATATATTTCAGCGATTTGATTTCTGTCTCCAATGTATCATATACCCTGAAAACATATGCTGAAACTTCCTTGTTGCCCTTTGCGAAGGGTACTGTAACCTGGTGTCCCGGGCTGACTGAATCGTCCATGCAGCCGTAAGTATAGAAATTGTCGGTTTGATCGCTGTTATTGTCTATAATAACGTCAGCGTATTTCATAGTCTACCTCTGCCGAAGGCGCGAGATTCCCCAAGCCGGATCTTAGCATCTAAAGAAGGAATATATTGTGTTCCTGGCACTTCTGCACCATGCTATCCGGCCATACAGAAACCTGAACTTCACCGATGTGAGCCTTTCTCAGAAAATACATGCATAGTCTGCTTTGTCCGATCCCGCCCCCTATGCTGTATGGGAGTTTGCCCTCAAGGATCGCTTTGTGAAAATCGAGATCCGCCCTGTCTTCAGTCCCCGCGAGTTTAAGTTGCCTTGCCATCGCCTCTTCGTCGACTCGGATGCCCATTGATGAGATTTCAAATGCAATCTCCAGGATCTCATTCCATAAAAGAATGTCTCCGTTCAGTTCCCAGTCATCGTAATCAGGTGCACGGCCATCATGTTTCTGTCCGGATTTCAGTAAATCTCCGATCTTCATAACAAAAACAGCCCTGTGTTTTTCGCAGATGGCGTTTTCACGCTCTTTAGGGGTGAGGTCAGGATAAAGGTCTTCAAGTTCCTGGGAGGTAATAAAGAAAATCTCGTTCGGAAGGTCCGTCCTGATTTCTCTGTATAGTCTATTTACATAATCCCCCAGGTTTTTCAGCGCATTGTAAATAACCGTCACGGTTGCTTTAAGATATTCCTCGGTTCTATCTTCCTTCAGAATCACTTTTTCCCAATCCCACTGGTCTACATAGATGGAGTGGAGGTTGTCCAGATCCTCGTCTCGCCTGATTGCGTTCATATCGGTATATATGCCGTGCCCCGGAGGGATCCCGTATTTCCCAAGAGCCATTCTTTTCCACTTGGCCAGTGACTGGACAATTTCCACCTTCTTCTCATCCATATCTTTCAGTGAAAATTCAACGGTACGTTCTGTGCCGTTCAGATTATCGTTCAGGCCGCTTTCAGGGATGACGAACAAAGGGGCTGTGACACGCCTCAAGTTCAGGCCATAAGCCAGTTCCTGCTGAAAAAAGTCCTTGATTTTTTTGATGGCCCGCTGTGTTTCCATCGGATCGATCGGGGAATGATATCCCTTTGGAATCATTAATCTGTTCATTTCTTTTCCTCCATTGGTTCTTTCGAATATATGCATCCGCAATAATTTTGGCGGTATAAATTATACTCTTTTGATAGTTCAATGCTCCTTCTGAAGCCGTCCTGTTTCTTAAAGTCCATTGCCAGATATTCTATCTTGTATTCTTTGGCTAGGTGAAGTCCGATATCCGTTATTATATGATAGTTCTTGTGAGGGCTTACCGTCAATGTTGTGGTAAAGCATTGATAACCGCCCAAAGAAGCGGTCTCGGCCGTCTTTTCCAACCGCAGCCGAAAACATTCCACGCATCTTTGTCCACCCTCCGGTTCTCTCTCCAAATTTTTGGCAGCTTGGAAAAATACTTCCGGATTGTATTCGCCCTCCAGAAACTCCACTCTGCTGAAGTTCAGGATTCCTTTTTCTGATTCCAGCGCTTTGCCTGTGGAGTTGAATTTCTCAATGAATCTTATTTGTGTTTCCAGACGTTTCAGATATTCGGTTCTGTCTGTAATATTCGGGTTGTAAAAAAATACGGTGATCCGGTACTGGTCGGCCAGTCTTTCAAGCACAGAGGTACTGCACGGCCCACAACAGCTGTGAAGCAATAATGCAGGTTTCTCCAGTCTGGTCTCTGCAAAGTCACCGGCTGATAAATATCCGGGGGTCACCGAATCGATATCAGCGATGCACTCACCCCATGGTGACAACACATGTTCTTTTAACATTGCCTTGTTCCTCAATAAAAATCTGTTCACTTTCATAAAAAAGTATTATATCATAAATCATATATTTTGCAAATGTTTGGCGGATTTCCAATGCAAAGACAGGGAGAAAAATGGACGAAATTCTTTATCATTCGATCGGAACATATCTCAAGAAGCGATTTGGATGCCGGGTTGTTAAACTGGCCATCGATGGTGGCTTTACATGCCCGAACAGAGACGGATCTAAGGGCTCCGGCGGTTGTATCTTTTGCAGCTCCGAAGGTTCGGGAGAGCTGTCCTCCGAAATATCAGATATCGATCAGCAAGTCAGCCTTCTGGCTCATAAATGGCCTGACAGCAAATACATTGTCTATTTCCAATCCTATACCAACACCTACGCTCCCGTGGAGACCCTTCGGGCAAAGTATGAAGAGGCCTTAAAATATCCCGGGGTGGTGGGTATTGCTATAGCCACCCGGCCTGATTGCATTTCGGAAGATACCTACGCGTTGCTGTCTGAATTAAACAGGAAAACATTTCTATGGGTAGAACTGGGGCTTCAGACGATCCATGAGGAAACCGCCGTCATGATCAACCGGTGCTATCCCCTTGAAGATTTTGACAAGGCAATGGAAAGACTTCATGAATTAGGCATCCGGACTGTCGTGCATCTGATTTTGGGTTTGCCGGGCGAAACAAGGAAAATGATGGAGGAGTCTGTAGACTACGTCTGCGCCAAAAAACCTTTCGGCTTGAAGCTGCATATGCTCAATGTAATAAAGGGCTCCCGGATGGAAACCCTCTTCCCAGATTATAGTTCATTTCATTCTGTCGATGAATATGCAGAGCTGATCGTCAACCTGCTCCAACGCATCCCTCCGGAAATTACCATTCATAGGCTTACCGGCGATGTGCCCAGAGCGCTCCTGATTTCTCCCCCTTGGAGTTATAAAAAGCGAACGATCCTGAACGAAATAAACAACCGCCTTCGACGGGAACGCCACAAATAGAGATTCCGATTACATATCCCCCCGAAGATTTGGATCAGTCAGACAAACAGTTCGATTTCATCACCGAAGGTGTCTGTATATTCATGGCACACTTCTTCTCCCCGCAAGATCCTTAGGGCTCCCAACGCTAGAGCTTCCAATTCGTTTTCTCCGGGCATGACCAGCACCGGAGCCAGAAATTCGACATACTTTTTAATCATTCCTGTTAGCATCTCAGAATTCGCAACACCGCCTGTCAGTATGATATGATCGATTGTCCCTTCAATGGTCGGGGATAACTCTCCGATCCCTTTTGCGATCTGATATGCCTGAGCCTCATAGACCAATTTGGCTTTTTCATCTCCGGCGGCGATCATTCTCTCTATATCCCGGCAGTCATGTGTTCCGAAGTACGCTTTAAGGCCGCCCTGGCCTCTCAACTCCTTTAACAACTCTTTCTTGCTGTAGTTGCCGCTATAACACATGTCTACGATGTATAACAGCGGTACGCTCCCGGAACGTTCAGGAGAAAACGGGCCTGCGTCATCTGTGATAACATCCACAATTTTACCGTAATTATGAGCGCTTACTGAAACACCGCCCCCGATATGCGCGATGATATAGTTCATCTCTTCATATTTTTTCCCAACGGCAGCGGCTGCTTTTCTGGCCATCGCTTTTGTGTTGAGCACATGGCAGAAGCTTTGTCTTACGATTTCAGGTATACCGGTTATTTTCGCAACAGGCCGCATTTCATCAGAGGATACCGCATCATAGATCATCGCCGGAATTCCATATGGTTTAGCAACGGCTGCTGCCAGAAGCGCGCCGAGATTCGAGGCATGGCTGATAATAGGACCGACTATGATACGCCTTTTCATTGCTTCATTGACATAATATCCCCCCGCTTTCACAGGAGGAAGCTGGCCTCCCCGGCCGACAACACAAGATAGGTTTGCAGGATCGAAGTTTCTCCTCCCCAATGACTCCATCAGCATCGCGAGACGCATGTTGAACTGCTCTTTCAACGTCCCGCAGCCGGCAAGTTCCTCATTCGAATGTTCGATCGAATCAGCAAACATCAGGTTCTCATTTTTATAAACCGCCAGTTTTGTTGAAGTAGAGCCCGGATTAACAGCTAAGATCAGGTATTCCATTTGTCCCTCCCCTGCAAAAGAAGCGATAAGAATTCAATCTATTTTTCCGGACCAAGCCGGCCGTCATTGTAATGTTTCCGGCAAAGCGACACATACATCTCATTACCGCCCACAACGATCTGCTGGCCTTGTTTTACAAACTTTCCTCCGACTACTCTGGCTACCATGGTAGCTTTGCGCCCGCACCAGCATATTGTTTTAATTTCTTCTATTTTATCCGCATAGACCAACATATAATAAGAGCCTTCGAAAAGTTCATTCCTGAAATCGTTTTTGAGGCCGTAGGCAAGGACCGGAACATCGAAGCTGTCAACGATTTCCACAAGCTCCTGGACATGATGTTTTCTTAAAAACTGACATTCATCTACCAGTACGCAGTCAACTTTGCCCTTGGCATTTTCTTTGATAAACAAATCAAGAATATCAGTTTCCTCGTTAACGACAATCGCTTCCCTTTGTATTCCTATTCGCGAAGTGATCAGCCCCACTCCATACCGATTGTCAACGCCCGGCATCAAGGTCAGGACCTTCTTCCCACGTTCCTCATAGTTGTATGCGACCTTGATCAGTTCGATGGATTTCCCTGCATTCATAGTTGAATATCTGTAATATAATTGCGCCATGCCCGGTTCTCCTTTCACGTGTCTGCAACCTGTGTTCATTCTAAAATAAAAGCGTGCCAAAATCAATTGATATTATTGGATTTCAAGCGTCGCCATCACTAGACTAAAAAATCCTCTGCCCATAGGAGCAGAGGATGCTGTATTTTTTCTTTTCTGGCCGGCTGCTTATCTCCTGCCGTCACTCCATTGTAAGTCTTTGAAGATTTCTTTGTTTACTGATTTTTTTCGTTGTCCATAAATTTTAGTCGTGGAAAAGTTGTCGTAATGCATCAGCTCTTGAATATCATTCAGGGAGTTTCCTTTTTCAATAAGGGCGGATGCGACAGTAGCCCTTAGTTTTTGAGGGCTGAAGCCCTCTTTTCTATCAGAGCACATTCCCATGGAAGTATACTTTTTTGATACTTCTCTGATCTGTCTTTCGGAAAGCCGATAGCCTTTAAGAGACAAGAACAAAGCCTCTTTATCATATTCCGGAATATCATCCCGAACCCTTCTTTCGTTTTTCAGATAGTCCTCCAAAGCTGCGGCTGCCCTTTCGCTCAGCGGAAGCTGCGTCGTCTCCCCGTTGTTTCTGTAAAGCATGAACTCTTTTTTATTCAAGTCAAAGTCGGATAAGTTCAGCCGCATTAATTCCTGGACCCTTAGCCCATAGGTGATGAACAGCAACAATATCGCATAGTCCCGGCACCTTGTTTTTGCCCAATATTGTTTTTCTTTTTCGGATAGCATGCTGCCGTTCAAAGCAGAATCAAGCATCTTAATAACCTCTGCTTCAGACAAACGCTTGATCTCCGGTTCTTTTTTTCTCGCTGACCTGATATGCTTGATATCCGCTGCAATGTCCCGGTTCAGTGTTCCGTTGGAGTACATATATTTCAAAAATGTGGATAGAACTGCACGCTTCCTCATGACTGCGCTGGCGCCATTCCCTCCTTCGGAATCCAGGCTGCTATAATCCAGATAATCGTTGATCTCTGAAACGTCCATATTTTGAAAGTATGAATCATCGATGCTTCTGATCGTATCAGGATCCTGCGCATCATTCCGTTTAACGAACGTAAAAAAGTTTTTAAGTTCCCTAAGATACGCCAATCTCGTTTTAGGCTGCATGGACTGCTGCATATATAAAAAAAACGGCATTAAAAACCGGGGCAATTCTTTCTCGATTGCCACGCATTTTTTTGAAATATTTTCAATTTCGATGATAATGTTTTCAGGACTGCTCCTGGACTTTTTCATATCCCGCACCCTCGCAAGTAAATAAGCTTAGAATCATAGTACGCCGTAAAAACATGTTTGTCAACGTTATTTTCACATATTTTAACCATTTGATGTCTTATATTTAATTTTTGTGACTTATATAGCACATATTATGCGACCATCCAAAAAGACGCACCCCCTACATATAAGCTGCATTTTGCAATATGCGTGTTGTGCGTCTTCTTTAAAGGTGCTTATTTACTTGTAATGTTATGTTGCCTATTTTTTACATTCACAGTTGATATTGCCCGCGACGATATCCTGCCATTCACCAATGACAAATAGTTCATCGATCTCGTCAAGCTTTTGAGTAAATTCCGGAAAAAATTCTTCAAGCATTCTCATGTTATGCTCCTCCTCAACCTATTTGATCAGCGCCATTATTTGATCTACCGTCAGTACTTTCCCTACAGATTTCACATCTTCGTCGACAACCAACGCCGGTGTCAGCATGACACCATATTTGACGATGTCTTTAATATCTTCGACTTTTTCTATTTCTGCCGGTATTCCAAGCTCCTTAACGGCATCACGCACGTTTTGCTCCAGTTTTTTACAATTTGCGCAGCCTGTTCCTAAAATTTTGATATTCATTCTATTCTCGCTCCTATAATATGCCCATATGCTTATACATGAATATTACACGCGCCGAATTTCTTTGTCACCATTTTGCCAAAAAATAAAATAACCGTTCGGAGCCAAGCTCTGCGAACAGCCATTTTATAAGTGATTGGTGGTGCCCAGACTCGGAATTGAACCAAGGACACGTAGATTTTCAGTCTACTGCT
>CAZAMF010000015.1:0-39421 GCA_964486295.1 uncultured Oscillospiraceae bacterium | reverse complement strand
AAAGGCCCCTTATAGGGGCAGAGCAAACCGCCGGCTCAGCCGGCGGTCATGATTTGACATAATATAGAGCATTCCAGATTATTTGTATAATTATTTGTGCATTTGTAAATATTTAGGAATTAATGGTGTATAATATAACATAACAAATATCTTTACAGAGAGGAGAAGCAAAAATGATTACACATCGAATTAAACCAGGCGTTTCCACAACTTTTACGAGGGAATCCAACATGTCAAATGCGCTTTACCCGGACGGAGTCTCAGGAGGCGTTCTTGATTACCTGGTATCAACAGCGACAATGGTTGAAGTTTTCACAGAAGCTTCAAGCAAGCTGCTGGATCCTCTGCTTCCAGACGGATTTATAACTGTAGGGAAAGAACTCGAACTGACCCACGAAAAAGGAGCCATGCTGGGAGAACCGTTGACCTACGATCTCGTAGTAAGAAAAGTAGAAGATGACAAGATTTCCCTCGACATCACGATTTCAGATTCAATCGGCGCTATTACCACGGGGAAATACGTGAGAGTCATCGCGAATAAGGAAGAACTGATCAACAGAGCATTTAAAAGAGCGGCTGAAAAAGCCTGATTGTTATAAAAACAACATTTAAACTGCTAAACTAATGCTTAACCATAACAAAGCGGCCGTTCATGATGAACGACCGCTTTACTTTTTTTATAAAGCTACGGAATGGTTCAGCCGCCGCTGACCATCGGATAAATATTTATTACGGCATCACTGCTAATGAGCGCATCAAAATCAACAGTAATCTTATCAATCGTAATTGCGCCGACATATTCAGTAGGTATGCCGGCGCTTTTCAGGATCTCTGAAAGCATTGCCGGTTCGTGTAAAGTCACTTCTGCGATACCGGTTTTCCCGGGAGTATAAAATTTCAGGTCACCATAAGCGGAAATTCTGATTTTCAAAATATTACCTCGTCATTATCGATTACTGATGAGCTTTATTGAACGATATACCGGCTATACACCGGATGATTGAGTATAGTTTCATCAAGATTGAGTTCTATGGCTTTCCATTTTTTCGGGTAGCCGGAAATCCGGTCCCAACCCGACAACTCATAGTATAAGCGTACCATATTCTGGAAGGCGTCCTTGTCAATAGCGGAGCCTTTTAAAGCGCCGTTTTCCATAGGCTGATGGAAACGTTCCGGCAGACGGTCGTCTTCGGCCGTGAATCCGGCGGCCAGATTGAATAATCTGCTCATGTAGTAGGCTCTTTCAGTAACCTTGACCATTTCATATAAGCTCATATCCCATCCGGTTGCTGCCTGGAACAGTATTTCCAGTTTATCAAAGGTCAAAAAACCTCTGGGAGCAGGAGTAAAAACACAAGCACCGATACTGTTGAACGAACCCCAAGCCTTCTGAAGCAAATAGAACTGCTTCACTTTTTTTTCGCTGGTATCCAACGGAGAAATCGGTTCAGTCAGGCCCAGTGTTCTCATTGCCCTGAAGTGAAAATTGTCCTTATCCAGAACACCGTCATGCATGGACTGCATGTGATCCGCGCCGGTATCCGAAATTGCAAAGCCCAGCCCAACTCCGAGTTTCCCTCTCGGATCATGGATCGGCAATTCCTGACCTTTGATTGCCATGGCAAATTTAGATGCTTCAGGGCCGATCTTTTCAGCGGCTCTCACTACCCCTTCAGCCAGCAGATCGCCGATACCCTCTCTATTAACGATCAATTCGATGGTTTTCAGCATAGCGGATGTGTTTCCGAAGCAAAGATCCAACCCTCCGGTGTCTTCCTTGGTGATCAATCCCTTTTCATAGCATTCCATCGCAAATGCAATGCTGACGCCGGTGGAAATGGAATCCAGCGTGTTCTTGTTACATAATTCGCTGGCCTTTGCTAAAGCCGCTAAATCGTCGATCCCACATAGAGAACCAAATGCGCCAAGAGTTTCGTATTCTGGACCCCCTAATCTAGGATCCACCTTGATATCCTCGCGGTTGATTTCAACAACATGCTTGCATCTTACGGAGCAGCCAAGGCATCCCTCTCTCTTCTTTAGGATCGTCTCATTTATGGTAGGGCCGGAAAAATTTTCGGCTTTTTCAAAATATCCTTTTCTAAAGTTCTCGGTAGGCAAGACCCCTCCCGCGTTCAACGGGTTTACGAAGATGGCAGTACCCTCGTTCTGAAGTCCGTATAGGAGCGGGCTGTTTTTCATCTGCTCGTTATACCATCGTGCCAATTCCTTTACTTTATCTTCGTCAAAGTATTCGAGCTTTTGAGTTCCTCTTACAGCGATTGCTTTTAAGTTCTTCGAACCCATCACAGCGCCCAGGCCGCAACGGCCGTTAAAATGCTTCAACTCATTGGTAATGCAGGCGTAGCGGACCAGATGTTCGCCGCCGGGACCGATTTGGGCAATCCTGATAGCCTGATCACCATGTTCATTTCTGATCAAATCCTGGACAACCTCAGTGGTCTTGCCCCAGAGGTGGGATGCGTCCCGGATTTCAGCTTTCCCGTCCTTAATGAAAAGGTAGACCGGGGATTTCGCTTTTCCTTCCAGAATGATGGCGTCGAAACCTGCTTTCTTCAGTTCAGGCCCCCAGAACCCCCCGGCTTCAGCCTGACCGTAGCCGTTCGTCGTAGGAGCTTTCGCGCCTACAGCAAATCGGATAAAACCGGGAACCGGTACACCCGTAAGCACACCGGTAGCAAAAATCAGTTTATTTTTATCGCTATATGGATCCTCCTTCGGGTCGACTTCGTTCAGCAGATAGTAGGTGATCAATCCTTTACCGCCTAGGTATTTACGCATGATCATTTCAGGGATCTCTTCAATTTTGAACTCATTGGCGCTGAGATCGACTCTCAGCAATTTTCCGCAGTAACCATAAGGCATTATTCAAACCCCCTTCCATATAGTTAATATTAAATTATCATAAAATTTTATATATTACAACATTTTACATCCGTGAGATTCCAGGCCGATTCAACGGGAAAGGACTTTGAAATGGGGCTGAAATATCCGTAAGCATTGACAAACAGCAAATTTTATTCTTTTATATATATAACGGAAAATAATCGAAAGGGTGGCCGAAGATGAAGAAAACTAGAACCATCAATCCGGAGCATATCAGAGAGCTTATCAAAGTAATCAATGAGGGCCCATTTTTCAGGCTGGTCTGTCTCGGAATATGTGATATCAAACCGGGAGCCAGCATCGTCGAAGTTGAATTGAATACGAATCACCATAATCTGTTCGGCAACGTACACGGAGGAGTCTATGCGACCCTGATCGACGTGGCAGCGTATTGGGCGGCTTATTGCGATCTTGATGAGAATACCGGTGTCACTTCGCTGGATCTTCATATCGATGATTTGGCAGGTGTGAAAAGCGGGAGATTAAGAGTGGAAGGTGAACTCATAAAAGCCGGCCGCAGCGTTTGTTTTACCAAGGCAACGATCTATGACAGCGATAACAAAATATTGGCAGTCGGCTCGTCGAAACTAATGATTTCCGAAAAAGTGCGCTCCATTGAGAAATTCCTGGAGGATTCGGGGATGCCTCCGCTGCCGCCTAAGTTTCTTAAATAGCCGATGATTATTACGCAGAGAGGGGAGTATGGAGCATGTCGACCAAAACTATAGACAAAGAGAGACAGGTATTCGAGCTTTCGCCGGAGAACAGGCCGGTTTTAAAAGTCTCTTCCGGTGATACCGTCATTTTCAACACCAAGGATGCGTTCATAGATATACTGGTTGAGGAATATTGCACGACTGCAACACATTTTCAGAATATGCAATTCAATCCGCTGAACGGGCCGGTCTATGTTGAGGATGCTTTGCCGGGGGACACGCTGAAAAT
The DNA here is from genome assembly GCA_964486295.1 of uncultured Oscillospiraceae bacterium. Classification (GTDB taxonomy): domain Bacteria; phylum Bacillota; class Clostridia; order Peptostreptococcales; family Anaerovoracaceae; genus CALBZG01. Next base: position 35,569 of record CAZAMF010000015.1, on the reverse strand, counting down.
CACGATTGAGGACATTGAGATTACTTCTGATTATGGAACAATGATCGTGGATGAAGGGGACAACTATTTTTTCGATCATCTTTTAAAGGGCTGTAAGACGAAAAAAATTAAAATCGAAGATGGAACCGGCTATTTCCTTGGACGCAGGATCCCGCTCAAACCGTGCCTTGGTGTTATCGGTGTGGCGCCTGCTGAAACGGTGCCATCCATGTGGCAGGGCAATTATGGCGGGAATATGGACTGTAAACTGATCCAAAAGGGAACCAGTGTCTACTTGCCCATATCGGTGCCCGGGGCATTGCTGGCGACCGGAGATGTGCATGCTGTGCAGTCCGATGGTGAAATCGTTTGCGGTCTGGAAGTACCGGCAAGGGTGACCTTAAAAGTCGAACTCATAAAAGGCGTAGCGGAAGCATGGCCAATGCTCGAAACAGAGGACAGATGGTATGTAATAGCCTCCGAAGATACACCTGAGCAGGCCTGCAAGGAGGCGCTCAACAATATGCTGGAATTCATAACGAAAAGAATAGAGATAGAAGATATTACCGACTGGATCGCGTTAATGACTCTATGCGGCGACTTGGAGATATGCCAGATCGTCGGGCATAAAACCACCATTCGTTACGGCCTGGATAAGTCAGCCGCGATAGGGATTCAGTTTTAATGAATAGAGAAGCAAACAAGAGGGAATAATGGCTAACGGCAGAAACATAAAATTATTGAAAAGTTCTTTGTTATTTCATGGCTTGAATGAACCGGAACTCCAGGAAATCGATCATCAGACTTCACCTGCTGTGCGGACATACAACAGGGACGAAATCATTGTTTCGCAAGACGGTCAGGTTCCGGGTGCGGGTTTGATTAAAAAAGGCGTTGTTTTAAGCGTAAAGTACAACCTGAACGGTGAAGCGCAGTTGATCCGGAGTTATAAACCGGGGGAAGTCATTTGCCTGGATACCTTATATTCAAAAACAAAAAACAGCCCGGTGACGTTGATTTGTCAAACAGATTGCCAGATTGCCTTTATCCGTTTTTGTTCGTTGTTTGAAGACAGCTCCATAAGTTCATCAGCAAAAGAAAAAATCTTGCATAATACCGCAAGAATCCTCAGCAATGAACACGTCAACCTTATTTTCAAAATCGATATTCTGTCCATGTATACACTGGAAGAGAGGATCATGACTTACCTCAACCACGTCCGTGAAAAAAGTGAAGGGGACACGTTTGATATTGGGATGAACCAAAACCAATTTGCACAGTTTTTGTGGGTCAACCGTAGCGTTCTGTCAACTGAACTGAATAGAATGCGAAAAGAGGGCTTGATCGATTATTCAAAAAGCCACTACACCATTTTGTAACCATTTGAGGCCAAACAAAATAAATGCCGGCAAGCAGTCGGATATGTGTTCATCTATGCTTAAATCACATTCCGCTACGTGCCGGCTTCAGTATTCTTATCTACCAAATTTATTTGTTGTTTATTACGGTTTTAATGACTCTCAGATCCTGTTCAGGGCAAATGATCTTTTCCCTTAAATACTGAACACATTCAAACTCTGCTATGATTCTATCGACTAACTTTCTGAATTTCATTTAAAACACCCCCATTGTTTTCTTATACCTTTCGGGTTCATTTAGTATGACTGCATAGATGCCACTGGTATGAACCTTTGCTCAGACCGGATGATTTCCCGGCTTGATATAATAATAACATGAGAGAAAAACAAATTCTGTTGTAGGTACAACAGAATTTAAATATTTCGGTATAAAATTATCGATAAGCCAAGAGCATCTCGCGAAGAATCTTACAGGCGACTGCTGTCGAAGCTCCGGACTGATCATACGGAGGAGATAGCTCGTTGATATCTACCCCGACGATGTTAAGACTCATTACTTTAATAACGGCATTTAACAGTTCCATAAAATTCACGCCACCGGGCTCCGGCGTTCCTGTTCCAGGGAAAACGGACGGATCCAGTACATCTAGGTCCAGCGTAAAATATACCGGGTGTCCTTTTAAAGATTGAATGGTTTCTTCTAAACCTTCGAAGTTATACTTACGGAGGTTTGTATGCTCCTTAGCCCATTCAAACTCTGCCTTCTCGCCGCTTCTGATTCCGAATTGCGTAATCCTTCCGTCTCCCAGCATATCCCACACTCTCCTGATTACGGTTGCATGGGACAACTTCTCGCCAAGATATTCATTTCTCAAGTCCGTATGTGCATCAAACTGGATTACGTGCAGATCCGGGTATTTTTCATAGACGGCTTCGACCGATCCGAGAGTGACCAGATGCTCGCCGCCGATCATGCAAGGAAGTTTGCCGAAATCCAATATTTTCTTCGCTGTCTCCCTGATCATGGAAAGAGCAGCGGGTACATTCCCGAAAGGCAATTCCAGATCCCCGCCATCAAACACATGGATTTCCGCGAGATCCTTGTCCTGATAAGGACTGTACGTTTCAAGACCGTAAGATTCCGCTCTCATCGTCCGGCTTGCGAAACGGGTTCCGGGACGATAGGAAGTTGTAGCATCAAACGGTGCCCCGAAAATCACAATTTCCGCCTCTTCAAAAGAAGCATCGCAACCTAAAAAGGTTTCAACATTCCTACTCCACATCTTTCAACAACTCCTCAACATAGTTCGGAATAGCAAACGAGCCCAAATGCAGGCGGGTATTATAGTATCTGGTCTTCAGGCCAAGCGAATTCCATTTAGCTGGATCCAGATCCTCCATGGGATGAAGTTTTTTAGAGGCAAATCCAAAAAGCCAATGCCCGGAAGGGTAAGTCGGAATATGCGCCTGGTATACTTTACAGATCGGGAAAATTTCATAAATGCTTTTATGCGCCCGTTGCATTGAAAATGCGTAGTCATCATAGAATGGGCACTCATGCTGATTGACCAGGATCCCGTCCTCTTTCAAAGCGTTGTAGCAATTACCGTAGAATTCTTTCGTGAATAAGCCTTCTCCCGGTCCGAACGGATCTGTGGAGTCCACAATAATCAGATCATATTCATTGGTACAGGTGCGGATAAACTTTAATGCGTCCTGGCAGGTGATATGCACTCTGGGATCGTTAAAACCACAGGAAGTGATGGGCAGATATTCCTTGCAGATATCGATCACCATCTGGTCGATTTCTACCATGTCGATGCGCTCTACGGTCTGATATCTGGTGAGTTCCCGTGCAACACCGCCATCGCCGGCACCGATAACCAATATTTTTTTCGCATCTGGATGAACAGCCATCGGCACATGAACGATCATTTCATGATAGATGAATTCATCCTTTTCTGTGAGCATCATCAGCCCGTCTATGGTCAGAAACCTCCCGAATTCTTCGGATTCAAAGACGTCGATCTGTTGATATTCACTTTTGCAGCTGAACAGCTGCTGCTTGACTTTTATCGAAAAGTTGACTTTATCCGTATGCTTTTCGGTATACCACAACTCCAATTCCATAAGATCCTCCTGTCTGCCTTATAAAGCGGCAAAATCATTATTTGAAATTCATTACATTAAGATGTTCGATATTGATATCTTCCGGCCCGGTCATGAATAGGCCTTTCGCCTTGCCGTATTTAATATATTCCAGGATTTCCTCCGTGATGATTTCCCCGGGGGCCAGAATCGGAATCCCCGGCGGATAGCACATAACAAATTCGCTGCACACATATCCGGCACTTTCCATAATCGGCAGGGACCGTTTGCTGGCATAGAAGGCTTCCTTAGGGGTTGCAACAACGCGTGGATTGATATATTCGTTTTCCAGCATTCCGATAGTGCTCTTTTTGAAACGCCGGCGGATTTCCGATAGGGCGCTGACGAGCCTTTCGATATCTCGTTCCCTGTCGCCAACAGAGATGTAGGCCAACATATTGCCGATATCACCGAACTCGACTTGGATATTATATTCGTCCCGGAGCAAATCATATACTTCGATTCCGGCAAGGCCCACATTGAAGGTGTTTACAGACAACTTCGTGACGTCAAAATCGAAGATGGAGTCGCCGTTTTTCAGTTCGCTGCTGTATGCGTAGTAATCGCCGATCTGATTGATCTCTTCTCTTGCATAATTGGCCAGGTACTTCACACGATTAAAAATATCCTTGCCGTTCAAAGCCAGATTTCGTCTGGAAATATCCAGACTGGACATCAGAAGATAACTTCCGCTGGTTGTCTGGGTCAGATTGATGATCTGCCGGACATAATCGGAGTTGACTTTACTGCCCACAAGTAAAAATGAGCTTTGCGTCAGGCTCCCGCCTGACTTGTGCATACTGACAGCCGACATATCCGCACCGGCTGCCATCCCGGATATCGGCAGATCATTGTCAAAATAAAAATGCGTACCATGGGCTTCATCTGCCAGTACCAGCATGCCGTGCTGATGGGCCAGCTCAACGATGGCTTTGATATTCGAGCAAATTCCGTAGTAGGTTGGATTGTTTACGAGGATCGCTTTCGCATCCGGATTTGCCCTTATGACTTTCTCGAGTTCCACAAGAGACATGCCGAGTGATATCCCGAGCCTTTTGTTGACATCCGGATTCACGTATACCGGAACAGCACCGCTTAAAATCAACGCGTTGATTGCGCTTCTGTGGACATTGCGCGGCATGATGATTTTTTCGCCCTCTTTGCAAGCCGACAGAACCATGCTCTGTACAGCCGAAGTCGTTCCTCCCACCATGAAAAAAGCATGAGCGGCGCCGAAACAATCAGCGGCCAATTCTTCTGCCTCCTTGATGACTGATACGGGATGGCAAAGATTATCAAGCAACTTCATGGAATTTACGTCCACGGACATGCACTTTTCACCCAAGAAATCGGTCAAAAGCGGATCCGCCTTTCCGCGTTTATGTCCGGGTACGTCAAAAGGAACGATCCTCTCGCTTTTCAATTTGTTCAGCGCCTCATAGATGGGCATTTTTGTCTGGTCCAGTTTCATTCAATTTCCTCGATCTATTTTTATGATGCAAATTTTACTATTTTATACAGCAGAAAACAATGCTAAAGTTCAAAATCCCCGGATGCTTCGGGCTGATACATAACTTTTTTTATTTTTAGCCTGGCAGTTCCTTTTGGGATTCGCCATTTGATCTCATCGCCTTGACGATATCCGATGATAGCCGTGCCAACCGGTGCGATGATAGAGATCCTGTTTTCGAGAAAGTCGGCGTTTTCCGGATATACCAGGCTGTAAGCAGTCTCTTCTCCCGAATCCAGATCCACAAGGATAAATTCCGAATTCATCGTAATAATGTCTGAAGGGATATCCTCCGCGCGCGTAATGACGGCGCGATCCAGTTCCTGCTCCAGAGCCTTCAATTCGAGGGGGTCTACAGACTTGCCAAATTCGCGTTCTTCAGCAATCAGCTTTCTCAGACGTTCATAATCTTTTGCGGTTATCAAAATGTCACGATCCATGGTTCCTATATCCTCCCTTTAAAAATAATAAATGAAAGCCCATATCGGACTTTCTATCATCCAGTATAATGGAAGTTTCCTGTTATGTAAACCTCTGAAAGCTTTATCGGCGACGCGGATGCGTATTTGTGATGTAATCACAGACGTTCAATTCTCAAAGTGTTATATTTCTTTTAATAAATCCAAAGGAACAGAAAAAACCAAGTATAAATGATAGAGGTGAAGCTCAAATGATTGAAAACTTAATGAATCTTTTTCAGACAGACAAAATTAAGCCAGTGGCGAAAAAAGATAATATGCTGATAGTGAATAAGAAGCGCTGCCCGCAGAACCATGCCTGCCCTTCAGTCAGGATTTGTCCTGTCGGAGCGTTATCACAAAAAAGTCATGCAGCGCCTACGGTGGATATGGACAAATGCATCAAATGCGGAAAATGCGTTAATTACTGCCCGATGAGAGCGCTTACACTCGAGTAAACTGAAAACAATTTACAATAATTCGTTATGAGTAATTTAAAATCAAACAGATGAATAGGAGAATTTATTATGAGCGCAATAGCAATCACAAAAGAAAATTTTGAAACAGAAGTACTGAAATCTGAACAGCCTGTGCTAATTGACTTCTGGGCTTCCTGGTGTATGCCATGCAAGATGTTGTCTCCGGTGGTGGAGGAAATTGCCGGGGAAGCGACAAACGCAAAAGTATGCAAAATCAACGTCGATGAACAGCCGGAGTTGTCAGCCGCCTTCAGAATCATCAGCATTCCGACACTGGTCGTCATGAAGGAAGGAAAAGTTACCGACACATCAGTGGGAGTCAGATCAAAGAAAGATATTCTGTCCATGCTTTCTGCATAAACCAAGGTACTAATCAATAGAAATGCTATGATCGGATGCTTGCAACCGCATAGCATTTTTTAGTGTCCTGTTTTCCGCTGAATGATATAACCACTTTGGGGTATATTCAGTAATAAACATCAATGTTATGCGCTAATAAGGGCCAATATAAACAAAATGAATTAAATGGGGGAGCTTATGAAATATTTGCCGAATGCTATCACGATACTGCGTTTGTTTATGATTCCGATATTCATATGGATCTTTTTCTCAGATATTGCACATCCTTATGCATGGGCGCTGGCCGTATACCTTCTGGCTGGAGTATCCGATATGCTGGATGGATACCTTGCCAGAAAATATGATGTGGTATCAGTGGTTGGAATCGTTCTCGACCCTTTGGCTGATAAACTGATGCTTCTGACTGCGCTTGCCTGTCTGATGGTGGCGGGGATCATGCCGATCTGGGCACTGGCAGTCATGCTCCTTATTGAAGGGATTCAGATTATTTCCGGGATCGTTCTCTATATCCATCCGAGACAGGACGTTATCCCGGCAAATAAATTCGGTAAAGCATCAACCGTCTTATTCTCCATATCGGTAACATTAATGATGCTGGTTCCGGATTTAACATGGACGCGAATCATTCTAGTGCTAGCAATCATAAGCAAAGCGATATCTTTCGGATCCTATGGGCTTCATCTCATTAAAAGACAGAACAATAAGGAGAACACAAAAAATGACTGAAAAGGAAATCAGACGATCCTGTGCAGATTGCGCGATCATCAATTGCGACGATGAAAAGAAGATGTTTCCTCAATTTTGCCTGACCACAAATTTGGACAAGACTATACTGGATGATGCGCTTTCATGCTATGAAGAAGATATGAACCGGAAAGTCATGAAATGTTCTGCGGAAGTGGAGTATGAAGGCTATTGCCGACTGACCCGAGTTGAGGAAATCATGCTGTTCGCTCAAAAGCTCGGGGCAAAAAAACTGGGCATTGCCACCTGTGTTGGGCTGATCCATGAAACCCGTATCCTGGCAAGGATATTACGTTCTTATGGGTTTGAGGTTTATGGAATTGGCTGCAAAGTCGGCACAGTGAAAAAAATAAAGCTCGGCATCGATGAACGTTGCACGGAAGTCGGAGAAAATGCATGCAATCCGATATTGCAAGCCAAACTCCTGAACGACGAAAAAACTGATATAAATATCGTTATGGGGCTTTGCGTCGGGCATGACAGCTTGTTCTACAAATATTCTGAGGCGCCGGCTACTACACTGGTTACAAAGGATCGCGTACTGGGGCATAATCCGGTTGCTGCGCTTTATACATCAGGCACTTATTATTCCAAACTGATCAAAAGCGATGAATAGTGATTTATATTAAGAACGAAAACCCGGAACAACTCATAAAATCATGGAATTGCCCTGTGCAACATTTGCGATGAAATGGTATAATTATTTAGCAATTTAAGGGGGGCGAAACAACATGAAATATAACTTTCTGGAACCGATAAAAATCGGCCCGATCACACTTAAGAACAGGGTAATCAGACCAGCTGTGGCAGAATACATAGCTAATCCGGACGGCACGGTCAGCGAGCAATATATTGAATACTACCGCAACATTGCCAGGGGCGGAGTTGCTCTCATCACTCCGGGGATCGCTGTTGTAGATGAGGACGCGCCGTTTGTCGGCTTGAGACAGCCCTTCCTTACAGACGAGAAATATGTGCCGGGCCTTAGAAGGGTAGTGGATGCGGTGCATGATGAAGGGGCGAAGATCACATTTCAGCTTTGGCATGCCGGCCATTATATGATAGACGGGCTGCCAGTGGCTATGGTCAATGATTTTACAAAAACAGATATCGAAAGATTAAAAAAGAAATATTACGCCGCAGCAGAAAACTGTAAGAAAGCGGGCGCTGACGGTGTGGAATATCATATAGCGCACACGTATCTGCCATGCCAGTTTATGAGTCCGTACTTCAACAAGAGAACAGATGAATACGGCAGCGACACCATTGAAAATGCCATGCGATTTTCCATCGAGTGCATTGACATGATTCGCGACGGTCTTTGCGATGACCATTTTATCGTTACAGCGAAAATCAACGGAGACGATTTTGTTGAAGGGGGTACGACTCCCGAATGGGCGGCTCAAGGGGCTCGGCTTCTGGAAAAAGCCGGTGTGGTCATGATCACCGTCAACGGCGGCGGAGCTGCCACAGGCCGTGAGTTTATGAGTGATAACGGCAAACAGCCGGAGGGCTGGAAAGTGCATCTTGCAGAAACAGTAAAAAAACAGGTGAGTATTCCGGTGGCGGCATCGGACAGCATCAGGCATCCGCAGTTCGTCCAGGATATCATAGCGGAAGGAAGATGCGATCTTGTGGCGCTGGGGCGTGGTACCATTGCAGAACCGGAATGGGTTAAAAAAGTCGAAGAAAACCGTGAAGACGAAATGCGATACTGCATTTCGTGCATGTATTGCTTTAACCCGATTGCTTTGGATGGCTCCGAATCCTGTTGCAGCGTCAACCCTTATGCAAAATGTGAGTTTGTAAAACCCGACCCGATCCGAAACGGCGGCGGGCGAAAAGTCGTCATCACGGGCGCCGGGCCGGCCGGCCTTGAGGCCGCAGTAACTTTGGCGGAACGCGGTTTCACTCCGATCATATTTGAGCGGAAACCATATATCGGCGGATTGGTGGAACTGGCGAAAGTACCGCCGCATAAGTCCAAATTCGCCTGGATGATCGAGTATTATGAAAAGCAGATCGAACGCCTCGGTATTGAAGTCCGGCTTTCCGTACCGGCTACGGCGGAAGCTATTGCCAAACTGGCTCCGTACGCTGTGATTGCAGCCACCGGTTCGGATGAAATAATACCGATGATACCGGGAATCGATTCAAAACATGTCATCGGAGTCAGAGAACTGCTTGAAAATAGAGTGCAGGATACCGGCAAGAACATCGTAGTGATCGGCGCCGGCATGACGGGTATCGAGGCGGCATATTATATGGCCAGCATGGGCAACAATGTCAACGTCATAGAACTGCTTCCACCACCAACGGGCCTAAGCCTGGCTGACAGCCTCACTTTGAGAGATACGAAAAGGGCGGGAGTCAATTTCTATTTCGAGCACTGCCTTGAGAAAATCGCAAACGGCAATGTATTAATGAAGAACATTGCGAACAACGAGGAAATCATGATGCCTGCCGACATGGTCGTCCTATCCCTTGGCATCAGACCAAACACAGATCTGTATGATGAAATGAAAAGCAAGTTCGAAAGGGTTTATAAAATCGGCGATTGCAATAATCTGGGCAAGATCGCCCAGGCGGTCCGGAGCGGCAGCAATATTGGCTATTCGCTGGAATAATCAAATAAAATAAACACATGATACATGATATGAATTGCATATTAAGAGAGCAGCCTATAGGCTGCTCTCTGTCATTTCTTAAACATTAGAGAGATGGTTTACTAACCGTGTTATTGAATATCGAACTCACAGTGGACTATGGCGGTGATCTCCTTCTCCAAGGAATAAGTGTCGTTCATGCCGTAATCAGACACCTCATTGGAATAGCGAGGAGTGATCTGAATGACACCCATGTCAGCATATTTCAGCTTTCCGATCTTGGAGTTGGCGTTCTCGGCAATCATTTCCGCTCTTTTTGTCGCATCCTTGGTGGCCTCGGCCAGCATGGTCACCTTCAAATCAGCAATCTTTGTATATAAGTACTGCGGGGCAAACGACTGGAACTGCACGCCTTCATTGATCAACTCCGTGGAATTCCTTGAAATCTCAGTGACCTTGTCAATCTCTTTGGAGCTGATGGTGACGGTCTGATTCAGGTCATAGTAATCCACTTCGTTGCTGTTTAAGCCGCTTGGCAGGATGACATAGATGATGTTCGTATTGATCGATGAAAAGACCACCTTGCTCTTATCGGCGCCTTGCTTGACCAGATAATCCAACACCTTGGCTTTACTGGCCTCAAGTTGTGTATATGCATCAATGAGGTTTGGCGACTTGGCATCGAAACTGCCTGTCCAGACGATCATATCGGATGTGATCTCCTGTTTTGCAGAACCGGTCACCATGATCCTGTTTCCGGTCCCTTTGACGTCTTTGATCGTACCAGCCACAATTACTGACGAAATAATAAGACCGATCACGATGATGAGCGCTACGACACTGTTCGCGGCGATCTTGCTTTTGAGTTCATTCATAGACAGAACCTCCTTTGAATATTTTTTGATCAATTGCGCCGATGCACAATGTATCGCAATTTAGCTATTCGACTTTAATAATATAGATGACAGTGTTTTCTGCAGTCACAGAGGACTCTCCCTCCCAATCCCGGTAGTATTTGAAAGTGATCCGCGTTACGCCGGGTTTTAAAGCTTTCAGAGTCCAGGTAAAGGTGCTGCCTGCACCGATCAAATCGGAATCCGGCACAATCTCTTCTGAGGTAACGGAAGCGATATCCTTATTTTCAAGGGTATAATGCCAGGTGTATCCGGTAGTCGGATTGCCTTTGAGGCTGACACTGAACAAGTCACCAGCCTTTACAACCGGCCAGCTGCTGCCAGGATTTGCGGGCATCAGGTACAAAGGCTCAAATAATTCAGGCGCTGCCAGGAGACCGGTCAACAGAGAATAATCCGTCGTGAATTCCTGAATCCCCGCCGCATAGGCCAGAATCTCATACTGTTGATAATAGACTACAACGCCATCGTAAGTCAGATAGTAACTATGATCCGGCTGGATATTTTCAAAAGGATCAAACAGGGCGGATAAAAGGTCGCGCTCCTTCAGTTGCACATATACCTGATCGCTGATCACAGTGATATAATCCGCATTTGTTTTGAAGAGATCCTGAAGCTGCAGCTGTTTGCCGGTATTAAGATCATAGGTATAAGCAGTCTGGACCGTTGTTCCGTGGGCACCGCCCGCAAACTGGTAATTCTGGAATACAACACTGAGAAGACCATTCTGGTTATATTTGATCTGATAATCAAAGTACACTTCGCATTTCCATGTGATGTCCGGAAATTGCTGTATGGTTGTGGCGAGGTCGGCTGCGTTTTTTTCGCCTTCCTTCAATGCCTGCGCAGCAAGAGCTTTAAAGGACGAATTGATCTGGGTTTCTATGGTTGCGCTTTTTAGGCCGCCTATTGACGGATATTGTATCGTTGCGTCAAGATCCTTAGGATTTAAGGCAGTCAGGATATTGTTTGCAAAAGTGATAGAATTTTGCCGGATGTCATATAGCTGTACCCGATTCTCTGATTTATCCCATACCACCTTCAAATCCATCTCTTCGGTAAAGAAATTTGTGTCGATGTAGGTCCTGCTATCGATCATGAACGGAATTTCACGCATATAATATTCATGGCCGTTCGATTTGATCTTAGATTCCTTCAACGATAATACGAACGATTTTTCCGCGTTTTTGATACTGATGGATCTGTCCTTCTGAGACCAGCCCACGGTATAACCCAGCGCTTCGCTGATAGCTCTCAGCGGCAGGAACAATTCGCCTTCCTTGACAGATGCCTGCAGTGTAATCGGCATTCCGTTGACATTGACCGTCGGCCCCTGGTCAGCACTGACACCGGCGAAAACGACTTGCGCGGAAAACAACAATATGATCAACATTACAGACAATATTTTTTTCATGGGTTTTACACCTCCTCCCAATGTTGATTATATACTTATCTTCGCATTTCCAAACGATAGAATCGAAAGTAAATTATCGAAATATTCAGGTAAGAAAATGCGCACATTATTCTAAATATGTCTTTACGATATGGTATAATTATAATATAATGTCCGAGGTTATTAAGATTATACATCAGCGAGGGCATTTACGACTGGATTCCTTTGGACGATTGTCCCCGGCCGAGCAAACTGTGCAACCGGCCGTACGAGCCGGTTTTTTTGTGCGCCGTTCCCGGACGGACAAAGAGCAACCCAATCAGCCCCAGTGTATTTAGAAGGATTTATTGAGCAGAAGGATTTATTGAGCAGGAGGATTAAAAATGAAAGTAATTTCAAAGAACAAGAGGATCAACGTCACTGTCAACGGACGGGTGGTCGAGGTTTACAGCGGCCTCACCATTTTACAGGCATTGATCCAGGAAGACATCAATGTACCGCATCTTTGCTATGACATCAGGCTTGAACGAGCCAATGGCGACTGCGGTCTTTGTGTCGTGGAGCTGGGCGAAGGGAAGGAAAAAAGAGAAGTCAAATCCTGCCAGACTCCAATCGAGGAAGGCATGATCATCACTACCAACAGCGAAAACCTGAAAAGCTACAGAAAAATCAGGCTGGAGCAGCTATTGTCAGACCACAATGCGGACTGCGTAGCGCCTTGCGTCAATACCTGTCCGGACAATGTGGATATCCAGAAATATCTGCGCCATGTACAGACCGGCAACTTTGAAGATGCCCTTAAAACTATAAAAGAAACCAACCCGTTCCCGCTTGTTTGCGGACGCGTCTGCCCGCATCCTTGCGAGGCTGAGTGCCGCCGCAGGCTCGTGGATGAACCGGTAGCTATCAACTATGTGAAGCGTTTCGTCGCCGACCTGGACATCAGCAGCATGACCCCTTGGATGCCGAAATTAAAGCCGCAAACCGGCAAGAAAATCGCCATCATCGGTGGAGGCCCTTCCGGATTGACAGCAGCCTACTACAGCGCCATCAATGGCCATGATGTAACGATATTTGAGCGTCAGCCTCATCTCGGCGGAATGATGCGCTACGGTATTCCTGAATACCGTTTGCCGAAAGCCACCCTGGACAAGGAAATCGAACTGATCAGAAACCTCGGTGTTAAGATCCTGACCGGAAAAGCGGTGGGCAACCACGTTAGCCTGGCTGACCTGCAGAAGGATTTCGATGCGGTATACCTTGCAATCGGATCCTGGGGAGCAACTCCGATCCAGCTGGAAGGCATCTGGATGGGCATCCAGTATCTGGAGCAGAATATCAAAGGACTTGATACGAAGACTGGTAAGAATGTTGTCGTAATCGGAGGCGGAAACACTGCTATTGACTGCTCAAGGACGGCGCTGAGAAACGGCGCTGAAAAAGTTACTATTTTATACAGAAGAACCAGAGACGAGATGCCTGCAGAGCCATACGAAATCGAAGAAGCGCTCCATGAAGGCGTGGAAATGCAGTTCCTCATTTCACCTGAAAAAATTGAAGCCAAAGGCGACAAGAAGCTGCTGCACTGCATCAGAATGCGTCTCGGCGAGCCTGACCGTTCAGGAAGAAGAAGACCGATTCCGGTGGAGGGCAGCGAATTCGTCATCGAAGCGGATACTGTTATCGGCGCTATCGGCCAGAGTACGGATACTCGATTCCTCTACAATGACCTGCCGGTCAAACTGAACGAATACGGTGACGTACATATCAACGGAAAAACTTTCGAAACATCCGAAAGAAAAATATTTGCTGGCGGAGACTGCGTCACCGGTCCGGCCACAGTCATTCAGGCCATCTCGGCCGGAAGACATGCAGCCGAATCCATGGACGAGTTCCTGATGCTGGGTTATGCCAAGGTTCATGGCATCGACTACAGTTGCAGCAGAGGAACGCTGGAAGACCTCCCTAAATGGGAATTTGAAGAAATGCCGCGCATCGCAAGAGCGGAAATGCCTTCCGTTGAATCCGAAGTCAGAAAGAAGAGCTATATCGAAGTAGAGTTGGGCCTGACGGAAGAGCAGACTATTGAAGAAGCAAAGCGCTGTCTGCGCTGCGGCTGCAAATCGCGTTACGACTGCAAACTCAGAAACGTTGCTACCGAGTATGAAGTCGAATTCCAGAAACCGGTTCACGATCGTCCATACTTCCCTGTGATCAAGGATCATCCGTTCATTATTCGCGATCACAACAAATGTATTTCCTGCGGACGCTGCATTGCAGCCTGCGCGGAGGTGGAAGGACCGGACATCCTGACATTCTACATCAAACACGGACGCCGCATCGTCGGAACCAAGAGCGGACTTCCGCTTTCCGAGACCGATTGCATCAGCTGCGGACATTGTGTCAATGCCTGCCCGTGCGGCGCTTTGAGATATACCAGTGAAAAGGGAAGAGTCTTCAGAGCGATCAACGATCCGACCAAGACCGTGGTTGCATTCGTGGCACCTGCGGTTCGTGCGGCAGTTGCGGAGCATTACAAGGTTTCTGCAGAGGATTCCACCGCGTTTATGGCCGGCATGCTGAAGAGACTCGGATTTGATAAAGTATTCGACAACGCTTTCGGCGCTGACCTGACCATACTGGAAGAAACCACAGAGTTCCTGAACCGTGTAACCAAAGGAGGCGTAATGCCTCAGTTCACATCCTGCTGCCCGGGCTGGGTCAACTTCATGGAAAGGCGTTATCCTGCGCTGATCCCGAACATGTCCAGCTGCAAATCACCGCAGATGATGATGGGCGCAACCCTCAAGAATCACTATACCAAGCTGGTGGACGTCAAGAGAGAAGACCTGTATGTCGTTTCCATCGTTCCATGCATCGCCAAGAAATACGAGGCAAAGAGACCGGAATTCGGTATGGATGGAAATCCGGATGTGGATGCGGTACTGAACTCCGGCGAAATGATCGAGATGCTGGATCTCAAGAAGATCGATCCTTCTGAAATTAATCTGATGGAGTACGACGGGCCGTACAAGGAAGTTTCCGGTGCAGGCATCCTGTTTGCAAACTCCGGTGGTGTTGCGGAAGCGGCATTGAGAATGGCTGTGGAGAAAATTTCCGGAGTTCCGCTTACTGAGCATCTGGATTTCGTTGATATCAGAGGCTTTGACGGTGTTAAAGAAACTACCATTGAGGCAAACGGTGTGAAGGTGCGTGTTGCCGTAATCAGCGGGCTCAACAACGCGGAACCGATCCTCCAGAGAGTCGCCAGAGGCGAAGACATCGGCTATGACCTTATTGAGATCATGGCATGTCCGGGCGGCTGTATTTCCGGTGCGGGACATCCGGTGCCGGAGAAGATCGATTCCCTGGAAAAACGTGAGCAGGTCATCATCGACATCGATAAGAAATCAAAGATCCGCAAATCCCAGGACAACCCGGATATCAAGAAGTTGTATGATGATTTCTACCATGAAGCTAATTCCCACCTGGCGCATGAATTGCTGCATACCCATTATCACCAGGTCCAGGGCGACACCCTGGGGACAAATGTCCTGAGAAAGAGCGACTCCGCCTTCGTGACCAGGCAATTTGAAATCTGCATCTGCGATAAGTGTTCCGCTCAGGGATCAAGGGAACTGTATCAGAAGACCTTTGATAAGATCAATGACGAAGGCATGGAAGCCTTTGCAAAGGTCAGAACGATCCATCTGAGAGAGACCCATCCGGGAGACGGCATCTATGTCGCTCTCGATGGAAAGCAAATCGATGCTTCCAAGATGGACAACCTGTTTAGAACCATGATGGAAACCAAATAACGGTTAAAAGACTAAATATAAGGATCTCCCCTTTGTTAACCAAAGGGGAGATTTTTTGATTAAAAATATTATTCAGAAGCATCTTGCTTATTTATGTATTGTATATTATACTTGACAAAGTGACTGGAAGCTTTTCAGTTACGGGTTAATTATTTTTGACAAAACTTCTTTGATTTATTCTTGAACAATGTCTCTGATTTTAAAATCCTATATAATAAACCAAAGGAGGTTACTAATGGCTGACAAAACGATCATCTGTAAAGATTGCGGCACCAAGTTCACATTTACTGAAAGTGAACAGGCTTTTTACAAAGAAAAAGGGTTTGAAAACGAACCGCAAAGATGCCCTGCGTGCAGAGCGAAAAAGAAACAACAGAGTAGAAACAATAGCAGAAGTGGAAATAGATACTAATAACAAGGTTCATTTCAGCAATAAAAGTGGATATTATAATCCACTTTTTATTTTTATTAGTTTAGAAAGTGGTGGATATTATCGAAAATAGAAAGAATACAATAGAAATTAATGAAGAAATCAATGACAAAGAAATAAGACTTATTGATTCAGATGGGACAATGCTCGGTATCGTGCTGACTCGTGATGCGATGGAAATGGCATCCCAAAAAAATCTGGATTTGGTTAAAATTTCACCGAATGCCTCGCCCCCTGTATGCAAAATTGAGGATTATAACAAAGCTATGTACGAAAAGGCGAAGCGGGAAAAAGAAGCCAAAAAAAATCAAAAGGTCGTTACAATAAAAGAGGTCAGGCTTTCGCCAAAAATCGATGAGCATGATTTGGAGGTTAAAATCAAAAGCGCCTATAAATTCTTGTCCGAAGGAAATAAAGTGAAAGCGAGCATCCGATTTAAAGGCAGGCAGAAAAAGTATATGGAAGACGGTCAGGCCGTCTTTGATAAATTTTCTGAACAGCTGAAAGATGTAGGGGTTGTGGAGAAAGCTCCTTTGATTGATGGAAGAAATTTGGTTATGATCTTTAGCAGTAAAAAGCTATAAGTGGTATAATAAACTATCAGAAATGAATAGTTTTAAGGAGGGACTGTATGAGAATGTTTGCTACTCTGCCGATCTTGATATTATACCTGATTCCTATTGTGCTGGCATGCTACCTGATGATATTGGGAATCAAGGCACTTAGGATTTACATTGCCAAGAATCAGAACAACGAAGGTCCGAAACTGTAATAATGAAAAGACTTCATATTGCCCTGCAGCGCTTAAAGTTGCAGGGCTTTATGTTATTTTCCAAAACGCGCATGGTGAAGAAGTAACGCATTTCCCGCATACTTCGCTGCCTTCATTTTTGGCGTTGCCGTCCCCGTCTCCGTTTACGTCCCCTGCAGTATCATACGAATAGGAGCTTCCGAATTCGGTGTATATTTTGGCATTCTCCCTTAGTAAGAAATAGCATTTCTTCTGGTCATATCCCGAAACGCTCAGCGCCCCTACGGGACAGTTCCTGACGCAGATCCCGCAGCTTCCGTTCTTCGTAATCAGCATGTTGTTCAGCCCAAAAGTCCCTAATCCGGCCGCATACGCAAAGTGCCTGTGGGACCAATTGCTGATGAGCTTTTGCCGATCGAACGTACGGGTTTCTTTTGAGACTGACGCCCGATAGCCGAGGGTGTTCAGATATTCTGTGAGATGTGTATTCAGGGCGCTGAACATGGAATTGGTTTGCTCATAGGCCAATGCCCACTCCGGTGATGCCAGACTGGTACTTTTGCTGTTGGTTCTGGCAAGAGCCCTTGTAAAGGGGACATAATAAGCGAGTATAACAGCGGCATCGTCAAGCACGTCGCCGGGCAAAGAATGAGAAGGGCTGATGATCTTATTAAGAGCAAGTATATAAGGATGCGAAGCGTCGGCAAATCCCACTAATGGGGGACCCCATATAGCGGACATGCCTGAGAAGCTTTCGATATCCGCGTTTCTTTTCACATAATCCTCGATTTCTAAGGCGATTCTTTCCTTTATAGCATCGCTTTTTTCATGATCCATTTCTGCTCAGCCTTTCTTTCAATATTAAAACTTATTGTACTCCGAAAAACAGTTGGATTTCAATGGCGTCAGTGCAATAAAAAATAATAGAGAAAACCAATTTTTAGCGATATACTTAAACGTATAACGCAATCAGAACAAAGGGATTATCTCGCTTTACAGATGTATATTATACGTGGGGTTCTATACAAAGGAGCGCGAAATGAAAAAAAGATATATCGTATTGATTGTCATTGTGGTTATGCTGGCAGTCGGCGCTTTGACAGCAAAAATATTTTATTCGAAAGCCGAGGCAAACCTCGAACAATTGTCAAAAACGGAAATAGAAAATGTAGATTTAGCCTCGGCTGAGGATGGGGTATATACGGGCAGCTACTCCGCATTTCCGGTATCAGCAGAGGTCAGCGTGACCATCAAGGATCACAAGATCGAAAAAATTGAACTCATCAAGCACAATAACGGACAAGGGGGAGGGGCGGAGATCCTCCCGGAAAAGGTAAGAGAAGCACAGTCCTTGGATGTAGATAGCGTAACTGGAGCCACTTACAGCAGCAAAGTTATCTTGAAGGCGATTCAGAATGCATTGTTGAATGCAGGCGCTGAACCGGTTTGATCAACATCAGGAAAATGAAGAAAGGAACTGAATATGAAAATCGGTATCATTATTCATTCTCAGACCGGGCACACATTATATGTAGCAGAGAAAATTTGCGAACGATTTCTGGCTGCAGGTCATACGGCTGCGATCGAGAGAATCACTGCATCAAATGAAAGAGAACAAAATGTAGATTTGATTGAACTGACGAGCAAACCCAAGGTGGATGGTTATGATATATTGATTCTAGGCGCTCCGGTGCACGGATTTGCCCTGTCTCCGGTAATGCAGGCTTATCTCCGGCAAATTCAAATTCCGGATGGGGTGGCCGTCAATGGGTTTGTTACTCAATTTTTTCCAAGCCCGATTCTGGGCGGCAATCAGGCGATCAAGGGAATGCGGAATATTTGCGATTCCAAAGGAGCTGCAATAAATAAATCTCAGATCATCAATTGGGTCAATCCTAAACGCCGCCAAAAATTAATTGAAGAAGCTGTCGATACGCTGACCGCTTTATAAGCTATGAAAGGAGATACTGCAATGGCGATAACTGTTTATGGCAGCAATGTCTGCCCTGGGACCCTACGTTTTCTGGCGATCCTCACTGAGAACGGCGTAATGCCCAATTTTGTAAATGTGACAGGCTCCATCGGACTTCTGAAGGAGTTCATTACCCTGCGCGATACCTCATCCCTCTATGACGGGGTAAGAGGCAGCGGTTCTATCGGTTTTCCGTTGGTGCAGCTGGAGGACGGAACTTACACCCGCGACGTCAACGGCGTTCTGGCCTCGCTGGGAATTCAGACAAAAATGCATTTTGGCAAGTAATTTTTCCACTGCAGAAGAGGCCGAATAAGTTAGTTGAGTATTTCTGCTGATGCGAATATATTTCAGAGGAAAAGTATAATAATACAAAAATATTGGAGGTAGAAATATATGGAGGTAAAAAGAGAGTATGTGACAGTTGAAAAAACTGTTAAGACTGGCATAACATTTGGATCTTGCTTGGCTATGGTTATATCATATTCTAATTGGCACTCTATTGTTTGGGCAATAGTTCACGGCTTGCTAGGCTGGATCTATGTGATTTATTACGTAATCGTTTATTAAATGGTGATTGACAATTCTTCAAAGTATATGATATAGTTCACAGCGGATGTATTCATATCCAAAATATTGAGACATATTTATTAAGACTCAGATGATTTCCAGTACGCAATTTTGATTGGAGTTTCACCGGAAGCCTTTTTACAGGGTTGGTTGATACAATCAGCATTTATATACTGCAAAAAGGTGATGGTTTTCCGGGACTTGGAATAGAAAGCTAATCAAACGGGCTTTTGCAGTGTAAATAGCATTGCAGAGCCTTTTTTATTGTCTCGACAAGTGATCTAATCTATAAAATTAGTTTTTAGGAGGATATGCTGTGGAAAACAACATAATTGCACCAAAAGAATGGGCAAACCCCACTCCAGCAGGGCTGGTTGGACTTGCTATTGCATGTTTCGGTTTTTTTGCACTGCTTACAGGGAAAGTCGAGCATGGGGCGCTGCCTTTATTTGGCTGCTTTCTGATTGGAGGCTTTGTGGTTCAGCTCGTAGTTGCATTGCTCGACCTCAAATCCGGTAACCTGGCAGGCGGAAATACCTTCCTTTTCTTTTGCGCGTACTTCATGCTGGCATCAGGATTGGAAATGTTTTTCAAATTTTTTGTAACAGGTTTAGACCCTCGAATCGACGCCTGGTGCTGGATGGTATTGGCGGCGTCACTTATTTTGTGGACGCCCGCGTTTTATAAGACTCCGGCGCTTTTATTCTACCTGGTGGTAGGTGTCGATGTCGCGCTGCCTTTTGTTGTATTGACAGATCTGAGAATTTTTCCGCCGGAAATATCGAAGATATTTGCCAGCATTGCAGGGCATGCACTTCTTGTATGTGGTTTGCTTGGGATTTACCTGTCAGCTGCGCTGGTGGTCAATGGCGCATATGGGAAAAAGATTTTCCCCAATCCGGCACCTTTATATAAAGGGAAATAACAGAAAAGAAAATAATTTACTGGAAATCAATAAGGCTGCCCATTGTGGCAGCCTTTTGTCTACGATCTGAAACTATGTTAAACACAGTTATTAAATCTAAATCTCAATAATGTATTAATTCGAGGTATAATAAAATTAGAAATTGTGGAAATATGGAGCAATAAGAAACTATTTATTATAGTCTTGTAAGTAAATCAGCATAAAAATTCAAAAGGGCAGGATGAATGTGAGAAACCTGTACCAGATGAACGCAACAAAATTACATATGATTTCCTGAGTCTATCATAAATAATGATGGTTTGGGTTTTAATTGACGGGGTGAAGGCTGTTTGAGTTTGTGGTACGGTCAAGAAGGAATCAAGGGGACGGTTCTAGTGATGAAAATCAATTATCGTTATATAAAAATATCATTGCGGAGGGATATAAATGATTAAGGCCTATTTGGCAGGAATTTCATCCTTGTATGAAGGTGAGGATATAGAAGTTCGATACTGCATCTATGAAGATCAAGAGCTCATATCGAAAGAATCCGTTATACTGGAATATAAGAAGCCAGCAATAGTGGGAGAAGTTGCATTGTTAACTCTCTTAAAAGAATTAGAAAAATTTAAGAAAAAAGAAATAACCATTATAGTTAATGATGCAGCTTTATGTGAATTTCTCAGAGGAACATCAACAACAAAAAATAGAGACATTCTAAAGCTGGTTAAGGAAACTCAAAAAAAACTATCCAAATTTGAAAAAGTTATTATTAATGATATTAGTGTAAATCATAGAGAACGCGCCAACTGGAATGAAGAATTGCACTGGTAATATAGCAATCAACATAGAGGTTGTGTTTTTGGTAATGTTAAAAAAGGCTTTGGGAGATAATTATGAACGGAAATAACCGCAGTAAAATAGAGCAGGGAACTCCTGTTTTAATTGTACAAAAGCAGGATCAGCGCACGGGAAAACTGATAGAGGGTGTTGTGAAAGATATTCTTACCAATTCACCAATGCATCCGCACGGGATAAAAGTTCGGCTTGAAAATGGACTCGTTGGAAGAGTACAAAAGATTTTGTAACACAGAATGAGTGATGTGAATACAAGGATTAAGTGGCATAAGACCGAGCAGAAAATAAAGAAAGATACCGATGGGGCTGTCCCTGATGAACGGTTGGAAGTCATTATATCTTATAAAAAATTTTTACCTTAGTAGACAGACATGTTTGGGAAAAAGAGGCGCCTTCTGTGCTTAATTCATTCAAGTATGTCCAAACATGTTTAATGAAAATTATTTATGCAAATTAAAAACCCAGCAAGCGTTCAATTTGCTGGGTTTTTAATGGCACTCCCGATATGATTCGAACATACGACGCACGGTTTAGGAAACCGACGCTCTATCCCCTGAGCTACGGGAGCATATCAACCTAGTTATAATACCATAAACAGCAGCAGGTTTTCAAGTCTGGTTTTTGCTGCTAAAAAACCGCGAAGCCGAATCGATTCAGCCTCGCGGGATCCGATTTCCGTGCGATATCAAGAATTCTGTGAAACCCCTATTCAGGTACGAATTCGTCTTTGGCAGCTCCGCATTCAGGGCATACCCAATCTGCCGGAAGATCTTCAAAGGCAGTGCCGGGAGCTATTCCGCCCTCGGAATCACCCTGCGCCGGATCATAAATGTAACCACAAATCGAGCAAACATACTTACCCATTTCTTGTCCTCCTTTTTCCACTTCTAATTAATCACTTTACTATAGCTTGCCGAGCTGCTCGCCAAGTTCTACTGCTTTGGCCAACTGGTCTTCATCCGGATTCCACAGACTGCGGAACCCTTCGCTGACTACCTCGAATCCGGCGGCTTGCATCAATTCGTTCATTTGCTTCACTGCTTCGCCGCTCCATCCGTAACAACCGAATGCCGCAGCTTTCTTATTCTTAAACTTGAGTCCCTTGATCATACTGATAAAGCCAGCCATCTCAGGAAGCAAGTTGTTGTTCAGAGTTGGGGAACCCATCACGACCATTTTGGATTTGAAGACCTCAGTGGCCACATCATTGTGGTCGCTTTTAGCGATGTGGAAGATCTTGACCGTTGTATCCGGATTTGCATTCCGAAGGCCTTCAACGATTTTTTCAGCAAGTTTTTTTGTGCCGTTCCACATGGTGTCATAGATAACGGTGATCTGATCTTCCTGATAATCGTTCGCCCAGGCCGCATACTTTTCAACGATCTGCATCGGATTGTCACGCCAGATCACTCCATGGCTGGTGGCGATGATATCGATGGTCAAACCGAAAGAGGTGATCTCCTGCAATTTTTTCCTTAATACAGAACTGAACGGCGTTAAAATATTTGCATAGTATTTGATGGCTTCTTTGAATAATTCACACTGGTCTACCTTGTCGTTGAAGAGACTTTCAGAAGCATAATGCTGCCCGAAGGCGTCATTGCTGAACAGGATGTTATCCTTGGTCATATATGTGGCCATGCTGTCCGGCCAGTGAAGCATCTGCATTTCAACGAAAACCAGCTCCTTGCCGTTTCCGATCTCCAACCGGTCACCGGTTTTTACGATATTAAAATTCCAGTCCTGATGGTAATGCGCTTTCAATAATTTAGCCCCGTTGGCGGTACAGTAGATCGGAGTGCCCGGGATCAGCTTCATGAGCTCCGGCAGGGATCCGCTATGATCTACTTCGGAATGGTTCACTATGATATAATCGATTTTCTTCAGATCGATCTCGCTAGCCAGATTCTGTATAAATTCATTATCATACGGCATCCATACGGTGTCGATGAGAACATTTTTTTCTTCCTGGATCAGATAGGAATTATAACTGCTTCCAAGGCCAGTGGTCAGCTCGTCCCCGTGGAATTTACGAAGATCCCAGTCCACCTTTCCCAGCCAATACACATTGTTCTTAATCAGTTTTCTCATGGCGTTTGTCCTTTCTGAAAAATGCATTTTTCATAAGCTTCATATAAAAATGGTGCCCCCGATGTGATTCGAACACACGACGCACGGCTTCGGAAACCGACGCTCTATCCCCTGAGCTACGGGAGCAGAACCATTGTTATCTGGCTTACTAATAATACCATATGCACAGTGGATTACTCAAGTAGCGATTTTTTACATCAGATGCAGAGTTTTAACGGCCGGAGACGGGTTTTTTTGTGTATTTTTGAGAATCCGCCTATACAATATATAGCGTACAGGTGTAGAATATTTCGTGTGAAATGTTTACAGGTTGTGTTTTATGGTTATATAGAAACATGAATGAAACATGGAAAGGAAGCAGGAAGATGGGAATCGCAATCAATAGCAATGTGGACGCCCGTGAGTCGCAGGCATATGTAAGTTATCTGCAGGAAAAGTATGGAAGGAAGCTGGAATCTCTGGACATCCAAGCCGACGGTGAATTTGTCGACCTTCATTATACCTTTGAAAAGGTCCCTTTTGAAAGGATCAGAAGGATCACCGGTTATCTCGTGGGAACGATGGACCACTGGAACGACGCCAAGCGCGCGGAGGAAAAAGACCGGATCAAGCACGATCTGGGCTCGCCGACTATGGAACAATTAAAGTAAGATATAATAAGTGCGGATGTAAGAAATAAGGATGTTAGAAGAGGTAATCGTATTGGAGATGATTCTGCTTGGCCTCAAAGTGGTAGTGCCGCTTTTTATAGCGATGGCTGTAGGCTACCTGGCCAGAAGAGTTAAACTGATCGACGATGCAGGGGTCAGCGCGGTAAACAAACTGGTTTACTGGATCTTCCTCCCGGCTATATTATTTGTAAGCATATATGAGACAGATCTGACGGAGGTTTTCAACTTCCGTCTTGTTCTGTTTTCGGTGATCGGGACCACGGTGATTTTCGGCCTGTCTTTTCTGCTGGTTCCACGATTCGAAAAGAAAAGGGAACGATGTGGGGTCATCATACAGGGCCTGATACGAGGAAACGAAGTGTACTTTGGTTTCCCGGTGGTGGTATCCCTGATCGGTGAAAAATATCTCGGTCTCATGGCCATCGTGGTGGCTTTTGCAGTACCCATGTATAACGCGTATTCCATCATCGCCTTGGAGTCCTTTAAAAGAGCCGCTGCCGACAGGAACGGACTTGTCAAAAGCATCATCACCAATCCGCTGATCATCGCTACCGCCATTGGGGTGACGATGGTCCTGACGGAGATCAGAATGCCTGTGATCATCATGGACGGGATCGTTTCACTTTCAAATGTGGCAACTCCCCTGGCCTTGTTCCTGCTGGGCGCGTCCTTCAGCTTCACCTCCACCAAAGGGTATCTGAAGGAAGTCGTATGGGTGACATTGATCAGGCTGGCGGTCTTGCCTGCTGTAGTGATCGCTGCAACCATGTTATTGGGATTCGAATGGTACGAAACCGTCATACTCTATGTCACCTTTGGCGTACCGACCGCAGTGGCCAGTTTTTCTCTTGCCCGCCAGCTCGGCGCAGATTCGGTGCTGGCCAGCCAGATCGTTGTCTACACTTCCAGTTTTGCTATCCTTTCTGTATTCCTCTGGACGATGGCGATGCAGATCCTGGAGATCCTCTAGCGTGATTCGCTGAACCATTTACTGTGCGTGCCGAAGCAGCCGCCGTCTGTTTGACATTGCTTAATTTTTGGTATATATATAAAACAAATCAAATCGATTATTGAAAGGCTCTTATGAAAACAATCGGAATCATAGGCGGCATGGGGCCACTGGCCACAGCTGATCTTTACCTGAAGATCACCAACATGACCGAAGCCGCCAAAGACCAGGATCATGTACATATCGTTATAGACAGCAACCCGAAAATCCCGGACCGGACGGCATATATTCTGGGCGAGGGAGAATCCCCCCTGCCTGAAATTGTCCGCTCTATCAGAAGGCTAGAAGCGGCAGGCTGTGATTTCCTGATTATGCCATGCAATACAGCCCATCATATCATCGAAGAAATAGAAGCCACCACAATGATTCCTTTCATCAACATGATGGAAGAAACAGTAAAACTGGTGGCGAAGATGTACCCGGGGCGCACCGTAGGCATTCTTGCCACAGACGGCACCTGCCGTTCCGGCGCCTATGAGAAATATTTCGACAAAGTCGCTATCAAAGTCGTCAAACCGGATCAGCATCAGGTGGATGTGATGGATCTGATCTACAACGGTGTAAAGTCCGGCAATCTCGATTGGAGCCTTGAGGGGATCCGGTCGGCAATAGAAGAAATGAAAGAAATGGGAGCCACGGTATTCATTCTTGGCTGTACGGAGCTTTCAGCCATGTCACACAGAATCCGTACACTGGGTGAAACTTTTGTGGATCCTCTGGAGGTTTTGGCCCTGGAATCCATTCGGGAGGCCGGGGGCAGGATAAAGGAGGTGCAGTGATGTCCATCTTGGCAGGTTGCGTTGTTCCCCATCCACCGCTCATCGTTCATGAGGTCGGTGGCGGCCGGGAAAGAGAGATCCAGAAAACGATTGACGCGTATAGGGAAGTCATGAGGCGGATCGCCGAAATAAAGCCGGAAACGGTTGTGATCATGTCTCCACATTCAGTTATGTATCAGGATTATTTTCATATTTCACCGGGCAAGTCGGCCGGTGGAGATTTTTCGCGATTCGGAGTGTTACAGAGTCAACGCATCACAGCGGATTATGACGAAGAATTTGTTTCGAAGCTTTCAGCTGCTGCTATCGGGCAAGGCATCATGGCGGGGACAGAAGGACAGCAGGACAGCAGTCTTGATCATGCCACTCTGGTGCCGCTTTATTTTTTAAACGAAGCTTATACGGATTACAAACTCGTGCGCATCGGACTTTCGGGCATGTCTGTTTCCGAGCATTACCGATTCGGAAAATGCATCAGTGAGACCGCACGTTTGCTTGACAGGAAAACGGTTTTCATTGCCAGCGGAGATCTGTCCCACAGACTGACTGACGATGGCCCGTATTCCTATGTGCCTGAAGGGGCTGTATTTGATAAGGAAATCTGTGAAATCATCAAGAGCGGAGATTTCGGGAGACTTCTGGCTATCAAGCCGGGACTTTGCGAATCGGCCGGCGAATGCGGCTACCGATCCATCGTGGCTCTGGCCGGCGCCCTTGACGGGAAAGCAGTAAAGCCTGAACTTCTGTCCTATGAAGGACCTTTCGGCGTCGGGTATGGCGTGGGATGGTTTGACATAATGGGGGAAGATGATCAGAGGCGCTTCGATATTTTGTTTGAAAAGGATGAAAAGAAAAAAATAGAGGGGATCAAGGCGGATGAAGACCCCTATGTCAGGCTGGCCAGATATTCCCTGGAAAAGAAAGTGCTGACGGGCAAAGCGGCCATCAAAGAAGATGCGCTGAAACAGGATCTGCCGCGCGAAATGCTGGAGAACAAAGCCGGCGTGTTCGTTTCTCTGAAAAAGCACGGGCAGCTAAGAGGATGCATCGGAACCATTGGGCCGATCACAGGTTCCATCGCCGAGGAAATCCTGAGGAATGCCATCAGCGCAGGTCTGGAGGATCCGCGTTTCGATGATGTCCGCCCTGAAGAACTTCCTTACATTGTTTACAGTGTAGACGTGCTGGGGCCGCCGGAGCCGATCAGTTCCATGGATGAACTGGACGTGATCCGATACGGGGTGATCGTCAGGAGCGGATATAAAAAGGGTCTGCTGCTTCCAAACCTGGAAGGAGTGGACACGCCACAGAAACAGGTGGAGATCGCTCTGAGAAAAGCCGGCATAGGCCCGGAAGAAGCTTATACATTGGAACGTTTTGAAGTGGTCCGCCACAAATAGACGGGCCGGATAGGGGAAATCTGATATGAATATAAATATGAGTATCATCAATTATATTCCGGACATTTTCATCGCTCTGATCGTGCTTTGGTCCATGGTCCGGGGTTATACGCAGGGGCTGGCTGCGGCGCTGGTCCACGCAACGGGCTGGGTGGTGGCTGTGATTCTGGCCTTCGCATTTTCGCCGAAGCTGGAGGAATGGCTTACAAATGAGACGGGTCTGTACACCCTGATCCGGGAAAAACTTCTGACGAAATTCACCGATTCGGCGGCGGATACCACTGAAACCTTCAACAGCCTGCCGGCGGCTCTCTCTGATAGCATCGGCAATCTGAAGGATATGGTGGTTTCATCCCTGGCCACGCGGGCAGCGGATATTGTCTTCGCCATCCTCAGTTTCATTCTCGTGATACTGGTGGTGAAACTGGTTTTAAGTCTGCTGGTTCTGCTGGTATCCAAGAAAAACCGGAAAGGTCTGACGGGCGCTGTGGACGGTGTTCTGGGAGCGGTGGGAGGCTTTGTGACCGGCGTGATCGTGGTTTATGTCATGCTGGCGCTGCTGGCTCCGCTGACCGCCCTGGCCGATCCGAACCTCACGGAAGCCTTAAACAATGCCATTGACAAATCATGGCTGACGAAAGAAATGTACGACAATAATATCATTATGGTGATTTTTAAAGATGTCCTGACGTGATCAGTATCTGATCACATCCCGCCTTGCGATGCGGACATCAACCATCGGTGAAGGCACTGAAATACCGGCGTTTTCGAAAACGTTTTTCATTTTTTCCTGTATGGCATATTTGACATCCCAGTAATACGGGGTTTCACACCATACATAAAGGTCAAAATGGACAGCGTTTTCTTCATATTTAGACACACCTGCAAACGGCGCCGGCTCCTGGAGCACGTGCTCGATCCCGGAAGAGGTGGTTAGCAGAAGCTCCTTAACTTTTTGGATATCCGCCTCATAGGCCACCGGGAATTTCATATCCACGCGCCTAAGGTTCTCTTTCGTATAATTGATCACCGTGGCATTGGCCAGCTTGCCGTTTGGCATCGTGATGATTTTGTTATCATTGGTCATAATAGTGGTGTAAAGCATGTTGATCTCTTCCACTTTGCCGGAAACCTGCAGATCCTCGATGAAGTCACCTTTTTTAAAAGGCTTGCTCAGCAGGATCAGGATCCCTCCCGCAAAATTTGACAAACTGTCTTTCAGAGCCAGGGCGATGGCTACACCGGCCGCGCCGATGGCTGTGATGAAAGCGGACATCGGAACGCCCAGATAGGATAGCACTGTCAGGATGATCATAAGCCAGAGAACCACTCGCGTCGTATTTAAAACAAAAGGATATAGAACGGCGTCCAGCGCACTTCTGTCCAGGGCTTTTTTCAGCACCATGCAAACAACTTTGATGACAATCCAGCCTGCTATCAGAACAGCGACGGAAATGACTATTTTTGCGGCAAGCCCGTCGGCAGCTATAAAATTCGTGATGGTTTCCATTAGCTTGTTTCCTTTCTGACCAGATCGATACCCATATTCGCCAGCGCATCCGCGCGATTGTTCATTTCCGTGATATATTTGAAATCCTCAAAACTGAAGGAGCTGCCATTCCATTCCTGGAAACGTTGGAAGAGCTCTTTGACATTGGTTGCTTTGTGGTCAAGGTCCACATGGCCTTTGACCCGATAAAATCTGAAGGCATGGTGCTCCAGGTGGCGGATCAGTCTTTCCCAGAGGTCCTGGTTTTCAACCGGCTTTCGCGAAGCAGTTTTCCAGCCGTTCCGGACCCACTTCTCATACCATTTTTCACGAAAGCATTCCATGAGATAGGCGCTGTCTGAGAACACCTCTACCATCTGTCCCGGTTTTTTGATTGCATCCAGGGCAGCAAGAAGTGCCGTCATTTCCATGCGGTTGTTGGTGGTGTCGGCTTCGCCTCCAAAGAGCTCTTTTTTGACATCCCCATATTCCAGCACGGCTCCCCAGCCGCCTATGTTTTGCTTATTCTGATTGCCGGAGCAAGCTCCGTCTGTATAGATTCTGAGTGTCTTCATGGGTACATTCTACACTATATGCCGGAAAAAGTGCAAACACTTTGGAACGGGCCGGATACAAATATGTAAAGGCACTTTAACCCAGTTGTAACACGTCTGTAACATAAATATGGTATAGTATTCACATCAATATGGAGAAATGTGCCGTACATATGGCAATTATTTCTACAAAAATAGAAAGGAGGAAGGCAAGTGCGGGGTTTTATGAAAGGTAAAAGAATAAACAGAACCGGGAAAATTATCATTGGAGCGATCCTCATATCGGCAATAGTCACATTTATCATGATGCTGAATACCGGCTTGGTATCCGCTGCATCGGATCCGGCGATCACCGTGGTCAACCCGGTCAGCGGAACCACCGTATATTCGAACAGCCTCCTCATTTCCGTTAAGCTGACAGCACCGGAAACCATCAAGGTCAATTTATACAAAGAAGTCAAGCATGATACCGCCGGAAATCCTATAGCCGTCACGGTTGATGAATGGGATAAATATAAAGAGGAATTGGCTGCCATATCGGCAGGAACGACTTCCATCACTGCACCTTCTATTACGATACTGAACGGGTGGGTCATGGATCCGGTTATATTCTCTTCTGCCAGTGATTTGTCGTTTTTCACCAAGAAAGTGGACAACCTTTCCTATGGCGTTTACAAAATAAGCATCGATACGATTGCCTCTGACGGCTCTGTACTATACAGCACAAATCAGTATGTGATCCTGAAGGAGAAGGCGGCAGCGCCGGAACCGGTCAACGTATTCCAAAATTCCCAGACCGGGACAGTAAATTTCCTCCAGAACCTGCTGCGGTCAATCTTCGGGAATTAACGGAATCCGGCGGACGGACCGTTGACCAGCCTGACGACCGGTCAGACGATCGATGATAATTGAGGCACGAAAATGAGCGAGCCCACCAGAACGAATAAAAAAAGAATTATTGAAACCGCCAAAAGCGGATTGCTGGTAGTATTGTTGTTGTCGACAATACTACTTTTATATATTTTTTGGGGCGACATCCGTCCGGGAGAAGTGTCCATCAGCGACATCGGATCTCAGGACGAAACGGTCTACGAACCTATCGATACAAAAGAGGTGCTGATCCCGGACAGGATCGAGATATCTTATGGAGACGGTAATTATGGCATATTGACATCGGGCACGGGCGCGTTCTGGTATGCTCCGAAGGGTTCATCCGGCAATACATTCGTTGATGCGCTGCGGGATTTTGCTTCTGCGGAGAACGTATTTCTGGAGGAGATCACAAAAGAGCAATATGAACAGGTCATGGCTTTTGAGTCGGTCAAAGCGGTTTTTGAATACTATATGCCTTTTGCCGAGTTCTGCGATGCCTATCAGATCAATCGGGTCCAGGGCATCGATAAAATCGATTCCGTGTCGGAGTTGGCTTACAGCTTCGGAAGCATGGAAAGCGTTTTCCTGTACGATGGCGCAGCCGGGAAATATTACCGGATGGTGGGAAGTGGGGAGCATCCTGAGGAAAGCCCGTTCCCGGGGCTCTATAGCGATGTTGCTTTTGCCGCCGATATTGCGTATCCTCTGAAAATTGTGGTGGGAGATGAAGCGGCCACTGATACGCCGGTTCCGCTGCCACCTTTGCTGGAATATTCTTCGGGGACCTATAAAAACGAAAAACAGACCGGCGGGCCTGAATTTGGTGAAGAACTGGCAAAAACATTTTTCGGGGACAGCTTTGATTTTATCCGGACCATCGCAGATGCTTCCGGAAACATGACCTATATGTATGGATATGGGCAGCGGATCTTTATAGCTTCCAACGACGGGGTATATACGTATAAGACGGACGAAAAGGGGACCGACAATGTCGGCTACTTTGAGGCGCTGGAAAACGCGCTGTCGTTTGTAGCCATTCACGGCGGTCTGATGGATTCCGGCGGGGAAAAGGTGGGCCTCTGTCTTTCGGATGTCAGCATCAGCCAGAACGCTCCGAAAGAATACAAATTCAGCTTTGATGTCTACAAGGATAAGCATATTGTTTACGAAGGCGGGAATGCGCTACAGGTGCAGGTAAAAGGCGGCGTGGTGGCCTATTTCGAGAGAGACTTTTACACAAAGGAAGATCTTCAGAGCGAGCAGCTGGATGTCGGCGAGGCTACTGCAGCCAATGTGCTGGCGAAGAATCTGGACTATATGTACGGGATGCTTTTAAAGGCGGGCCTTTTGGGAACGCAGCAAACAGTGAAATTCGAAGCAGTGTCGTCCTGCTTGCAGGATATCCGCCTGACGGAGGTTCGCTTCCCGAAAGATGAGGAAGGCGGGGGCAGGATTGAAACCTGCTGGCTGTTCAGCTTTTCGGCCGGATCGAAAAAAGCCGAAATGTATTTCGGGGTCAAAGATTCGGAACCGATGGGTTATACCCTGAGATAGAGCGGCGACGCAAACAATCTCACCGCACAAAAACGAGAGGATATACGTAAATGGATTGGTCAAAGGCCAAAACGATTTTAATCATAGCGCTTCTGTTGACGAATATTTTTTTGATATTTACTTACGGGAATCTCGACAAAAAAGAGAACCCGGGTTCCATTGACGAGGCTACCCTGATCAGCCTGCTGGCCGACAGGGGAGTTGAACTGGATATGGCCATTCCCAACAAAGCAAGGGCTATGCAGCTTCTTTCTGTTGAGGTCGTGCATGTTCCCAAGGAAGATGTTTCGGCTCTGCTCGGTAGTGAAGGCTCTGGAGAGCTTTTTGATATTGAGACGATCGTGGGGGGTCACAGAGCCGGGGATATCGGAGATCCGGAAGTGATAAAGGCCTACGCGGACCGCTCCAAAAATTTTATTACTGCCCTGGGACTGATGACAGACAGCGTCGTATTTGATAAAATCAATACACAGAACACCGGAAACACGGATGTGGCCATACGCTTCAAAACCATGGCGGGTAATTTCAGGGTGGAGGAAAGCTACATGGAATGCATTTTCCGGGACGGCCGACTGGTGGATTTCAACAGCAAATGGCTCATCCCCGCCAGTTACAGCAGAAAAAAAGTACAGGTTATGGACCCGGCGGTAGCACTGCTTTCTCTGGTCAGCGACGGGGATGTTGAAAAAGCACAAGGCGGAACAGTTAAAGTGGACAATATGGAATTGATCTATTGGCTGGATGACCGGTCTGCTGATATTGATCAGGCGGTGAAGGATACTGCTTTTCCGACCTGGAAGATTACGTATAACGGAGATTCCGTGAAATATTTTAATGCGGCACAACTGTAATGAGTCGTTTTTCAGAAGGGAACAGTATCTATGAGTTTGAGTTTTTGTTCTTTTTCCAGCGGCAGCAGCGGGAACTGCTATCTCGTCCGTTCAGACGAGACGGCGATCCTGATCGACGCGGGAATCAGTTGTAAAAGAATTATAGAAGGACTTGAAAAAACAGGCACACCCAAAGACCAAGTGTCCGGGATCCTGCTCACACACGAGCATTCCGACCATGTAAAGGGACTCAGGGTTCTGGCAAAGAGGCTGAGCAACATGAGGGCCCTTGCAAACAGGCGGACATGGGACTATGTGGACCGTTCGGATTTCAGCGACCGGTGCGAGACCTTTGTTACCGGGGAGATCTTCCAGTTGGGGAATATTCAAGTCAAGCCGTTCCGTATCTTTCATGACGCTGCCGAACCGGTGGGGTTCTCTTTCCAGTGCGGTGGTAGGAAACTATCGCTGCTTACAGATACCGGCTGTGTGGATGACAGCATTATCGGGGAGATCTGCGATGCCGATACGCTGGTCCTGGAGGCCAATCACGAAGAGCAGCTTCTTATGTACGGAAGTTATCCGTATTATCTGAAGAGAAGGATCCTCAGCGACGTGGGGCATCTTTCCAACAAAGCGGCGGCAGATACACTGTGCCGATTGCTATACGGCTATCAAAAAAGCCGCAGAGTGCTTTTTGCTCACCTGAGCAAAGAAAATAACTTCCCGGAATGCGTATACCAGACAGTCAAGAACACTTTATTTGAGAGCGAGCATTATCCGGATGAGGAAATCCTGAAAATGGACATCCTGATGAGGGATTGCATCAGTACTGTCTACAGTGTCTGATGCGGATGGATGGAGACTGAGATTGAACATTACGTTATTATGTATCGGGAAACTGAAAGAACGATACTGGACGGAAGCGGTATCGGAGTATGTGAAAAGACTTTCCAGATATTGCACATTACACATTGAGGAGTTGAAAGAAGAGCCGACTCCAGAAAAAGAAGGGGAAGCGTTGCTTCGCAGAATCAGGGAGGATGCCTTTGTGATCACTCTGGAAATTGAAGGCGCATCCCTCGACTCCATACAGTTGTCCCGGAAAATCGCGGAGCTCGGGCTTTCGGGTAGGAGCAATCTGGTTTTCGTCATCGGCGGATCCGATGGTCTGTCGGATGAAGTCAAAGCGCGGGCTGATTACCGACTCTCTTTTTCAAAAATGACTTTTCCGCATCAGTTGATGCGTGTGATCCTGCTGGAGCAGATCTACAGAAGCTTTAAAATAGCTAAGGGGGAGGTTTATCACAAGTAAAGACGGCACGATGCCGGCAAAAGATGGTATTTATTTGCTGTACGAAGTTGTGGTAAATTTTGTTTATTCTGAACATTTAACCTGTTGACATCCGGATTTTTGCATGTTATTATTACGGTATATTCCAAATGACTGAAAGACTGTTAAACTCGCAATTTTTGTAAGTTTTATGTCCGTTAAGAAAACTTACAAAAGTTGCGAGTTTTTTAGAAGGGAAGAGTTGTGGAGTATCATATTTTAAGGAGGTACTAAAATGAGTACAGGTGCTGTAAAATGGTTTAACGCAGAAAAAGGTTTTGGATTCATCTCTAACGACGAAGGCGGCGAGGATGTATTTGTACATTTCTCCGCAATTAACTCAGATGGTTTTAAGACATTGGCAGAAGGTCAGAAAGTTTCTTTCGACGTAGAGCAGGATCCTAGAAATAGCGACAAGCTCAGAGCCGTGAACGTTAGCGCTCTCTAGTAGTTGCAGAGTCAAGGACTAAACCAAAACAGAAAGCAAGAATCGCCCGCAAGGCGGTTCTTCTTTTTTTTATGTGTCAGCATATATGTGCGCGCCAAACAGGGTATTGCCTTTCCGGGAGTTCATGATAAAAGGCCGTACAAAGAGATGCAAAATAATTTGCACCGACTGTGGCGCTGTGGTAGAATAAACCCATGGATAAGAAACAGGCAGAGGCCATATTGAAAACCCTTTCGGAAAACCTGGATTACGGCGTTCATATCGTATTGGCAGATAAAACCACCTATGTCTATAACGGCGCCATCGCTTCCTTTGAACGCGCTTCTTCCGAGGATGAAAGCACGCTACTCAAAGTGCTGCGTACAGGAGAACCCACCATCAATGTGGAACAGAAATATCTCAACAAATATGGGAAAACCATCAACACCGTAAATTCAACGGTGCCTGTTTTTGGTGAAGGCCAAAAAGTGGTGGCGGCCATCGAACTGTCGAAAAACATTATGGATATCAAGGAGCTTTCGGATTCTATTGAGCTGGCAAAGCGCACAGCCGGAAATAGCACCTCCCTCGAAAGCTATATGAAGAATCTGGAGAAGGATATCATCACGGAAAGCATGAGATCATGTAATGGCAATATATCGAAAGCTGCGGAACATCTGGGGATCAAAAGGCAGACGCTGCAACATAAGCTTAAAAAATACGGCATAGTCCGCGGTGAAGGATACGCGGAGGAAGGGGACGGTCAGAAATGAGAATCAGGAAGCAAATAGACGATATGATGGAGGAAGAAGTGCTTTTGATATCAAAAGTATCGGACGCGCTGGCTCACCCGGCTCGTATCAATATATTCAGGTATATCATGAATTGCAACGCACAGAGGAAGTCCGTATGCAACGGAGATCTGGTTGAAGCTTTTCCGTATGCTCAGGCTACAATATCTCAGCATACAAAAAAGTTAGTGGATTCCGGGTTGATCGATGTGATCAAAAGAGATAAATTCCATTATTACTATGTAAATATAGGCGTTCTAACGAAGTTTTTGGATGCCACCAGAAAGTTTGGCAGATAAGGTAAAAGAGCGAATCAAATAGGACAAAAGCGAATATGCTAAGAAGCAAATCGCGGTGCCGCCGTGAAAATGCCGGAAAGAGCCTGGAAATTAAATTTCCTTCCGAGAGGGACCAATAAGAACGGGGAACCAGCAAGCACCTACAAAACACAGAATCATTGGTGTAGGTTTGTCAAACATATGTTACACCGTCCTGTAAAAAATCCACGAGGGTTTG
>CAZAMF010000014.1:0-42389 GCA_964486295.1 uncultured Oscillospiraceae bacterium | reverse complement strand
TTTAATTAGTCCAGAGTTTATCATTTTGGAACTTGACTTTTAATAGTTAGTCTTTTAACCTATATAAAATGGCGGGATCCCCGCCATTTTCTGCTTTTCTATTTTCTTATAGAGCTTGTATCGCCGTTCTGGCTTCGTCCATCTTATTGATGGATTCCATGGCAAAGGTGGTGAAGGTTTCCTGGAACATGCTGTAATCTTCTCCATTTGCCGCCAGATAAGTGATATTTTCGAACACCAGCGTATAGTATTCCGCCAGTTCCAAATATCTCACCATCTTTTTGTAGGCATCCAACTCCTCAGTGGTGAATTTGTCTGTGTCCATGGCTTTGGCTTCAGTTGTATTTGCTTTAGCCATCTGATAGTCTACGCTGACCGAATTTGCCAGTTTGATCAGCGCGCCGGATATGTTCGGTTCATTGAGCAACGGGATTTTCGCGGTGGTCTGGTTATAGAGGCTGACCGAGCTGTTGAACAGTTTAGTCATTGCCACAGCCGCTTCGCTTTTCAAATTCTGCACCGGTACCGTCATGCTATTGATTGTAATGGTCTGTGTGACCCCGTTCCACTCGATCTCCGCCCCCATCAGCCCGGAAATCGCCCGAATCGGCAAGTAAGTACTGCCGTTATAGATGATAGGGTAGACCGGATCGCCGTTGACATCGACAAAATTCTGAAGTTCAAAATCATACATGATGATCACGTCGGGCTTCAGATAAACCATCAGAGCGCTTTCAGCAGGTCTTCTCTCCAAAGGGACAGGTGCTCTCAAAGAACTTGTCAGGGTATTTTCATCCGTGGTCCCTTTATAAGGTAAACTCAATGTTTTCCCGATAAAGACGATCTGGCTCAGGGGTTCCCACTCAATCGGTTCGTTCATCAGGCCCGCGATGGCTCTAACCGGAAGATAAGTGCTTCCATTGTAGATAATCGGATACACAGGATTTCCGTTTACATCGGAGAACCCCAGTTCTTCACTGTCATAAATGATCGTCACATTTGGCTTATGATATGCGGTGACCTTTGAAGATTTCGCTGTTTCCGCGCCGTAACTGATGATCGGGGCAGATGCTGCCGCCAACATCAAAGTCACGGCAGTCATGATTGTCATTAATCTGATCGCTTTATTTTTCATCTCTAGCCTCCGCCATATTAAATCGTCTTGTTGTCCGGCTGTTTATTGAGCCGAAGATCCGGTGCCAAACCCAGTTGCGAATTCGAAATCATAAATCGCCAGATTGAAATCCGTGATCGCTTTGCTCAGTCCCAGTTGGGCCATATAATATCCGTTCTGGGCGGTCCGCACATCTGTCAGGGTGTTCATTCCGGCACTATAAGAAAGCTTGGCCAGTCTCAATCCTTCGGCGGCATTGGCCACTGTACTTCTGGATGAATTCACTTCCGAAGCCAGATCTACAAGATCCATATATTTGCTCCTTATCTCCATCTCAATGGATGTCAGCTGAGTGTTGTAGGCCATCTGTTTTGCCTGCCAATCCGCTTTTTTACTCAGATACGTCGCTGAATTCCATGGGTAAGCAAGTACATGATTGTACTCGATCTGAGCTACGTCAAGATTGTATTTTGCAACTTTGATTTCATTCCTTGCAGCCAGCGCTGCTTTAATGGAATCCGGCAGGATAATATTCGGCATTTCGAGTTGTTTCAGCGTGTCTGACAGATCCATTTCCTGCATCAGGGGATATTTAAGCTGCATATTGAAGCCCATTTTAGCTTTCTTTAACATCGTTTGCGCTTGTTCCGCCGCCACACGGGCTGCCAAAACATCATTTTCTGCGGTGTTCACATCGACCCTTGCGGCAACTCCAAGGGTGTATTTTAATTTTACATCCGAAAGCAACTTAGTTTTGATATCCAAATTCTCTTCGGCTATCCTAAAATTTTCCTTGGCCTGCAACACGCAAAAATAGGATTTGACCGTGGATGCCTCGAGATTATTCATTGCGATCTCGTACTGTACGGCAGCCTGGTTGGCAAAATATCTTCTGCTGATTTCCACGATCTTGCCATCCATCGTATTGGTCGCGGAAGCAAGCTTCAGATTTGACCACGCCTCAGTATTTGCCCTTGCTACGGCTGTCAATGTATCCCTCGTCAGAACCGCTGCTTCAAATCCCGGTCCTGTAGTCTGCATCCGGTCAATGGCCTGATGCAGTGTCAAGGTGGTTGCCGGCCCTACGAAATCCATACTACCCAGCACGACAATATCCGGTGCAGCAGACTCTTCCGGTTCGCTGACCGAAGTGATCAGAGCAACCTTCTGAAGTTCGGCTTTGGAGATCAATTCCATGGCATTATAGATCATCTGCGCAGCCATCCATTTTGATGCAAGTTCCGGCATCACTTCCGGCAGGCCTTTATACAGTCCCAGTTCTTGCCCTTTAGCGATATAATTATCCGGCCATCTGCCGCCCAACGCCGAGTCGCTGTAGCCGGCTGCCCGCAGGACAAATGTAACCAGCTCATTGGAAGTCACGGCCTTGCCCGGCTTGAAGGTGCCGTCAGGATACCCGGCGGTAATGCCATACTCAACCGCATATTTTACAAATGGTTCTGCCCATCCATAGCCCGACATGTCAGCAAAGCCGCTGATCCCGCCCTCGGTTACCGTTTCAGCGGTTTTTACAACGATGGCGCAGACCTGCGCTCTGTTCAGCATGTCATCAGGATGAAACAAACCGTCCGTGTCACCGGTAACGCTGCCAGCTTCCATCAAAGCCTCTACGGCTCTGGCATAGGACTTCCCTTCGATGTCGGAAGGAACCGCCGCAAAAGCATATGTATAGGCAGAAAAGACCATTGTCAATCCCAGAATAATACTTAGTATTCTTTTCATTTTTATCTTGAACCTTTCTTTCAAATTTTACACTTGTTTTTATCGCAATTCAGTGCTATTTAATTCTATGCCAATTCGCCATTTATGGTCAAGCGGCAGAATCTTAAGATTTATTAACAATATTTCAGACATGGTTTTTCTTTCATTTGTTTCTGTCTGACTTGATTAATTATACCACGCCGAGCTTTTGATAACACCAATATTTCTTGAACGGCACTATATTTGGGTTTATAATATGCGTATTGTAAAGCATCAGAATACACGATAGCAGAAATTCGAGAGGAAAAAATAATGGCAAAAAAGGTCAACAAGAATATATCTCCCAATAGTACCAAACAATCGAAAAACGTAAATCAATTTAGCCAATCCAATGCAACGATAGAAAAAGACATTCTTTGGTCCATGAGTCATGCTCCGCGCATCGACGACGAAATGCACTGGTTCCAGATCCTCCCCATCACCTTCTTTACAGCAATCATTATATTGATTACCCGAATGGCAACCTATGAAAGGCCTATGGGCCAATTTTTCTGGTACTCAGGCAATAACAATCTGGTGGATTTCTTCAGTTACTATAAAATGGCGGCCATCCTCATCTGTGCAGGCATCGCATTAACTTTAATTGTCTATCGCATGGTCACCCAATCCCTGATTATAAAAAGGTCACTTTTTTATATCCCGATGATTATATACTCCCTGTTCGTAATCTTGTCCTATCTGTTCTCGGATTATAAAGAATTCTCACTGTTGGGCTGGAATGACCGATTCGAAGGGACCCTTCCTTTACTGGCATATATGGTCATGCTGTTCTTTACCATCAATTCTATTAACACTCAGAATGCAGTCAAGATGGTTCTGTATCCAGTGGCAGCGAGCAGCGCGCTGCTTGGGCTCTTAGGTGTTTCCCAAGCTGTGGATAAGGATTTCTTTCGGACTGTCATTGGTCAGAAGCTGATCACCCCGAATAAAACCCTTGCAACCGGTTCAACAATTCATCAAATGATTGACGAGGCAGCGGCTAAGGGGGAGCAATTTCTCCATTTTACTTTTCAGAACAAAGAAATTTATCAGACTGTATATAATATCAACTATGTTTCCTTTTACCTGACACTGCTGATCCCGCTTTTCGGCCTGATTTTTGTCCATTCTTTTATGAAGGGCAAAGAAGAGCAGGTCTGGAAGAAAATCCTCTGGGCACTGCTATTTGCGCTGCTGATTTTTAATCTGATCGGTTCTGCATCTTCCGGTGGTTTTCTGGGGATGGCCGTCGTCGTCATTGCTGCATTGATCCTCTGCAATAAAAGAATTGTGACATGGTGGAAGCCTTTAGTTATCCTCTTGATAATAACCATGCTGATG
The DNA here is from genome assembly GCA_964486295.1 of uncultured Oscillospiraceae bacterium. Classification (GTDB taxonomy): domain Bacteria; phylum Bacillota; class Clostridia; order Peptostreptococcales; family Anaerovoracaceae; genus CALBZG01. Next base: position 38,173 of record CAZAMF010000014.1, on the reverse strand, counting down.
GCCGGTGTCACGTATGATCGCTGGCTGCCTGAAATAAGTTCCGCACTAAAGGGTGCTTCCGATAACTCTATTACCGTCGCTGTGGCCTCCGAAAAGCATCATTTGGATTCTATCCTCACAAAAGAAAACGATATTATTATCAGTGTAGATGGAAATTCGTTTACACTGAAAACATATCCTGAAAATCCACTTGCCATTCAGGTGGCTGATCAAGATAACAAGATGTTGAACCTTGCGCCGACGGACACCTCACCAATTTATTATATTAATGATCCAAGGTTTGATTTCTGCCTGATCCAGCCTGCAGAATCGGACGACGGTAAACATTTCATCATTTTCAGTATGGATCGTCAGAAGCAGAACTGGATTTTCCGAATTACGGATGAAGGTGTTTATTACAATGCCGAAACCGGTAAAACAATAAAATTGGAAAAAAATATCCCGGCAGTTGGCTGGGAGAACAATCAGGGATTTGGCTCAGGCAGAGGATATATCTGGTCCCGGACGATCCCAATGATGAAAGATGCTCTGCTGCTGGGACATGGAGCGGACACGTATTGCATTTACTTCCCGCATCAGGATTATGTAGGTAAATATAATTCGGGCACCTTCAGCAGCAATATCAATATCATTGTAGATAAGCCTCATAACCTATATATGGGCATGTGGATCGGCACCGGTATGATATCAGTATTTGCTTTCCTGGCTATTTTGATCCTTTATGCGGTTCAAAGCGTCAGAACCTTCAGGAAACGTAATTATGAATCATTTATTGATTTCGCTGGAGCAGGGATCGCCTTAGGGATCATTGGCTTCGCTGTTACGGGTCTGGTGGACGATTCTTCGGTTTCCGTCATGCCAATGTTCTATGGCCTATTAGGCACCGGTATAGCAATTAATATGATGCTGGCAAGAAAAACGAAACCTGTGAAGGAGTAAATCTCTCGATGAAAAGATATTTATTCTTCAAACAAATTTCTGACACATTATTCGCGTCAGTACTCACTGTGGTTCTTTCGCCGATTCTGGCAATGCTGGCGCTGACTATCAAACTGGATTCAAAGGGTCCGGTTTTGTTTAAGCAGAAAAGGGTCGGGAAAAATAATAACGAATTTAATATTTATAAATTCAGGACGATGCGAACGGATACACCAAAGGATGTTCCTACGCACATGTTTGGGGGAGCAGAAAACTATATCACCGGAACCGGAAAATTCTTAAGGAAATCCAGCCTGGATGAACTTCCCCAACTGTTCAACATTATAAAAGGTGAAATGTCCTTTATCGGACCACGGCCGGCACTTTGGAATCAATTCGACCTGATCGAGGAGCGAAACCGTCTTGATGTGCCAAGCCTCAAACCCGGCATCACAGGCTGGGCGCAGGTAAACGGCAGGGACGAATTGCCTATTAAAGAAAAGGCCGTTCTAGACGGCTACTACGCAAGGAATATAAGTTTTACTTTGGACTTGAAAATTCTATTGATGACGCTAGTCAATGTCATATCACAAAAGGGCGTCCTGGAGGGAGGCCCGAATCAAAAAAACAAGCGAGACTGAATTCTGACGAACTTTTTGAGATGTCAGATCAGCCCCGCCTTTTTCATATCAGCGATTTCTTCCGAAATACCCTGTTCAAAGCTGATGGGATCATATCCGAAATCCCTAAAAGCCTTTTCATAAGAGAAATCTTTATGCTCCTGCATCCGAAGAACCTGTTCAACCGTAATAATCGCTTTATCGCCGAACAAACCGTTATAGACCCTGGCTGCAAAAATTGATAGCCCCAAAGGGATTTGTATGATGATATTCTTACTTTGAAGCAGTTTTGATACCGTGTTGATAATATCCCGATAAGGCAGCGCTTCCCTTCCGGGTAAGTTGTATTCCTTATTTTTGGTTGTTTCCGGTTTGGATATGATATCATAATATGCATTCCCCAAGTCCCTGGCATGGACCGGTTGCATCAGATTCCGTCCTTTGCCGAAAAGCGGGAAAAATTTATGCTTATTCAGATAAAGGATCAGCTTATGCATATTGGCATCCATTGTAGATCCGTAAATCATGGTGGGCCTGACTATTGTGACATTTTTGTATAATCCTCTTGTCCGGTCTTTTAATATCTGATCTTCGATCCGGATATATTCCGCAGACGCGCTTTTATAGCGGGAGTATCTGCCTGTGGTGTGCACTAAGATAGTCCATTCAATTTGGTTTGCCAAAACAGCTTCCATGATATAATTACTGACTTGTATGCCCGCGATATGAAGAACGATATCGACTCCCTGCATGGCGATTTCTAACTGATCGACATCCTCCACCGGGCAATTTACCACTGTAAAATTCAAGCCGCTTTCTTTCAGGTGATAGAGGTCGCGGCCTTCCCGGACGATACAGACCAGTTCACCATCAAATCCCTCTTTTGCCAGCCTCTTGATAAACCACCTTCCGGAATGTCCCGTGGCGCCTGTAAGCAGAATTCTCATGATTTCCCCCGTTCTCCGCCAGTCAGATTTTTGATCCTTGCATACAGAACCTGTTTGATCTTGCTAACAAGCCTGATCGTATTCACGATGTAAGGGAATTTAATGTTGTGCATCTCCAGGCTTCGCTGCACCTCCTGAAAGCCCAGTTTGCTGCTGTTCAGATCTTTAGTGCTTGCGCCGCCGAGCTTCATCACGACCAATATTTCATTTATATACGCCAATTTGATTTTCCCGTCTTTCACAACACGCAAAATGAACTCATTATCCGCTGCATTCCGCATGTCTGTCAAATATCCGCCAAATTGTTCATAAACAGCCTTTTTTAGGTAAAGAGTCTGATGAGGTATGGTCCAGCCCGTCTGGAAGCTCCCTTTGCCGGCGATCCAGATACGTTTGATCTTTTGTGTATCCTCAGCACTGACAAAAGCCAGATTTCCATATATCCCTTCCAAATATGGATCTCCCGCGAACTCCGAAACAATTTTTTCAACAACATTTTCGCTATAAAAAAAGTCATCTGAATGTAAAAATCCAATAACATCACCTGATGCAATAGATATTCCTTTGTTCAGTGCATCATAAATCCCATTGTCCTTCTCGCTGATATAACGTAAGCGGCCTTCATATCGAGGCTCACAAAATTTCACGATATTCATCGTTTCATCGGAAGACGCACCGTCCACAATAATATGCTCGATATTCCCGTAGGTCTGATCCAGCACTGAAAGCAGCGTATCGCCTATTGACGATGCAGAGTTGTAGGTGGCTGTAATAATCGAAACTTTGATATTTCCATCCATTTTACGATTTTCTTCCATTAATTTACTTTCACCGTTCTTTCCCGTTCTCTAAAAACCATTTATATGTGCTGCTGATCCCGTCCGGCAATTCGATGTTGTACTTCCAACCCAAGCTATTCAGTTTTGAGACATCGAGAAGCTTTCTCGGTGTTCCGTCCGGTTTGTCTGCATTGAAAATGAGTTCCCCCTCGTATGCCACAATTTCTTTGATTAGCAAAGCCAGTTCTCTGATTGTAAGTTCTTTACCGGTTCCTATGTTTACATGTTCCATCCCTCTATACCGTTCCATTAAAAAGACACAGGCATCGGCCATATCATCCACATGGAGAAATTCTCTCAAAGGATTTCCGCTGCCCCAGATCTCTACCTTTGGGCTGCCTGAAATCTTCGCTTCATGAAACTTGCACAGCAAAGCAGGCAATACATGGGAGGTTTCCAGATCAAAATTATCGTTAGGCCCATATAGGTTGGTTGGCATGCAGCTGATAAAATTCGTGCCGTATTGCTTGTTATAATATTGGCACATCTTCAGGCCGGTTATTTTCGCAAGAGCATAAGCTTCGTTAGTCTCCTCCAGATAGCCTGATAAAAGATATTCTTCTTTGATAGGCTGAGGGCAAAGCTTGGGGTATATGCAGGAACTGCCTAAAAAGAGGAGCTTCGTGACACCGAATTGATAAGCGCTGTGAATAATATGGTTCTGTATCATAGAATTGATATAGAAAAAATCAGCCGGCTTAGTACTGTTTGCATTGATCCCGCCCACTTTTGCAGCTGCAAGGAATACGTATTCCGGTTTTTCTGACGCAAAGAATCCTTCTACTGCTTTTTTGTCAGTCAACTCAAGCTCCTGATGACTTCTCAACACAAGATTGTCGAAACCTTTTTCAATCAACTTTCTTGTTATTGCGGATCCAACCAGACCTTTATGTCCAGCAATATAGATCTTGCTTTTTTTATCCATCATGACCTCCGAAAATGCTATTGCAGCAAAAAACGTTTTTTCTAAAAATATTCCTGCCTGATATGGTCTTCCTTTTCAACTAGCTCCATGTCGGATTTCATCATCAATTTTATGAGATTCTCAAATTTTGTTGTTGTCGGATTCCAGCCCAGTTCTGTCTTTGCCTTGGAAGGATCTCCAAGCAGCAGATCAACTTCGGTTGGCCTGAAATATTTTGGGTCAACTTCAACCAGGATTTCCCCGGAAGCCTTGTCTATGGCATTCTCATTGATGCCTTCACCCTGCCACTCAAGTTCGATCCCCGCTTCGCGAAAAGCCAAGTCACAAAATTCTCTCACTGTATGGGTCTCTCCAGTGGCGATCACATAATCGTCCGGTTTTTCAGTCTGCAGCATCAGCCACATACATTCTACGTAATCTCTGGCATAACCCCAGTCCCGTTTTGCAGAAAGGTTGCCAAGATATAATTTTTTCTGCTTGCCTCGTGCTATCCTGGCAGCTGCCAGGGTTATCTTACGGGTAACAAAGGTTTCTCCGCGTCTTTCTCCCTCGTGATTAAACAGGATCCCATTCACTGCAAACATATTATATGCTTCCCGATAGTTTCTAATGATCCAATATGCATACAATTTAGCACATGCATACGGGCTTCTCGGATAAAAGGGAGTCGTCTCCTTCTGCGGTATCTCCTGTACTTTTCCAAAAAGCTCAGAAGTAGATGCGTGATAGATCCTGACTTTATCAGCCATATCGAGAAATCTTACAGACTCGAGAAGCCTCAGCACGCCAAGTCCGTCGGTGTCGGCAGTGTATTCCGGCACTTCAAAAGATACCTTTACATGGGACTGCGCCGCAAGATTGTAGATCTCATCCGGTTGGATTTCTTTAACAAGCCTGATCAGATTGGTGGAATCCGTCATGTCGCCATAGTGAAGCTCGATTTTTCTTTTGGCATGCATGTCCTTGATCGCTTCATCAATATACAGATGTTCTATCCTATCAGTATTGAAAGAAGAACTCCTTCTGATCACTCCATGAACTTCATACCCCTTATCCAGCAAAAATTCCGCAAGGTATGATCCATCCTGGCCTGTGATCCCTGTGATTAACGCAACTTTACCCATCTTATTCCTCCTGCCATATTATAACAAAATTCGCTTTTGATTCAGTTACCATTCCATCTCTAATCGGATAATGTCTTCCTCCACAAGCATGCTTCCAAGCTGGACCTCGATCATCTCCATGTCGGTAATTCCCATAATCCCATGCTTTTCGCCTTCCGAAATCGTGATGACATCTCCGGCGGATACTTCCTTTTTCAGCCCGTCTTTATAGAGCAGACCCTCTCCGCTGATGATCGTCCAGACTTCTTTTCTGTGATTATGATATTGATAACTGATTTGCCCGCCGGCCTTCAGCATCAGCTTTTTGGTAAGCGCTTCTGTGCCGTCTTTATAAAATGTATGCTCAATCACTTTATAACTGCCCCACCTTTTTTCTTCATACATCGGGCGGCTATCCATATCCTTCAGATAATCCTTGAGCCGGTAGGTTTCGCCTTTTTCTGCCACGAGTATGCCATCGTTACTTGCCACTACGACGGTATTTTTCAAGCCCATCGCTACCAGCGGGATTTCCAGTTCATTGTAGATATATGTATCTATGCAAAAATCATCGGCCTTGGCATTGCCGGTGATATCCTCAGCAGTTTCCTCAGACAGGGTTTCCCACGTCCCCAGGTCCTTCCACGATCCCGTATACCGAAGCACTTTTATTTTATCCGCATGTTCAACGACCTCATAATCAAAGCTGGTTTTATTAAGGGTCAGAAACTGTTCTCTCATCGTTGTATATGAAAAGTCTGTGATGCCATATTTGCTCTTCAAAATATCCAGAACGTATCCGAGTTTGAGTCCGAATACCCCACAATTCCATAACGCTCCCTGGCGTATCAATTCCTCAGCGGCTTTCGTATCGGGTTTCTCCTTGAATTTGCTGACATCAGATATTTCTGCTCCTCCATCAATCGGAACAATATAACCGTATTTTTCAGAAGGTCTGGTAGGTAAGGCTCCCATTAGAACCAGCAGACATGCTCCGGATTCCAGAATGTCTTTAAATCTGGATAGATTATTAAAATATTCAATGTCCACGAAAGAATCGACAGGCATGATCACCACCGGTTCTTCTTCTCCAACGCCGAACTTGTCCACCAGATAGGTGCAGGCAAGGGCTATAGCCGGAAAAGTATCCCTGCGTTCAGGTTCTATTACAATGTTGACATCCGGACCAAGCTGGACCTGCAATTGGTCCTTTTGGCTTGCGCCTGCAGCCACGGTAATGGAACTCCAGCCGCCAACTTCCTTGAGCTGACGGTATACTCTCTGCACCATAGACTCGAGATTTCCGTTTCCATTTGGTAAAAGCTGCAGGAATTGTTTTGACCGGATGTCATTGGACAACGGCCAAAGCCTTTTCCCCGAACCTCCTGACAAGAGTATGATGTGCATTTTTACCTCCGTAGTTTCACATTGCAATAAACGATTTATAATACCTTGATTATTTCTTTATATAAAGTTAAATACTCCTGATATTTGGCCTCTTTATTATATAAATGAGCCCTGTTAATACAGTCTGTACTTTGAATGGCTCCCTCTTTTATTCTCTGAATTGCATCGAGGATGCCATTGACATTCCCTTTCTCAACAACTATTCCGCATTTTTCATCTATTATCTCAGGGCTGCCACCAGTATCGAATGTTATGACTGGAGTTCCGCATGCTAAAGCTTCAATATTTGTTGTTGGGAAATTATCATCCAGAGTGGGATTAATATAAACATCAGCCATCGTATATAACTCTGCTAATTCTTCAAGGTTATTCGTCCTCGGTATTATTGTAATATTCTTGGGAACTTGCTGCTTATGTCGTTCATCTAGTCCAACAATTATCAGTTGTGTATCAATATCTGATCTTTCTGCTATCTGGTAAAGGAATTTCAATCCTTTTCGTTCTTCCCATATATTTGCAACTCCAAGTGTAACGAATTTATTAAGGCAACCATATTTAAGCTTTAATTCTTCTCGATTAACAGCTGGCCTGAATATGTCTAGCTGTATTCCGTTGTTTATAACGCGTACCGGATGTGAGTGAAGAAATGATTTCTTTACCCTGTCTGCAAGCCAATAGGAAGGGGTAACAATTGTCATATTCTTAACTGAGTTAAATAATTCCTGCTTCCGTGTATAATTTTTCCTGCTATTATCGAAAATTTTACTGCTTGGATACCCCTCCTTTTGAGGACAATCAAAACAGCCTTTCATCCATTTAGTGCATTGCGCATATTCAAAATACGCACAATGTCCTGTAAATGACCAGCAATCGTGCAGAGTCCATACCACTGGTTTATTTGACTCTTTCAAGTATTTAAACAAAATCTCAATATTTATAAAGTAACCATGTATGTTATGCAGATGAATGATATCCGGGTCGAAATGCTTTATAAATTCTATTAAATTTTTAGTCGCTTTCTTGGAATAAAAGCCATGGTCATCAAAAATTCTGGTCATAATCCCATGATATAATTGATCAATTTTAGTGCCTATCTTAAATATATTTATATCATCAGGATGGGTTCCCCTCCCGTAAGCAACAAAGCAGATTTCGTCCATTGCGGTTATTTTTCTGCATAAATCTGCAGAAATTCTACCCGTGCTTCCAGATCCACAGACTGTATTAATTTGCAGTATTTTCATCTCAATGACTTTATCCTTCTCATTTTATTCCTAATCCACTTTAATGTTTTGAAAACAGGATATGGCAAAAATTTATATTTCCAATCTTGTCGGTTGTTAGATATTTCCTTTACATCCAACTCAATATTTTTAGATATAGTTGAAGGATGTTTGATTGGAAATTCCAAATCGAAAACTAATCTATCAGAAAAAGTATTCTTTTTTTTCGTATGGGTTGCATCTTCACCAAATCCTATATTTGAAATTAAATTTATATTAGGATTAATACAAAGGCCCTCTTCTTTCCAAATCGAGTAGTTCCATTGATAATCCCAAGTATCAACGCATCCATTATAAATATCGGTCAAAACGTCTCTAACATATTTTCTATACCACAAGTCGTATATAATCGGATTAAGAAAATCACTATTGCGATTATATGGCCAATCACTTAGTTTAACATCGAAATTTTTGAAAGACCGCTTCCATGTCGCCCATCCCCAAATTTGTGCTAGTCCGGAAAAATAGTAGCTATATTTGTCCTCAAGTTCACTCGAATGTACATTCGTTCCTGAGATATGCATTATTCTTTCATCATTGCGATATTTTTGCAATAGTTCTTGACAAAACCTAAAGAAAGTCTGATTTGGCAAACAATCATCTTCAAGTATAATAGCTTCCTCAACATTTTCAAAGGCCCACTCAAGGCCACTGGAAATTCGAATTTTACAGCCCAAATTCTTATCGGAGTAATTCCTCAGCACAGTGCAGTCCCAGTCTATGTTTTCTACAATTCTTTTAACTTGCTCACATCTATCTTCTTCACCCGGCTTATAATATCTAGGCCCATCTGCTATCAATAAGAGCGTTTCGGGTTTCGCTTTTCTTATTTCTTCAAATACTCTGGCTGTTGTCTCTGGCCTATTGAAAACAATAAAAACAACAGGAGTTGTAAGTTTAAAATCCATTATTCCCCCGCGTATAGTTAATCTTCAAGTAAGTTCTTATAGTATTTAATTGTTCTATTAAGGCCTTCATCCAATGAAATCTTAGGATACCAATTTAATTCTCTTTCAGCCAATTCTATTATAGGTTTCCGCTGTGTCGGGTCGTCCGCTGGCAATGGCATAAAGGTTATTTTTGATCTAGAACCAGTCATTTTGATGATCTTTTCAGCCAGATCCAGGATAGTAAATTCTGTCGGATTTCCGATATTTACTGGTCCTAAAAAATCTTCTCTGCTGCCCATCATTTTAATCATCCCGTCAATCAGGTCATCCACAAAACAAAACGAGCGCGTCTGACTCCCGTCTCCATAAATCGTCAAATCTCTATTTGACAAAGCTTGAATGATAAAATTTGATATTACGCGACCGTCCTCTGGATCCATTCGTGGGCCAAATGTATTGAATATCCTGATTACCTTAATCTTTGTTCCATTCTCCCGATTATAATCAAAAAAGAGTGTTTCCGCACACCTCTTGCCTTCGTCATAGCAGGCTCGTACACCAATTGGATTAACATTCCCTCTATAGCTTTCAGGTTGGGGGTGTACCGTGGGATCGCCGTAAACCTCACTGGTACTTGCTTGCAATATTTTTGCATGATGTTTCGTTGCCAGATCGAGCATATTCATTGCTCCAATCACATTGGTTCTGATTGTTTTTGTGGGGCTTTTTTGATATTGTGGAGGGCTTGCCGGACAAGCCAAATTATAGATTTCATCTATTCCACCGCGAATGACTGTGCGTATTTTGAAATCTAGTTCTACAGCATTTTCTATGTCGCATTCTATAAGCGCGAACGAAGGATTTTTAATCATTCCGCCAATGTTAGAATGACGGCCAGTATAAAAATTATCTATACATATGATATGGTTTCCCTTATTAATTAATCTTTCGCAAAGATTAGATCCTAAAAACCCCGCGCCACCTGTAATGAGTATATTTTTCATATGATAGGCTCCCATTTTACAGGAGGAACACCGATTTGATGGTATTCAAATCCGATTTCTTTCAGTGAATCGGCATCATATTGATTGCGTCCATCAAAAATAACTGGCGTCTTGAGCATCTTCTTTATTTCATTAAAATCGGGGCTTCGAAACTCTTTCCATTCTGTTATCAAGATCATCGCATCAGCATCTTTCAATGCTTCATATTTATCTTCGACATATTGCACGAAATCATTATCTTTCAAATATATAGACTGCGCCTGATGCGTAGCTTTTGGATCATATGCTTTTACTTTTGCGCCACGGCAAGTTAATTCATTGATGATAGTAATGGAGCTCGCATATCTCATATCATCCGTATCGGGTTTAAATGATAAGCCCCAAACACCAAAAGTATAGCCAAACAAATCATCGCCATATTTCTTAACGATTTTGTTTGGAATGATTTGCTTTTGCTGCTCGTTTACCGTTTCGATCGCCTGCAGGATCAATGGTTCATAATCGTTCTCCATACCAGTCTTAATCAATGCTTTGACATCCTTGGGGAAGCAACTTCCACCGTAGCCGCAGCCGGCATAGATAAAAGAATATCCAATCCTACTATCACTGCCAAGCCCTTTTCTAACGCGGTTAATATTGGCGCCGGTTCTTTCGCAGATGTTAGATAGTTCATTCATAAAAGATATTTTTGTAGCCAACATTGCGTTTGCAGCATACTTAGTCATTTCAGCGCTTTTAATGTCCATCACAATAAAATTATCAGTATTGAGTATAAAAGGCTTGTACAACTCATGCATTTTCTTCTGGACACCTGAGCTGCTTGTTCCGATAATGATTCGATCCGGCCTCATAAAATCAGATATGGCCGCCCCTTCCTTTAAAAACTCTGGATTAGAAACCACCTCAAATGCGTAATCAACACCGCGGAGGGCTAATTCTTTTTTAATTGATTCTGTAACTAAATCTGCGGTTCCAACGGGGACGGTCGATTTATTGACTACTATTAACTGCCCCGCTATATGCTGCCCGATATTTCTTGCTGCCGAAAGAACATGGTTCAGATCAGCTCTGCCATCTTCGCCAAGAGGCGTTCCAACACATATAAAGCAAATTTCTGTATCTTTCAAAGCTTTTGCTGTTGATAAAGTGAACTTGATCCTCCCTGCATTGAAGTTATCAGCAAGCATTTCTTCAAGGCCGGGTTCATAAATCTGAGGCTTCATCATATTTAGATTGCTTATTTTATCACTATCTGTATCTACACAGACAACCTCATTCCCATAGGCGGCAAGACAAACACCCGTTACAAGTCCAACATATCCCGTTCCAATTACTGTGATTCTCATTTCATACCCCTACATCATTAGCGAATTATATTTAGCTTTCTTCTTATATTATTATACAACTTATATATTGTTTCATATTGATAGTACATTTTATGCTCTAGCATTTGTAGTGCGACTTTATACTTTAATCCCTGTACCTGTCGAAGATGGTTAAAAAGGGGTTCTTTAATTAGTTCATCCTCCAATAATTTCTTTAATGGAATATTGTACTGAACTGCTAAGTGGAGGCAATTCGAAAATTATCTATTCACTATTTTATCCATTTTACTCTTGACTTTAACTTCGGCGACTTTGGATATATTGAATTTATTAAGTAGTTTCCCCGAAAGCAATGAATAATAGCACCTTTCTACAGACCTGACGTGTGATATGGAGTTTTCTCGAATAACGTAACAGATTGGTCGCTCTTGTGATAATGCGATTTTCTTCGCATAATATAGAACTCTGGGTATAAAATTTGTATCCTCGTTGTGTTTTAATTCAATAGAAAATTCTAAACGATTTTCTTTCAAAAATCCCAAACGATACATCTGCATCCAAACAGTTTCTGGGCAATCATAATTAATTAAATAGTCCTTTCCATTAATCATTTTATTATTTATGCATTCATACTTAATTTTATTCTCATATAGTATTTTACCGTTATAGTCAAATGCTTTGTAACCCCAAATTAAAATATCTGGTTCCAATTTACTATAAGCTTTGTATAAATTTTCAAATAAAGTAGTATTTATATAATCATCTCCATCTAAAAATACTATATATTTACCCGAGGCCATATTCAATCCGAGATTTCTTGTTTCTGCAATGCCCCCATTTTCCTTCCTATATAATTTAACTCTCTGATCATATAAATATTTTTATAATAGCTCTAAGCTTTGATCCTTCGATCCATCATCGATATAAATCATTGCAATTGGAATTGTTTTAATGTTAATCAATGACTCAATATTTCTGATTATGTAGCTTTGGAGATTATAAACCGGTATGACAAAACTTATTTCTGGTTGCATTTCGATACCTTTCTCGATCCATTTTTGTAATCCATTTAACTGATTTTTTATTCTATAAAGCATTTGCTAAACGTTTTAATTTGGACTATTTATTCCATGATGATAGTATTCTATTAATTGTACGGCTAGAATAAAATTTTATACTAAATGGCCTTTTTGCTCTGTGAAAGCCAAATATTTTTGCCATCCTGCCAACTTTGGGAAAGTCTGCGTGTTTTAGGAAATATTTGTAGATTATGAGGAACCCATACCTTTTTTCGTTTGGAATATGCCAAATACTGACCGGATTGCTGATATAGTTGGTTGATGTCAAATAAAACCCTCTTCCGGTCCAATATCTATTAATATAAGCGTTTGCATTGCGAACGTTATATATCAAGTCATTATTTATTGCTATGGAAGTTATATGCTCATCATTCCAATTTGTTAATCCAGTAATATCATTAGAGTCCTTTATAACTTTACAACAAGCTTGATATAGCTTTTTAAGCAATAATCCATTTGCTCCTATGAATTCGCCGCCATAATGAGTGATTATAGAATCACATCCGTATAGTTTTTTATAATTATTTATTATAGCCTCTCTATCCTTGTGATCCAAAGAATGCTGCACGTCATACATTAATAAATGAGAGCCAATTTCTTTGTAAACAGCTGTCAGTTTGTTTATACATATTGTGTCTGTATCTAGCATGATAATCCTATCTGAGTCATTAATAAAATTACATAAATTTCTCATAACATCATATCTATAGTTTACAATATTCCAATTATATTGGTCTCCAATTGAATGATCTCCAAAATCAAGTAATATGATTTTTATTCCAAATCTATACAATAAATCATGAATACTTTTCTCAACATTAAAATTAACATATAAAAGACATTCAATCTCCGGATTATGTATTTTAACTGAGCATAATGAAACAATAGCATTCTTTAAATAGATATTCATAGCCTTATCAACATTTTTTTCGTCCATTTGCGAAGTCGTAATTTTCTTTGGTCTAGCCAACATATTTATTATATAATCCATTATAATTTCGCTCCTATATCGCTTAATCTAAACACCAGATAGAGTTATATCATATTAATTTCTTTAAAAAGTTTAATTCATCAATATGAAGTATTTTTAGTAAAGCCAAGTAAATAAGTATGGCTATCAGAACAGTCACAGCCATCAACATCGTTCTTGGAATCCAAATATTGTTAAATAGAATCAAATAGAATACATATGACGCACCTATAGAAAGCACGGCCGCAAAAATAATTTTCCTTATCTTTGGCTTAGATTCCACAATGACAATAGACGAATATTTTTTTTTCAGGCCAAAATATAGAAATCCGGCATTGCAGAATGCGGCGATACTAGTTGCCAATGCAAGCCCCCCATGTGCCATAAATTTAATTAAAACTAGGTTTAGCGTCACATTAATTATAACACCTAATGCACCGCAAACCATAGGTGTTTTCATATTATGCATGGAATAGTAAGTTTGCGTGAATAACACGTTTAACGAAGTAAAAAGCATGCCTGCAGAATAAAATAAAAAGGCTGTACTTGTAAGTGCTGTAGCTGCAGGATCAAAGGCGCCGCGTTCATAAATGATTTGAACAATTTGTCTGCTATAAATCATTGCACCGAGTGTGAATGGTATAGCAATAATGCAAATCAAATTAAATCCTGTTGATACCATTTTATTAAAATTTTGGTATTCCTCGAGGGCTTGTGCTTGAGTCATTTTGGGATATATAACAGTCATCATTATAGATATTGTCAAGCCTGTTATTAGCCCGACTAGCAGGTTTCCGTAATTAAGTGCTGCGACACTCCCTTCAGGCAATCTGGACGCCAATGTTTTATCTACAAAGACATTGATTTGATTAATATAGCTGCCTATAAAGACTGGCAATGAGAGCATGGCGACTTTTTTTGCTGTCTTTCCGATTTTTGATGTAAGTTTATAACTAAATTTATACTGCTTGGAAATCTGCAACATTATAAGTAGTTGCATAACATAGGCAATCATCCACCCCCAGGCTAGCAGTCTAAAATTATAAATTGCACTGATGAGAATTGTTAAAATAACAATTACATTCTGTGAATATCCAATTAGAATGGGGGCGAGGAATACATTTCTATATCTTAAATAGGCTTCAAGAATGCCGACTTGAGAGGTGAAAAGGACATATGAAAAACTAATCTTTAAAAAGCTGCTCGTCAATTCCGCCTTTTCACCTGAAAAACCCGAGGCAAAAATATTTACAATCTGGTCTGAAAATATAATTCCGGCTATCGCAGAAACAGAGGCTATTAATATAGCAATACTCATTGTTTGGTTGGTAAACATCAGCCCTCTATCAGCACTTTCTTTTTCCGCTATTCTTGAGTATAAAGGCAAATAAGTCGTATTAATAGCGCTAAAAAAACCGGCAAAGATTATACTTGGTATTGCAAGTGCCATAACATACGAATCTGTTATGTAGCTGGTACCAAAAAAACCTGCCATTACCATTTCGCGTATGAAGCCAAGTAGTTTTGAGCCTAGCGTTAGGATGGACATCCATAGAGCGGTTTGCGCGACTGTTCTGGTTGCCGTTTCTTTTGTCATATGAAATCCCTTGTATTCAAATGAACAACATTTTCGCCTTTCTTTTCTAGAAAACATTCTGGATCAAGTGCCAAACGAGCGATCGCCATCAATTCATCTTCTTCCCCTGATACAAAAAGTATCTTCCCGCTCTTTTTACAACTATCTTCAATATCCCTTATTGTTTCGGTTAATTTCAAAACAGCAGAATAGGATGCCTTAATATATTGTCTTGTTAACTCAGCCTTTTCAAATAAACCTTTCGGTGTTATGTTATATTTGATTGATTTTGCGGTCTGTCCTTCAATCTTTATTAATCCCTTTTTAACACATTTTTTGATTAAAAAATTAACCTGGCCTAAAGATATTCCTGTCTGCTCAGAAATTTTCCTTTGTGATATGGCAGGATTATTGGCAACCAATTTTAAAATATCCAGATCTTCAGACATAGTAAATCTCCCCAAGAAAACAGTTCATTTCATGAACGTTCATTTTTAGAACATGGTAATAACTTACTCTCATATTCTAACTATGTCAAGTTTGTAACCGAATATTCAGCTATTATAATGCAACCTGTAAGCTAATATTATTTAACATCAAATTATTTGAGAAGATCAATTTATATGTTATAGTTATTCAATGTATTCGTTAATCTGCTTAGCTCCTTGATTAATCCTAGAAGAAATATGTGTGATGTACTAAGTATTTCAAGTTATCATTTATAAGTAATAATAATGTTTAAATTAATCAAGTTTGTATTTGGCTGATATTCTTGAATAATCAGATGTCAATGGCAAGGTGGTAATTAATGTCTAAAGTATCTAACAGAAAGAAAATTTTATTGTCGATAATCATACTATTTTTTACCATTGCTTTAATTTCTTTTCTTTATTGCGTAAAAGTTGAAATTAATGAAAACGCAAATTTTAAAAAAGGAATCGAAGCACTTAACAACGATAACTTCGAAGAGGCAATTAACTATTTAGAAAATAGCGATACAACAGAATCCGCCATCTTAATCGAATCAATTATACATTATCAGAAAGCGCTAGCAGCTTTTAAAGATCGTAACTTTGAAAGTGCTTATGAAGAAACAAAACTAATACCGGAATCTTACCCCGAATATGACAAAGTGGCAAAATTACAAAAACGCTCGCTTAAACATATAACTGATGAAATCTTGGATACGGCCAAAGAATATTTTGCCGGAAAAGAATATATTAATGCCAACAATAAACTCAAATTAGTATTCAGATATGACCCTAATAACGAGGAGGCTTTACAGCTTAAAGATATTTACGAAGAAAAAGCTAATGAAATGCAAGCTCAGCTGGAAAAGGGTGGGTTCTTTCTTGTCGATAGCGATAGTATAAAGCAACGTGAAAAAGTAAATATAAGTGAATGGAACGCAGCTGGATATACCGGCAAGGGCTTGACAATCTTTCACGATGATACAGGGAACACTGAACATAGTATAAATTGCGGTAATATTCTCCAGACCATTTTGCCAGATGCGAGAATATTACGCGGCTCAATTGGGGGGACAATTGACAAGAATGGTGTTATTGAAGCTTATGTAACATGCTATACAACTGATGATTTAAATATGCCTTTTGATGAATTCATTGAAAAATATAATGTAACATTAATTAATAACAGTACAGCTAGCGGAACCACCGAAGTTAATTTGAAATGGGCATCGTGGATGCGTGAGAAGATGAAAAGGTATAACTTAATAGGATTCGGTGCAGCCGGCAACGAAGGTGAAATGACTAATAAATATTATGGCGCATTTATCATGGTCTCTGGTGTTTACTTGCAAAGTGATGGTAGTATTTCTGGTTACAGAACTAGCGAAGATGCTGATTTCTCTATGTTTATGGGATATCAGAGCGGTACAAGCTATGCAAGCCCATTTCTATGTGGCATGGCTGGGCTACTGAGATCGAAGGATGCAGATATTACTCAAGAACAAGTATATCAATATTTTCAAATTCATTGTATGGGTCTTGGCGAAGAAGGGAAAGATCCAGCGTATGGGTGGGGGCTTCCAATCCTTGGTAGCCCAACAGATTAAGGGGAGTTGGACTAATGCAAGAATATTTATCGAAAGGGTATAATATAAAAATTACTTTTCGCCTGATTTTTTAACACCAGAAGAAATTAATAGTATCCGTCTACTTGTATTTTTATATTCAAAAACACCGAATCCCTCTAGACCAATATGGTTTACAATTCAGGGCAATTATTCAGTATGTAACCGGTTTAGTACAGATCTTATCCCAATCCTTACGGCTCTGACTCATTTTTAGTCACCTCATTCATGGCCAGATAGACGATATCAAATTGGTTCTAATAATTTAGCAATCCATTTCTTGCATATTGGGTGGTTGAAGATCTAAATGATCTCGCGAGTTTAGAGCAAGATATGGTCTTTCTGGTAATGTTTGCACTTTTCTCTGCAAAGGTATCACTCCCAAACAGGGCTGTTTATGGATTAGTTGCGAAAAATATTATCTTCAGACCCGCCATGAACCGCTTCAGTTCTTTATTGGAAACGAACTTGGTGGTATTCCTACTGGTTGGAGAATAATAACATTCAAGTTCTATCTTCGGGAAACTTCAGCGATTGGATTCGGAACTCCTGTTAGCCCGTCCATACTGGCAATCAAAATATGTTTCATGCCTCGATTTTCATGTCATCCGTTACGAGAAGCCGGAATCTATCGCTCTCGCTTAAACCAAGTCACATGCCAATTACGTCTCTTGCTCTCCATATAAAAGCTTAGAGCCCTTAATTTCGTTTGTGGGCATCCTTTTCCTATACGCACCGTTTAGATCTTTGCCCCGATATCATGAGCTCTCGTGTTCTGGCGTTACTTAGCCATGACTGGTTTAAATTCGATGTTTCTATCCCAAGGCACATCGATCAGTAAATCGCCTTTACTATTATATAGCGTTTTATCAGTATAGACCTTTCTACTGCTGCCGGTCTCTTTATTGCGTTAATCATATTGGGAGTAGTCGAGTTTATTTTCGTGTTTGCCTTCAGACCATTTTCTTACAGCTTAACCAATATTTACCTCTTAGCAGACAGCTTATATATAGTATTTAAATGGTCTACTCAACATTTTGATTTTAAGTCCCCATTTAAAAACCGGTAAAGAGTGACTACACTCTTTACCGGAAAAACGTTTATTTTTTATTTAGATCTGTCTCCACTCAACTATAGAAGCTGAGCTTAATAAGTCAATTTTTCTAGTAAGCCATAATGATATCAAATCCAACGACATCTTCGTCAGTTTGGTACATCTTGACAGTCTTACCCTTCAGCGATGAAATAGAGGTCTTAATTACCCACTCGCTATCATCGGTGCTCCAAACATACATAACTGCATTATCTGCAACTTTGTAATATGCACCATCAATCTTAATTAAGCTTCCATCGATTGAAGAAACTGTTGCTACCGCCGTATATGATGTGTATACATCAGCAGCTGCAACGTCCTTTACATCTGTGACAACACCATCAGCGTCGACGTCAATAACCTGTAATGGAGCAGTTTTAGCTGTGATTGTATAAGCAGCATAGTCTGTAGTATCAGTAAATGCACTCAAAACTTTGCCATTAATGAATCCGTCAAGATACAGAACAACATCATCATCAGCATTAATTGCTTTGCTTGTTGTATTAATTACACCAAACGTAGACTCTGCACCGATGATTTCGTCGCTGATCAATATCGCAGCAATCTTACCACTGTCTAATACACACTTATTTGGAGTTATGCCTGCGGTATTGATGTCAGAGTCAAAGTCATTAACATCACCAATTGTATAGTCGCCATCTGAATCCTGTAAGAATACAACGACGCCATCCTTAACTGGAGTAGTTCCGATCAGCGAACCATCTTTTGAAGTTTTGCCACTTAATGTAGAAGCAACTGCAGCCTTAGTAATGCTATCCACTTTGCCAGCACTATTAAGTGAATATTCAACGATTGTATCATTTGCAATGCTTAAAGCAGTTGTGGAAACAGCATCCTTAACTACAGGAGTAATTTCCTCACCTTCTTCAGTGAACAATTTAACAGATACTGTCGTAGTTTCAAATGATGTGGAGGTGTCTTTTGCAACTAATACTGCATAGTTACCAGATGCAGCATCATCTATATCCCAGTATGCAACGTCGCCATTGTAATCAAGATACGCAGTTCCGCTGTCACCAACTTCAAGATTAGTAGGGTCAGTTACATCAGATAAGTTGTATACTTTTCCAGCGATTGTGTAATCATCTCCGGAAATCTTAGTAACTTTTCCTTCAACAACTTCAGTACCAACTTCGATCTTTCTGATCTGATCACTGGTAGTGTTGTTTACATATACATAAACAACATTATCTTCTTCAATAGCATCTAAGCTATTTACTCCAAGTAAATCAAACGAATTCATGTCGATTTCATCATTGTCATCAAGGATGAATTTGTGTGTATCCAGTTCCTGATCATCAGCTATTTCATCTGCGTAGTCTTTATCGAACTGGAACCAATCGTTAGCTGTCCAAGTTGCTATAGAATATACTTCTTTAATTGTTTTTCCGGAAAGATCTACTGCAATAGTCATGTCAGTAGCTGTATCAGTAACGGTGGATTTTGTAACTTCTTCACCATTAGCGAATGTAATTGCTTTTGCTGTAGCAAGAGCATCGGAAATGTTATAGTCTACATCATTGTCTGCATCAAATTCTCCATTTTTAACGTCATAATCGCCAGTCAGGAATTCGCTTACAGGAACAACTTTGATAATTTCATTATCATCATTAACATATCTGTCAGCATAAGCTCCAACAAAAGGTCTGAGGTTGATAGTGGAATCTTCATCTCCATAGATGATACCATCAGCTTCGAATCCAGCACCAGTTAATGCTTTAGTGTCATCAGCAGCAATAAAGGTTGCGCCAAGTCTGATCAGCATTGTATCCTGAGGTGCATTAGCAACCCAGTCGCCATCCTTATTTACATAACCGATTTCAAGCTCAAGAGCGTTGTAAAGCATTTCAGCAATGTTTCCTCTGGTTGCACCAGCAGCGCCGGCAGCAGTAACACCATCAAGGATTCCGAGAGTCTGAGCTTTAACAACCCACTCTGCAGGCCATTCGCCAGGTAAGAAGTCAGCTGTGTAGCCGAGTGCTCTTACGATCATAGCGCAAGCTTCATTGTAAGTTACAGGGTTGCTTGGGCCAAATGTTCCATCCGGATAACCTACGATGATTCCAAGGCTAGTTGCATAAGCAACATATCCCTGAGCCCATCCGGCTCCAGCCATGTCAGTATACTTGCTGGTAGTTGCAGTAGCGAAGTCTTCAAGACCCAATGCTACGATGATCAACTTAGCCATCTCAGCTCTTGTTACAACGTTAGCTGGCTTGAAAGTGCCATCAGCATATCCGTTGATAACGCCGAGGTCAGCAAGTACGCTTACAGCTTCTGCATCAGTATCGCTGAATCCCTTTGCAGGTGTAGCAGCAAATGCCATTGAGAAGCTTCCAAGTACTAGTGCTAAAACTAGCACAAATGAAAGTACTTTCCTCATTTTTGATCCTCCTTAAAAATAATTTCTGAAGGGGTGTCAGTTTGTTTTCTAGTCCGCGCAAACTACCATCCCCTTCTAAATGATAATTTGACATTCTCGATGGGATGTATCGCCATGATGATTATCATACGCACATCCTATCACGCTAAATTATAGCCTTGCCAAGAGGCTTAAGTCAACAAATTGAGCGAAATGTAATATAACTGTAACAAGACGTAATATTGCCGTAACATGCTCAATTTTCAGGGTTTTATTGTATTTTTGATTATATTGGCAACCTCTTACAATGTCCATTACAGCGATGTTACAACACTGTTAAAGTTTGAAGTGTGAGACCATTAATAAATATTAAAACGACCGAATTATCTTATAAAGTCAAAAGTTCAGCCGTAGGGGCATTGACATATTGTCAATATATGGTATTATTTACCATATATTGCGGCGCTTATCCCCCTGCCAGGAGGTGATGAAAATTAACACGAATGAAGATACCATTAAAATGCAGCTGTTGACTGCCAGGTTTTTGAGATATTGCAAGGCGCAGAAAAGGCTATCGGACAGTACAATAAGGGCTTATGAATGCGACCTAAGATATTTTCGGATATACCTCGCAAATTTGGATCCTCCAATTACTGAACCCTTCAAAATCGATCGCTTTGTGATGGAGGATTATCTTGCGGAGCTGAATAAACATGTCAAAGTGAAAACGATCAAAAGAAAATTTGCCGCTTTCAGTGCGTTTTTCTCTTATCTTGAATACCACGAAATAATAAAAGAGAGCCCTCTTGCAAAATTTCAATTGAAAATCAGAGACAATCCAACTCTTCCAAATACTATTCTGATAGGCGATGTCGAAAAAATATTACGCATAGTCTATAACCTGCCCGTTTCCAATGATTTAGGATTCAGGACCAAAGTGCGAGATATTGCGATCATTGAGTTGCTGTTCGCGTGTGGGATGAGGGTGAGCGAGCTTACCAGCCTTTTGTTAAGCGATTATAACACACAAAATCACTCTTTAAGAATATTAGGCAAGGGGTCAAAGGAGCGAGCAGCTTATATTACTGACGAGGCTGCCTTGTCTGCTTTCGAAAGCTGGATCGAATTACGTAAGACCCTCAATGCGAAAACCCCCAATATTTTTCTTAATCGTTATAATGATTTTTTGCGGCCTATTTCGGTTCGGTTTCTTATTCATAAGTATGCCGAAATGGCCGGACTAGAAAACCGAGTTACGCCTCATAGCTTCCGGCATTCTTTTGCGTCATCGCTGCTGAATGAAGATGTGGATTCAAAATATATCCAGGAGCTTCTCGGACACAGCTCCATTAACACTACACAGCTATACCTGCACACGACAGAGGAAAAGAAAGTGGAACTATTAAAGAAGTCCCACCCAAGAAAAAATATGCAAGTTCAAATTGAGACTGATGACACTAAATGAACAGTCTGTTATAAAAAAATCGCCATATACAATGGATAACTGTCAATTTGGCCGTTGACGCCCACATTTTTGGACGATAATTTTATGCCATACTCTACACCATAATTTTCGATTACTGAATCCATTGATTTTGCTTTTGTATTTTCCGCGGATTTTACTTCAATAGCGACTGCACGCTTTTGATACCGTATAAAAAAATCAATTTCTAGTTTCGAGTTATATTCAAAGTAATATAACTTTTTTCCGGCCTTCCCAAAAATATCAGCAATGATATTTTCGTATATTGCTCCTTTATAGATCCCAAGATTTCCATCCATGATATCCTCTTGAGAGCCGTCCTCAAGCATTGCCATTAAAAGACCTGTATCCCTCATATAAACTTTAAATATATCGCTTTTAGCATTACCTTCCAATGGGAGCTGCGGAGTCGCAAGATTATAGCAGAAATTTATTATCCCGGCATCATAAAGCCACATAAGGCTCCCGCCATATTTTCTAGCACTGCCATTTTTATCTACAGTGCTGTATTGAAACTTTTTATAATCTTTTGCCAAATGTTTTGGTATTGAAAGAAAACATGCTCTTGCTTTTGTCTTTTCAGCACCCTCGGCGTATTTCGCAATATCATCAAAATAATCGCTAATAATGGACTTTTGCAATTTAAGGGCCCTGGCAAAATTATGTGTTTGTATGAATTCACTGACTACCCTTGGCATGCCTCCAACAACAATATATTCTTTCAGCAGTTGCATCATTCTCTCATGCATTGCAGCTGGCACTTTTTCTTTCTCAATAAAATATTCTTTTATATCATTGATTGATTCTGAAGAGACCCCATTCGCCCATAAAAACTCTTCAAAATCGAGAGAATACATCTCCAGATGCTCTACATATCCAACCGGAAAAGATGGTACATCTTTATAGTTTATCCCAAGCAAAGAACCTGAAGCTATAACGTCAAACCGTTTATCAATTGCTAGAAATTTCAGGGCGGTACGTGCTCGTGGGCAATTCTGTATTTCATCAAGAAATATCAAAGTCTCTCCAGGGACAAGTTTTGCTCCCGGTACACGCAATGATATTTGTTTGATTAGTGTCTCAACGCTAAAGTCACCATCAAAAATCAATTGATAGCTTGGATTTTCATCAAAATTTATGTAGATATAATTTTTATATTGATCGCGAGCAAACTTGTCAATGATGTATGTTTTCCCAACTTGACGCGCACCTTTAATAACCAGGCAGCGTTTATCGGGCTGATTTTTCCATTGTATCAAATTTTCGGTTATTTTCCTTTGTAACATTTACCGTTCCGCCTTTGTCACTTTTGCCTCAATTTTAGCAGATTATAGATCCGTTGTCAAATTATAATGCAGCTTTTCCCCGCGAATATTATGTATTAATCGCAGCTTTTCCCCGCGAATATTATGTATTAATCGCAGCTTTTCCACGCGAATATTGAGGATTTGATTTTTGCATATCGATACTGAACCCCGCAGAGCATGCTCTGCGGGGTTCTCTTGTTGTTGCTTACATTATTTGCTTCTCTCTTATTATAACTCTAATATTCTAGTATTGGTTGATTACCACGATATCAACATTGTCATAATCGTCATCGCTGATATCATAGAGTCTGACCTCTCTGCCTTCACGGATGTTGGATAAGCTGCCTGCCGCATATTCGCCGTCCTTGTTCACAACATATACAGAGGTGTTGTCTTTTACTTCATAGTACGCCGTGTCCGCGCCCGTCAAAGCGATGGCTCCGTTTTCATAATCGGCTACTGTTGTAAATGCATGAGTGGAAGTGATTTCCACGAAATGCTTGCCCATGATGTCCGCAGACCCGGCAGTTGCGATATTCCTTACCTCGCCGGCAGTTGTTTTCATTTCGTAGATTTCACCGGATCCTTTCACAATGGCAGGAACCGAAAGTCCCTTTTCACAAAGCCAGGTGATTTCTCTGGTTGCCGTCAGGGTATCAAGGCCAGTTACCCTTTCGTCTGCACCGTTCACCGTGGTAAACGTCGAATTGATGACTCCGTAGGCATACCCGCTGAAGCCGACGTTATATGGCAGGATCACCTGGACGATCTGTCCGCCGGACATCTTGTACCAGGCCGGAGTCGATACATTTTTGTATTTATAGACAGAACTCAACGTATAATCCGTGACGTCCTTGGAGAGGGTCATAATATCACTGTAATCGGCTTTTTCTCCATAAGTGTAAACGGTTACAGTTTTGGCAAGTGGTTTACCGGCGTAGGATGTGATATTATCGTCGAATCTTCCTGTTCCATAGGTCAATCCGGCAAGATCCACCTGGCCTGGTTCGCTTGGCTTTTCATGTGCTGCCGCGATCAGCGCCATGGCGTTATAGGTAAATTGAGCGGCCATCCATTTGGTGGCATTGACCGGAAGAGTTTCCGGGAGGCCTTTATATAGGCCGAGTTCTGCAGCCTTCGCTTTGTAATTGTCCGGCCATGTCCCACCAAGAACCGCATCCGTATAACCAGCCGCCCGCAGAACGAAAGTCACCATCTGATCTGTGGTAACAGGGCTCCCGGGAGCAAATTTATTGTTTCCTACACCCTTAGCGATATTATTGTTGCTGGCATAATTGATGTATGGCGCTGCCCATCCGTAGCCGCCCAGGTCTGTGAACCCACTTTGAGGTATGGCTTGTGTCGCGGTACCAAAGAGCTCTGCCGAAGGCGGATTGATCGTCTTGACAACGATGCTGCATGCCTGTGCTCTGGTCAGATTGTTATCCGGATGGAAAAGCCCATCGGTGTCGCCGGTGATAGCTCCGATATCCATTAGGGCCTGAACCGCCGCCTCATAGTCTTTCCCCGTAACATCCTGCGGTACGGCTGCAAATGCTGCCGATGTGGCCATTAATGTCAGAACGATTGCAAAAGCCAGCGCCTTGAAAATTCTGTGTTTCATTTTGTCGATCCCCTTTCTATTTACTTTCTTGAAGCTTCCACTTTATCTATTTTGAGTAATTCCAATTTGCGATTCTTATCAACAGTTCATGCATATATTAGATTTGATCCGGTATTAAAATGTTCCCATTTATTATAAAAATCCGTGCTTATCTTGAAACGAACCTCCTATTGCTGCGTCTAATTATATAACGGTCTACGTGCGTTTTCAATCGACATAGCAATTTGTAATTAATTCTTAAATATTAATTACTATTTATCTGCCCCCCTGTTATAAAGATAGCATTATATGGTATAATTTTTTTGTATGTAGTACCGATTATTCCCGTTCTCATAGTTATATCATTTACATGTATATTTGTTTGATCTTTAAGGGAGGAAATCTAAGGGAGGAATTTGACATGAAGAAATCTTTTCTCAGCGTTTTTACAGTTATTATGATGGTCCTCGCGCTCCTGACGCCCGGGCTGGCGGCTCCTGATATCGCGGCTGCTGCGACACCGACGGATATCGGGAACCACTGGGCAAAAGCCTACATTACCCGGGGCATTCAACTGGGATTTATCAGCGGGTATCCGGATGGTACCTTTTTGCCGGACAAACCTGTCACCAGAGCTGAATTCGCCAAAATGATGAATGCAGCCCTAGGAAATAATGCTACTGCAACCATAACCTTCAAAGATGTACCTAGCAGGGAATGGTATTATCAGGATATAAGCAAAGCTGTTGCTGCAACCTTTGTCGCCGGCTATGACGATGGAACTTTTATGCCGAATAAAGCAATATCCAGACAGGAAGCTTCCGTCATGATCGCCCGTATTATACCGGCATACGGTTCCACAGCCAATCTGTCTGCTTTTAAAGACGGTTATACAGTGGCTGATTGGGCCAACCCGTTCATGAAGAAAGTCGTTGGTAAAGGTTACCTGGGCGCTTATGATGACGGTCTGCTCCACCCTACAAGCAGTCTGACTCGCGCACAGACAGCAAAGATCATCTGTGAAATCCTGGATAACGAAAACATCACTTCCAGCAATACGACAATTAAATCCGAAGGGACTATAAAAGATAAGATTTACACAAATAATCTTACTCTGTCCGAGGATCTGGGAGACGGAGATGTAACACTCAGCAATTGCGTTATACTCGGAACCCTCAATGTAAATGGAGGCGGACTTAATACCGTAACTTTGCAGAATAGCAGATTCGCCAATTGTATTGTAGAAAAAGATACTTCTGCAGTACGTTTACTTGCGAAAGGCGAAACGATCGTCTCCGCGACCTCTGCTAATGAAACGGCTACTTTAGAAACTTCTTCGCTATCGGGCGGAGAATTTGGCAAGGGGTTTGTTGTGGTCAATGTCAAATCCGGCGCTGACATCACTTTTACCGGAGATTTCCCGCTAGTCAACATTTTAGGCGACAGCACGGCCAGATTGGAAAACTGTGACATGACCAAAATGGTCATCACCTATGGAGGAAGGAATTCGGATGTTTATGTCAGCAGCGATTCAACACTCGGCCTTGCTGATGTGAATGGCGTGACTGCATTCCATGGAACAGGTGTGATCAAGCTAATGAATGTCAACGTCAGCGGTATCACATATGAGACAAAGCCTAAATCCTGGAACATAGCCAGCGGCATTAAAACGCCTACCTTGGTAATCCCTACTCTCACGGTTACATTTAATCCGACAGACGGAAAAACAGGTGTTGCGCTTTCAGTAAATCCGACGATCACATTTAATAACGCGATAGAAACCTATGCCGGCGCCGATATTACAAGCACATATCTGAAGAATAATATTATCTTTAAAAAAGATAACAGCAGCGGAACAGATGTCGCATTCACAGCCAGCATAAATTCTTCCGACACAGTGATCACCATCGATCCGACCAGTGATCTTGTTGCCGGGCAGGTCTACTATATCGGTTTCAATACCAGAGTTTTCAGAGTAGTTGCCACTGAAGAGAATGTGACTGCGAAAAACATTTCCTTCACAGCTCTGGGAACCTCTTCTGTAACGTTTAATCCGGCGGACGGGAAAACAGGAGTTGCTCTTACAGTGAACCCGACGATCACTTTTAATTCGGCTATTGAAACCTATGCGGGGACTGACATCACTAATTCCTACCTGAATAGCAACCTGATATTCAAGAAAACGAACAACAGCGGGGATAATGTTGCGTTTACAGCTACGCTGAACTCTGCAGACACCATAATAACCATTACTCCGACCAGCAGTCTGCTCCCGAATCAGGCGTACTATATCGGATTTAACTCGAGAGTATTCAGGATCAACTCCACCGATGAAAACATCACCGCCAAGAGTGCGACCTTTACGACTCTGAACAACACACCGACCGTCACTATCAGTCCGGCAAACGGAGCAATACAAGTTTCAACAACCAGTCCGATCGTTGTCACCTTCTCCGATACCATATATAACGCAACCGGTCAAACGCCGGATGCCAACTACCTGATGAA
Organism: uncultured Oscillospiraceae bacterium; assembly: GCA_964486295.1. Classification (GTDB taxonomy): domain Bacteria; phylum Bacillota; class Clostridia; order Peptostreptococcales; family Anaerovoracaceae; genus CALBZG01. The sequence continues at coordinate 10,815 of CAZAMF010000014.1, read as the reverse complement.
CAATATCACAGTAACGGAAGATTCCAGTAGTGCCAATCAGAATACTTCCAGTTCGCTGTCCGGAAATGTCGTGACGATTAACGCTCCAGCCGGCGGATGGCAGGATGGCGGTGTATATACGGTTACGGTATTGGCGAATGCATTCAAAGGTACATCCGGAACCTTTGTGGCTTCCAAGACATCTGGTTTCATTGCAGGAACAGCGGCACCAGTACTTGGTATAGATACACCTTCAGCGGAAATGACAAGTATATCGATCAACGCAACCTCTTCAATACCGGGGACGGCATATTTCATTGCAACAACAAACAGCGCGATACCAACTGCCGCTCAGATCAAGGCAGGGAAGGATGCATCTGATGCCTACTGTCAAAGTGATTCCGGTTCTATAACCGCAACCGCAGATTTTACAATCAGCAGCCTCTCAAGTAACACGGAATATTATGTCTATGGAGTCATCTATGGTAACGGCACTGATTCCAATATTCTCGGTGATAGAGTTACGACATTGAAGCCTCTGGCTGTCCTCACCGATGTCAGCTATGTTGATTCCGGGAGCAACCAGTTGGGCACCGTGACTATCGCCAGTGATATGACCATCAATGTGCCAAGCAATGCGGCTATCGTCACGGTAACTGCCAAAGCTGCCGCTGGCACATACATTGCATTTGGAAACGGTAACGGATCGGGGACCGAAAGTGTTAATACTATTGATGTTGATATGACAATAAAGAATCAGGAAACCGTTAAAATCACGGTCAGTGGCACGGACCTGAGAGATAATGTTTATAATCTCACGATCAATAAGGCTGAGGCGCCACTGGCACCATAAAATTAATAAAATAGACGGAAACTTTTGTTAGTCAATTAGTCGCATAAAAGCGGAGGTTTGAACCTCCGCTTTTATATTTGTCATTTTCTTCTGCTTCCTTTGTTTAAAACGCCATCCATCCTACAACAAATTAACATATTCCGGAAATATGATTAAATTAAAGAGAACCTCTACATAAAATCAGCAGTTAGTATAAAGGGGAGCAGACAAAATGAAACCAGTCATCATCATACCTGCGTTCAAGCCGGATCTAAAATTAATTAAGCTGGTGAGCAGGATAAAATATTTATCAGATGCGGATCAGCACATTGTTATCATCGATGACGGCAGCGGGCAGGAGTACGCCGGTATTTTTGAAAAATTGAAATCAAACTATTGTTGCGATCTGTGCATTCACGAAAAAAATGCCGGCAAAGGAGCTGCGCTCAAAACGGGTATCGAATTTGCGGCAAAGAAATATCCCGAAGCCTGCGGATATGTCACCGCAGATGCAGATGGGCAGCACGCTCCGGAGGATATATTGAAAGTTGCCGGGGCGCTGATGAGATATAAGGATCATCTTATTCTGGGTGTGCGGGATTTCCATTCGGAAATCGTTCCTTTCAAGAGCAAATGGGGAAACCGGATCACATCCGGTGTATATCAACTGAGTACCGGTTTGAAATGCCCGGACACCCAGACAGGGCTCCGCGGCATCCCTTCTGAATATGCCCAATTCTGCCTTACCGTACCCGGGGTACGGTACGAGTACGAAATGAATCTGCTGACCGAAATGGGATCAATGGGTGTTCCTTTTTCATATGTACCAATCAAGACAATTTATCTTGAAAATAATCGATCTTCTCACTTCCATCCATTTCGTGACTCTGTAATCGTTTATTACAACATTTTGAAATATATGCTGAAATGCGGATTATCATCTCTATCTTCGAGTATTGTTGATCTTTCACTGTTTACCATATTTACACGCCTGGTTTTCGGTGCCGGGTATGGCGGGGTCCTAGCCGCCACTGTCTTTGCGCGTCTCTTATCCGGATGTTTCAATTTCATGCTGAATAAGCACTGGGTTTTCAGAAGCCCCGATAGTCATTCGCTCGAGGCTGCCAAGTATTTTACGCTTTTTTGTTTCCAGATGCTGACAAGTTGGCTTCTGGTGGCCGGTCTGAGCAGACTTGCGATCAATATTACATTATTGAAAATGATCGTGGATGTAACACTCTTTTTTATCAGTTACCAGATCCAGAATCAGTATGTTTTCAAAGTTAAATCGAAGAAAAGGTTAGCCAATCCCAATGATAAAATTTTTTACAAAGCCCTTTAGATGGGCGATCGTCTTTTCGGTTCTATTAACTGGATTTTTCACCTTCGTCCTGCTGGACACCTTTGTGATCCCTAAAACCTTCGCAGAAGTGGAAACAACGGGCGCGGGCATAATTTCGCAATCTGAAGCAGTGACTTCGGATAATTCGTATCAGGATGAAAATATAAAAATTACCATCGAGACTTTACGAAAGTATGACTCGACGCTATATATAGCTGACATACAACTTTCCTCCGCCGAGTATTTAAAGACAGCGTTGGCGGGCAATTCCTACGGCCGAAATATTAAAGCGGCCACTTCGGAAATCGCAGCAGCGAACAATGCTATTTTTGCTATCAACGGCGATAATTATGGATTTCGCGATTACGGCTACGTGCTTCGCAACGGGGTCTTATACCGGGATACCGACGGCACAGGCGAAAACGATCAGGCATTGGTAATCGATAATAACGGTGATTTTTCCATTATCGATAATAATACAACCCGCATGGATTCCCTGGATATGAGCAATATCTGGCAAATACTCTCCTTCGGTCCGGCCTTGATCGAAAACAGCAATATTGTGGTGGGCAGCAGCAGTGAAGTGGCAAAATCCATGAACAGCAACCCCCGAACCGCCATCGGACAGATCTCAGATCTGCATTATATAATCATCGTGTCGGACGGACGTACTGATGAAAGCGCTGGTCTAACGCTGCTGGAGCTTGCACAGGAGTTTTCTGTAAGAGGCTGTACTACCGCATATAATCTTGACGGTGGCGGCTCATCCACGATGTATTTTAACGGTAAAGTCATCAACAATCCTACAGATGGCAGAGTTATCGGCGAAAGAGAGGTGAACGACATTGTCTATATCGGATATTAGACCTGCTGCCGAGATCCGATGCGGGCGCAAGCGCTCCAATAAAACAGTGAGGTTATATTTAGTTTTAGCCCTCGCTGCGATAATAATAAACAATGTTTATGCTCTTTTCGGACATGGAGTCCATTCCCTGTCAATGACATGGATGTTCCTTTACCCTCTGCTGGGCGGCGCTCTTTTTTACTCCCTTATTTACCTTCTTTTTCCTGGAACCCGCGAATCTGCAGGCAAACATTCTGCCTATCGATTGTTTTTCAATTTGTATAATTCCGGAATTGCAGTACTGACCATTTCAGCCTTTTTAAAAGGCATCCTGGAAATCGCCGGCACAGGATCACCCTATGTCCCATATTCATTTGGGGCCGGAGCTGCCCTAACTGCAACAGGGCTGGCAGTTTTAGTCTATAATCTTAAGAAGCACTAAAAACAAAAGCAACTAAAACAACCGGTGGATCCGGATTTTCGGAACAACACGTTCGACAACAAATCGATGGACGCCGACGCCTGCACCGGTTTCATCCCGAACCGTGCAAATCACCTGGTACGTTCCTTTTTCTGCCGGATCCGGTAATGCTCCTGTCAAAACCGAAGGATAATTCCCGGAGAAATCCGCATCGATTCCGCTTTGATAGTAGGTATAAATGAGGCGGCGGTCGAGATAAACCTCCGTATGCAGAGAAAGCGTATCTTTTTCTTTGTCATCGACTTTTATTTTCAGGCGGAATGTATCCCGATAGTTCACAGCAAAATCCGACCATTTGCCGCTCTTCAAAGTCATGGTTTTGATTTCTTTGATCCACGGAGCGGTTGCTGTGCCGATGACATAAAAAGTGAAGGTTTCCACATTGGACAACTTATCATAGTCCGGGTACCCCCTCGGGTGCCCGCTGCCGTCTTTTGGCATCTCTGTCCTGGCGGTATTATCTTCCTGCCAATGTTCAACGATATATTTTCCGTCGATATAGAACCGTTCTATCGGCTGGTCCAAGATTTGCTCCGTCATTTCAATCACAGCTCCTCCCTCATCCAAGACGGCCGCGGCCAGCGGATGGGCGCCATCGTTCAGCGGCATATGCAGATACCGCCAAAATCCCCTGCGCGAAGGATCCTGTTCATAATCGCTGTAAAAGACATTGTATGCTATTAGCTGGCCTTTTTTGTAAACCATAACGTCGTCCGGCTCTTCAGGGATACCCTTTAATTTAACGGCCATAGCAGTACCGTTTGATATTTCCCATTTGGACACAAAATCATCTGATACAATATTCTTTTCCTCGGCATATACTTTAATGCCGTTTTCGATGGAGTATACCTTCAGATCTCTGACAAACCAAAGCTCATCGGACGAATCAGAGAAACTAAAGGCTGTTTTATCCGTATATGATTCATTTTCTACATACAAGGTCTCTGGGTTTCCTGATAAATCGAAATCATAGAAATACTTTCCTTCCGTAACCGGTTGCGGTACGCTGTTCGCGAGATAGAAATCCGCTTTTCTGAAATCTCCCCAGGCGCCATAGGCTGAACGGGCGCTTTCAGTAAAATGGTTCTGTCCGATCAGCGTTCCCAGTGAAAGCCTCCATAACCGCGGGATCTGAAGGGGCAGTGTCCCGTTCTCTGCTTTTGCATAGCAGGTCCAAGTATACGCTTTTTCTGTCCATTTCCATAGAACATTGTAACTGTTGCTGGACGTAGCAGTTGGGTAGGATTCGATCAGCAAACCGGCGTCCAATGCCGCCTTGCCTTCCGGCACGTCGATCAGAAGGATTTTATTATCAGGCTTTTCGCTGTTCTTCGAAACCATTTCTGATGTCGATGCGATAAAATCCGACTGTATGTATTCTCCCGGATATGCCCGGTACGTCATGACTTCAGAAGGCGTATCAAAGTTTCCGGAGTAACGGGTCCATCCACCACCCGCGTCTTCGGACCTAAAATCCCGGTCGCCTGATGTCGAACTTAATAGAATTGCCGGATCATTCTCTACATAAATTACTTTTAAATTGTCTATATAAACATAGCTGGCCAACGGCAGCGTCCCGTAATCCATCGTTTGAAATCGGATCGAGTTCAGCCCTTCCGGAAGAAATCGCGGCGCAGTATAGTGGCCTTTCCCTCCCGCAGCGCCGGTCAACCGATGCCACCTTTCTTCATTTACAAAAATCTCCGAGGGTGTCCAGCCCTTGGATTTAATATCATAATCGAAGGACAACAAAGCCATTTTACCTGAAGGCACTTCAAAGGATAAGGTACAACCGTCTGTAAATATTCTGTTCGGCAGCTTGGTGTCTCCCTTATTAAGATCAGCAGCTTTAAATATTCCTTCCGCTATAACCCCTGCCGGGATCTGAAAAAACGTATTTGTATCATTGTCGTTGAAATCTTCGAGCTCTGTATGCGTCACATAATAGGCCCCATTGTCAAGTTGCTCCTCTGCGACCTGTTTATGTGTTATATATCTCCAGCTCAGCGGCTGCCCCGAGCCTTTTACCCCTTTTGCGTCATATTCATAATAATAGGTTCTGTCAGGTTCAAGGATATACTCTTTAGTGGCACAAATATCTTCTAAAGCTTCGCCTTTTTTCAGAGCCATGACAGATTCAACCAGTTGATCTTCATTAGCGATACCTGCTGCCAGCCGGTCGTAAATTCCTGCATCCATATCGGTCTCATCAACATAGAAAAAATTTGCATTATTTAAGGTTCCTTCTATGATCGTCGAATCCTTTGCATGCTTATTTAAAAATCTTGAAATAACTTCGTTCAGGCTGTTATGCCGTATCATGGTTTTCGCTCTGAGTCCGTTCATACAGTTATCCGGCCCCACGTCGGCTGAATCCCCATTAAACGTGTAGGACGCCGCAATCATTTGGTCACTGGTTCGGCCATATTCCCCTGCAGCACCAAAAGCGAAATCGCCAGTGGAATGAAACGCCCCTGATCCGGATGCCAGGTCAAAAGTGCAGAGATATGCATATTCATTGTAATATGACATTACGCTGCCGCCCCCATAAAGGCCTGCCCAATTCGCGCCGGTCTGAATATGCACTTTATCGCCTGTCTGCATAGCAAACATGGGATATCCCGCATTAGTCCTGAATCCGTTGGTTGAATACATACTGCAGCTATATGCGGTATTATCATGAACTCCCCAGATTCCGGCATAAGAATAATATTTTGTCGACCCTTTAATCTCCCATGATGAAGTAATGTAATTGCATCTACCCTTTTCATCATAAGCCGGAGTGACGCTGTAAGTTCGTTCGGTATTCCACCCGTTGAGCTCCCTGATCAACTGATTGTTGCTGTCATAAACCCGTACTGATTTCTGGTTGTTCAGCCCAATGATCAGTTTCCCTTCCGAGTCGATTCCGATGCAATTGTAAGTAGTATATGGCGCATCACCGGTGGTGTTTCGAATCCTTGAAAATTCGATATCTCCTGAAACAGGATCCATTTTCGCCCGGCTGATGGTTGCCGGACCTGTCTGCGCAAGGAAATGGATCTTTCCTTCGACTCTCCTGGCTTGGCCTCTGATCTGCCCATCATAGAGTCTCTTGATGGTACCGTTCTCTGCGCTGATCGCATATATACCGTCAGACTTGACCGTATATATGAAGGAACCGGATCCCAGATCATTTCCGCCAATAAAATTGAAATCTCCCAGTATCATATCTATCGTTGCCAGATAGGCGCCTGTATCCTTTGCCAGCACCAGGGTTTTCCCGCCATATCTGAAATACAGATACCTTCCGCTGTCATCATGGGTAAAGCTTTCCGCGTCCCCGGGTGCCATATCCAGGACATCCCGATTGATGGTGTACGTCCAGTTGCAGCTGTTATCTTCTGCATGAACAGAAGATATCACATATGGCATTTCCGGGTAATCATCATGGGTCCCAGATATCCAGGTACCATTGATCGTGTATAAATTCTCTTCATCTATGGAAAACCATTTACGCTCGAGAAATGTATTTACACCATTGTATCCGAAAGGAAGCGAGGCCGTCGCGCCGTAATAATACCCTCTTATTGATTCGTCGGTGGTAGAAGCAGGGATTTTTTCGATGGTTATATTGGCATCGATCCCCTTTTCTATCAGTTTCTCCCTGAGTATATTCTGCCCCGCAATTAATTCGCTCATGACCGGCTTTCCGGATGCAAGCAGCAGGACATTCACCTCCCTGCTGAAAATCGGCTCCATACTGATGGTTGGGGCGATGTTGACGACCTCGGTGGCAGTCTGCGTTTCGGCTTTCAAATAGTCTTCTTCCGTAATATATTCCGGCAGAGTTTCCTCCACCCAAAAGTCTTGAACTTCCAATTTGAAAAGAACAGGGCCAACTCCGGTTTTATCAAAAGACACCTTTTTCCCTGAACCAAAAGATAAATCTCTATAGCCGGCCAGTAAGTTCATAGGGTTCCATCCGCCGCTTCCTTCTGAGGGCGATCGGTCCCCATCCATCGGAATTGCCGACCATTGCCTAATAACCTGATCCCCATCGCAGACCGAACAGTCTTCAGCAATTACAGCGGCTACATTGGTACCCTTGTTCCTGAGATAAGATGCTTCCGTTTCTATCTTTGCCTGAGGCGGCAGATCCGGAGCCACTATAAAATCAACTTCCGCAGTGGCTTCCTGCCCACGTGTGTCTCTGGCGTGAATCCTATATGTATATTCTTCCTGCATTTCATTTTTCGTCAGGAATAATAGCTGGACTGTGGTAAAACATTCATCCGCTTCGGTCTGATCGATGGCTCTCGTCTTGATCATGTCCGAATTGACATTTACGTTTAATGTATCCTTAAAGCCCGCGTCTGCATAAGTATGATCCAGTCTGACTTTCTCTGTTCCGTCGCTTTTTTCCAATTCAACCCAAAGTTCGGTCAACGGATACATCGGGTTGGTTGCGACTGTGATATTCAAGATCTGCTTTCTGTTTTTCTTTTGAACTCCGGCGAGATTTCCCAGTATAGCCGGCGTCTTCATGACTTCAATGCTTTTTGAATCCGATAGCCTGCTTGAAGATGAAAATTCCGCTCCCGCTCCGGAATTGATTTTAAGCGTCACAGGATACGTTCCTGCATTATCGAAAGTGATATCCGCAGAAGTAAGACTGGTCTTCACAGCTGAGCCTGCTGTAGATTTTGGTACGCTGAATGAATTTGAAGCAAGGCCTTCTTCATACAGCCGACGGGCAGAGTAATTTACCCCATCCACCGTAAACTGCGACATATCCATGGCTTCCACTGTATGCCCTTCATATGTCTTTTTAGGAAGGTCCAGAATCGCTTCTCCTTCCATTATTTTAGGAACAATTGGCTCTTCGGACTCCGGTATATCTTCTCCGGTCGGAATGATCGGTTCATCCGGGACTTCTGTTGTCACAGTATATTGAATGATGATCGGCACGAAATAAAGATAACCTTCAACGTTCGGATTGTACTGTTCAGAGGCTGGGTCCATCAGATTCATGGCTTCAACCAGGTCCTCAGAAGGAGACCCTAATAACTCAAATAGCTTGATTTTGCCTTCTGCTCCGTAACTTAGTTGCTCTTTTACATCATAGTTAATTCCAGAAACGGTTCGTAATGTTGCAGTACAACTTAATACAAGTTTTCCTGTTTCACTATCATAATCGCCCGCAATAGATGTAGTTAATGGAGTAGAAGCATAATCATAATATGATTTATTATAACTATCATAATCGATGGCAGCCCCTTTGTTCCAATGATAGAAATTGTTATTTTGAAAATCGAAGTACCCCTGACTTCCATTAACAGCATTAGGGTTGTATTTATAAACCATCACATCCTTCATACCTACCCCAATATTATGATTGTAGATAATGGTTTGCGTACTGCCCGGTGAGAATCCATTTTGCCAAATACCGGCTGAATTTTTCCAAACGAAAATTACTCCAGTACTAAGCCGATAGTGAATAACTTCTTGAACACCTGCAAAAGAATAGTACAGATTATGCCATGAACAACAAGCTACAATCGAACAAGCAAGAATAAATAACAACAGACAGCGTTCAATATTTTTATTATGAAACAGAATCAATTTGTTCTCCTCTTTTATTTATATGGATTTTTAATTAACATCATTGTATCGCTGTTCCTCCTATAAAGTCCCATCTGATCAAAATCCGGCAAATCGGACCCGTCTCCAGTCCCTGTCACCCAATATACATATGACCCCATGTCATTTGTTCTATACGCCTTATCGCCCATGACAAAAATCACAACTCTGGCAGGATCGGCCGGTAGAATTTTTAATGCCTCGGTACCGAGAAGGCTCCTGATTTTTTCAAATTCATATGGAGTCGCGTCAGTTGTCCAATAATACTTAACGTCTTTCATTATTGGTATTTCATTTCTATTGGAAATTAGATCGTCAATTGCTTTTAACTCTGTTCCTTCCGGTGGTCTAGGGACAGTCCTTTTCTCATTTTCAGCATCCTCAACAATCATGCTTTTACTGGTCTTCGCTGCAATCAGCCTCTCAATCGAAGCCGCAGCTTCTGCTCTGGTCAAGGTCCGGTCGGGCTTGAAAGTTCCGTCCGGATAGCCTTTCAGGACTCCCGTCGCATAGGCTTTTGTGATCTCATACTCGTCTGGAGAGCGGAAATCGATATCTTTGATTCCCGCTTGGATTTCGCTGTAATTTTCTATCATAATTTTGCCGATGACAGAACTGGAAATCAGCGCCATATCCCTTCTGGGAATCGGATACGGCAGCATGTTTTTCGTGATTCTATTTTTACTGAAATAATTTTTTGACAGTGCCATTTCATAGTATTCTTCGGCCCAATGGACATTATTGTTGCTCAATTCGCCGGGCGCATTGTTCGCCGGACCGCAATTGACAAAGTAGATCGAGTCGTCGTAATCCGCAGTAACCGCCATTTTAATGTACTCTCCGTAAGTTACCGTCCTGCCCGGCTGAAAACTGCCGTCCGGGTAGCCGGACAGGATCCCGCGTTGAGCAAGCCTGTTAACAGATTGGAAAGCCCAATGGTCTTTATTCATATCGCTAAATTCCGATACGTTTGAAATTCCAGCATTTTCGGCGTACGCGCTACTGACAGCCGGCATACTTGTACACATGGGTAAGATCAGAACCATGCATAAGGAAATAATTCCCGCAGTCAATTTGGCGGCTAAAATCTTCATTCGTTTCATTTTTTTACACTCCTAAATTGTCAAATATTGGTAATATTTGGTTCAATTATACCTTGCATGGTATTTTATGTCAATCGTGCAGTTTGGCAAAACGAACTTAATTCAGCAAGCACAATTTTGCTCCTCTGAAGTTAAATGATATTCACCGAACCATTAAAAAAAGTGCACCTCCAAATGTCAGAAAAACTAACATTTAGAGGCGCACTTCAACATGCGGCTGTTCTTTATAAATCATTTCAGCTTCTGGCTTTTCTGTCCCAAAGTATCCAGATCGCTTTAATAATATGCTTCTTTATCATCCTTTAACGCGGCGATCAAAAGAAGGATCAGCGTTGGAATCACAAGCAACCCTGCAAAGATACTCAATAGGGTCTTGCCGGCTTGACAGTTGCCGCAGCATCTGCCCTTACTTCCCGGCATATTGAATATCAGTTCCGATTTCTTTTTCATCAGGCACCTCCATGCATTTCAATAAGTCAAGAATCAACTGCTATAAAATATTATACCATTCAAAACGATATTTTACAATATTCCAATGATTCTGTGTTTTGTAGGTGCTGTAGGATTACCATACATATGTTACAAGTAAAAAAATAAAAACGGAAAACATCC
>CAZAMF010000013.1:0-52089 GCA_964486295.1 uncultured Oscillospiraceae bacterium | reverse complement strand
CATACAGTCCTTGGAGAGGGACTATAAATACTACTACTTAATAATACGAGGAGGGATAGATTATGTATGATCTTGTCGGCGCAATCGGATTTTGTCTGGTGGGCGTGTTCTTCCTTTCATATTTTGAATGGGGGGACTTTCCAATCGGAGTTGTTCCGATTCTTATTGGAATCTTATTTACTATAAGCTGGCTTAAAAGGCGAAAAAAGACCCAGGCCAATATCAGTTAGCCATTTTATCATTTCCATAACAAAATGTTGAAGAGGCAGTGCCAACGCGCACTGCCTCCTTCGTTCATCATCACGGCTAATAAAATTATTTGGGATATTCTTTTGGGGCAAATAGTCCATCGGATTCGTATGATCTAGTTTGCTCACGAATCTATGCTTTTTGAACAATATTCCACATAAAGTTCATCAAATAGAAGCATATCCAACTCTTCAAAGAACTTCTCCCTATTCGGCATGAGTTCTTGAACACCCCAGAAATCTGCCAATGTCACATCGCTTTCTCTTTGCAAGCTCTTAAAGATGTGTCGCCTCTATGGCAAGCCGCCCCTGCAATTCACTGGCCTTGAGAAATGTAATGGATTTGCATTCAAACAGTTTATATTTTGTCAACGGATTGGGTGCACTTCACTATTTGTTAAGGGATTCTTTCATAATTTCATATTCTTCTTTGTTTATCTCACCTTTAGCATATCTCTTATTCAAGATATCTAACGGCGATTCAAATGATTTGTTCTGAGACCTCTTGGATTGCATTCTGAGTAGTACAACAAGAATAGCGATAAGAAGAATTACGAATAGCCCGAGTACCGCCATGCCATACCCCCCGTAATATCCCATCATGCCGCCTAAACGAGAATAACCCGGTCCCATCATCCCGTACGGATAGCCAGTCAAATAGTTGTAGCCCATTCTCTCGTGCATTGCTCTTAAAGAGTCTGATCCTTCGCCGCCCATCCTTTCATCCATCTGCTCATGGATTTCTGAATTTCCGATCATAGCTTCCATGACCGAATCTCCAAGATCCTCCAACTTTTCTTTACTTACGGTTTTAGGATCAATCTCTTCATTGCTTGACACACCCTGTTCAATCCTAATCTCTGACATAACCGCTTCAATACTCTTTGGAGACGAAGCATGAACTGCAATTGTAAACATACCAAAAAATGCAGCCACAAATAACAGGGTAAAAATTGTATTACGTGTCTTTTTCACCTTTCTCCCTCCTTTATTATGATACGCCATTATCGAACTATTCTATCTTGAGCAGTCTGGCGTTGATAGAGACGATGATTGTGCTCATCGACATCATTACTGCCCCTATTGCAGGGCTGATAACGATGCCTTGATTATAGAGGACTCCTGCTGCAAGTGGCAAAGCAACGAGATTGTAGGCTGTGGCCCAAATAAGATTTTGCCTCATTTTCCCGTAGGTTGCGCGCGACAATTTCAAGATGTTGACCACATCAAGCGGATTGCTCTTCACCAGGATGACGTCCGCAGTTTCAATTGCTACATCTGTCCCGGCGCCTATCGCAATTCCAAGATCAGACTTCGCCAGTGCCGGAGCATCGTTGATGCCGTCTCCTGTCATCGCCACCCTCTTTTTAAGGAGGCGTATTTCCTCGATTTTTAAAGCTTTTTCGCTTGGAAGCACCTCTGCGTAAACCTTGTCCATATCCAGCTGTGATGCGATGTAATCTGCAGCCCTTTTGTTATCACCAGTAATCATGTAGGAATCTATGTTCATCTTCTTCAAGGTAGAAATCGCTTCTTTTGCTGTATCTCTCACTGTATCACCTAAAGCAATGAAGCCCAGAAGCTTATTATCTTCCAGCACAAAAATGACCGTTTTGCCTTGGTTCGCCAAATTTTCATAAGCATCCTCATCAAAGCTGATTCTCTCCCGCCTAAGGTAACCGGGACTTACCACCATAACCAGCTTGCCGTCAATTTCGGCCTGCAAGCCCTGCCCTGTTATATTCAAGAAATTCTTTGCTTCCTTCGGTTTCAAGTTGAGTTTTTTCGCTTCTCTAACTATACCAAGAGAAATCGGATGCTCAGACTGGGCTTCAAGTGAAAAAGCAGTTTCCAAAAGTTTTTCCTTTGAGATAAATATCTCATGTATGTCAGTTACTCCAAATTCACCTTTTGTCAGCGTTCCTGTTTTGTCAAAAATAACTGTATCGATCATCCTTGCGTTCTCAAAGTTGGCCCGGTTGCGGATCAAAAGTCCCTTCTGCGCCGCAATACTTGTAGATACGGCTGTTACTAGCGGTACTGCTAACCCGAGTGCATGCGGGCATGCTATAATAACCACCGTTACAGCACGCTCCACCGCGAATCCTATATCCCCAGTCGTGTACGTCCAAGCTGCAAATGTCGCTACCCCTGCAATAGCAGCAATGTAGAAAAGCCATTTTGCAGCTACATCCGCCAGCCTTTGAGTATTGGATCTCGATTCCTGCGCCTCCTTAACCAGTTTAATGACTTGCGACAAGAACGTATCCTCTCCGGTCTTGCTTACCCGTAATTTGATGATACCTTCTCCGTTTATAGATCCGCCGATGATTTTGTCACCGTGTTTCTTGGAGACAGGTACGGATTCCCCGGTTATCATCGATTCGTTCACCGATGATCCGCCGTCATATATTGTCCCATCAATAGGGATTTTTTCTCCAGGTTTAACGAGGATATTGTCGCCGGTTTTTAAGTTTTTGGTTGGGACATCAGTAACATCACCCGTGTCATGAATCAGATGAGCCTCTTCCGGCATAAGTTTAACAAGCTCCTCTAAAGCTCTAGAGGCGCCCATCACAGACTTCATTTCAATCCAATGTCCGAGTAGCATAATGACTATTAACGTTGCCAATTCCCAGAAAAATTCCTGTCCTTTAAAAATAAGCAGGGAGATCGAACTGTAAATATACGCGACACAAATTGCCAGAGCTATCAATGTCATCATGGCGGGCGACTTTTTTTTCAGCTCTTTTACAGCGCCGAAAATGAATGGTTTGCCACCGTAAAAGAAAAGTATACTGGACAAAGAGAATAGGACATAGCCATCACCAAGAAATTTCAGTTTGAATCCTGCAAGCATCTGAATCATCGGAGAAAGCAGTAGTATCGGCACCATTATGATTAATGAAACGATAAATCTTTTCTTAAAATCTACAACCATATTAAAGTGGCCTTCGTGGCCTTCATGGCCTTCATGGTCTTCATGGCCTTCGTGGCCTTCATGGCCTTGGTGGGCTTCGTGTTCATGATGCATTTTTTCATGCATTTCGGGGCTGTTATCCTTCATTTGAACCCTCCCAATTCACTTTACCTGCGCTGACATCAACTGGTGGTTCTACTCTCTGATGATGATTCTTGCTTTTGTTAGATTAAATTATTCAATCCCAAGCAAGATATCTTCACCTTCGATTTTAATAGGATAACTCCGAAGGTCCGCAGCCTTGACATTGATAAATAGAATTTTTCCACTTTTGATCAATTTTCCGGTTCTTACATCAAAAACAGAACCATGGTTCGGACATTTAATGAGATTGTTATCCAGATCTCCGTCATAAAGCGAACCTCCCATATGTGAACATGTATTGTCAATCGCAAAATATTCGCCTTGGACATTAGTCAAGAGTATTTCTTTCCCCTCTATGGATATTTTCTTTTTATCTCCCGGGAGCAGTTCAGTTACTTTTGCAGCTAATGTATACTTCATATCAACCTCTCTTTCTGAAGAGCAAGCAACTCTTCTTTTATTGCTGGAAACCTTTCCCCCCGCCGCTTGGCAAAACAATCCCTCCTCCTGAAATCTCGGCCGTGCCGCCGAGGGTAAAGGCCAGAATCATTGGTGTCTGCCCAATCCCGACCGGGAACAAAATCATGTCTCCACTGACTGCAGGCCAGCCATTGATGCCACCAGGGGCCTGGTATTCCCATGCCTGCTCTCCAGTGGTGCTGTTGTACGCAAATATCTTGCCATCATAGGCTGACGTAAATACAAGGTCATTCACCACCGTAGCTCCACCAACATTCATCGTGTCCATTTTCTTGTCCCACAAGATTTCCCCTGTGGCAGAATCAATTGCCGATATTCCGCCTTTTGCTTTCGCTAGATCAAACGATGCGCCAACAAACTCGGAAGGTGTGTATTGAACAGTCATATCAACATATGGTACATAGACGATCCCGTCGGCGCAAGCCATAATCGTTTCTACGCCGCCCAGCGGTCCAGGTGCCACCTCAGTGATTCCATCCGGAAGCTCAGTCATCGTATCATTCTTATGCAATCCCACAATGGTAGTCCAAAGCGTCTCCCCTGTTTCTCTGTCAAAAGCAACGACTTTACCCATCTTCCCCGCTCCAATAACAATATCTTTCTCTGCCTTGTCAATTGTCACCGTAGCAAGGATCGGCGAAATCTGGAAGTCGTAGTCAAACAGATCATGTGGCGTTACCTGGTTATACCATAGAAGTTTACCATCTTTTGAATCCAAAGCTATGATGCTGCTGGTATACAGATTAGGACCTGGTCTGCTCGTCCCATTTGGGAATTCTTTTGTTCCCGGCCATGGTCCGGCATTTCCAATCCCCCAATACATAATACCTGTCTCCTCATCGATTGCCGGTGGATACCAAGCTCCTCCGCCGCTGTTCACGTCTTTGTTCCCCCAGATATCTTCTGAATCAACCGTGTTAAAACTCCAGACTGTTTCGCCTGTGTTTTGATCCAAGGCAAAAAGCACACCGAATGCTCCGCCTTTATAGAAATTCAGATTCGATACGCCGGGTACAGTTGAAACGAAAAGCATGTTCTTATAGACAACAGGTTGGATGTCAATGCCAATGTTTTCATTGTCAGACAGTTTCACGGACCAGAGTTCCTTTCCATCCAGGTCCAGGGCAACGATTTCAAAAGGCCCTTTCGCAGCAAATATTTTATCTTTTGTCACCGCAACTCCAGCCGGCCCGATCATTGTTTCGTTGTATTCCTTGATCCATTTCGTTTTGCCTGTGCTAAGCTCAACAGCAGATATATTGCTTTGCAGGTCCTGAAAATATACAATATCTCCTACAATAACCGGATTTGTCGTCAGCGCTCCAAATGCACCAACACCGTTTACCGCTAAGGACCAAGCAGGACCCAGTTCGGAAATTTTTTCCAGATTGATTCCGGAATTGGTCACATATCTGGTATTGGAAAGATTCAAATTTGCACTCGGCCAATCCTTGCTTACTTCTTGTGCCCCTTGATTCGAACATCCTGCTGCAACGATCAAAAGAACTAAGATGCAGACAGTTGAGATTATTTTTTTCATGTTCTCTTCCTTCTCTCTCTAGATTTAAGTTTCAAATCACTTGACAATGACCTGCCCGGTCATACTTGGATGTACGGTGCAGAAATAATTGAAGGTGCCTGCCGTATCGAAGGTGAAACTGAAAGTTTCGCCTTTCCCGAATATTGGGCTTGTGGTACCGCTTACTGATACATCATGCCCGGCAGAATCCATGTTCTTCCAGATTACTGTATCACCCTTACTAATCGTAATGACTCCCGGCTGGAATTTGAAGCCTGACATAGTCACAATTACTGCCCCGGCTGTATATCCCATCGTTGTATCAATAATGATGGAATTCTCTGCAGCATCAAATGCAACGCCAAAGTTCATCGCTTTTCCAAGGTCCCGGAGCTTGAAGTAATTAAATCCGTCAATATTATAAGCAGTCAAAGGTGCCTGTACACCGTCGATGTAGACCTTAGATTTAGATAGCAATGCAGTCTTCACAGAGCTGCTTCCGGAAACGGTTAATTCGCCGCCTATCGGTGCATACGCCTGATTTGGGATCAAATTGATCGCATTCTTTGTTGCATCCCAAGTGACCTGGAACTGCTTTCCGCTGCCATTCAAAGCCATAGCAATGTCCCGCAGCTTAAAGTAATTGTTGTTGTTGATGTTGTAAGCTTCGAAGGATACTGTTGGACCGTTGACCAGCACGCTTGAGCTTGTCGGTCTGGCTTGTGCAGTTTCCGCATAAGCAACCATTGGTACGAGGGACAAAATCAGCATAATCGCTAAAATACAGATCATTCTTTTTTGAGCCACTTTTTTCATCGTGTTACCTCCTTCAAATAAAAACAATACATCCCTTCTGTTTGACAAACTCTTCAAGAGTTTCGTGAATTCTACGTTTTATCCATACTTCATCAAATTCGCTCTTATACAGAAATTTCACTTCATTTGCTGCTACCCAATCATCCTTCCTTAAATCAACAACTCTTTCATATAAGCTGGAACCAGGCAAAGGATATGGCACATTAAATGAAATTTCATCCAGCCCCAGCGATAAAGCGAAGTGAAATGTCTCTTCAATTGTATCAACCGTCTCACCGGGATATCCGACGATAAAGAAACCCGCACAATCTAACCCGTTATTCCGGAATATTTCAATTCCTTTTTTCACCTGCTGAATATTTATCTTTTTGTTCATCAACTTTAAAATTTCATCATTCCCGGACTCAATGCCAAGGTACACTTTAAAGCAGCCAGCCTTTTTCATCATCTTCGCAACATCATCCGTCAAATAATCAACCCTTGACAGACAACTCCATGAAACTTGTATCTCTTCGTCAAGAAGCCGGCCACAAAAGCTTTTTAAAAAATCTGTATTGAATGTAAAGAGATCGTCTGCGATCCAAAGAGAATCATACCCATATGATAGAATGTCTCTGATCTCTTTCATGACATTGTTCAGGTTTCTGTATCTGATTTCATTCCCGTAAATTGGTTTCGAACAAAAGTCGCATAAAAATGGGCATCCATAGGTCGTCATAATTGTTGCCGTTTTTTTGCCTGTGACTTTGCAGCATGCATCCTGGTACATCTTATGATCAAATCCTTCTCTGTCCGTTATCGGACATTCATCGATTTCTTCTTTTGTAAGATGAACCGGCGGGACATCCATATGCACCGGCTCAGTGCTGTAAATACCCGAATAATTTGAAGCGTCCATTTTTCGAAGGAACATAGTCCTTTCCGCCGAGGCCATATAATCGAGGCAAAATCTTGGTAGGCTGATAGCGGCTTCTCCTCTGAAAACGTAATCGAATTTTTCGGAAAATTTTTCAGGGTATATAGTCGGTAGCGGCCCCCCGGCAATATAAACGCTGTCAGGATTGACTTCTTTGAACTGATCAATCAAGCAAAGTGTATTTTTGGCCTGTGTAGTCATCGTGTAAAACCCTGTAATATCCGGTTTACAGAGTTGCACTGCCTTGACAGCATCCTCAAAGGACAAAAATGTACAATCAAGGATCGAAACTTCAACACCGCTTTTTTTGAGTATCGCGGAGAGCAGCCCGATCCCCAATGGCGCAAACACTTTTTCGTCTTTCGTTCCGTGCTGGTTATAAAAGTATGGATATACAAGAAGGACTTTATTCGTGCTCATCCCGGCACCTCGCTGAATATGATCGAATATGTAAAATGATTGATTTTTCCGGAATCGCAAATCAGTTCTATCTCAAATCCCGCCCAGCAGACATCCCCGATATTTTCTCTGCCCCAGAACAGGCTGCTGCTCACATTCTCAGGAATTTGGTCTTCACGAACTGAAAACGACAATCCATAAATGCTGCTGTAAAGCTCACACTTACCCTGTGCCTTTTCCCATCCGGTGAGTGGCTCTTTTATCTCATCATTAAAAAGACTCCTATCGAAGATATTTCCTCCTAACTCATTTAGTATATACAATTTTCCGCCTTGTTTTTTTAATTCAAAGCTTAGATCCACCTTGATGCTGTTTTGAAATATTTTGTAATTTGCTCGAACTTCTCCAACCGGAGGGACTTTCACAAAGCATGTTTCCATACGGAATATTTTTCGGAGGCGTTCCCCCATCTCCAGTAATTTTTCTTGCATGCTCTTTTGTTTCATATATAATCCGGTAATGATATGCTCCCGTAGAAAAGTAACCAGGGGTGTTTTAAAACCCACTATTTCTGTTTCCAGCATTATATCAAAACACCAAACTGATTCGAACGAATCCCGAGTCCCTGCAATGCTGACAGGTGATGTAAAATAGGTATGGCCGTTAACATGAAGCGCGCAAATACCCAATCCCATTCCTTCTTCAAGGAGCAGTACATCTTTATAATAAACCAAAAGCCCCCTGGCAAGACCTTTCGAAATTCCTGTTCCTATGTTCTTGTCAGATAACTCAAATTTAAGCATATCAGTCTCCCGAAGCAATGGCAGCTGCGAAGTGCTTATGCATCAACAGCATGAAACATTTCAGTTAGTGCCCTCCCAGAAGTATGGAATGTATAACAAGGCCATACCGGCGTATGAAGTCCTGTTTTATCTGTTTTAAGTTCGCCGATTCTCCCTTTTTTTTCATCATATCGTAATAACGTTGCGCCAGTTCATCGGTGATAACATCCAATAATAATTCTGCTAATAAAAGACGCGCACCATCTTTGAATTGCCCTTGCCCATTGACATAGAGTCTCACCGTCGGAGCTTCGGTATTAATTAATATCAGTCGCTCTTCCGGACTAAATACTGCACGGTCTAAATCGTTTCCCAAGTTGCGAAGTTCATAACCCTTGAAATAGTTGATTGCTCTACTCTTTTTTGCCTGTTGATCATCGGGCAAAAAGACATTTTCTGTTTCCGGGGCCTCTTCTGCTAGAACAATTTCACATGTCGCGGAATAAGATCCGACGCTGGCCTCGATCTTTCCATATTCACCGATAGCTTTACCAGTTGCGGTCCATCGAATATACCCGTCTTTCGGGATTTTCGATAGAGGAATCGTATCGTATGACGGGTCGATTTTAATGCTTTCAGGCAATTCATAGACAAATGACAACATCTTTTGCCCACGCAACTGCGTCCGGTCTACTGCCAATTTTATTGAAAAAGGGTGTGAAACATTTTGATAATAAAAAGGTGTGGCAAACCTGAGCGCTGGAGGGCGCACCTTGCTTTTTATCCTCTGTTTGCCCGAACCGGCTGGCAAGGCGATGCCCAGTTCATCTGCAGCAATAAAATTCATTTGTTGCAGAACTTCTTCAATAAGCGCTTGAGTACGCCGGGATGTCGTTGCATGATCGATATGGCTGAGCCTCAATTGTTCGCTTTTCACTGTGCTTTCAACCATTTGGCTGACAGACATGGAAAAATCCTGGATAAAAGCATCTTTTGAATTCAATCCTTCCCTCTCGTCGCTGATCACCGGATATCCGGCTGCCAACATTTTAATGATCCCCGGGCAGCGTACAGTCCCAAATAAAAATTCCGTTCCCAATTGGTTCTCATGATTAAAAAATTGACAATCAAAAACAACATGATTTGAAACAATCAGCAAACCGTTTGTACGGCCGTCGCCTTTCAAAACCAAAGTAGCGTTTACTGCTTTTTGTAATGTCAGTGTATATTCATATATTTGATCCTTATGTTTGAAGCTGCATGGTTCATCCGGTCCTATCAAGACTACCGACTCTGGCTTTACATAATGTAGCTGCACAAACGCCAGCTCATTGATCTGACTGTTTGAATTAAACAATTCAATATCCCGACGGTTTAGAATCTCTCGAAGATAGATATTATTTGCCATGATATTTGCCAATGAATTGAAATGAAGAATATTTGTTTCCGGATTATCGATCACGATGGTGACTTGTGTAGCATTACTGCCTTCTGAAGTGTTAAGTCTGGCATAATCGTTTCCCTGTGCTGGTTTATCCCCGTCCCAGTCGTTATACAAGTACTCTCCGTTTTCTGATCGGTATAGATCTATTCTGGAAATTCTTCCCTCATAAATTGTCTCTATCCAACCGTGCCCCAGGCCATAAACAGCCTGTTTCAGACCTCGTCCGAAATATCCTCTGCCGGCAACCTGGCCATTCGCTAAAAGACTGTATGCGCTTCCATACGACAAAACAGAACTTGCTTTCTGAAATGACATGCCCTCCGCTTGATCCGATACAATGATCACTGCTCCATTCAAGTGACGTTCATAACTGATCCGGATTTTTCCGCTGACCGATACGCCGTTACTTTCTAATCGAAAATAACTATCGTCACTATTGGTGATAAGTTCTACCAATGCTTTTTCTATGGATGCAAAACGTCTTGAGTCGATATCGATCACGCGCTGATCTAACGGTATTTTAAATATGCTCATCGAAAACAACCTCCATTTTTCATGGCACTGATTTTGAATCATTCTAATATTGTTTCGTTATTTTACTCTCCCACTATGTTTTAACGTTCCGTTTTTCGCCAGCTGATCATCCCTCCTTTTAGTACCTTGACGTTCTGAAATCCCGCTTTCATGAGGATCCTGGCCCCGACGGCTGATCTTGCGCCAGAAAGACAGATTACAACAATTTCATTGTTCCGGTATGGTTCCAACTCTTTTATTCTGTTTTGCAAACTGCCAAGAGGGATATTGGTGATTCCTTCAATATGCCCAAACCCCTCCGTCAGTTCTTTCACTTCCCTAACATCCAGCAACACAAGCTTGTTTTTCAACGATGGTATTTCCCGCCTTAGCGCATCAGATTCAATGGTTTTAATCTCTGTCATATCCGAACCCTGTCCAGACAGCGCTTTTATTTCACACGCTTTGTTATTCTCAGGAATCCATGCAGACTCGGGATCCTTTGTACAGCTATAGTTCACCTCAAGAACTTTCTTCATCCAGTCCTCAGGTTCCAACTGCAAGGTCTTAAGATATTGAACAAATTCATACTTGTTCCTATCCTTCATCAGCGGATTGCTTGTTCGCTGTTTTCCAAGAGGAGATGGCAGGCGGTCTGCATAATCATGAGCGGGATAAACGACTACATCATCTGATAATTTTTTTATTTTTTCCAAGCTCTCCCAATGTTCAGATGAATCTCCGCCCGGCAAGTCGTCTCTTCCTGCGCCTCCATCATCGAGAA
The DNA here is from genome assembly GCA_964486295.1 of uncultured Oscillospiraceae bacterium. GTDB lineage: Bacteria > Bacillota > Clostridia > Peptostreptococcales > Anaerovoracaceae > CALBZG01. Next base: position 41,124 of record CAZAMF010000013.1, on the reverse strand, counting down.
ACAAAACATCACCCGTAAGAATTTTACCGTCAACCTTGAGCGTGATTGAATCTTTCGTATGCCCCGGAGTATGCATGATTTCGAATTTGATGTCATTTAATATCAGAATATCTCCGTCCTTGACCCGCATCGTTACACAATCGGCAGGCGCATTCTGATGCATGATGTATTCACATCCGGTAGTATCTTTAAGTAACGGCCCGGCAGAAATATGGTCAGCATGAGTGTGGGTATCAATTACATGAGTTAGTTTCCAGCCTTTTTCTTTAATGAGTTTAAGATAATCTGAAGCAATCACAATAACCGGATCAATCAGAATCGCTTTATTATCTTTTCCGTTCATGATCAGGTATGTTTTGCATGCGCTTTTATTCAACTGTTCAAAAATCATATGAACCACCTCCGGTTTCCCGATTTGATATCGGATGACTCACACAAATTTAGTGGCTCAGGATGTATTCGAGCCTTTGATTTGCCTCAGCCCAATTTATAACATCCCAAAATCCGTCTACGAATTTGGCTCTGTCATTTTTATAATCAACGTAATAGGCATGTTCCCAAACATCGAGCACAAATAATATCCTGAAGGTTGGATAGATATTGAAGTTGTGCTTCTCAACCTGCATGATGATCGGTCTGTTCGTTTTCGTACAGAAAGTCAACGCAGCCCATCCGGATCCCTCCACACTTTTTGCAGTTTGGGAAAATATTTTCTTAAATCGATCAAATGATCCGTATTCTGCATTGATGTAATCTGAAACAACTCCGGTTGGTTCACCGCCTCCGCCTTTACCCGCAGGTGCGATGTTTTTCCAAAAAATCGAGTGCAGCACATGGCCGCCAACTTGAAATGACAATTCTTTAAATGTCGCTTTTACGTCAAAATCCGCATTATCTGCCCGAGCCTTATCCATTCTTTCCAAAATATCATTTGCTGCCTTAACATAGGCCACATGATGCTTATCATGATGAAGCCTCAGCAGCTCCTCCGAGATATATGGTTCCAAGGCGTTGTATTCAAATTCCAGCTCCGGTAAAACGTATAATTTTTGTGTTTCCATGACAATAATCTCCTTTCAAAATTTATCTACTGTGCAAATTCGATCACTACCTCTTTCACATCCCATAAATTTTCAAGTCTTTCTTTTGCCTCTTCTTTAATTGTCGCAGCAAACTGATGGTTTTCAGGCAAGTCGACCACGACATGAATAATCCCGTCTTTTACTTCTATTTCTTTAACTAAATTTGTTACTACCATATCGAGGCCCTTCATCGGGTTCATTACCCTTTTCAGTCTTTTACGCACAACCTCTTCTGTGGTTATTTCCTTGTTGGTCACGAGGCCATGCTTTTCTTCGTAATTCTGAATGGCGGCCCTTAAGCCTTCTACTGCTAAAACAGAACAATGAGCTTTGATTGCCGGAAGGCCTCCCAGTGCTTCAGAAGCCTCTTTCCATGTAATTTTTTTTGCTTCTTCTAATGTTTTACCTTTTGCCAGTTCAGTAATGATCGAGCCTGTGGCAATGTTTGAAGCACAGCCATAGGATTCAAATTTGATATCGGTAATTTTTTTCGTTTCGGAATCGACGTTGATATAGACTGAAACCATATCACCGCATGCCGGGCTTCCTTCCGTGGCTTTCCCATCCGGATTCTCGATGCTCCCGACGTTTCGCGGATTACGAAAATGTTCTAATACAATATCATTATATGGGAATGGCATTTTACTCACCTCCGGTTTTGCCTAATGGACTGATTCTTCTCAAATCAGCTATGATCCTGGCCAACTTATCGACTACATAATCTATTTCCTCTATCGAATTAAATCGGCCAAATGTAAAGCGGATTGATCCATGAGCTCTCTCGTGATCACCGCCAATAGCCATCATCACATGGCTGGCTTCTAAGGACCTGCTGAAACACGCAGAGCCTGTGCTAACAGCGATTCCATACATATCCAGATGTAACGTGATCGATTCTCCTTCTACATGGTGAAAGGTTATGTTTGCATTTTGCGGCAGCCTTTTATCTTGATGGCCGTTCAAAGTAACAAGGGGTATTTTTTCAATGATCTGCTTAATGATAAGGTCGCGCATTTCTTTTAGCCTGGTATTTTCTTCATCTGTGACCAATTCCACAGCTTTTGCAAAACCCACAGCCCCTGGTATATTTTCAATCCCTGCTCTTAGATCATATTCCTGAAAACCGCCATCCATGATTTTTACAATCGGCGTGCCCTTGCGCACATAAAGCCCTCCTATCCCCTTCGGGCCATGAATCGTATGGGCAGATACGGTAATCAGATCAACATTGATCCTCTTGACATCAATAGGAACTCTAGTAAACGTATGCGTTGCATCTGTGTGGAAAAGGACCTTATTCGCCTTGCACAGATTGCCTATGGCAGCGATATCTTGTATTGTCCCTATCTCCTGATTTCCATGTTGGATCGAAACCAGAATTGTTTGCTCACTCAACAAATCTTCCAGCTGTCTCATATTCACAAAGCCATATTCATCAACATCAAGATAATCTATTTGAAATCCTTGTTTCTCCAAAGCTTTGGCGCTTTGCAGAACGGGGAAATCTTCAATTTTAGAAACAATGATGTGGTTTCCTTTTTTAATGCTTTGTATCTTGGCAACTCCTTTTATTGCCAGATTGCTGGATTCCGTATCGCCGGATGTGAATATGAACTCTTCCGGTTCAGCACCCAAAGAGGCGGCAATGGCGGCTCTAGCCTCTGACAGCGTCTCTCTTGCTTCAATGCCTTGAGAATAACCAAACTCTGAAGTTGCGACAGCATAGTTTTCAAAGTAGCAAGGCTTCATCCTTTCAAACACTGACTCATCAAGTCTTGTAGCTGCCGCATTATCCATATAAATCTGTTTTTCTATCATAATTCCCACCCCTATATAAATAACGTGATAGCAGACTCTCTTGCTTCCTTAATATAAGTTCCGACTGCGCCGTACGTATCAATGATCCCTTCATTCAAATCACTTGCCTTGATCCCCATGATTTCCATGGTCATCTCACATGCGATGATTTTGCCTCCTAGTTCTTTGAAATCCGCCATAAGCCTTTCTAATGAAGCTGTGTTCGCTTTTTTCATTCTGCTATTGATCATCAGTTTTCCAAGGCCAAGCATATGCATCTTTGACAATGCCCCTTTGTTCAATCCCCCTTTTTTTAAGCGCTGCAAACCAAAGAAAGTAAAGTATAAAGAAACGTCCATGCCCATGGATAATGCTCCGTTTCCGATGATCAAAGCGCTGTATATTTTGTCCAGATCTCCGCTGTGAACAACGATTGTCGCCTTCTCGCTCATTTGAATACCTCCTTCCATACAAAAATTAAAATGCAATTACTTCTGGAGAACGATTTTCCACTCATTCCCATTCTGTTCATTGCTGATGATCTTTACAGACAATGCATCAGCAGCCATCGGAATTTCCTTTTTAGAGGCAGGATGGGTGCCGATTATTTCGATTGTGTCTCCCACATTCACTTTTCTTAATGCCTTTCGCATCTCTACAAGTGGTACCGGACAGGTTTCACCTCGAACATCAACTTGTATATTTGCCATAAAAAAACCTCCTTTTCAAATAGCTAATCCCGAATATCAATACTCTTTTCTTGCTCCAAATTCAGCATTTTCAACCCACTCATCCGCGTGCCTCAACAAAGTCACCAACTCGTTGAGCACTGCAAAATGCTGCTCTTCCTGCCCGATCAGGTATTCAAACAATTCCTTTTCTCTGCTATCTTCAGCTTGAAACAAATACTTCGTATACAATTCGATGCTTTGTTTTTCTTTATCGGATGCGATTCTATAGAAGTCCAGCTGACTGGCTGTTTCTATACCATCAATTTTGATATCACCAATACCTTCAAAAATGTTTATAGCCCTTGTTAGAGTGTTCGTATCTATTAATTGGCAAGGGTTTTCGTTCATCTTATCGGTCAAGATCTGGGCATGTTTTTCTTCATCATCGGCCAACATAAGGCATACTGGGTGGAGACTGTTGTTCTTATTGATTTCCGCTTGTTGCCTGTAGTATTTTTCTCCGTCATGCTCCATATCTATAGCAAATTTATAATCATTCATATTAACACCCCCTTTTCTGTAATCTTAAACAAATGCTGATCCAGGCATCGTTTTACTCTTGCTGAACTTAAAACATTGAAGTATTCTGCAATTCCCTTAATTTTCTCCATGACAGAATTATATTCAACGGTGATAAGAACATCTGCTTCTTATTGTCCTTCAAATTCAGTTGCCCATTTATGAATCAATTCGTGCAATTCTTCATGAACTCCAGGCCCAATGACACTTTCCTCATACCGCTCAAATCTCTCAAACAGATCATCTTGCGCTTCTTCATTCAATAATTGGTCTGCAATTCCGAAAAGAATATCGTTTTCTTTTTCTATATGGCTCATTAATAGATTACGGTATTTTGCAGCAACAACATTGAATTCCTCAACATTCTTGATAGTAAGGGAATTACTCATTCCAGAGATATATTTTCTGCTCTGGTTATGTTCTTCCAGCAATTCCTCAATTAGTATGACTTCATTCGTAATCCCTTTATTTATTAATTCCCCAAAAAAATATTTTTCTTCTTTACCATGATGACATTTATCGGCAAATATTTTCAGGAAGCCAACAAGTTCATCATAATACTTAAGCTTGACAATATCCTTTTTGGTATCTGTTAACATCATTTTGTCCAAAATTCTTAAAACATGTAGTATGGATTTATGTTCGTCTCTAAGATTCTGCGTCGCTTTCCCCATTAAAATTCCTCCCTTCTAATATCCAATTACCGATTATTGTTATAGCCCTTGAATACTAACCAGAAAATCAAAAGCCTGTTTCGTAATCACTATGCCCCGGTATTCGACGAATTCCCCCACATCAATGGGCCAATTAATATTATTATATTGACCCAGAGCGACGGTGTATCCGAAACTTACGATCGTAATTAATTGTATTTTATATATACCCTGTTAAATATAAAAAAGGACAGATTAATTACCTGTCCTTTCATTTATAGTGTGTTCCTTGCCAAGTTGGCAGGGAAAATATTTAAAAGTGTCGCATGATTTATCTTTAATTTTGGGGTTGCCTTTAAAATAGCATACTCCGATAATTATTTTTTACTCCTAATTCAACAATGTTACTCAAGCCATATTACTTTCTCAAGAGTGCGATCATTCTTTCATAATCTTCCTTATTTCAAGTGCCCGTCATTAAATCCGATTCGGATATGGTCGACATCGCAGAAGGGCTTGTTCCTGGACTGTCCGCAACGGCACAGGGCCATCCGATTCCGAACCTCATACACCTCGCCGTCCGCCGCTTCGAGAGGAATCCCTCCCTGAATGAACAAGCCTCCGCTGGCGTTCCTTTCCGGGTCCTGGGCTACAATGATGGCTGGTGAAAGCTCGGGTTCCATCAAATCCCCATTTTTCTCCATGCCCGTCAGCCTGCCGGAAGGGCATTCGCTGGCTGCCTGGATAGCCTGTTCCCGGTACCTGTCACTGTCCGAATGTGGGATCAGATGCCAAGCATCGCCGTCTCGCTGATGGCAGAAACGAGCCAGGGAACAACGGTGGTCATCCATCATATCCAAGGTCGGTCCCTTGAAGATTTCTGCCCGATCTTCATACCGATCCCGGGAAGCCGTTTCTGTTCCGTTAAAGTGGATTTCCAGATGGGTTCCGTCACAGAAGGGAGCATTCTTGGACTTCCCGCAGCGGCACAACGCATATTCCTCGGCTTGCGGCAGAGTCCGTCCTTCTTCATATTTGTAGGTGTTCCCATCGGGAACGATGATTTTTTCTAACAGAGGAACCCCTCCGGATACCAAATAAGGGCCGTCCTTTATAATTTTGATCTTCCTATACATGGTTTCTGACCTTTCACTTATAATGTTATAAAATGGAGGCTATTTCTTTGATTCTCTTCCTCAAGTTTCTTGATACGTTTCATATCACTCGGCACCATTTCGACGTATTTCGTCTTCCAGCGATAGAATATCTGCTTCGATCCACCTCTCATTATCAGGAAAATTTTATCATATTTCTAACATTTTGAGTGGACTATATTTAAAGGCAGAAAGTCACATTTTTGCTGAGGCGTGTACCTTTTTTAGCAAACTCAAATTTTCCCAACAATTCCTGTTGACAATAAATGAATGGTCGTTTATTCTGAAAATGTATAGAGGTGGTCGAATGCGAAAAAAAGATGATGAAAAAGAGAAAAGTATAAAAGCTGCAGTAATACAGCTCATACTACAAGAAGGTTTTCATGGTACTTCGATCTCAAAAATTGCAAAAGTGGCAGGAGTTTCTCCGGCAACGGTATATATCTATTTTGAAAACAAAGAGGTCATGCTGCAAGATATTTATAGTGAGTACTCAGAAGAAATTTTTGAATATCTCCTAAATCGAGTGCATCGGGAAATGCGAGGGCAGCAGCTGATCGAAGTACTTGTCAGAAGCTACTATAACTATATTAGAGAAAATAAAGAAATTTTCAGCTTCGTAGAGCAGTTTTCAACTTGTCCCTCATTAGCCAGCACTTGCAAAGAAACAAAAGGCATTAAAAACATTAATCATTTGATCGTAGAGATGAAAAACAATCAGTTGATCAAGGATTACAGCAATGATAATCTGATTGCAATTATGTTTTATCCGGTGAAAGCAATAGCACTAAATAACCGCAAAAGTGAAGCAGAAAAATCTGATTTGCTTCAAGAAATGATTAGAATTATACAGGATGCTTTGCTGATATAAGAAAGTAGAATCTTAAAGCGGGATGATTTTGTGAAATCCATTACAAAGAGATCCCGCCATTATTAAAACGTTAATTAAACGAGCATTCATTTATCAATGCTCAGAAAGGATGATCCCATGCAGAATTTTGATGTAAACAATAGAGAAGGGTTGGTTATTCCAATATCCAATACAGTATTACTGCCAGGTGTAATGACTATGATTAGGGTAACCAAGCTTAGTGAGAAACAGCTTAGCTATTTAGAAAAGGGCGGTGCCGCAAATATTGCATTGCCGTTGAAGCAAAACTTCCGTCAAAAAATATTAAAAGAAGAAGATTTTTACAGGATCGGTGTATCCTTTAAAGTCGACGAAGTGGAGAAAACAGAAAAGAGTTACCATCTAACGATCAAAGCTTTAGACAGAGTTGAGACGAAATCACTTAAAATCATCGATAATGATTTTATCCTTGCTGAATATTCTACCTGCCCTGATGATATGGATATGAATGAAAAAAACCAGGAAGATATGCTGGGATACTTTAAAAAGGTAGTGAACGAAATAAGCAAAAAATTCTCAGACGGAGAGCAATACAGCAGGGTCATTGATGAGTTTAAGGACTTAAATTCACTCATTGTGTATCTGTCGCAATTCATGCCGTTATCAAACGAAGAAAAGTATGAATTGCTTGAAACACAGTCCTTGAGGGAGAGGGGCTTACGTTTTATGGACCACATGCTGAAGCAAAAGGAATCCATTGAACTGCAGATCCAGATGGCAGAAAAATTCTCCGAAAAATCAAACAAACATTATAGGGAGGCTGTACTCAGGGAACAATTAAAAGCCATTCAAGCGGAATTAAACGAGGGGAACGAAGAAGGTTCGAAAAAGGATAAAGATTATTTAATTAAAATCGAAGAAGCACAGATGCCGATCGATATCAAGAATGTTGCGCTTGAAGAATTAGATAAGTTAGAGGCACAAGGGCCTAACAGCCCCGAGTATAATGTCATACGCAATTACTTAGACCTCCTGGTTCAACTGCCTTGGAAAAAAATCGAAGCTAAACCGATCAATTTAGCGGAAGCAAGACGGATTTTAGATGAGCAACACTATGGGCTGGATAAGGTCAAGGATCGAATCATTCAGCATCTAGCGGTCATGCAGCTGAAAAAAGACAAAAAGGGTTCCATTCTGCTGCTTGTTGGGCCTCCCGGAACAGGAAAGACCAGTTTGGGTAAAAGTATTGCAGAAGCGCTTGATAGAAAATATATCCGATTAAGTTTAGGCGGGATTAGAGATGAAGCAGAGATCAGAGGACACCGCAGGACTTATGTCGGAGCTATGCCGGGGCGAATTATTCAAAGCATCAAAAAGGCAGGGGAAAGCAATCCGGTCATGGTCTTGGATGAAGTGGATAAATTGATGACCGGCGGTTACAGTGGGGATCCGGCCAGCGCTCTGTTAGAAGTGCTCGATCCGGAACAAAACAATAGCTTTACGGATCATTACTTGGATTTGCCTTATGACTTGTCCGATGTTTTCTTTATTGCTACTGCGAATTCAATAGAAAGTATTCCGGCACCATTATTGGATAGAATGGAAGTCATCCAGATCTCCAGCTATACGATCAATGAAAAATTCCATATTGGAAAGAATCATTTGGTTCCTGCGATTTTGGAGGAGCATGGGCTGAAACCGGAACAACTCGTTATTGAAGATGATGTGTTACAGAAAATAATCAGTGAATATACCTCAGAAGCGGGAGTCAGAGGATTGAAAAAACAACTGGCCAGCCTTGCCAGAGTAACCTCCGAGAAAATCGTATCAAAGAAAATAGAGTTGCCATATACAGTTAAAATAGAACAGCTGGAGGAACTCCTTGGGAGGCAGGTTTCGAGACATGATAAAGCACAGCTGGATAATCCGCCAGGAGTTGTAACCGGACTCGCCTGGACGCCCGTTGGAGGGGAGATCCTTTTCATTGAGGCAACGGATATGCCGGGTAGCGGAGAAGTAGTTCTGACAGGCCAACTTGGTGATGTGATGAAAGAATCAGCCAAAATATCCCTAAGCTTATTAAAATCAAGATTGCCTGTGAATTCGATCAATTTTAAGGAAAGAGATTTACACATTCATGTACCATCGGGTTCGGTCCCGAAGGATGGTCCATCCGCAGGTATTGCGTTATTTACCGCCCTTGCCTCCTTGATTACAGGGTTTAAGATTGACTCAAAGATCGCAATGACAGGGGAAATAACCTTAAGGGGTGCTGTATTGCCAATTGGAGGTCTAAAGGAAAAATTATTAGGAGCACAAAGAGCGGGCATCACCAAGGTATTGATTCCAAAGGACAACGTCGCTGATCTGAATGACGTGCCGGAAGAAGTGATGAAGCAGCTTATAATCATTCCCGTAGAGACGGTCGAAGATGTACTGAAAGAAACATTGGGCATTTCCTTACCTAGGATATATCAAGTACTTCCTGAGATGATATCCGGCGAGTATCCCGGAATCTTTGTAAACTCTAAAAGTGATGCAAAATAACAAGAAATGACTGATGGCCGAGGGCAAGTTTAATGCCTCTCGGCCTTGCTTTTTGTATACATACCTCTTATTTGATACCGCTGGCCGTTCTCACCACTGTTCAAGATGCAGTTTATCCAGTTTAAGATCGCTTTCCTTATAAGGCTCTTTCTCCTCATCCCGATAGCCTATGGCTATGAGGCATTCGATTTCGTATTTTTCCGGAATGTTTAGAATGCACTTGACAATGTCTCCGGTTTTTATATGATCCGTTGCAAATCTTTCTCTGGCTTGGATCCAACAGGAACCAAGTTTCAATGAATGAGCCGACAGTTGAATGATGATGGCGGCGATGGAAGCATCCTCCACCCAGACATCACTGGTTTCAGAATCTGCAGCGACAACAATGCATAATGGCGCCCCCGCTATATGTTGTGAACCATGCTCCCTGGTTTTAGAAAGCTTCTGTAGAACATCCCGATCCGTTACCGCTATAAACTCCCAGGGTTTCCTGAATTGAATTGTTCTGTTTTCTCCATCGGTCAACCTTCTTTCATCTTCTGGACTTTCTGTTTATTTCTATTATACCCTGACTATCCTAACTAGCACCTATATACTCAACTTGTTTTTGTCATAGCCAAATATAGTAAGAATCGGCGCAGTTGTTCTATGCCGATTCTGTTATAAACATTTCCAATTAAACCATTACACCATGTTCTTTAAATCCGAGCTAATGATCAAAGCAGCCTCTGTTTCGCCTTGGATCTGCTCAATCGTAAATTCCGGATTGATCTCAGTTAGTACAATGCCATCCTCGGTGACCTCCATAACCCCCATTTCCGTTATGATCATATCGACGACCTTGACGGCTGTGTATGGGAGCCGGCATTCCTTCAGGATCTTTGGGATCCCGTTTTGCGTATGCTTCATTGCAATAATGACTTTTTTTGCACCAACTACCAGATCCATCGCTCCACCCATGCCGGGCACCATCTTCCCGGGCACGATCCAATTCGAAAGATTTCCGTGCTGATCCACCTCTAACGCGCCGAGTATCGTGGCGTCTACATGCCCGCCCCGAATGATTCCGAAGGATGTAGCGCTATCAAAAAACATGGCGCCGGGATTGACTGTTACGTACTGCGCTCCTGCATTTACAATGTCAACATCTTCCTGCCCCGGCTCGGCGGCTGCTCCCATTCCCATGATCCCGTTTTCGGATTGAAGAATGATCTCTATACCTTCCGGAATATAATTTGCCACCATGGTAGGAAGGCCAATCCCAAGATTGACGACATCCCCGTCTTTCAATTCCTTTGCTACCCTTGCCGCAATGGTTTCCTTTATATCTGCCATGGCTTTTCACCCCCTACGATCGCATCCACGAAGATCCCGTATGTCACCACGTTGTTCGGGTCGATCGCTCCAACTTCAACGATATCGCACGCCCCCACAATAACGTAATTGGCCGCAGTGGCCATCATTGGATTAAATGTCCTGGTAGCCCCATTATATGTGGTATTGCCAAATTGATCGGTTACTGAGCCTCTGATCAGAGCGAAATCCGCTTTCAAAGGTTTCTCAAGAAGGTAATCTGTTCCGTCTATATTGATGAGATCTTTACCCTCGGCTATAATCGTGCCAACTCCTGTCGGGGTGAGGACGCCACCCAAACCCGCTCCTCCGGCTCTGATTCTTTCAGCCAGGGTGCCTTGTGGAACAAGGATGCACTCCAGTTTGTCCTCAGGTATATCGGTGTTCATTCTCCTGGCCACCTCAGGGTTCAATCCAACATGAGAAGCAATAAGTCTTTTGATCTGTCCGTTTGAAAGAAGTTTTCCAACTCCCCTTCCCGGTACGCCTGCGTCGTTACAAATGATTGTAAGCTCTCTAGCATTCTTCTCTACGAGAGCGTCAATTAAAATCTCCGGTGTTCCGCAGGCCATAAATCCGCCCACCATGACTGTTGCGCCATTATTAATGCCCGCAATTGCTTCGCGGGCAGTCATAATTTTATTCTTCATAAAAAAACCTTTATTCTCTATTATTCATTTATTTATTATAAACGATCTAATGCTCTGGCAACTTTTATCAGTTTTTCGGTCAAGTTTCTTTTTTCGTAATCGATCTCTTCGGTAGACCATGGTAATAGTCCTTCTCCGGTTTTGAATCCAAGCTTATTTTGCTTCAATTTTTCAAGTAAAATTTCGGATGGGTTTTCGGAGTTGTTTAAATACTTGAATAAATATTTGTGAATAGAATATGTCAGGTCCAGCCCTCCCATGTCCATGATTGCAACCGGCGCCATGATGCCCATTCTCATGCCGAATCCATATTTGATCGCATCATCCACTGATTTTGGATCAGCAATCCCCTGCTCAATAATATAGAGCGCTTCACGAAAGAGCGCATGCTGCATGCGATTTGCTAAAAATCCCGGAACATCCTTATTCACCAGTACGGGCTTCTTTCCGGCCCGAGTCAGCAGATCGAAAGTCCTATTTACGGTATCCTCCGAAACGAATTGCGTTTTGATCACTTCAACCAATGGCACTAAATAGGCCGGATTCCAGAAATGAGTCCCAATGATGCGCTCTTTATGAATGGCTTTTGATGCAATTTCAGTGATGCTGATCGCAGAGGTGTTTGAGGCCAGTATGGTTCCCGTCGGGCATAATTCGTCCAGTTTGCAAAAATAGTCTTGCTTGACCGCCAGATCTTCGATAATACATTCAAAAACAATATCAGCAAACTTGGCGGCTTCCTCCAGAGAATCAGTCACACTGATCCGCTCCATAATGGAAGGAATTTCATCTGCAGTGATCACCTGGTTATCTTTCAGGATTTCCAAAGACTTTTCAATTCTTTCCGGTGGATTGGATTCGTAATCTGAATCGCAGGTATAAACAAGCATGACCTGAAAGCCTTTCATGGCGAAAAGCTGGCCGATTCCTGCGCCCATCGTGCCTGCACCAAGTATAGCAATATTGTTTATCTCATTTTTCATAATAAGCCCTTAATTCCTTTAAAGTTTAATAAACGCCCCACTTATACTCTCTCTTTTCAATCCCGGGATTCACATCATCCTCATCAATAAATGCTACCATTCGAACGATGGATCCATCACCTTTCCACCATCTTAACGGGAATGCGGCGATGGTGCATCTTTTGCCTGTTACCATTTCGATATCGCCGCCCACATTTTCAAATCCCATGATGTTGTTTCTGAGGAGCATATCGTGTACCGGCTCCCATTCCGGGAAGTCTTCAATTGGAGGATGCCCGAAGGTTTCCGTATATTCTTTTATTAATCTTGGAACAAATGGACCAGGACCATGATCGATCATATAAGTGTAGCAAGGATGATCTATGGCCTGACAGTCGATGCCCATTCCTTTGATCTTTTTGTCAACCAACCATTGCGCAGCTGCAATACTGAGGCCCGGGCTATACATGAAGTAGTCATCGTTTTCACCCCAACGCTTATGTGTTCCGGTATTGATGATCACAATATCCCCTTCTCTGATTTCCGGGGTTGCGTTGGCCAGGTCTTCAGGGGTGATCAGCTCCCATTTTTTCTTTGGTATGCTTACTATGACCGCGTCGCCATAATAATTCTCAAGCGGCAGTTCATGTGTATAAGGAGCTTCCGGTATCACATGCGAAGGTGAATCAGCATGAGTGCTGTTATGCATATGAAAGTTATTAAAAGTTTGAAGAAGTCTATAATGTCTTGGCATATAGTTTACTCTTTCGATTGTGAAGTCTCTATCTGCCGATGGCCATAATGGTCCGCCTTGTCCAAAAGGATGAGATAGATCTACAAGTTTTTGTTTTCCCATTGTATTTCTCCTTTTCTTCTTAGTGTTCGAGGCTAAAGAATGTCCGAACATCTTTCTACTTTTTAATTAAGCAAATACCGCGCCAAAAGCACGAATTTTTGCTTCAAATTAATAAAAAAATAATCATTCAAATTCTAACATATTACGCTTCGTATTCGATGATTAGATTGATTGTGCACTATATTCATACCCAAATTCGTTGCAGATGGTCACCCTTGTTGCAATTCTGCATTTCAAATTTGAATTATCGAACATGCTATGATATAATTCTAAATCGATTATTAGATACGAGAGGATAACAAATGGACCAGGTTCTAGCAATTAACAAAGTGCTCGGCAAAATTAACAAGGAATTATCAGTTGGTACAGACGATCAGTATAAATCATTTCTGGAAGAGATTGCAAATGATCTGGGAGTGTTCCTGGATAAGGGAATAGACTTTAAAGAAGTGGTCGACCACCTTGATGACAGTGTTTTTATCACGGATGCAGAAGGCAAAGTTTTATATGTGAATCCTTCCTATGAGCGGAACACAGGGATACACCCGGAGCAGGTCCTGGATCGTTATGTCAGCGATATCGTTGCTGAAGGCAAGTTGTTTACCGGAGGAGCCTCTTTAGATGTAATCAAGACCAAAAAGAAAGCCTTCAGGCTTTCAACTACTTATGCTACTGACGCCCCTAAAGTCGGATATGCTGTTGGTGTGCCTATTATTGACGAAAAAAATAATCTGAAGCAAGTAGTAGTTAGCAGCAGACCGATCCTCTCTTTGAAGGCATTGCAAGAGGATTATGAAAGATTCCTGGATGAAGTGAAAGCAATTGATGTTAAATCTGATATCCGTATATTCCAAAATGCTGATAACAACGACTTATCAAAACGAATGATCGGTTCCAGCGAATCCGCTCAAAAAATCTGGAATATCATCAGCCTGGTAGCGAATACGGATGCCACCGTATTGATCACCGGTGAATCCGGTGTTGGGAAGGAAATCGTTGCAGACGAAATATATCGGATGAGTTACAGGAATCAAAAGCCTTATATTAAGGTGAATTGTGCCTCCATCCCTGCGACTTTATTGGAGTCCGAGTTATTCGGCTATGAAAAAGGAGCCTTCTCCGGAGCAAATGCAACAGGGAAAAAAGGGCTTTTTGAGCTGGCAAACAGCGGGATCCTGCTATTGGATGAGATCGGTGATATGCCGCTTGATTTGCAGTCCAAATTGCTTCGGGCCATTCAGAGCAGAGAGATAACACGGGTCGGCGGGACGAAATCTATTCCGCTGGATATTCGAATCATTGCATTGACGAATGCCGATTTGAAACAGAAAATTAAAGACGGGAGTTTCCGGAGCGATTTATATTATCGTCTGAGCGTCATCCCGATTCATATAGATCCATTAAGGGAACGGCTTGAAGATATCGAGGATTTAAGCACCTATTTTATAGAATATTATTCTAAGAAGCACAAAAGAACCATTCATCTTAGCAAAAAGAATATCAATATGATGCAGCTCTATGCATGGCCGGGCAATATCAGAGAATTGGAAAACGTCATCGAATATTTGGTGATCTGTTTCTCAGGATCCGAGGAGATCCCTGATCATATACTGAAAAGCATTTTAGGGATATCTCAGCCCGGAAGCAACGAATCGTTTGATTTGACAAAATCGGTAGAAGAGTTCGAAAAGCAGCAAATCGAAAAAGTATTGAGCATCACAAGCAACTTGAGAGATGCCGGAGAAATTTTGAACGTGAACGCCTCTACGATCAGCAGAAAAATCAAGCAATATGGGATTGTGTATACTAAAACAAAATAACATCGTTTCAGTTCTTAAAAACGCCAGTAAAATAAAGCAGGCTGCCTCCCCAAAGAAGCAACCTGCTCTATTATTATCTATTGCAAAAGATTATTTAAGGTCATAGAGTTCCAGGTATTTATCAATATTTGTGCTGTCTACTCTAACAGGTTCAAGGATCGTATCTTCAACTTTTTCCCCGTCGATGGACTTGATCAGATTAGTGACGCCTTGATATCCTAAATCATACCATCTCTTGTCTGTTGTTGCAGCCAGCTTTCCTTCGCTGATTGACTTTACAGCATCGATGTTGGCATCGCTGCCTACTACGACGATCTGGTCTTGCTTACCGGCTGCTGTGATTGCCTCCAGAGCACCAAGTGCCATTTCATCATTCGCAGCGAAAACGCCGTTAATGTCAGGGTATTTCTGTAATAAGTCTTCCATGATCGTCATACCTTCTGCACGCATGAATTTTGCAGAAATCGATGTCAATACCTTGATGTCAGGGTTGCTTTCGAAGACACTCATGGATCCTTTATGAAGCTGCTCTGCAGCCTGAACGCCAGGTGTGCCGTCTAGAATAACAACGTTGCCTTTGCCGCCAAGCTTCTCGATCAGAGTAGTAGCCGCTACTTCCCCAGCCTTCGTATTGTCCTGCCCAACCCAAACGAATTCGCCGCCTTTAGGTCTTGATGCCGCAACTACTAAAGGTACGCCAGCTTCGTTTACCTTCTCTATTGCCGGGATGACTCCCTGGTCGTCAACGATGATGAGGAGCATGCCCTGGATGTTTTTATTCAGTTGATCAAGGATGATGTTTGTTTGTTCTTCCTGATTATCTGCCTTTGTCGGTGCCAGAGTTGTAATGGTGTATCCGTTTTCTGCAGCAGCAGTTTCAGCACCCTTCTGTGCCTGAAGCCAAATCGGGTTTGTTAAGTTCTTTGTGATGAACACCAGGTTTTTGTCAGCAGGTTTTGCCGCTTCTTCTTTGTCTGAACTATTACATCCAGTAAGCGTAAATGACAGGATCATACAGACGACGAGCAGCAATGCCACCAATGTTTTTTTCTTCATTCTTTTTGTTCCTCCTTTTATTTTTTAAAAATATGAATTCTATATGTTAAAACCGAAGTTATAACCGAAGTGAAAGTGCAGAAAGTGCATTATATACTATCCTTGCTTACACGCCTTTCTAAATAGGATGTCCCGATTTCAATGATAATCGCTACGATAATAAC
Source organism: uncultured Oscillospiraceae bacterium (assembly GCA_964486295.1). Classification (GTDB taxonomy): domain Bacteria; phylum Bacillota; class Clostridia; order Peptostreptococcales; family Anaerovoracaceae; genus CALBZG01. The sequence continues at coordinate 24,930 of CAZAMF010000013.1, read as the reverse complement.
TGAGCCGAAAACGAAAGACTGCCAGTAGGAAGATACCCCCATCAATGTTAATCCGTTATTGATCATCGTGATCAAAACGGCTCCGATGACCGCATTGATGATGCTGCCCTTGCCGCCCCTGAGCGAAACACCGCCTAAAACGACAGCGCCGATGGATTGTAATGCAAAAGCAGTTCCAAGGACCGGTTCCGCTGCATTGAGCCTGGCTATGTATAAGATCCCAACAAATGCTGAAATCAACCCGTTTAGAACATATACCGACATTTGGATCCTTTTTACATTGATTCCGGAAATCTCTGCCGCCCTTTTATTGCAGCCGATGGAGTACACGTTCCTCCCCCAGGTGGTTTTTGCCATCATAAAATAGAGCAATGCCGTTGAAATCACAGCGATGTAAATTGGCACACCCAGCCCAAAAAGTCTTCCTGCCCCTATGAAACGAAACGAATCTGAAAAGACGCCGTAAACAATGGTTCCGCTCATGATGATATAGGCCAGGCCTCTTATAGCGAAGTCAATACCGTAGGTAGCCACAAACGGAGGAAGCTTCACGATACTGATAATGGATCCATTGATCAATCCGATGATACAACCAACAATCAATCCGGCTATAATACCAAGCGCCACGTGCCCCTGTGCGATGATCAATGCCGCAATACAGCTGGAGATCGCTGCAATGGAGCCATTGGAGAGATCGATCCCCCCATTCCCGGAGATGATGACGATGCATTGGCCAAGCGATAAGATGACGAGGAAAGCTCCTACTCTTGAAACGTTTGACAGGTTATCAATGGTCAGGAAATCCGGTGACTGGATGGAAAAATAAATCCCCAGCAGCAGAAGCAGTATTAATCTGGAATACTTAATTACAAACTTTATCATAATACTATACCTCCGCTCCTTTTCTTCTGTTATAAAGATAAACATCCACCGTGATGCTGAGAAGAACAATGATACCTATAACCAGCATCTGCCAAGGAGATGATAATCCCAAAAGATTCAAGCCATTTTTCAGTATGATAATGATTGCTGTTCCAATCAGTGTCCCCTTAATACCGCCACGGCCACCTTCAAAAGGGGTCCCGCCGATTACTACCGCTGCAATTGCGTCCCACTCGTAACCCATTCCGGATGTCGGCATGACAACGCCCATTTTGGTCAGCAGCAAAAAGCCTCCAATGCCGGCAAGCAGTCCACTGATCAGATAGGCGGAAAACTCGATCCGGTTCGTTTTAATACCGGCGTAATGCGCAACTTGTCTGCTTCCGCCAACTGCATAGATATAAGTGCCCCAGGTAGTTTTATAAAGGTAATAATATAAAATACCGAAAATAAGCGCTGCGATCATGAAATAGACTGTGATATTCAAAACATGTATATTCCTGAACACCTTAACAAATTCGGGGAATCCAACAATTACATTCCCCCCTGTTATTCCAAGTACTAAGCCGCTTGTCACGCTCATCATGGCAAAGGTCACAATGAAAGCCTCAATTTTTAAATTCACGATGAAATATCCATTGATAGCGCCTCCGATAGCTCCAACGACGGCAGCTGCGAATAAAGCTAATACAAAGGATGAGGTCTGGCTCAGCACCATGCCTGATGCCATTCCGCTTAAACACATCACACCCCCGACAGAAAGGTCGATGCCTCCCATTAATATGGTCAGGGTGACTCCCAACGCAACAATAAACAGGATGGAGCCCTGATCCAGGATGTTCGTGATATTTCTCACCGTGAAAAAGTTTTCCGTAAATATACTTAATGCGATAAAGAGCATAATCACTCCCCATAACACACCGGGTACTTTTTTAACTTTGCTTTTTAATATTCCCTTTTGCATTGAGATACTCTTCTCCTTTCCCCATAGCGTAGCTTAAAACCAATTCCTGATCCGCCTCTTCTCTTGAAAGCTCTTTGACAATTTCGCCTTCGCGCATCACATAGATCCGATCACTGACTCCGAGGACTTCGCTCATATCGGACGAAATCATCAAAATGCCGACGCCCTGATGAGTCAGATCATTCATGATATGATAGATCTCTTCTTTGGCGCCAACGTCGATTCCTCTTGTAGGCTCATCAAGAATCAGCACATCACATTCCGAGCAAAGCCACTTTGCCAGAATTACTTTTTGCTGAGTGCCCCCGCTGAGGAATCTTACTTCCTTTTCAGTCGAAGGTGTTGCGATTCTCAATTTATCAATAAAGGATTTTGTGATCTCCTTTTCCTTCGATATATTCAATATTCTTGAAGGGTGAATTCTTTTTAAGCTTGCCTGCACCACGTTTTCCCGAATGGTCATATCTACTGTGGCCCCTTCGTACTTTCTATCTTCCGGAACCAGTCCAAGCCCTGAATTTACGCACTCCATGGGGTTATGCTTCTTCAAGTCCCTGCCCTTGAGGGCGATCTTACCCTTTTGCATCGGCATGACGCCGTAGGCCGCCTGTACCATTTCTGTCCTGCCGGCACCCATGAGCCCAAATACGCCGACGATCTCTCCCTTTCTTAACGAGAGTGTTCCGTCCTTGACTTTTTTACCGGATTGAATATTTTCAAACCTTAATACTTCCTCTCCGGGTTCTGGCGCTTGTCTGTAATAGAAATTATTGATTTCCCTGCCTACCATAAGTTGAACCAGTTTATCGATAGAAGTGTCATTGATATTCACTGTGCTGATATGTTTTCCGTCCCTGAGAACAGAGATCCTAGATCCGATCCGATAAATTTCCTCCATCCTGTGGGAGATATAAAATATGCCGACCCCACGTTTTACAAGCTTTTCAACCATGTTGAATAATTTGTTTATTTCATTTGTTGTCAATGCGGCAGTGGGTTCATCCATGATGATCACTTTTGCATTCTGAGATACAGCTTTTGCAATTTCAACGATCTGCCGTTCCCCAACCCCCAGGTTCAGAACGAGTTCATGCGTATCGATCTTAACGTCCAAATCTTCAAGGACCTTTCTGCTGTTTTCATGCAATTTATTGAAATCTATTCTATTACCACCTTTGCGAGGTTCTTTTCCAAGAAAAATATTTGTGGCAACATCCTGGTGCAGAAGCAGGTTGAACTCCTGATGGATGATATTGATCCCCAGGTCTTCAGCTTCTTTCGGTCCCTGCAGCTTTACTTTGTTGCCTTCTATGAAGATTTCACCGGAATCCGGCTGATAGATACCGGTCAACACCTTCATCAGTGTCGATTTGCCGGCACCATTCTCCCCAAGTAAAACATGCACTTCGCCCTCATACAAATTAATGTTGACATCTATTAGTGCCGGTACCCCGCTGAAGGATTTATTAATTTTTTCTAGTCTAATCAATTCCTTCATAATTGATTGGTTCCTTTCCATAAAACGGTTTCGTTTAAATTTCTTATCGTTAACTTATATTGCAAAAGCCATGCCAATCGTCATATTTAATAGTTTATCAACGACTTATCAGATTTTATCTGGTTTTCGTATAGCTTTGATCCACTTATTTTGTTGCAAAACGTTTTTTTGTTGCAATATTGCAAATATAAAGGCAAAGGCTTTTCATTCTAAATATTAGTGTTTTTTACATTTTCAATGATAACCGCCGTCCCCATACCACCGCCTGCACAGAGTGTGGCTAGTCCGTATGTATTGCCTCTTCTTTTCATTTCATACAAAAGCGAAATCACGATCCTGCTTCCGGTAGCTCCTACAGGATGTCCCAGAGAAATCCCTCCGCCATTCACATTCAGTTTTTCCCGGTCGATTCCCAACGCCCTTTCACATGCAATACACTGGGCGGCAAATGCCTCATTAATTTCAATCAGATCCATATCTTTGATGGATAAGTTGGCTTTTTTAAGCGCTTTTTCTGATGCGCTGATCGGTCCGATCCCCATGACGTCCGGATCAACTCCCGTTGTTGCTACGGAAACAATTCTGGCTAATATCGGAAGTCCCAAACTCTTTGCTTTTTCCTCCTCAACAAGAAGTACTCCGGAAGCAGCATCGTTCATTCCTGAAGAGTTCCCTGCCGTAACGGTTCCCCCTTCCTTAAATGTGGCCCTTAATTTTGAGAGGGTCTCCAATGAAGCGTTCCTTTTCGGATATTCATCGGTATCATAAATATGATCGCCATTTTTAGCGCTGATCGTTATAGGGATGATTTCCTCTTTATACTTCCCTCCATCTATGGCAGCTATTGCCCTCTTCTGGCTTAACAAGGCATATTCATCCTGCTCTTGTCTTGTGACTCCATAGATTTCGGCTATGTTTTCAGCGGTAATGCCCATAGCCGGCCCGATACCGAGATTTGTCAGGGAATCCCACATAGAATCCCTCAGTTCACTATGGCCGAATTTTTTCCCATACCTCCCGTCGAAGAGCATATGAGGGGCAGTGCTCATACTGTCGGCTCCGCCGGCCATGATGAAATCCGCCTCCATTGCTTTGATTTGATAGTAGCCCATTTGGATCGATGACATCGAAGATGTGCAATTTCTATGTATGGTTATGCCAGGCACAGTATAAGGTAACCCGGATTTAATCGCAGCCACCCTTGCCAAATTATTTTCTTTATAGGTTCTTTGATAATTGCATCCCCATATCACATCGTCGATCAACTCTGGATCGATGTTTGATCGGGATACTAATGCCTGCATGACAGGTATCGAAAGGTCCAACGAAGTGATCTCCTTAAACTGTCCCCCAATCGTTCCTATGGGAGTTCTGCAACCGGCAACAATTACTACATTTCTCACAACAATATTTCCCCCTTACTTATTGAATACGTTTCAGATTCTTATAATGCAAAAAACATGCCGTTTCATATTTCTCTGAAAATCCGTTACTATTCTAATAATGGCGTGTTTTTTTGGGTTCGGATGTTGCAACTGGCAAATCTAAATGCATACATGCAACAAATCAAGAAACTTTTTTCATGCTTTAGGTTTGTTGAATGACACATCTATAACCTCATAAAATAATAGAAGCTTTAATTATACTCTATTATTCAATAAATATTAAAATAATTGTTTTCATTTACACTGGATTTACTGCTTCGATATCCGCGAGGGCTTCTTGGCATATATATTGCATTACACTTTAATAAAAGGAGGGAATATATATGCTAGATACAAGAAGATTAAACGCCAAGGACAAAGTGATCGTTACCGCTGCTGTTTGTGGAGCAATGCCGACAAAATCAGATAATCCAAATCTCCCAACACAGCCAAAAGAAATTGCACAAGCAATTCTTGAATGTTATGAGGCAGGAGCTGCTGTCGCTCACATACATGTTAGAGATGATTTTGGCAATCCGACGATGAATTTAAAGAAATTTGAAGAAACGGTCAATTTAGTCCGGGAGGCAAAATGCCCGATTTTGTTAAACTTGACAACTTCAGGGGCAGCCAATGTTTCCAATGAAGATCGAATGTTGCCTTTTATTACATTGAGACCGGAATTGGCTTCTTTTGACGCCGGAACGATGAACTGGATGAATTCAAGTGTCTTTCTTAATGAACCCGGCTTTCTGGAGGAGTTAGGAATAAGAATGCAGGCAAATCATGTGAAACCTGAAATTGAAGTTTTTGATATGGGCATGCTCAATACAGCATTGTACTATGAAAGCAAAGGAATATTAAAAAGCCCCTTGCATTTTCAAATATGCCTCGGAGCACCCGGAGGCATGAAAGCGAATATAGAGAATCTTTTATTTGTGGTGAACCATCTGCCTGCCAATTGCACTTGGGGGACATTTGGTGTTGGTAAGGGCGCGATGGAAATCACTCTTGCTGCCTTAGCACTTGGCGGCGGGATCCGTACAGGATTTGAAGATAATGTTTATTACAACTATGGAGAGCTTGCAGAATCGAATGTTCAATTTGTGAGGAGAATAAAAAGGTTGGCGACAGAGGCAAATAAAACTCTTGCCACTCCGGACGAAGCCCGCGAGATTCTTGGATTGAAGTAGATCTTTTTCAAGAAGTGCATCGAACGAGGCTCTCTACGAAATCACAACGTAAAGAGCCTCGTTTTTATACGGGTGGTGTTCGTTTTGTTTTACATATTAATTAAAGCCATTCTATTCCAAGAGTTTCGTCTAATTTTGACACGAGACAATACTATTATATCTCTAGTTTTTAGTTGATGGTTTATATTTGTTATATACTCGCCAGAGACATATACAGATATAGGACCTTCCAATTTGTTTCTGTCTGGATGCCAAATAAACGAAGCGGATTCATTACCAAACTCTTCATATAATTTTTCGAACAAATTAATCATAGTAGCATCATTTTCTAATTCAAAATTATAGCATTCTTTATTGAAGAAATTTCGCAAGTAGCCTTTAATAATAACACATACCGGAATCATAATTGCTCCTCCTGGAGGTGTATAGAATTCAAATGGCTTAGTAGTGTTTCCATCCGCTAATAAGCCACTACTCTGCAAATAAACATCTGTCATTTTAGACAGATGTTTATTTGCGGAGTTATATAATCGTAAGGAGTGTAAATTGTTTTTATATCAATTCTGTACGGCAGCCAACTTAAATAGCCTGTCTGCCCGTGTTCCATTCCTCCGTAGCCGATGCTGTGCCCAGCTTTTTCCGACCAGGTCCTGTTTCTTTAAGCCTAACAGCAGCGATGACCGCTACGATATGTATCAGGCCAAAAATCAATGTGCTCCATTTAAAACCGTATGCGGCTAAGACCGCCGTATCAACGATACCCGTAGAAGCGCTAAAGCTGTTTGCAAAGCTTGTGGCAATCAATCCACCAATGATCGGGAAGATGAAACCCGCAACAAAACCAAAAGCATTGAAGACGGCATAGGCCGCGCCAACTCCGGATGCACTGGTACCAGGGGTTTCGGTCGGTACAATGTAAAGCGGAGACATCCATCCGCCATTGCCAAGGCCAAACAGTGCAACGCCGATAATGATACCGGTTGCACCAAGGGTATCAACAGTCAGGCAAGCAGTAACAATGCCGACCAGTTTCAAGCATTGACAAAATACAATAATTGGTTTGCGTACTCCCAAAGCATTGGTCAAAAAACCACCGATGACAACACCGATAACGCCAAATACCGGGAAAGCAATGGCAGCCCAGGTTGTAGCTGTAATTTGGTCCATACCACCAGCATACATAAGCCAGCTTGGCAAAATGGTCGCAATGTACATATACATCATGAAGTCGCAGAAGAAAGCAACAAGCAGACATCTGACCTGATTGGTACCGAATGCCCATTTAATAGGGTTGCCTGTTTCTTCAGGATGTATGACGCCCATATATTCCTCTTCATCGGCAGAAATATCAATCGTATCAACATCTTTTCTAACCGCAAGAATCCAGAGGATGAGCACTGCCAAAACGATAAAACCGGAAAAACCAAAACCGAAGATCCAATTATCAACAACCTTACCTACAGCAGGAAATACTACATAACCGATCAATGCACCCAAGAGCGGGAACAAGCCGTTCAACGTGGTCATATAGGTACGACTTTTTGGTCTATACCATTTCATGATGGCAGATCCAAGAGCCGGGATAGCTAGGCCAAAACCGGCACCGTAAATGACGCGACCGGCCAGAAAGACAATATAACTACCGTTAGACGCTCCAAAAGCAAGCAAGATGCCAACGGTGTTTAATAACATAGATAACGTGAAAAGTCTTCTAGTCCCGATTTTCATTTCCAATGCACTGCCAATGAGGGTAAAAGGAATGGTAACGATTAGGAAAATGGACATCGAAGCATTAATAAGTCCCATATCCTGAATGGGATCGAGTTTGAAGAAATCAAAAAAGTAAGGGATAAATGGTGCAGGGCTAGAGTTATGCGAAAAAGAAATTAATAAGCCAGTAATAATTAGCGTTGCCATCAAGGCAATCGGAAAGCGTTTACCTTTTTGCCTTTCATCTAAAAATTCATCTAAAGACATTTTCTTTTGATCAGTATTCAATATTACAGCCCCCTTTCATTCGGACCTTCGCTTTGCCGGAGGTCTTCTATCCTATAAAAATGCAGAAAAGTGAAATACGTTAACCCGAAGCGATCAATGGAAATATTTCCAATCGATCGCCGTTGACCAGTACTGAATCAAAAAGCCGGTTGTCTTTGTAGTACCTGCTTCCATTAATAAGCACAAAGGCAATGTAATCTGCAGGAACATTTAATTCACTGATCAGCTTCCGAAATGAAACATTTCCATTATGGAAATAAAATATGATCCCATTTCCTCCAAACGAATGATCTGTTTTCGTGTTCAGTGTTTTTAACGCGCCTTGAAGTTTTATCTCAATCATGATCTCAACTTCCCTTTTGATTTATTCAAAGCATCCACAAGAGGCTTCGGTATATCACATCTTTCTAATATGTCGTTCTTCAAAATTCCATTTTCGTCCAGCCCACGAAGTTTATAGTATTTTTCCCTCAGTGCCGGAATATCCGGAGCCAAGCCGGCAACAGGTCCTTCATTCAAAGGTGTTACTAACCGTTTCGGCAAGTCATCATGCCCTTTACGGACACCCCACAGATTGCTCAATGTTCTCTTTAAGCACCAGATCCTCTCACCGGCGCGCATAATATCATCCAGTGTATACTGCGCGCCCGTAGCAGCGTTAAGGCAATCCGTCAATTCTTCCTCCTGAAAACCGATCCCGCCGAAATAGCAAAAACAAGCAGCACCACCATAAACAGCGCCATAATCCTGCCCTTTTTTCACAAGCTCCGGTTTGCCTTCCGGGCTTGGCGGTATAAAGCCTTCCGTGCCAAAAATCGCAGGTAATTTGGTCATGCCGTTTTCAACGAAGGGAACAGGAGACGACATATGGCACCCTCCTCTGTACCCTGTTGCATAGTCCAGCGCTTCTCCAAACATCAACCGGGGTTCATGGAAAGGTATTTCAAGACCTTTTACCGTACTGACACAGGCTTTAGCATCAGGATCCAGCCCTTCAACAAACACATCACTCCCTTTTGCCAGGCGGGCACCAAAATCTTTATTTCGGCCGATTTGATGCAGGAGTTCAATGATTAGGTCGCTATCACCCCAAGTAAGATTCATGCCACCGGTATCTTCCAAGTTGATATAACCTCTTTCAAAGCATTCCATTGCCAGAGCGATGACTGTTGCCGTTGAAATCGTATCCATACCATATCGGTTGCAAAGCTCATTCGCTTTTGCAATCACCGCCGGATTGTCATTCAGAACCAAACTGCCAAAGCCGGCAACCGTTTCGTATTCAGGGCCAGCTGCTGATTTCACTGCATATTTTTCATCTTCAACTGATAAATTGGTTTTACAAGCCACAGGACAAGCAAAACAAGTACTATGACCTTGACCAAACTTCTCCATAAAGACTTCGGCGCTGATGGCGTTGATTTTTTCTTCATCCCACAGGCCTAGCTGCCAGTTTTTTATCGGTACATCCCCATGATGATAAATTATCCCGATCCCGTTAGAGCCGACAGCGCTTAATCCACCAATGAAAAAATGCTCTTTTAATTTCTTCATCATACGTGCTTTCACTTGCTTTGACAATTCATCATCTGCGTAAACGTATTTTTTATTTCCCTTCACCACGATCGCTTTTAAATTTTTGCTGCCCATTACGGCGCCTAACCCTGTACGGCCGAAAAAGTTATGCTTACTTGTGGCGATACTTGCTAAAGGAACACGGGTTTCCCCTGCCTGGCCGATACACGCAACTTTTCCTCTGTCATTCAACTGCTCTATTACTTCATAGGTATCGCGCCCCCATACCCCACCAGCAGGAACAATCTCGACTTTATCGTTTTCTATGTAGACGATCACAGGCTCCTCAGCTTTGCCTATTACCACTATCCCGTCATACCCGGCTTTTTTTAATTCAGCACCCCAGTGGCCTCCCGAATTAGCTTCCCCCCAGATATTGGTAAGTGGCGAACGCGAGCAGACAACCATTCTGGGCGTTGCAGGAAAAGTGCTCCCTGTTAAAGGCCCCGTCATAAAGATCAACGGATTCTCCGGCGAAAGCGGATCTACGGTAAAGTTATTATCACTTGTATATTCCGTATATAATGCCGCACCGATTCCAGACCCGCCGATATATCCCCGGGCAAGTTCATTACTGAGAGGAATCGTTTTCGATTCCTCTCGGGATAAATCAATTTCTAAATACTGTCCAATATGCCCAGGCATCAAATCACCCTTTCAATTAATAGAATAATCATAATGATTCACTACTACTGTTTTTTGCCTTGCCTATATGGATGCTTTCGTTTCTTTTACTGCATTTTCAAAAGCTTCCAGGAATCTATCCATTTGCTCTGTTGTTACAGCAAGCGGCGGCAATGCTCGAATTACAACCGGATTGTTCGCCGAGAAAAGCGTTTGTACTCTATATTTATTCATCATAATAGAGCAAACCATACCTGCAAAGGCTTCGGCTTTCTCTGCGTTATTCGCTTCAAATTCGATGCCGATCATCAAGCCCTTGCCTCTTATTTCTTTTACGATTCCAGGATATCTGGCTTTGATTTCATTTAATTTTTCCGTCAAGTACGCGCCTTTTACAACTGCAGCATTCATCAGGTCATTATTAAAGACATATTCTAAGGCCGCAATCCCTGCAGCACAACCCAAAACGTTATCACCAAAAGTCGCAGTATGCTGGAAAGCGGTTAGAGGTTCACCATATGCGCCGTTCCAAACCTCTTCCGTAGTAATGTATCCGCCGATTGGAATATATCCGCCGCTGAATCCCTTTGCAAAGGTAACAACATCCGGAGCGATCCCTGCATAATGATATGCCCAGAACTTACCTGTTCTTGCCATACCGCACTGGATTTCATCACACACCATCAAAGTGCCATATTTCGTACAAAGTTCCCTGGCTTTCTGGAGATACTCTATTTCTGCAATATGAATACCCCCTTCACCCTGAATCGGTTCGATGAAAAATGCTGCCACATCACCAAATTTGAGTGCGTTGTCCAATGCATCAATATCGTTTATCGGCACAAAATCTACGCCAGGCATCACTGGGCTATGATATATCTGCCAAATTTTTCTTCCGGTAATTGATACGGAACCCATAGTTTTGCCATGATAGGAACCGTCCAAAGCGACAAACTTATGCCGATGTCCTTTGAAATACATCCTTGCAAGTTTAATAGCACCTTCATTCGCTTCTGTTCCACCTGTGCCGATCCATACTTTTTTCAAGCCTCCACCCGATAATGCCGCAATATTATTTGATAAGGCAGCGCTCACTGCACGTACAGCGATAGCATTTATTGCCGGGATATCCTTAAATTTTTCCATTGCTTTCCAAATGTACTGATTGGCAGAACCCACTGTCATAACGCCAACGCCACCAATCATGTCCAAATGATTATTTCCATCTGAATCAATTAACTCGACGCCATTCTCGCTTGCTCCTACGAACTGCTGAGCTGCACCTAACCCCAAAGCCATTTGAAGCCTGATCTGATTCTGATACTCGCTTTGCAGTTTAATGACATCATCCCTCTTTAATTCGCTAACCTCATCAACAGTTATAAATCCTTCAACAACGTCCTTAATATTTGCCATTTCTAAATCCTCCTTTTTGATTTTCATTGAAGATACAACCACTTTGCTTAAATATCGACACACTCTTATATAGAGCAATAGTCATGCCAAATCCAATAATATTCTGTATTTTCGTTTAATTCTTATAAAAACGGCTAAAACACTTAGATGGCCCATGTTTCTCCCGATGAAATGAATAACGTATTCTTTGTACTTTTTGTATTTTTACTTAAAGTTGTGTTGCAAAGAAGTGTCGCGCTGCATGTCTTGATATGTTGCGCGACACTTCTTTGCTGACCTCTTAAATTAAAAAACCCGAATCCGGTTTTTATATCGGATTCGGGTTTTGTGTCCGGCAATCTATCAATCTAGCGGAAATTATTGTATGAAAGACCATTTTTTTGGAGTTTCCGATATATGGAACTTCTTGCAACTCCCAATTTTTCTGCAGCTTTCTTTACATTTCCTTTCGTCATTGAAAGAGTAGCTATAACAAGCTCCAAATCTAATGCATCTTCGCCTTTTTCGGTCACTTCTACCACTTCTCCTTTATTATCAAATTCATGATCAAAAATTGGCAGTTCTTTCTTTGTAATAGTCGAGCCTTCACAGAGAAATGTTGCGCGTTCAAGCACATTTTCTAATTCACGGATATTACCAGGCCAATTATAATCAAGGATGATCTCTTTTACTTCATCATCGATTTTTAATTCTGGTTTTTTTACCTGACGGCTTAATCTGGAAAGAATGTGCTCTGTCAGCAACGGGATATCTTCTTTACGGTTTCTCAAAGGAGGAAGCGCAATATGAAAAACATTTAAACGATAATATAGGTCCTGTCTGAATGATTGATTTTCAACGGCTTCCTTTAAATCCCTATTGGTTGCAGCAATAACTTTAACATCGACTTTTTTGGATTTGGTCCCTCCGATTCTTGTCACCTCATGTTCTTGCAAGACTCTTAACAAGGTTACTTGAATGTCTAAAGGCATCTCACCTATTTCGTCCAAAAAAATAGTTCCCCCATCCGCCAGTTCAAATTTGCCCGGATTGCCTTCCTTTCTGGAACCGGTAAAGGCTCCGCCGGTATAGCCAAACAGCTCACTCTCGATCAAGCCCCTTGGGAGTGCGCCACAATTGATAGCAATAAAAGGCTTATCCGCTCGCTTGCTTGCATTATGGATCGCGTGGACCATCAATTCTTTCCCCGTTCCGCTCTCCCCTGTTATCAACACATTATAATCATGTTTCGCTGCGATGGCCGCTTGTCTGATTGTTTCTTTATATGAATCGGATTTGCCGTGAATATCTTCAAATGTATAAGTAGCCGTTGATCCCGCAACTTTATTAACAAGCTCAAGGACACGGGTCCTTTCTTTGAACGTCAGAATTATGCTCTCCAAACCGCCTAATTTATCCCAGATAAACTCTACTGTGAGTAAGCAGCTCAACTCTTTATTCTGTAGAGTGATATCGATTTCTTTGTCTTTTATTTTAGGTCTGTCTTTTTCAAAAGAATCAAAATTCACTCCCCCAACAATCAACTGATTGATCGGTGTGCCGATTATCTCCTGATTAGCCATATCGAACATTTGTATTGCCTTCCGATTGGCATGTTTGATCCTTCCGGAGGCATCCAACATGATGATCCCATCCAATACCATGTCCAAGATGATTCTCTGCTGGCTGATTATCAGTTCCCTTTCATTGATATATTTATTGATTTCGAGCTGCCTTTCAATTGACTTGGCTGCGCCAATGGCCATGCCAAGCGTATGGGCATGGACTTTTTCATGGGTTCCGGAAATGCCTAAGCAACCAATTGCTTTGCCATTCGAATCATGAATCGGCACACCGGAACAATACCATTTATGATTGGTCCAGCAGTAGTGCTCCTCGGCACAGATCTGTATCGGCCTATCTAAAAAAAGGGCCGTTCCTGTACCATTTGTCCCAATACTCTCTTCCGAACCTATTGATCCTAATCCTAAACCTTTATTCTGCTGCTCGTTCAGGATCTCCTCATCTCCTATTACATATATACCTGTCCCTTCATGATCAGTTAAAATCAATATTGTACCATAATCAGAAATAGCGTCATAAAGCGTTCTTAGATATTCATCAGCTGCTGCTATTAAATCTTTATTATCTTCTTGTAATTTATTGACTTGCTGACTTGAAAGGACTTCACCGTCAGTAACTTGAGGATCTACGCCATATCCCCTGCAGCGTTCCCACGAATCCAAAATTTCCTTACGAATGTATTTTGTTTCGAAAGGTCTGCCGGCCTGAAAATTGGTCAAGGCTTCTTTTATTTCTTTTCTATTTATCTCAGGAAACATGGTTTCCACCTCTAATTCAGGATTTTCTTTTGAAAAAAGAAAACATCTTTTAAAATGATAAAAATTATAGCATATTTTTAGTTTAAAGAATAATAGTTATTTGTCTTCTAATTGTCTCTCTACCTGATGTATCTTATCTAACACCACCTCTTCCGGAATATATATAATTTTGCATGTCGGACAGGTTAAAAACGGATGTGTTATTCTATATCCAAGATATTCCAGGTTCACATTTTCTAATTCGAGTTCTTTATTGCACTTACTACAGATAAAACCCTCTGCGGCCATTTGAATCACTCCCCTTCAATATTTATCCTATGACTATACGCATTGGTCAGTCTGTATCCAGCTTCCTCGACTTTATAAGAAACCCAGTAAGTTGTATACCCCTGTCGCAGATGTCCAATGTAGCAGCCTGTTTCGGGGTGAAATATCTTATTATCTGACGACTCACAGTAATTGATTGTTTCACGTATATCGTCTTCTACAATTAACTGTCTATCCAATTTTTCCATAACTTCTGGAGAAATTAAGATGGTTGGATTTTGTTGCGTCACTTGATAATTCTCCTCTTTCCAAATATTTTTCAGCAAATTGGTTTTTAAAGTCGTGCGGTTGATCCTGCGTTCCGTAAGCGAAGGTGGTCTGCGAGTATCACTGTTAAGATGAAAAATAACGTCAAGCACATGACGGCATGTTTTCCCCATGTAAGAAAAAACATCTCTGCAATTTGAGCAATAGGTAATATATGGATGATGGCCAAGGGCAGCCCTTTTACTCATGATATCCTTTGCCAGTCCCGGATTGGCGGAATAAATATGCCCGCCGTTCCCGCAGCATTGAGCAGTCTTTTTACTATATGAAAGCTCCTCGATTGTCAGGCCAGCCTTTGCCACAAGTTTACGCACACTTTGCTGCATTGATTCATCATAGCGGCTGGCGCAGGGATCGAATATGGAAACGGTCCCCTTCTCTGCGGTATTGTCAGCAGGTAAACCATTCGCGTCTATGACATCATAGAGCGAAATCAGCATGATCTCCGGCAGGTATTTCACAAACATTTTTCTGCAGGTCGGACAGGCGAAAATTACAACCGGCCTCCCCATATCATTCCATTTATGTCGTATTTTTCCAACCATTTCTTCAACCAGGGCTTCATCACCAGCCCATTCGGCAGGAATCCCGCAGCAACTTAAAATTAATCCGGTGCGCGGAAGCTTTTCTAATAAGTAACGATACGTCTTTTCGACATATGCCGTATCCGAGCCGCCCAATTGACAGCCCGGGAAAAACACATAATCGCTCTTTGCGCACCCTGGCGCATTTCTTGCCACATAGGCTTTTTCGCTTTCCGCAAATCTCATATCTCTGATCCAGAAATCATGAAAAGCCAGCGGTAACGAGCCTTCCCGATGCATGATCCGGCGTGCTTCGCTTAAAAATTCACCCAGATCTATTTTTTCTAAGCAAACCGTTTTACATAAACCACAGTCAGAGCAAGAACTCAGCATCCTGGTGGCTACTCTTGGCTGCATTCCCTTTACAGGATTTAACGTCATCCGTACATCACTGACGATTCGTTTCGGCTTTTTTTGATACCATTGCATCATCTCGCAAATAAGCAGGCAATCCTCACAATCACATTGATTGCATCTGCTCGATTCCCGTATGGCTTCTTCCTTGGTAAAGGTTTCACTTTCAACACGCTTCTGCGGCTCTATCATACTTTTATTGACCTTAAGGCGAGTCGTTCTGTTTCTATTAATCCCCATCATTTCATGCATACGGTTGGTTTGCAGATAAGATTCGATGGACTGGGCAGCGCGTATACCCTGTTCGATCGACTGTATCGGAGTGGCTCCTATCAAAGAACCGGCCAAAAATATTCCCTTTTTTATGCTTCCAAGGGAATCCCTGTTCAATCCATGCAACAATCCAAAGGATTCACCCTCTTTTCCCGTAGCGATCAGCACCGCGTCAAATTCAGGTATTAGTTCATCTATATTCTCGATTTTTGTGTTCAATTTCAGCTCATAATTCAGATACTGCATTTGATTTTTGATCTCATCAAGAAATAACCCGGGCGGCAGCAAATCCCATAGTTTTCCACCAATCTGGTTGCTTTTTTCCAATAGCGTTACATTATATCCGTGGGATGCAAGCTTTATCGCACAACTTAAACCGCTAAGTCCAGCACCTATTATTGCCGCCTTTTTACCTTTTGCAGGGAAACGGTATTTGATTGGAGCTGTCGACTGCGTGTAATTGACTGCGGCTTTTTCCAAATGCTTCATGGAAAGTGGTTCATCGATATCTTTTCTTATACAGGCCGACGCGCACGGCTCATCACATAGTTCACAGACAATAGCCGGCAAGAGTACCTGGTCCCTGAACATCGTATATGCACTATTAAAATTACCCTTCTGAAGCCTTTTGTTAAACGTGGCGACGTCCAGGCCCAAAGGGCATACACAACTACAGGGAGGACTGTCCCCGCTATAGCAAGCTTCTACACATTGGCCCATAGATTTAGATAAGATTCTACCACTGGGCGGAGTGTTCAGCAAGCTTTCCAAGACCTTTGCATCATTATTGTCCACAGTACTTGTCCTTTCAACTCAATTTTGCTATAACAGTGCTGCAGCTTTGTCAGCTGCAGCACGTCACAAAACTTATTCAGTTATTAGATCCCCTGCTCCTATAGCGCCATTGTAACTCCATCTGCGGTAACAGGATTTGCTTCAATATCGTCAAGTGCTTCGAAAAGATCGGAGCCAAGGAAGTATTTATCCGTTTTCAGTTCTTTCCCTTGGGCTTTTGCTTCCATTGCCGCCTTAACTTTCTCCGGAGTTGCGGGCGGCTCAAAAATTCTTACACCAGCTGCATTATTGATTGCGTTCAACACTGCAACATGGCCGGCAGATTGAAAACCTTCACAACAACCAACAGAGTTGAACGGGGCGGTTTTTCTAGGTGTTTTAATACTTTCCAAATAAATATTATCTGGCATGTCGTTAGCAAATTTAAAGCCGCACTTAATCAAGCCGTCGTAATTTTTATTGTCGATATATTGGGCGGAAAGTGCAAATTCAATGGAGTGAGTCAAGGCACCGTATGCTTGCCCTTCCACCGCTTGCAGACTGCCGATTTCGCCGATATCGTAAATCATATTCATTGATATGACTTTTGTTTTGCCTGTAGCAGTATCAACCTCCACCTCAGCCAAAAACATGGCATAGTTATATTCAGGAGTCGGGTCTCCGGCACCAGTATTAGGATCAAGGTCTCTCGTGATATTTGTCGTATCACATATTCCAAGATATTTGGTCGGAATGCCTTCGGCAACCATTTCTGAATAGGTTCGATAGGTGCCGTCTGGTTTACGCATGGCATCCAGTAATTTATTCGCAGCATCTATGGTCGCATTTCCCACCATATAATGGCAGCGGTTGGCTCCGGCAGCTCCGCTATGCGGACATTGAGCTGTATCGTTTTGAACCAGCTTAATTTGTGTGTAATCGAGATTTAATTCCCGCAAGGCTTCATGGGTATGGACTAGAGTTCCTACATCCCCACCTTGACCTTGATCTTCCCATGTATTGAAATGGGTGATCGTACCATCTGCATTCAGTTCAAGCGCTACCTCTGCGTGATCATTCGGTCCACCTGTGACATTATAGCCCCCGATGGAAATACCTACACCTCTTCTTTTTTCAGGAGTGTCCTCCGCTTTTGCTCTGGCCTTTGCCGCCTCGTACAAAGGACGCAATTTTTCCATCATCACTTCAAATGGGTATTCTTTGAACTCACAGCTATTAATATTCAAATCACCTGGTCTTGCGATATTTCGATATCTGAATTCAAACGGGTCAATTCCAGCTTTTTCAGCCAACATATCAACAATTGCTTCAGACATAGTATAAGCTTGCGCATTACCATAAGAGCGATAAGCAGTACCGAAAGTCTGGTTTGAGAAACCGAGCCTGACCAATGCTCTTACATTCGGGATATTGTAACTAAATCCACAAAAACGTTGTGCTTTAGAACCAAGGGCATCGGCCATTTCGGTATATGCACCATGATCATAAGCAAAATCATATTCAAAACCGGTTATTTTGCCGTCTTTGTCACAACCCATTCTGGCATTTGAATAATGTGCGGCACGTTTTCCGGTAAATGCCTGGTGTTCCGCATAACTCATAGTCAAGGTACATGGCACCCCGTTAAGCGCCAAAGTACAGGCAGCAGCCAGTGCCGAACTGGCTGGAGATAAGGAATAACCAAAGCTGGCACCAGTCGGATTTTCAATAATTCTTAACTTTCCATCCGGCAATCCAAGTCCAGGCCCAAGAGTTAAGAGCGGGAAGAGAATGAACAGTGTTTTATTGTGAACGCACACACAACCATCTTCATCAATATATGCCTGTGTAACATCAGGCTCAATAACCAAATGGGGTTGACTGACACTATAGAAGCTGCCTTCAGCGACGTACTCGGAATTGGCCAACACATCACGCGTATCTTCGCCCTTGAAAACAGGTAAACGCAAATATTCGTTCGGGGTCCCCTTATGGATTTCCGCCGCACCGGGCGCAACAGCCTCAAGATATGACATGTACGCCGGCAGCTCTTCCAACTCTAATTCAACTTTTTTGGCTGCAGCCCGAGCCTGCTCTTGCGTAGTTGCCGCTACAACCGCCACGACATCTCCATAGCGAAACACTTTTTCATCCGCAATGATCGGACGTTCAAACCCATCTGCTTTGGAGCGCGGATGTGATACCGGCAGCATAATCCGATTGGTTCCTTTAATATCTTTCGCAGTTATTACTTTTACAACGCCCGGCATTTTTTCGGCTTCAGAGAAATCAATATTTTTGATGTTTGCATGATTCAGCTTGGGCTGTACAATGGCAAGGTGTAAAGTTTCCGGCGGCATTTTCATTGCAATATCATCACCATAATCACATAGTCCGGTAACTTTTGACAGCGCCGCAGGACGTGGTACACCAGTCCCATAAATTCTTCCATCCGCCGGAGTTTTATACGTAATATCTTCCATAGTGGCTTCACCACGCATGACTTTCGCCGCCTCCATGACGCAGTCAACAAGGGGCTTCCACCCGCAACAACGGCAAGCATTACGATGCTTTGTAAACCAATCGCGGACTTCTTCTCTTGTCGGGCTCAGGTTTTTATCCAAAAGCCCTTTCGCAGACACAATGAATCCCGGGGAACAAAAACCGCATTGAACGCCGCCGTATGTGATCCAGGCCTGCTGTAGCGGGTGTAAATTGTTCGGAGTGCCAATTCCCTCAATGGTAACTACTTTGCTATAATCAGGGATATCTTTTATTTTCTTGACACAGGAACGTACGACTGCACCATCCAATAATACGCTGCAGGATCCGCATTGTCCGGTATTGCAGCCTATTTTCGTTCCTGTCAGACCTATTCTTCTAATCACCGTTGCCAGCGTGTCTGTCTCCGGATTACAAATTATGATTCGATCGACGCCGTTTATATTTAACCATATTTTTCTTAAAGCCATAACTTCTCACCTTCTCTTTCTTCTGAATGAATCCGCATTTGGTAAAATCCTCCTTTTTTTAGTAACATTCCGCTTAATAAAGGTTCTGAATTCAAGTCATACCTTTCGGTTAACTTCACTACTGATATAACGCAATAGTTATGCCAAATTCGAAAAACACTCTATACTTTTCTTTAATTCTTTTATAATCCCTAAACACAAGGTAAAACACACGATATGGTTTCAGTCGCGTAAACAAAATTGCAGGTTTTTACATTTTTAATTCTCGGTTTCCCGTATTAAAAGTGGCGTAAAAGTGTCGCGCTACATGTCTTACTATGTCGCGCTACATGTCTTAATGCATCACGCTTCACTTATATTAAATGTCCTCAATATTCATTATTGGAAATATATCGATTGATTTATCGTATATGGGAGCAAAAAAACGAATCTGGTATTTATTACGGATTCGGGTTTGTGTCTGGCAATCTAGCGGAAATTATTGTATGAAAGAGCATTTTTTTGGAGTTTCCGATATATGGAGCTTCTTGCAACGCCTAATTTTTCTGCAGCTTTCTTTACATTTCCTATCGTGATTGAAAGAGTAGCTATAAAAAGATCCTGTCTGAACGACTGATTTTCAACGGCTTCCTTTAAATCCTTATTGGTTTAAGCAATAACTTTAACATCGATTTTTTTGGATTTTGTTCCGCCAATTCTTGTCACTTCATGTTCTTTCAATACTCTTAATAAGGTGACTTGAATGTCTAAAGGCATCTCAACTATTTCGTCCAAAAAAATAGCCCCCCATCCGCCAGTTCCCACTATTCAGAATAATATATTCACCATTATGACGCGCCGCACATCTAATCAGTATTGTTCTGAGCACCGGCAACATACATTCTAAATACTCCTTTGCAAGCAGGCAGGTTTAGAAATTACTCTCTGAACCCTAACGGCTTAGCCAGCCATTGATATGGTTATGCTAAGCTGTTTTCTCACTAAATGACCAGATACGCATGTTGCGCTACATGTTTTCTAATGCAGCGCAACATGATTTATCGGGACTTAGTCAATTTAAAAAAGCTCTTCGTTCGGGCTTATTACTCAATATCGGTCAATAAATATGGTACATATTGGTTGGCATAATTCTTGCGACTTACTATCTCAGGGAGGAAATATAATCAATAAATTTAGTGTTATTGAAATTCAAAATCATTTTCATACGCATTTATTTAGAATCGAAATTTTATTTTAGGAGGTCATTAACATGTTAGGATTAAGTGTACTTTTAACTTTATTTCCTGTAATAGTCTGCGCCATTTTGCTCGTCGGTTTTAGATTGTATACACATAAGTGTGCAATGGTAACATGGGGTCTTATGTTTATTGTTGCTTTTACATTCTTTCATACCCCCATGTCTGTAATTTTGAGGAGTAGTTTACATGGAGCGGTTACATCCCTGCCAATGGCTTTGATGACTGCAACTTCTATTTTCCAGGTGGCTTTTATGGAGTCCACGGGCGCCATTAAAAGGCTTGGTGTTTTCCTTAAATCAATATCGCCTTCAAACCATGAAGCCCGCACCATGATCGTAAATATAGGCGCCGGCACCACATTGAATTCGGTTGGTGCCAATCCCTTGTCCTTCCTGCCCCCTATTCTAAAAGACCTGGGTTTCTCCAAAGTTCTCTGCATTGCTTTACCTGCAATTGGTTTTGACGCTCTTTGTACATATTCCATGATGGCGGCGCCTCTTGTCGTTTTCTCGGATTTGACCAATGTTCCATTGGCAACAGCAGCAAGATATTTCTCTCTCTACCTTCCTGTTATCTCCACGATGATTTGTTTTGGGATGTTTGTTCTGATCGGTGGTTTCAAAATGCTTAAAAAAGGCTTCCTAGTTGCTTTGATCACGGGAATGACCGCCGGTTGGACTGCGTATGCCATCGCCCATATTCCGGCTCTTGAATCTGCAATCATTCTTACCGGTGTTATCGCAGGTGTTGCCTGCGTTCTCGTTATGTCAATTTATCTGAAACTTACCGGTGGCGTTATCATAGACCGTTCTGGTTTGAACGATGCCGATAGGGCGATTGAAAAGTCTATGTCTTTACGAAAAGCTCTTTCTCCATGGATCATTTTGATATCTTGCCTGTTGATAGTAGCCTTTGTTCCTCCGGTTGACCAGCTGCTTAGAGTCACATTGGCTTTACCCGTCGATATCATTCCAATAACATCTGCAAAAACTCGACCTTTCTGGAATGCATATTTCTGGGTTGTTGTCAGCACTCTGCTTTCTTTCTTCATCTTCCGTCCTACTAAAGAGCAGCTTTCTGAAACCATGCAGAAATTAGGCAGGCGCGCAGTAAAGCCCACAGTTGCTGCAATGATATTTTTCGCGGTAGGACTGGTTATGAACTTCTCCGGTTATCAAGTACAGCCTGATGGCTCCTGGGCATTGATTGATCCAATGAATAACATGATTTATTGTTTGTCCAAAGCATCAGCAGACGTATTTGGTATGCTGTATCCGATCGTCGTTCCTATGCTCGGCTTATTCGGCGGCTTTGTAAGCGGATCGGAAGCTTCCTCTATTGCCATGTTCTCTCAAAGCAATCTCCAAACTGCTAAAATGCTGGCCATCAACGGGCCTGTGCTTGCCGCAGGACTTGGAGTTGCAGGCGGCTTGGCTTCCGTTATCTCTCCTGTAAAATTGATTAATGCTGCAGCCACGATTGATGCCATTGGCGAAGAAGGCAACACCATCAGGCAAACATTCAAAATTGCCATTGTTTTAATGCTCGCAGTAATGATCATGGCGATGATCTTCAGTTCTGTACTTCCTCTGGATAATATAGATATTCTTAAAGGTCCCCTTGCCGAGTAAGGAGTCTGAGTTCGGGCTTATTCAAGCAGAATAACAAAAAATAACTAAGGGCTGAGAGCAGGTATACTGTCTCTCGGCCCTTGCTTATAGAGTGCGTGTTTATAGTGAATATTTCTTATGAGAAGCTGAAATTCTTTTCACAGCATTGCAATTGGATTCGCAGACATGGTAGAATTCAAGCAGTCAAAAACAACTATTCAGATGGGAGGATTATCAACAATGGATATTAGAGCTTCGCTTATTGTTATTGCTGTCTCCGGGTTAATAGAACTGATCCTATGCCGGTTTATCCGCAAACCTCTTCTGAGATTTGCATTACCCGTTGTCCTTTTGATCCTTTCCGCATCGACATTTCTTTATGGAAAATTTGCCCCACTGGAAGGAATGCAGGATTTGGCTTATATGGTTACGGGCGTACTCATCTTTTTCGGTTTTCTGTCAAGTGCCGCTGTCGCGCTTATCTTTACCCTAATAAAAAGAAAAAGGTAAGAAGTCCAACCTTTTTCTGCAGTAAATAATACGTTCTATCTGTTGGCAATCATTTTTATCCAGGTTCCGGTTGCGACTACTTCATTCTTCTGGTTGAATACATCAACATGCCAGTTGAATATTCCTCTTGCATGATCGGAGGTCAGATGCTTTTCAGCAAGAACCATGCTGACATGAATCGTGTCACCCAGCATGACTGCCTTATTAAATTTCCAATCCCTGATTTCAAGGTTTGAAATCATACTTTTGCTGAAATAATTTAAACGAGTATACAAGCCGTTCGCCATTGCCAGCGTTAGCAAACCGTGGACGATCCGTTGGCCATGCGAAGACTCCTGCGCGTAAATGGCGCTGGTATGCAGCTCATTGTTGTCCCCGGTCAAACCCGCGAAGAGCATAACATCCGATTCGCTGATCGTTCGGGAAACTGTTAAAAATTCATCCCCTACTTCAACATCTTCATAATATAGATCCGGATTTTCTTTTTTCATCATGCAGCCCCTTCTCTACAATACATTACCCGGGAATTTATCTGCCATCTGCTTCAAGGCTTCTTCGTTCATACGGAAAGTGCTCATGGCTGGCACCGCACTACTGCCGATGCTCTGGTAAAAGCGGGCTCCGGATTCGTTCTCGTCCATCAGGAACCATTGCAGGCGCTTATGTCCCCGTTCCAAAGTGAGCTTCGCCAAAAATGCCATAATAATGGTGCCAAATCCTTTCCCACGATAAGCTTCCTCGATATAGAAGGCCTCCATATAGAATCCAGTAAAACCAGCACATAAAGCCGTGATTTCACTGACACAGTTCATCCCGATCTCAGCCCCCTGATAAACAGCAAAATACACCTCGCATTTTTCGGCAAGGATGAGGTCTCTGATCGCATCAGGATCCGTCGTCATGACGGTCTTCTGATGAATACCGAGCAGGCGCAGATACTCCACAACCAGGTCGCAGTCCTTCTTGTCGGGCTCTGCCTTACGTAAAAAGAAATCGGGATGACTGGTGGGGATCAGATGGGAAGTATTCATATTAACCTCTCCTTTACAAATATAGTTTACTAGAGCAGTCCTCACCACTGTTCAAAATGCAGCTTGTCCAATTTAAGATTGCTTTCCTTATAAGGCTCTTTCTCCTCGTCCGGATAGCCTATCGCTATGATGCATTCGATTTCGTATTTTTCCGGAATGTTTAGAATGCTCTTGACCATGTCTCCGGTTTTGATATGCTCCGGTGCAAATCGTTCTCTGGCCTGGAACCAACAGGAACCCAGACCCAACGAATGAGCAGACAGTTGAATGATGATGGCGGCGATGGATGCATCCTCCACCCAGACATCACTGGTTTCAGGATCTGCAGCGACAACAATGCATAATGGTGCTTCCGCTATATGTTGTGATCCATGCTCCTTAACTTTAGAAAGTTTTTGTAAAGTATCGCGATCCGTAACCACAATAAACTCTCATGGCCTTCTAGACCGGGACGAAGGGGCTAATAGTGCGTTTTGTAAAATCGTATGGATTTTTTCCCTTTCCACTTCTTTATCCTGATATTTTCGGATACTTCTTCTCGTTCTTAGCAGTTCGTTGAATTGTTCTTTTTCCACCATCGGAGCGACCTTCTTTCACCTTCCAGATTTATTATTTCTAAATATCAACATATCGGAATTGATTCCCATGATCCATGATTACAAGTTCGAGATCTTTCGGTCTAATAAACACCGTTGCTGTATTTTCATTCGGATGAAGCCCAATATGTTCATAATCCAGAAGTGATTTGTCGATAATAACCTCAACTCTGCGGAAATCGTCATTTAATATCCCAAATGGGGTGACGGAACCCTTGTTCAAGCTTAAATACTCGTTTAATGAATCTTCGGATGCGAAAGTAAGCGGACGACTATTTATTTTCATCTTTAAATCTTTGAGATTCACTTTCTTATTTTTCGGTAATACAAGCAACAAATACTGTTCTTTCTTATCATCTCTGAGAAAGAGATTTTTAACAATCTGATTTTTATTGCTGATGTTTAAAGCGTCCATTTCTTCGATCGTGTATACCGCAGGGTGCTCAATTAAATCATAATTTATTCCCAGTTCATTTAATTTTTCGAAGACGATTTGTCT
>CAZAMF010000012.1:0-59377 GCA_964486295.1 uncultured Oscillospiraceae bacterium | reverse complement strand
CATACAGTCCTTGGAGAGGGACTATAAATACTACTACTTAATAATACGAGGAGGGCGGATCATGGAGAAGGAACCAGTTTTTATCCCTTGGCGTCAAATTACGGATTTTATGACAAGCGCGTTCATCAAAGCAGGCGTACCTGCGGATGATGCAGCCATCTGTGCGGATGTACTGGCCGAAAGCGATAGAAGAGGCATCGACAGCCATGGTGTCAACCGTTTTAAACCGATCTATATCGACCGGATCCTGTGCGGCATGCAGAAACCGGTCACGAATTTCGAAATTGTAAAAGAAACTGCCACAACAGCTGTGGTGGACGGCCATGACGGGATGGGCATGGTAGTAGCCTATAAATCTATGGAATTGGCAATCAGAAAGGCAAAGCAATACGGCATGGGAATGGTGGCGGCAAGAAATTCCTCTCATTACGGTATAGCCGGGTACTATGCGACCATGGCTACACGTCAAAATATGATTGGAATCACGGGAACGAATGCCCGGCCATCCACGGCGCCGACCTTCGGGGTGGAAAACATCCTGGGGACGAATCCGCTGACCTTCGGCCTGCCTACAGATGAAGAATTCCCATTCATGATCGATTGTGCCACAAGCATCACGCAAAGGGGAAAGATCGAGTATTATGCCCGTATGGGGTTTGATACACCGTACGGACTCGTCATCGGACGGGATGGAGAGATCAAAACAGACAGCAACCAGATACTGAGTGACCTGACCAACGGAGAAGCGGCGCTGCTTCCTCTGGGCGGTACGGGCGAGACGCTGGGTGGACACAAGGGGTACGGGTATTCAACTGTTGTTGAGATACTATCGGCAGCTTTACAGGCAGGATGCTTTTTAAAAATGTTGTCGGGTCTGGATGATTATGGTCAGAAAGCCCCGATCCATTTAGGCCATTTTTTCATGGCCATCGACACAGAGGCATTTTTAGGAGCGGATACCTTCAAAGAGACCGCCGGTAAGATATTGAGAGAATTGAGAAAATCAAAAACCGCACCAGGCTGTGAGCGAATTTATACGGCCGGCGAAAAAGAGTATTTGGCCTGGCTGGACCGGAAAGACAAAGGCGTTCCTGCCGGCAAATCCGTCCAGAAAGACCTTTGCGATGTCAGGAACCTTTTGGATCTGCCGTACCGGTTTCCTTTTGAAACGGAGCTGATCTAAAGCAGCTCGGAAGTGGCGATCAGATCGATACCCTCCTCCAGGAAGTTCGGTATGATCACATCGCCCGGATGAAGCGGGGCTTGCACTTCGATATCGTGAAGTTTCAAAATACCATCTTTTAGTTTCTCTCTCGGTACCGGCTTCGTTGTACGTACACTAAGAAGGCGCGATCTGTCTTCTGCTACTTTCACAGAAGAAGTCAAGACTCTTTTCGGCGCCGTCATTTCTGCTTTGGCATATTCTGCGCCTTTCTCGCATTTTCCACCCCGAAGTTCTTCATCGATTTCACACCCGTTAGGGCACAGGATGCAAGTTATGGTCCTGACGGTAGCCGATTGCAGGTCCTTCAGATGCTTTTCAGCCAGCTCATATTGATGTGCCGCTCTTGTCAAGTGCACATTTTCTATTGCATAACGGATCTTGGACGATGGACCCTGGGTAATAGATCCGTCGCATAGTGAAGGATTCTGTTTGACTTCCAGATATTCTGCCACTGCTGCAGCCACTTCTTCCCCGCTTTTTGAGACATCATCCACCAGACCATGAACATAGAGGGCATTTCCGCAAACGAAAATACCGGGCGCATCAGTACTCAATATACCGTCTTCCGGGATCAGGCCTGCCGAAAGAATCAGCGTATCACAACATAAACTTCTTCTGTCGGTTCCGTCTGAGGCGGCAATTTCGACGCTCTCGACCCGCCCGCTGCCGAATATATTCGTTACGATGGAATCAGTCAGAAGTGGGATGCCAAAGTCTTCAAGGCACTGGATGACGTTCCTTTTGAGTCCGCCCGGGATGGGTTCTTTTTCTACGACACAGACCACCTCTGCGCCTTCCAGGGTCAGCCGTCTGGCCATGATGAGCCCGATATCCCCGGAACCAAGGATCACAATGCGCTTTCCCAGCATGAGGTTTTTCAGGTTGATAAAAGCCTGAGCGGTTCCGGCAGTGTAGATCCCTGCCAGGCGGGCGCCGGGGATTCCAAGATTGCCCCTGCCGCGTTCCCTGCACCCCGTCGCTAGAACGATTGCGCGGGCTTCATACAAAAATTCGCCATCCGGTGTTATGACAGAAACGTATTTTTTGCCTTCTTTTGAGAAAACATCCATGGCCGTCGCGCAGCAAACAGCCTCTATCATTTTGTGCCGAATTTGTTGAATATAAAGATGGGCGTATTCCGGCCCTGTTATATTTCTGCCGAATTTTGTGAGCCCGAAACCGTCGTGGATGCATTGTGGAAGAACACCGCCCAGGTAGTCTTCTTTCTCAAAAAGCACCACGTCCCGGACACCAAGGTCCGGCAGTTTGTCAGCAACAGCCAACCCGGCTGGGCCTCCGCCTATAATTACCACATCTTTTTTTATCGGGTCGCAGACTGTTTTTTCTTTCAATATTCCCGTCATCTTGTTCTCCCGGCAAATAAGTTGCTCTTTGGGCTGTCCAGGCAAAAATCAAGAGGATCCACACCTCGTTTTTGCTCCAGAAGATCGATCATATTGACGGTGCAAAAACTCCCCTGACAATTTCCCATTCCGGCCCCGGTCCTGTTCTTGATGCCTTTCACAGTAGGGATCCCCCCTATTCTGAGGATATCATCATAAGCTTGTAAGATCTGCATTTCAGATTTGGATTCGCAGCGGCAAATCATCCTGCGGGTGCCCGAATCACAACTCATATCGCCCCAATTCACATCCGCACGGCGCCGGAACTCCTTTTTGAGTGCGGGCGTCCCCCCTCTAAAAACGATTTCCGCGACTTTTCCTGCAATCGGTATAGATGCTGTTAGTCCCGGCGATTCAATGCCGGCAAGAATCACGAACCCCTTGTGTTTTTCACTTTCTTTTATAACAAAATCAAGATAACCGCCTTCGCTCTCAGAAGCAAGCTTTGGGCGGATCCCGGAAAAGCTTCTGATGATGCGGGACCGTTCAATACCCGGAAACAGCTGCTGACCCTGGGTAAACAGGCCATCCATGACAGATTCCGTCGTGCTGAAGTCTTCACGAAAATCAATATATTCCGCACTTGGTCCGATCATCAGATTTCCATGAGCGGTAGGCGTAAGATGGACTCCCAATCCGCCTGCCTTTTCGTTGGGAACGGGGTAAACAGGGATCCGGAGTTTCTGCCCCAGATCCTTGTCCAGGATGTGGTATTCCCCTCTGCATGGGTGGATTGTATAATCGTTGATCCCCATCATTCTGCAGATCTTATCAGAGAACAGTCCGGCACAATTTATGATCCAATTGGTGTATATGATTTTTTCAGACCCCTCGGATCTGTTGAAACAATTGATCTTGAATCCCTGGTCATCGGCTTCCGGCCAAACCGGATTCCGGATTTTTTGATGCGCGTCGGATGGGCACACTGCCCGGGACAACGGAATGATGGATGAAACCTCATGGTAGAAATAGTATTGTACTTTATTCAGACAAGCTTCTTCCGCCAAAGCGATGGTGTATAAAAAGGGATCGAATATTCCGGTTGCATTCGAACGGAGAGCCGCCACACCGCGGATATTTTCGTTGATTTTTCTGATTTCGGAAGCGCTGATGATTTCCAGGCCGTCGACTTGATTGGCTTCACCCTGTTCCTTCAATTTGTACAGAGCTTCGATATCTTCCTCGAACAGTGCCGTTACCAATTTTCCTGTCCTTTGCAGTTCTATTCCCAGCCCGGCAGCTTCCCCGGCGAAACCCCGGGAACCTTTTACGCAAAGCTCCGCCATCAGCGTCGCCGGCTTATTATTGAAACCGGCATGCAAAACGCCGCTGTTTCTTCCGCTGATACCGAAAGCTACATCGGCTTCTTTTTCTATTACGCAAATATTCAGATCATATTTCGACAATTCACGGGCGATGGCGTTGCCTATCGCTCCAGCCCCGATGATTGCGACATCCAAAAATTCCATTCAGCTACCGTCTCCCTTGAAGCACTATGATTTATAGAATAAATTATAGCATATCCTCAGGTATATTTTATAAAAATGCCATTCAGTTTTCACCGGTTGCATACATAAAAAATGTATCCTGATTGTAGAACATGATTGAAAATCCAAACAAGCAGTCCGAATCATACTAAAAAAGAAAAGGAGACGTATAATGCTATTGCATTATACAAATACCAGGATGAAAATATTCAGTTAGATACAAAATCATAGATTGAGGACGTTATTTACTGTAACGGTCATCTGCACGCTTATTTTCGCGAACTTTACCGTACTTTCCAATGCGGTTGACAACTCAGCTTCAACCAATGTGATCAGTGCGGTTTCAACGGTAGACAATATTACATTGTTGCTTACGTCTGTTGGTGCGCTATCCCTGGAGCCGGCCGCCGTAGATGATTATGAAAAACCTCTGACCAGAGCGGAATTCGCCAGGATGCTGGTGATGGCATCCCCTTACAAAGATCTGGCAGCCTCTGAAGAGTTCGGGACTTCACAATATAAGGATGTGGGAGTGAAAAACCCGGCAGCGGTTTATATTAGTGTAGCAGCTTCGAAAGGACTTCTGCAGGGAATTGATGACGGGACCTTTGCACCGGATAAGCCTCTCACTTTGGAACAGGGTGTGAACAGTGCGCTGATACTTCTGGGCTATAACGAAGATGACTTCAATGGCGAATTTCCATATGCGCAGATGAACATCTATCAGAACAGCGGGCTTTCCAACAACATTTCAGGCGGGATCGGGACCATCATGAAGAAGAAGGATGCCGCCAACTTGATTTTAAACATGATGGCTGCCAAAATAAAAGATGGATCCAAATCATATGCGGAAACTCTCAGTGCTTAAAGCCATATTTTAGAAGAATGAAAACGCGCTTTTCTATTCATTTCGGAGGGGGGTTGTGCTATACTTTTAATCAGTAAGTCAGAGGCTTGCTGTTATTTGATTTACGGGAGACTTTATCATGTCTGAGGTGTTTTCTTCAAAGGCGCTAGAGGCCAATCTGTCCAGGACCCGCGATGCGATCCCAGATATTCCGGAAGACCAGAAATGGTTTATGGAGCTTTCCAGATCCAAATGGGGCGTTTACAAACGAACGCAGGATTTTCTGACGGAATTGAATCACAAATATCGCAACGACCAGTATGTGATCGATTCGCTCCATACGATCTGCCTGGAGGATATCTGGCTATACAATTCACTGGATGAGGCCGAAAAGGCCCTTTCTGTTTTGGTAGATATTTTTAAGAAGCTTTTCTCTCTTGAAATGTCCGAAATGCACCGGGAGCTGCTGATCCGTACTCTGATCAAATTCATGGACCGGCTCTCCAGCCTTGAGGGATTTCCGGAACTCATTATATTTCAATGTCTCGGGATGATCCAAAAGGATATGCAGAAGCATGAACTCCTTTATATCCGTAATTCCGGCTATTTCAAATCCTATCTCGTCAATCTGGGCAAAATCCCGGGCTTCAATAATATTTTGGTTTCCATAACATCCGGCCTCCTGAACGGGTGCATCGACTATTGGGAGCAAACATCGAAAGCCGAAGAATGGTTCCGCACTAAGAGAAAGCTTTTTCCGAATATGGAGGAGTCTGCCATCGGCAGCATCGGAAAACCTTTCTTTGACAATCTCCGGAAAGAAAAGGCCGGTGCCGACACTTGGGAATCCCTTGTCAGCCTGATGTTCTATAACGACATTTCCAACTATTTCAGAAGCTTCACAGAAAAATTCCCTTCATCACTGGAAGCTATCTACTACCTCTACTATCTGCTGCATCTGCCCGGCATGGCGCTGCTGAACGATCATCTGCTCTATGACATGAACCGTAATCTGAGAAATGTTTTCAAGGAAATCGATATGGAGAACATCAAAGAGTTCCTGGACACTTTGATGGCGGAATTCAGCGAACTCAAAAAAGAACACTTTGGAACGGTTCTGGACTGCATTGCCACCTTGGGAAAAGAAGTAATCGATAAAAATGATCAGAGCAGCATTTCATATTTTACGAAAGGCTTGATCAGGCTGGGATTTGCCTATCCCGGTGAATTAAGGCTGAACGAAGATTGGCAGACCAAAGCCGATCCGAACCATGTGAAGAACATACGCGTCTGGCTGGAACTCATCGGATACAATCCGTCGGCCATGCGGGAACTCCTGGCGGCACTGATTGCCAATCTGAAGCTTGGCGGTATTTTCATATCGGATACGGATCTTTTTCAGCGGGACGTTACAAAGCTGCTGAACGCGGATATCATGCCGGTCTTCAGAGAGATCAAACAGCTCGCCCGCATCTTCCCTATTTATTTTCGCGACATCGGCGCTGAGGGGGAACTTCGGGATGCGACCACAGCCGTTGACGAGCTTCATATGCGAAAAGACCGGCTTATCCATTTTCTGAGAAAGCAGATCCATACGGAGAGCAATAATACCCATATCGAACTCACAAAAAAAATTATACATTATTGGTACGACGGTAACAGGGAGCCTTTGCGAGGGGTGGTCCCGTATGACATTTATGAAGAGCTCGGCATGCAAAGCAAGTGGTTTTCGGGCGTAAACGCAGTACTGATCTCGTTGTGCCGGATGCTGCAAGCCGGACCGGAAAAGCTTCTTGAACTGGACCTGGATGAACTTGCAGAAAATCTGGGCAAGGTAACGGCTGGAAACGAAAAGGACCGCCGAAGGGTCAACTATATATTTCAGATCTATTCCATGCTGCTGGAAAAGTATTCCCTGGAATCCGAAGATATCCTGTTAACGCTGAAGGGCAGCAACCATTTCAGCGCAGCGGAGCTGGAGGCGCTGGAAAAACATTTTGAAAGCAGAGACTGGGAGGAATGCGTTCGACGGATCTATAAAATGATGAGCCGCCTCAAGTCGGTCATTCTGGATCCCAATCGGAGCGAAGCGCTGGAGAACATTTATTACAAACGGCATATTGCGGTAGGCATCCCTTCCATGTACGGCCAGTATATGGAGCCGAAATTCGAGGCGCTGGGATTGATGTACAGACTTGAGAGAACAGCGGCCAAGCTGATGACGCAAGTGGTCCAGCCGTTTAATTCGGAATATATTACGGCGAGAACTTTTCGCCGGATTTACGATATTCTTCTGCTATTCAGAGAAGGGCTGGAGCTGGACGGCATTTATAATCCCGGTTTCAACTCGCATCTGAATATGCTGAAGTACGGGTTGTCATCGCCCAGCTTCTCCATCGACCAGTTTATCAATATTTTTCAATTTGTCGGTCAGGACATGAAGCAGATCATACGGGAGTATTTTTTTGACTTCTACGACAGGCCGTTAAGCATCATCATCCCTCAGGTTCTGAAGCACAATGGAGAAGAAGGAAGACAAATGTATTTGCGTGAGTCCGAAAAATTTCTTCGGGACAACCTTTCGTCGGCTTTCCTTGTGCAGGAGCTGGATAACTTTATTACCGATATTATTAATGCGCTGCGCAGCATGATCGATAATTATTCGGAGGCGCTCATCGAAAACATGATGACCTACGACCCTGATCTGGCGTTCAGCCTTCTGACCAGAAAGAGCGAGGAGGTAGATAACCCGGTTTTTCTGGGCGCGAAAGCGTTCTTTTTAAAGCAGTTGATCACCTATGGGCTTCCGGTACCTCCGGGATTCGTGATCACCACGGAAGTCTTCCGCCACAGGGACACCATCACCCGCCATCCTCACATGAACGAGGATTTTAACCGGCTGATCCGGAGGAATATCAGCGATATTGAAAAAGTGACTGGGCAGAATTTCGGCAAAACCGAAAATCCGCTATTGTTTTCTGTTCGATCGGGATCGTCTATTTCTATGCCGGGCGCCATGAAAACTTTCCTGAATGTGGGGATGAATGACGAGATTGCCGAAGCTCTCGGCAACGCACCGGGCATGGGCTGGACAGCCTGGGACTGCTATCGGCGTTTTCTGCAAAGTTGGGGTATGGCATTCGGCATCGACAGAGATATTTTCGACCGCGTCATATCGGAGCATAAGGAAAAGAGCGGGATCGAACTGAAAGTCCAGTTCACAAAAGAACAGATGCGCGACGTCGCCTATGCATATAAGAAGGTGCTGGAAGATCACAACGTTCAGATCGAATCGGACCCGTTCAATCAACTGAAGCAAGCCATCCGCAGTGTTCTGGATTCCTGGGATTCGGAGAGCGCAGCATATTATCGCCAGCATATGCAGATCGCCGACGGCTGGGGGACGGCGATCCTTGTACAGAAGATGGTACTGGGGAACCTTCCGGCCAAAGCTGGGACCGGCGTGATCTTTACCAACAGCCCGTTCAATGAATATTCTGGTGTCAATCTATACGGGGACTTCACTCTTTGCGGACAGGGCGAAGACGTGGTGTCGGGGCTTGTTGATACATTGCCGATTTCCGAACATCAGCGGAAGAATCATTACAAGGACAGCAGCATATCCCTGGAATCGGGATTCCCGCTGATTTATGAAGCGTTAAAAAATCATGCCAGGCAGCTGATTGAAAAGCAAGGATATGTGCATCAGGAAATCGAGTTTACATTTGAATCCGATCAACCGGAAGGCCTCTATATCCTTCAGACGCGGAACCAGAACCTGAAAAAGCAGAAATCGTTTACAAGCTTTGTGCCTTCACCGAACGAGATGAAGCTGTCCGGCCATGGCATCGGGGTCAGCAGCGGCGCATTGTCCGGGTTCCTGGCATTCGACATGGAAGATATGAAAGCATTGAAAGAGAAGTACCCGGAGGGAAAGATCATCCTGGTGCGTCCGGACACGGTGCCTGATGATATTCCGCTGATATTTGTATGCGACGGCCTGGTGACAGCGAAGGGCGGTGTCACTTCCCATGCGGCGGTGACGGCAGCCGGCCTGGGGAAAGTCTGCATCGTCAAATGCAGGGGCCTGATCGTTTATGAGACGGAAAAGCGATGCATCCTGAATAGGCATGCATTCGGACCGGGCGATCAGATATCCATAGACGGAAACCTTGGGAACGTCTACGAAGGGAATTATGAAATCAACGATTAGAGTGCGCCTGCTCGAAATCAACTATTCATCATATATAAATTAACGGAATAAGGAGCGGAAAAATGGAAATCAACCTGCAGAACAAAAAAAACCTGGGAATCAACGGGATCGGCCGGATTGGAAAGCTTACTTTATGGAATCACTTGAACATGAAGCATTTTGACGGGATCGTCATCAATGCCGGCCGTGACGTAGGGAGGAAGCTGGAAGATGTCATTCATTATATCACCACGGACTCGACCTATGGCACACTGGATAAATTCCTGTACGGATACACCGGAAAGTCCTGCAATGTGAAGATTCTGGATCGGGCAGAAAATCTGATCGAACTGGATGGGATCCAGGTCAAGTTCCTGGTAAAAGCAAGAAATCCCAGGGAAATCGATTGGGCCAGGGAAGGTGTCCGCCTTGTGATCGACTGCACAGGCCAGTTTATTGATCCGACTGTACCGGCTGATCACCCGAAAGGAAGCCTGAGAGGGCATCTAGAAGCCGGCGCCGAAAAGGTCATCGTCAGCGCGCCGTTCAAGATCGGTGATTCGTCAAGAAAGATGCCGGAGGATAGTGCCACCTTCGTTTACGGGGTGAATCATTCTGTCTACGACCCGATGAAGCATCACATCATATCGGCAGCCAGCTGCACCACCACCGGTCTGGCCCATATGGTCAAGCCGCTGCTGGATACCGAAGAGACTTCCAAAATCATTACCGCATCTATGACAACGGTCCACGCGGCAACCAATACCCAGAACATTCTCGATGCACCGCCAAAAGCAGGAGCAAAGGACCTCAGGAAGAACAGATCGGTTATGAACAATATGATCCCGACTTCCACCGGCGCCGCCATTGCGCTGGAAGAAATCATCCCGGAAATTAAAAATGTCGGCTTTATGGCCGACTCCATCCGGATCCCAACCAGTACGGTATCGCTGATTTCGCTGAATCTGACATTCCGGACCGAGCGCACAGCGTCCGGGAATCCTGTGATCAACAGGGAATTCATCAATGATATTTACAGAAAGGCGGCCTCTGGCGCACAAAAGGAGCTGCTGATCTTCAGTGAGAATCAAAATGTGTCCACGGACCTCATGGGCTGTCAGGCTGCAGTTATCATCGAAGGCCTCGAAAACCACACAAGAACAGGATTCCTGTCGTTTGACTCCGAAACTCTGAAGCGTCACGGGATCGAAACGACACAGGACATGAATATTCCGGTGACCCACGCCAAGGTTTTTGGCTGGTATGACAACGAATTCGGCTGCTATGTCAATTGCCTCGGCAAACTGACAAAATATGTGGACAAGAATCTGCTCTAAAGCATATTCCAATAATAGATAAGAAAAGGCGGGGGATCCCCGCCTTTTTGTTCCCTATTTTTTGACCGTGCTGTATGATTTTGCATTCCGGTTTTGCAGCAGCAGCCATGTTGTAATAGCGCCTATCACGATTACCGCGCCCATCAGGGCGAAGATGCCCGGGGCTTCTCCCACGAAGAGAAACACCCAGACGGGATTGAGAAGGGGCTCCAGAGTCCCTATCAGCGAACAGGCCAAAGCCGAGCAATTCTTTGAAGCCAGGGAATATAGCACATACGGGATGCCCAGTTGAAAAATACCAAGAATCGCAATATATACGATTTCCATAGAAGTTGGATGGACTTCGATGAACAGCAGTGAACTGATTCCAATGGCGGACGTTATTATATGAGCCAGCAATATACCGCTCATTCGGGTGGAATCGTCATTTGCGGATTGTCCGGTGAAAACAAACATAATCGCCATAAAAATTCCGGATATAATAGCGATGATATTGCCGAGAACACTTCCCGGCGACAGCTGATCAAAGAAGAACAACGCGATACCTGCTGTAGTCGCCAGAACAACAGCGATCTCGGAACCATGCATTTTCTTCTTAAACAGAATAGCCGACATAATGACAATGAATATAGGTGCGGTGTATTGAAGCACAATGGCATTGGCAGCAGTGGTAAGCTTATTGGCTGTTACAAAACAGAGCAGGCAGCCGGCAAGGCCGATTCCTGATATGATTGAATATCGGTTGATTTTTAATTTTCTGCCTGTCGCCGCCATGAATATACCAAGGACGGCAGCAGCAACAAGGCTACGGGCTCCCGCGATCAAAAGCGGGTTCCAGGAGATGAGCTTTATAAAAATTCCGGCGATGCTCCACAATATGGCGCAGATGGCCATCAGAAGCATCGCTTTACGCTGTTGTTCTACAGTACCCATTGTTCATTATTCACTTTCTATTTATTTACATGCCTATTCGATTGAAATAATTTTTTAGTTTTGAACGACCTTCAATGTATAATCTTCATTGATTTCTTGAACGATAGGAGTCAGAAGCTTCTTTACCTGCTGGACAGATTTCAGATCCGCTACCGCCAGCCGGTTGTCAGTGTTAAGTTTGTTCCACATGGCATCTTCAATTTCCTTGTTGACTACATTCTCCTGTTCCTGAGTCATTTTGATGTCTCCGAAGGCCAATAGGGCTTTTTCCGTATCGCCGAATTCTGTCTTGGAGAAATCAGGATCCACATAAGCTAACGCAGCGTGCGGGATCTGCATAATCACCTCTTTACGGTGGTGGTCAAAGGAGATGGCGCTCTCGGTGATTGCTGAAAGGTCGAGTGCATAAGCGCCTGTGCCATAGGAATAGATGGTTTTGGTTTTTTCAAACAGCGGAATATTGGCCAGGGTCCGGCTGATCTCAGTTTGCACCTCAATATCCTGCTCCATGACGACCAGCTGATTTTTATCCCGGACCTCACCCAGGATAGCCTGTGTGATTTCCACATCGTTATAGCCCATGATCTCATCCGGCAGGAGGTCGCTGAAGGAAGTTGGCCATTCTCCGAACCCCAATGCTTCCCGGACGGAAGAGATCATCAGGCTCCCGGATATAGCCAGAATGGCAATCAGAATAATGATAACAGGAAGGGAGCACCCCAGGCCGCCGATTTTGATCACGGTCTTCCTGGGCCTCCCATCTTTGTTTTTTCGAAGCATAAATGGTATCTCCAATCCCTTGCTTTTCCCGCTGAAATTTAAACCTCGCGCTGAAGATCCTTAAGATCGTATGGCGTAGCCTGATACACGTAATAATTCAGCCAGTTGCTGAAAAACAAGCTGGCATGGGCTCTCCATCTGAAAAGGATATCCTGCTTCGGATCGTCATTTCTGAAATAATTCTTTGGAACGTCGATAGGAAGTCCCTTATTCAAATCTCTGAAATATTCGTTGGCCAGGGTGTCCTTATCATATTCCTGGTGTCCCAGCACGAAAATCTGCCGGCCGTTTTCGATGGACAGCATGTGCAGTCCTGCTTCTTCCGATTCCGCCAGTATCCGGAGCTCCGGCTGTGCAACCACATCCTCTTTTCTGATATAAGTATGCCTTGAATGAGGTGCGTAAAAAATTTCGTCAAACCCCCTCATCAGCGGATTCAAAGGTCTTACGACTTTGTGCTCGAACACGCCAAACACTTTGCTGTCCACAGGATATTTCTGAATATCGTAATAGTAATATAAAGCGGCCTGAGCGCCCCAGCAGATGAACATCGTGCTGTAAACATTGGTTTTTGCGTACTCGAAGATTTCACAAAGCTCGTGCCAGTAATCCACCTGCTCATAAGGGAGCGTCTCAACCGGCGCGCCAGTCAGGATCATCCCGTCGAAGCGCTGGTACTGAATATCATCGAACACCTTGTAGAAAGTCAGAAGGTGCTCCTGCGAAGTGTTCTGGGAGCTATGCGAATCCATGCTCAGGAGAGTCAGTTCCACCTGAAGCGGTGAATTGGCCAGTACCCTTGCAAGCTGGGTTTCAGTGGCGATTTTCGTCGGCATCAGATTGATGATCAATATCTTGAGGGGCCGGATATCCTGAGTCATTGCCCGGCCTTCCTGCATGAAAAATATATTTTCCCGCTCCAGGATCTCTGCAGCGGGGAGTCCGTTTGGTATGATAATAGGCATTTTATTTCTCCATCCTTTATGGTTTTGCCGATGCGGATTAGATGCGGCTCAGCGCCTGATCAAAATCGGCCTTGATATCTTCAATATTTTCAATGCCTACGGATACCCTGATCAATTCAGGTCTGATTCCGCCGGCAATCTGCTGCTCTTCTGTGAGCTGCCTGTGGGTGGTGCTTGCCGGATGAAGTGCGGAAGTGCGGATATCTCCGACATGGACGACGATACTGGTCAGATCAAGAAGCTCGAGGAATTTTTCTCCAGCCTCTCTGCCGCCTTTCACTCCGAAGCTCAGGACGCCACCGGCGCCCTTCGGCATATACAATTTGGCAAGAGAATGGGACCGATCGTTCTTCAGCCCTGGATATATCACCCAATCCACCATCGGGTGGGATTCCAAAAATTCCGCAAGTGCCAGAGCGTTCTGGCTGTGTCTTTCCATTCTGAGGTGCAGGGTCTGCAGCCCCTGATGGGTGAGGTAGGCATTCATCGGGGCCATAGTGCAGCCGAAATCCCGAAGCATAGTAGTTCTCATTTTGGTGCAGAAAGCCGTCGGCCCGAACTTTTCATAAAAACACAGACCATGATAGCTTACATCGGGTTGAGTCAGCCCTGGATATTTATCAGAAGCGCCCCAGTCAAAAGTGCCGGCTTCGATCACCATGCCGCCCAGGCAGGATGCATGCCCATCTGAATATTTTGTGGTGGAGTGTATTACAATATCCGCTCCAAACTCGATAGGACGGGTCAGTGCCGGAGTGGCCAGTGTGTTGTCAACAATCAGAGGAACGCCGATTTCAATTGCGGCGGCTTTGAATTTAACAAAATCAAGAACATGGAGAGCCGGATTCGCAAGTGTCTCGGCAAAAATGGCCTTGGTGGACGGTTTTGCAGCGGCTGCGATTTCCTCTACGGAACTGTGAATATCCACAAAAGACACATCGATACCGAGTTTTTTCAAGGTTACTG
Source organism: uncultured Oscillospiraceae bacterium (assembly GCA_964486295.1). GTDB lineage: Bacteria > Bacillota > Clostridia > Peptostreptococcales > Anaerovoracaceae > CALBZG01. Next base: position 45,242 of record CAZAMF010000012.1, on the reverse strand, counting down.
AAAAAAGGTTGTATGTACCGCCATAGATGCTTCCGGAGGAGATGATGTGATCTCCCGCCTGGCAAATGTTCAAAAGGGTCATCAGGGTCGCGGCCTGGCCTGAGGAGGCCGAAAGAGCAGCCGTTCCGCCTTCGAGAGCCGCCATGTGATTTTCCAGCGCGCTCAGCGTCGGGTTTCCGAGTCTCGTATACATGAAGTTCGGGCTTTCAAGATCGAAAAGCTCCGCAACGGCCTTCGCATTGTAGTATCTGTATGTTGTATTCTGTGCAATCGGCAGTACCTGAGGTTCACCGCTGGCGGCTTTATAACCCCCCTGAACGCAGATCGTTTCAAAAGATTGTTTTCTTTCTTTCATCTTATTACCCCCTCCAACCCATAAGTGTTGCATAAAAGTATAACTTAGGGGAATGGAAAAATCAAGGAAAGTGCGCAAAACACAGCGAAATAAAGGGCGGCGCATGGGGATTGATGCCCGTCAGGATTGTTTTCCGCCGGCACCCTGTGTTATAATCACAATAAATAACTGCATCAGAAAATAACAGCAGAAAACAGCTGCATCAGAATGGAGACACCGATGTTCGTAACAGCTATTGAAAAAGTGGGCGGGTTTACCCGGCCGATATTTACCATCATGAGAAAGTACGGTTCAGCCGAAGTCAATCCGGGCGCCGCCACCATTTTTTTTGTAAATGACGAAGGCTGGGCGGTCACAACCGGGGCTGTGGCAAGAATGATCATTGACGCAGGCAATATCGACAAGAAATATAATGATTTTCTGGAAAAGAAAAAATCGGTGCCCGGCGGATATAATTTTGAAGAAGGCATTCGACAGCTGGAGGAATACTATAAATATGACAGCAGCTCCGTTGCGCAGTTGAAGATCAATTTTGTGGACTGCGTTGACGTGATCCGGGGCGTGCAGTGCAAAATTCATCCGAAGGTGGACCTCGCTCTTGTCCATTTTGAGGGCTTTTCAAAAGTTGGCTATCGGGGTCATGCGGTTTTCGCGGGGGACGGTGAAATCATTAAACAGGGGAAATATCTGTGCAGACTGGGCTTCCCTTTCCCGGAATTCAACAATTTCAGGTATGATATTGAGAATGACAATATTCTCTGGACCAATGAAGGCCGCCGGACCATGCCGAGGTTTCCCGGCGACGGGATGGTGACCCGTCTGGTGGGAGGGCCGGACGGAATCGTGGGCGTGGAAATGTCCACCCCAGGCTTTAAAGGCCAGAACGGCGGTCCGCTGTTTGATGAAAAAGGCATTATTTATGGGATGCACAGCGGCACGTCCAAATTGAACCTGGGCATGAGCATCCACGTCGACCTGATCAAAGCCTTTATGAGGCAGGAAAAGGTCCGGTATGAAACAGACGGGCCCGATAAAACAGGAAGCACGCCACTGGCGCTGAGCGAAAATTTGCTTTCAAGAATGACCTCGGGAGACCCCGACGACAAGCTAAACTGATAAGGAAGGTTATAAAAGGTACCAATACATGGTTAAGGCCGGACGGATCGCCGCACTTCTGATACTTGATATACTGATCATCAATATCTCTTTTATTGGGGCTTATCTTCTGCGTTTTGAGTTTGATGTGAACAGCACGCAATTCGAAGCGTGGTTTGGGGTATATGCGGCTAATATTGCCCCGATTACACTGGTAATGGTCGCGTCTTTTGGGATCTTAGGCATCTACACCAGCATGTGGAGATACGCCGGGGCAGATGAACTGACGAAAATAGTGATGGGATCGGTGTTGGGAGAGTTGCTGACGCTGGCCTATATGGCCTTCAGCCAGCAGATGATGCCAAGAAGCATTTATATTATTTCGGGACTCCTTATTGTTGTACTGGTTTCAGCCTCAAGGATGACATACAGGCTTCTCCGCATTTTGCGGAATCCGGGGGCGTTTAAAGGCATGCCGCTTTTCAAAGGGAAGAACAGTATTATCGGCTCGGAACTGACGAGGGTCATGATCGTAGGCGCCGGGGAAGCCGGGGCGGCCATCGTACGTGAAATCAAACAGCATCCCGAATACGGAAAAAGAGCCACAGTAATGCTGGATGATAATGTGTCCAAACAAGGGAAACGCATCAACGGCGTTAAAGTTGCGGGGGACATTTCTCATATCAGGGCGTATTCCAGGAAATATGCAGTGGATGAAATCATCATTGCGATACCCAGCGCCAGCCGGAAAACCATTCAGAATATTGTGAACGAATGCAACAAGACCCGCTGTAAAATCAAGATTTTACCAAGTTTGATCGATCTGATCAACGATACCGTCAGCATCACCAAGCTGAGAGACGTGGATATTGAAGACCTTCTGGGCAGAGAGCCGGTAAAGGTGAATCTCAGGGAAATTTCGGGTTATCTGGAGGGACAGATCGTTCTGGTTACCGGAGGGGGCGGATCCATCGGGAGTGAATTATGCAGGCAGGTCGCCCGTTTTAAGCCAAGGAAACTGATCGCCCTGGACATTTATGAAAATACAGTGTTTGAATTGGCAAACGAAATCAGGCAAACCTTTCCGTTCCTGGAATTTGAAGCAGTCATCGGCTCTGTCAGGAGCGAAGCACGGATGAGAGAAGTGTTCGAAAAATACAGGCCGCATGTGGTTTTCCATGCCGCTGCGCATAAGCATGTTCCACTGATGGAAACGAATCCGAAGGAGGCGGTGATCAACAACATCCTGGGGACCCGCATCATGATTGATTTATCCGAGGAATACGCCGTAACGAAATTCGTCATGATTTCCACAGACAAAGCCGTAAACCCGACCAATGTGATGGGCTGCACCAAGCGCGCAGCTGAGATGATCCTTCAGGAAAAAAGCAGAAAAAACACGAAGACCAGCTACTCTGCTGTAAGATTCGGAAATGTTCTGGGATCCAACGGTTCCGTCATCCCGATCTTTCGTAAACAAATCGAAAATGGCGGACCGGTTACCGTAACCCACCCCGATATCACCCGGTATTTCATGACGATACCGGAAGCCGTTCAGCTGGTGATCCAGACCGGCGCCATGGCAAGGGGCGGAGAAATATTCGTTCTGGATATGGGCGAGCCGGTTAAGATCATGGATCTGGCAGAAAATGTAATACGACTGTCCGGTTATGTCCCGAATGTGGATATTGATATAGAAATTACCGGACTCAGGCCGGGTGAGAAGTTGTATGAAGAACTGCTGCTGGCGGAAGAGGGTATTGAAAAGACAGGGTATGACAAAATTTACGTAGGGCATCCACTTGAAGCCAATGATGAACTGAAGGATTTGCTGGCGGAAGAGGGAGCTCTGGAGCGGAAAGTGGCGGATGTTCTGACAATGACGGACGAAGAAGTGAAGAAATGGCTGCGTTCGATCGTCCCGAATTACACACCGAATGGACATTAGTGAGGCACCCATATGAAAATAAAAGCAGATGTTTCAAAAACCTTCCTGGAGGAAGAGACTCTGAGCAGGCTGCGGCCGGAGGCGGACCGCGCCATTGAGAGGCTCTGGTCGGGGAAAGAAGAATTTACGGGCTGGGTCAGGCTGCCGCTGGAAGAGGCTAAAAAAGATTCTGAATTCATGGCGGAGGTGGGCAGGATCCTTGAAACTGCCGATGAAATCCAAGCCAGGTGCGAGTTGTTTGTCGTGATTGGAATCGGAGGCTCCTATCTCGGAGCACGCGCTGCCATTGAAGCGATGGGAGGCCTGGCGGGATATCCGGAAATACGTTTTGCAGGCAACAACTTAAGCGGGACGTATCATGCAGAGATTCTGGATGAAGTCCTCAAAAAGGACACCTGTATATGCGTCATTTCGAAATCCGGCACGACCATTGAGCCGAGTATCGCATTTTCGGTATTGAAAGAAGTGCTGATGGGAAAATACGGAGAGGAAGAGGCGAAAAAGCGCATCTATGCCATAACGGACCGGTCCCGGGGCGTGCTTCGGGAGGAGTGCGACCGGGAAGGCTATACCAGTTTCGTTGTTCCGGATGATATCGGAGGCCGATATTCGGTGCTATCGGCTGTGGGGCTTCTTCCAATGGCTGTGGCAGGAATCGACATCAGGGCGATGCTGAGAGGCGCGTTGGACTGCGCCTGTGACACCGGCTGGGACTTTGACCTTCCTGATTATGCCATAACCCGATATGCTATGATGCAGGCCGGAAAAAATATCGAAATATTTGAATTTTATGAGCCGAAACTCTATTATTTTACAGAATGGCTGAAGCAGTTGTTCGGAGAGAGTGAAGGCAAGGAGGGCAAAGGCTTGTATCCGGCATCCCTTGGCTTTACCACGGATCTTCACAGCATGGGGCAGTTTTTGCAGGAGGGGAGCAGAATATTTTTCGAAACGGTTCTGAACTTGCAGACTCCTGAGGAGGATGTGCAGGTTCCTGCCGACGCGGGTGCAGGGCTTTCCGGTAAGCGGATGAATGAAGTCAACCGGGCTGCCATGGAAGGTGTCATCACAGCACACCGGAAAGCAGGGATCCCTGTTGTGAAAATCGATATTCCAGAACTATCGCCCGGCATCTTCGGCGAGCTAATCTATTACTTCGAGACAACCTGCGCCATTACCGCATACATGATGGGCGTAAACCCGTTCAATCAGCCGGGAGTGGAGGCGTATAAAGAAGAAATAAGGAATATATTGTTATGATGCACTTACAAAAAAACTTCACATTGAAACCCGTTTCTTATATAATAGGTCTGTGGGTTTAGAAGTATTCGAGTACAAAGTAATTAAACAGAAGATTAAGGAGGATCAAACAATATGAAAAAAATTGGTGTACTGGGCACAGGAACCATGGGCGCCGGAATTATTCAGGTATTGGCGCAGCACGGCTACGAAGTATGTCTCAGAGCAAGAAGACAGACTTCCGTTGATGGCGGTATTGCCACCGTTGAAAAGAATCTCGCGAAATTGGTAGCAAAGGAAAAAATGACCGAGGCTGAGAAAGCGGAAATCATGTCTCATATTCAGGGCTCCACAGACATTAATATCGTTAAGGACGCAGACCTGATTATAGAAGCGGCTACTGAGGAAATAGAATCCAAGAAAGAGTTGTTCATAGAGCTTGATAAGCTGTGCAAACCGGAAACGATCATCGCGACAAACACTTCAGCTCTTTCCATTACAGATATCGCATCGGCTACACACCGCCCGGAAAAAATTATCGGTCTGCATTTCTTCAATCCGGTTCCTGCCATGAAGCTGGTTGAAATCGTTCGCGGACTATCCACTTCCGAAGAGACACGTCAGACAATCCTTGATCTCATTAGACATTTAGACAAGACACCGGTTGATGTGGATGAAGCACCGGGATTCGTTGTAAACAGAATCCTAATCCCGATGATCAATGAAGCTGTTGGCGTGCTGGCTGATGGCGTAGCCACTGCAGAAGATATTGACAAGGCCATGATGTTGGGCGCAAACCACCCGATGGGACCTCTTTCCTTGGGAGATCTGGTTGGCCTGGATGTTTGCCTTGCTATTATGGACACTCTTTACAGAGAATACGGTGATCCGAAATACAGACCTCATACACTTCTCAAGAAAATGGTCAGAGGCAACAAGCTTGGCCGCAAGACCGGCGTAGGTTTCTTCGACTACAGCGCCAAATAATAAAGATAAAAAATAGCAAAATAGACAATAGGTATGAAAAAGCTCTCACGGATATGCAATGCATAGACCGGAGAGCTTTTTTTAGAATGTGATTTCACAACTCATATCTCTTGGGATTTTTCCTGCTGCGGCGAAATTCATCCAGGAGATCACGAGAGCCCCCAGGAAAACGTAGATGTATCCATTGATTCCATGGGAATACCAGAAATATCCCGCAAGCAGTGGGATCAGCATGGAAACCACATGGTCCATACTTTGACCTGTCGCCAGAGTTCGGGCTACATCCGAAGGCTCCCTGGATAGTTTCCTGACATAAGTGGCCCGGGCCATGGACGCTGAACCCATCAGTTTGTCGATTACATAGCAGAAACAGACTACTGCCAGCGCAATGCCGGGTGAAAAAAGGATCTTGGCAAAGGAAAAGCCCAGACATGCAACAAACATGACCAGTGCTTCCAACCTCAGCGCAAATCGCTCTCCTTTATTGTCTATCAAATTTCCAAACCAGGGCTTAAAGAATATATTAATACAACAAACTACGAAGAACAGCGCGGTGATGGTGGTAACCGGCTGCCTGAACGTATCGATGAGCAGCCACGGTACGAAAGTGATGGTTATTTGCTTTCGGGCGCCGTTAATAACGGAGAGAATATAAAAGAGTTTGAATTCCTTCCTTAAAACAAAACGCTCCTTGGCCACCACCCGATCGCGATTTCCGCTTTTATCCATTGCCAGGAACAAGAAGCCGGCCAGCAGCATGGCGATGCCGGCAATAAAAAATACAGCCTGGTAAGATACATGGAAAAGTTTATAAAGCAAGTACAAAAGAGCCGAAGAGATAATGATGGAAAAACTGCCGAGACTCTGGACCTGCCCGAGCCTTTTCCCAAGATTATCACCCTTGGCAAAAGTCATGGCGATTGTGTTGGACAGAGGAAGATAGATATGCTGCCCGGTGCTGTAAATGACTAGAGTGATCAGTACCATCGAAAAGTCATTCGGCGTCATTCCAAAAAAAAGAAGCCCGATGCCGCCAAGTATATTGGCAAAAGCGGCTATCCGGATATCTCCGAAACTATTCAACATGCCAATGATGACAACGGCTAAAAAACCCGGAAGTTCCCGGGGAGCTTCAAGCGTAGACCGCTGCATGACAGTGAAATTCAGGTCTTCGTAAAGCCTGTTTGAGAGGGAGGTGGAGTCCACCGCTTCCACGATCCCAAGAAGAACACTTATGATGAGAAAGGCAAGAAAATCCTTAGGTACATCCCGCCCCCATATTTTAACGGTGCCTTGTAAGATGCTCATGGACCACATTATATCATCGGCAGGGCGATTTTGAAAGGGAAACCAACTATACTTTTTGGGCCTGCTTTAGTATAATAATAAGACTTCCATAAGCCCGGGCCAGGAAGTAAATTGATAAGGAGAGGCGGAATGAACAAAGAAGCTTTTATTAAAACAGGTAAAATATTAATCAAAATAATGATCGTGCTGCTTTTCATATCGGCAGCTTTTATGTATACAGGCATTTCAGTTGAGCCCCACGAGGCACAGAGGATCAAAGCCGCAGAGGGGAGCACCCGCTTCTATGTAAGAAATATCAATATCAACGGAACTAAGATAGTGAATTACCAGTTGAGCGACCCGTTCTTTATCTATCAGGACACTCTGTACATGCCGGTTACAGTGGCTCTTGGCAATATTTGCGGTTTCGGCTATCTTTGCAGTGAGGACAATGAAGAATTGCTGCTAACACCGGTAGAACCCATGGCAAACCAGCTGCAGGAGCAGAAAATCAAACGGGGCGATGAGAGTGTGCCGGTAACGATCAGGAAGGATATCAAAATTCTTGTCAACGATGACCCGGGAAAAGTTGAAGCAGTCACAAACGGATGTATCTATGCATTTGACGATTCCGGCTCATACGAGATGGATTTGAAAGGAATGCCAGTGCTGCAGGGTGACGACGATGTCTTCTATCTGCCGCTCAAAGCTTTTTCAGAGGATCCTTCGTTTTCCTGGGATCTTTATCATGACCTGAACTACGGAATTTGCATCAGCACATCAGGGGGAACGGATGCCCAATCTCTCTGGAGTGAGAAAGAGTCAAAATATAATCAGGGACTCGCTGAATATATTCGAAGCCGGAACCGTACCTTGTCGGAAACGGTTTCTCAGGAATATGCCTTTTATTTTAAAAGCGCGGCGGAACGATTTGAGGTGGATGTCGAGTGGATCATGGCCATTGCCCAATGCGAATCGGGGTTTCGCCCGGGGATCGTTTCCGGGTCGGGGGCTACTGGCATGATGCAGATCATGCCGGCTACCGGAAAAGCCTATGGACTCAGCGTTGAAGATCTCAAAAACGCGAAAAAGAATATCGATTTCGGCGCAAGATATTACGGACAACTCATGTCCGGGTACAGTGGGGACCGGATACGGGCATTATCCGCCTATAAGCTGGGAATTGCATCGGAAAATAAGGGTGGTTACGATACAACATATGCAAACACCATCATCTGGGCGTATAACAATCTGAACGCATACTTGACCAGCCACGGCTATCAGTAATATGCCTAGCGCCCAATTGAAAACATCGCGGAAAATTCAATCAAATATAAAGATCTCCGGCGGCAAGAATCACACCGGTTCCACCGACCTTAATCACGATCTTGCCGTCTTGTGTTTTTTTGATATGAGTATAAATCTTCGAAGGCCGTCCCATGGATTCGCCCTGGATGAAAAGGCTTTCCGCGTTGGCATCCAGCAGCCCATTGAGGTACAGATAATATGTCAGCGCGCCGTTGCTGGTGCCGGTTGCAGCCTCCTCATTTATCCCGACAGCCGGCGCGAAATTGCGCACATGCGCACGGACACGCTCCTCTCCGGCTATTTTTTCCAGGGTAAAAGCATGTACACCGACGACATTGTGCTTCCTGGAAAACCCCGATAAAGCAACGTAGTCCGGCTCTAGTTCATTGAGCGCCTTCAGAGATTCCACCGGCAGGATAATGTCCGGAAGGCCGGTACTGATAATCGTCGGCAGAAGACGGGCATATTCGCAACAGCCGATGTCAGCAACAACGCTTTCGTTTTGGGCACCCATCATCTGATATAATTCCCGGATTTCAAATTCTGCGGTAAAAGTTTTCATATGTTCGGGAGCGCCCATCTCCATGATCACGAAGCCGTCCTTCACATTCACGGTCAAGTCGCCTGCATTTGTATGAATAAAGAAATCCCCTTCCGGCCGGATTGCTTTGTAACGGCTCAGGACACTGAAAGCCGCGATGGTGGCATGACCGCACAGATCTACCTCTTCCGACGGCGTGAAATAACGAAAATGGAAGCTGCCCTGAAACCCGTCCTTCGCTTCCAGATTTTTAATGAATACTGTTTCAGAATATCGCAGTTCAGCGGCTGTTTTGATACACAGGGCATCGTCAGGGAAATCCATGCATTCATCCAGCAAGACGATACCTGCGGGATTTCCGCCGAAAAGGTGGTCTGTGAACGCGTCCGCAATATAAAATTTCATCCGGTCCCTCCTATGCTTCTCCAAACCATATCGAAAGCAAATCCCTACCATATTTTTATATTCATTTTATAGCGACAAACGTGGATATTCAATCGGGATATTCAGAAAAGCCGGGTCTCGGCGGCATACAAACAGGAATGATAAAAAAATCACAAAAAAAACATAAAAAATGTGTTAATAAATTGAAATCCGGGTATTTATATGATAGTCTGTAGATGCACTGACGCCCGAAGATTCTACTAAGGGGAAAGGCACCGTATATGAACCGTTTAAGGCGCCTTCAGTGAAGGTGTTTTTTATTGTTGAAAAGAGGATGAAATGGAAAACAAGCAAAACAGACTGGCGCTGATCGGAATCATCATTGAAAACACGGAACACGTCGACGACATGAACAGTCTTCTCTCCCAGTATGGAGAATTCATCATCGGGCGAATGGGGATCCCCTATAACAAACGGGGCGTATCCATCATCAGTGTGGCGATCGACGCTCCGGCGGATACCATCAGTGCCCTGTCCGGAAAACTGGGCGCACTGCCAGGAGTGAACACAAAAACTATTTATTCCAAAGTCTGACCTGGACAGCAAAGATTATTGTAAGGAAAGAAAGAGGGTCATTATGAAGAAGTATTCGAAAGCAAAAAGGATTTTAGCTCTTGCCATGGTCGCGTTGCTTGCTATGACAGCATTCATCGCCTGTGCACCGGCTCAGGAAGAGAAGCCGGAGATCACGAAGCCTATCGTTATCGCAGCGCTGAACGGCCCCACCGGCATGGGCATGGTAAAATTGATGGATCAGACGGACAAGTATGCGATTACCACGTATCAGGCGCCGGATGAGATCAGCGGGAAAATCATTACCGGCGAAGTGGATATGGCTTGCGTTCCATCCAATATCGCTGCTGTTCTATACAACAAAACAGGTGGGAAGATCGTTGCGATCAGTGTAGAGACTCTGGGTATTTTATATGTGGTTGAAAACGGGACTCAAAACATAAAAAGCATCGATGATCTGGCAGGTAAAACGATTTATGCCAGCGGCAAGGGCGGCTCTCCGGAATATATTCTGCAGAAGCTGCTGGCCCAGGGCGGAACAAAACCGGTTACGGATGTGAATGTTCAGTGGCTGGCAAGCCATACCGACGTAGCGACATCGCTGATGGCGGAGAAAGGTTCTGTGGCTTTGCTGCCTGAGCCTTTTGTTACTGTGGTAACTTCAAAAAATCCGGCAGTCAGTGTTTCGCTTGATTTCAATGCGCTTTGGGCTGATGTAACGGGGCAGGATCTGCCAATGGGCGTGCTGGTGGCGCAGAAATCGTTTGTTGAAGAACGCGCTTCGGATCTGGATATCTTCCTTCAGGACTACAGGGCATCTGTGGATTTCGTAAATAACAGCCCGGCTGAAGCGGCCCAGCTGATTGCAAAATGGGGTTTCATCGCAGACCCGGTCGTAGCTGAAAAAGCGATTCCGAAATGCAATATCGTGTTGTATGACGAAGACACCTCCGTAAGCAAAGACATGCTTAAGGCTTTTTATCAGGTTCTGTTTGAAATGAACCCGGCCTCTGTGGGCGGAGCTCTTCCAGATGATGGTTTATATTATTAATGGATAAAAAAAGTATTCACAGCAAAGATAACAAAATGATCAAGGGAATCGCTGCAGTTCTGTTTTGGCTTCTGCTCTGGCAGCTGGCCGCGATGATTACAGCGATGCCCCTGATTTTGCCGACTCCAGTGACGGCGCTGAAAAGCCTGCTGACGCTTTTGGTCACCGGCACGTTTTATTTGGATGTAGCGGCGACGATTTATCGTTGTTTGCTGGGGATGATCCTGTCATTTATCCTCGGGGTATCGTGTGCCGCGATTGCCTATAAGAGCGCCGCTGCACGCTCCCTGCTGAGTCTTCCGGTCAACTTTCTGAAGGCAACTCCGGTCATGGCGGTGATCATCTACGCGCTGCTGCTTCTGACATCCAATAATGTGCCTGTTTTCGTCTGCTTTCTGATGTGCTACCCGGTGGTTTATATCAATGTGCTTTCGGGGCTGGACAGTATGGAAACGGAATATCTGGAGATGGCGCGAGTCTTTGAAGTGAATGGCCGGGATCGATTCAGATGGTTATATCTGCCATCCATTGAACCAGAGATCAAAGCTTCGCTGAATCTGATTGCAGGACTCAGCTGGAAATCCGTCGTTGCGGCGGAGGTATTATCGGTTCCTAAGTTTTCAATGGGATATAATCTGTTAAATTCAAAGATTTATTTTGAGACTGGGGAACTTTTCGCCTGGATCATATCCATCGTCGCGCTGGCTTACGCATTTGAGCGGATCATCCGATTTTTTGTCAGAAAAATCGAAGTGCGGGAATATCCGGGTAGCAGGGTGCTGAAAACGGAGCGCAAAGGTCTGCCTGCAGGATCGGGTCAGACTGCGGTTGAAGTACATCAGGAGGAAGCTTCAGAAGAAGCCCCGAATATAGAAATCAGAAATTTATCAAAACGTTACGATAATAAAGAGGTGTTCAGGAACTACAATCTTACACTGGAAAGCAATAAAATCACAGCGATCATGGGGCCTTCGGGGGCAGGAAAGACTACATTGCTCAGGATCATTTCAGGACTTGCAACCGCAGATAGCGGGACTGTGGCAGGATCCGGGCTTTCCACCAGCGGGAAAAACCATGCACGGATCAGTTATCTGTTTCAGGAGGACCGGCTGCTTCCGTGGCTCAATATCTATGATAATCTCGCCCTGGTGCTGAAGGGAAAAATAAGCGAAGATCGGATCGATCCCGTTATCAAAGAAGCATTGGATCGCATGGAACTTTCTTCAGAGCTTTCAAAACTCCCGGATCAGTTGTCAGGAGGCATGCGGCAGCGTGTATCAATGGCAAGGGCGCTTGCATATCCGGCCGATCTCCTGCTGATGGACGAACCGCTGAAAGGGTTGGATGAAGCACTGAAAAACAGGATTATCGATGAAAGCTGGAGGAGGTATACCCGTGGTAAGACGGTGATCCTGGTCACACATGATTCGGCGGACGCAGCCAGACTGGCCGATAAAATCATTACCATGGCGAAACATAATTAATGACGGGAGAGGAGCCTCTTACAGGCTCTCTTTTATTTGCATAATTACGGTTCGGATGTTATAATTTTATTTTATTTATATCATTTCTTTGCTTTTTAAAAAGAAAGAAGAGCAGGATCTCATGCAGAGGAATAACTGGTAAACAAGGAGTTCGGATATGTCAAAGGATCTCAATAAGGAAAAGTACTGCAGCTATCAAAGCCCGTTGTCAGAACGTTACCCGAGTGCGGAAATGAAATACTTGTTTTCGCCCGATAAAAAATTCAAAACATGGCGCAAGCTTTGGCTGGCGCTGGCTGAAGCTGAAAGCGAGCTTGGACTTCCCATCACACAGCTGCAATTGGATGAAATGCGTTCAAACCTTGAGGATATCAATTTCGATACAGCCGCCAGGAGGGAATCAGAGGTGCGTCACGACGTAATGGCGCATGTATTCGCGTTCGGTGAACAATGCCCGGCTGCCAGAGGGATCATCCATCTGGGAGCGACATCCTGCTATGTCGGCGATAATACGGATCTGATCATAATGGCGGAAGCTCTGAAACTGGTCCGGTCCAAACTGATCAACGTGATCAGCAATCTTTCTGAATTTGCCATGAAATATAATGACATGCCGACTCTCGGCTACACGCACTATCAGGTGGCACAGCCCGTTACTGTGGGAAAAAGGGCGACCCTTTGGATACAGGATCTGATGATGGATCTTGATGATCTTGACTATATCCTGGGATCTATTAAATTGCTTGGCTCCAAAGGAACAACGGGGACGCAGGCAAGCTTTATGGAACTATTTAGCGGAGATGTGGAAAAAGTCAAAAAGCTGGATGCGTTGATCGCTGAAAAAATGGGTTTTGACAAGACCTATCCCGTGTCCGGGCAGACCTACAGCCGTAAAGTCGACAGCCGGGTGTTGTCAGTTCTAGGAAGTATAGCCCAAAGCGCTCATAAGTTCTCCAACGATATCCGTCTACTGGCTCATATGAGGGAGATCGAAGAGCCTTTTGAAAAATCCCAGATCGGGTCTTCTGCGATGGCCTACAAGCGCAATCCGATGCGGTGCGAGAGAATCGCCGGATTGGCCAATCATGCCATATCGTTAATGAGCGATCCGGCGATAACCGCTGCTACGCAATGGTTTGAAAGAACGCTGGATGACTCGGCTAACAAACGGATCTCTGTACCAGAAGCCTTTCTGAGTATAGATGGAATTCTGGAATTATATATGAATGTTTCTGACGGGCTGGTGGTTTATCCAAAGGTCATCGCAGCGCATTTACAGGAAGAACTGCCTTTCATGGCAACGGAGAATATCCTTATGGAAGCCGTTAAAAAGGGAGGGGACAGACAGGAACTGCATGAGCGGATCAGGATCCACAGCATGGAAGCTGCCAGGCTGGTCAAGGAGGAGGGCAAGGCAAACGATCTCCTGGACCGGATAGCGGATGACTCTGCTTTCGGCATGAACAGGGAAGAGATTCAATCCATCATGAAACCCGAAAACTTCATCGGAATGGCTCCGGTCCAGACTCGGGAGTATATCACGAACGAAGTGAAACCGATGCTTGATAAAAATTGCGGTTTTTTGGGTATAAAAGGAAATGTAAAAGTGTAAATTCGAATCAGTTATTAATAGACTGATCATATAGAATCGAGGTGGATACCATGGCAAAAGCAATTGTAGGAGCAAACTGGGGAGACGAAGGCAAGGGCAAAATCACGGATATGTTTGCCCGCGACTCGGATATCATTGTCAGATATCAGGGTGGCAACAATGCGGGGCACACCATAGTAAACAACTATGGGAAATTCGCACTTCATATGCTCCCTTCCGGAATATTTTACGGACATACAACCAACGTGATCGGAAATGGCGTCGCGTTATCGATCCCGGGGCTGGTGAAAGAAATCAACGCTTTGATCGAGGCGGGTGTACCGATGCCGAGGATCCTGGTTTCAGACCGGGCTCAGGTGGTCATGCCTTACCATATTCTTTTTGATGAGTATGAGGAAACCCGTCTGGCAGGCAGATCTTTCGGCTCGACAAAATCCGGGATCGCTCCATGCTACTCGGATAAATATGCGAAAATCGGATTTCAGGTTTGCGAACTTTTTGATAATGAAACGCTGAAATCCAAGCTTGAAAATGTTTGCGTGCTGAAAAATGTGATGTTGGAAAATCTATACCATAAGCCGCTTCTCGATCCGGAAGAACTCTACATCACCATGGTGGAATGGCGGGATATGATCAGGCCATATATAGGCAATACCGCCGAATTTCTCAGAAATGCCATTAAAAACGGAAAGAAAATACTGCTGGAAGGGCAGCTCGGTGCACTCAAAGACACGGATCACGGCATCTACCCGATGGTTACATCTTCTTCCACGCTGGCGGCCGCAGCTGCTGTGGGCGCCGGGATCCCGCCATATGAAATCAAAGAGGTCCTTGCAGTTGCCAAAGCATATTCAAGTTCCGTCGGGGCCGGACCTTTTGTGAGTGAACTCTTTGGCGCCGAAGCCGAAGAATTACGGAACCGCGGGGGAGACGGAGGAGAATACGGCGCCACTACCGGACGGCCTAGAAGGGTCGGATGGTTTGACGCGGTTGCTACCCGATACGGATGCAGCATCCAGGGAGCCACCGAAGTCGCCCTTACTGTATTGGATCCTTTGGGATACCTGGATGAAATTCCGATTTGTGTCGGTTACGAGATCGATGGAGTTGTTACAAAGGATTTCCCGAACACAACGCAGCTTTACAAAGCAAAGCCGATATTGAAGAACTTAAGGGGCTGGAAATCCAGTATAAGAGGGATCCGCAATTTTGACGAGCTGCCTCAGGAATGTCGCGAATATATCTTTGAAATCCAAAAGGAAATCGGACTGCCAATCACAATGGTCTCCAACGGTCCGGGAAGAGACGACATCATCATGATGCCATAGTTTGACAGCAAATATAAATGATAATATAATAATTCGTTGTGAAAACAAAAGAAGGATGGTGCAGGATATGACTGAATTCAGGACAGATAATACTATAGGAAATAACATGGCAGAGAATATCGCAGAAGCAGGAAATAATGCGGATGTGGATAATCTGACAGCAGAGGCGGCAGAAAGAAAATTCGGAACAGTAGTCAGGGGATTGAGGGCTCCTATTATCCGACAGGGTGATAATCTGCACGATATCGTCATTGAAACTGTGATGGCTGCTGCGAATTCCGGCGAGTTTGAAATTCATGACAGAGATATTGTCTGCGTTACGGAGGCGGTTGTTGCCCGTTCCCAAGGCAATTATGTAAGCATTGAGCAGATCGGTACCGATGTAACCGAGAAACTCGGAGGCGAAACCATCGGCGTGATATTTCCTATTTTGAGCAGGAACAGGTTTGCCATCTGTCTCAGAGGTATCGCAAAGGGTGCTAAAAAGATTGTGATGATGCTCAGCTACCCTGCTGATGAAGTAGGAAATCACCTGATCGATATTGACAAACTGGATGAAGAAGGTATTAATCCATATAGTGATGTCCTGACAGAAGAAGAGTTCTTTAAGCATTTCGGCGAGGCGAAGCATACGTTTACCGGAGTGAATTACGTCAAATACTACAAAGAACTCGTGGAATCCGAAGGTGCGGAATGTGAGATCATATTTGCAAACAACCCAAGGACGATCCTTCAGCATACGAAGAGAGTGCTGACTTGCGATATTCATACACGTGCAAGAACGAAAAGGATCCTGAGAGAAGCCGGAGCCGAGATCGTTCTGGGGCTTGACGACATTATGACTTCTCCGATAGAGGATTCCGGATACAATTCAAAGTATGGCCTCCTTGGATCCAACAAAGCAACGGAAAGCAGAATCAAGCTCTTCCCGAATGATTGCACAGATTTCGTCAACGCCATTCAGGCTGATATCAAAAAACTGACAGGCAAAAATGTTGAGGTGATGGTCTACGGAGACGGCGCATTCAAGGATCCCGTCGGAAAGATCTGGGAACTGGCAGATCCGGTAGTTTCGCCCGGCTATACCGAAGGACTGGTGGGCGTTCCGAAGGAAGTCAAATTGAAGTATCTGGCTGACAACGATTTTAAGGATTTATGCGGAGATGAGCTCAGGAAAGCCATCTCGGATTATATCCGTAATAAAGATCAGCATATGACGGATTCTATGGTGGCTCAGGGAACGACGCCGAGACGACTGACCGATCTGATCGGTTCTCTGTGCGACCTGACCTCCGGATCCGGAGACAAAGGAACTCCATTTGTATACATACAGGGCTACTTTGACAGCTATATAAAATAACAGAAACAATACTGCAAAAAGATGATCAGAAAGACTATATCCAATAAAATGATATAGTCTTTATCTTTTTTTGTAACTTTTTTGCTGCGCCAATGTGCTGCAAATGTACAAACCTGCTTTTTACTGTACTTAATTGCTACAAAACAAGCACGAATTTGGCAACATTGTCATATTTCAGAAAATTTGATGATATCGCCTTGCCTGCAAAAAAAAAAGTGACTATAATCGAAAAATAAGTGGTAACACAAAAGAAAAAGCTTGGGCAAATGAAGATTGTTTATGTTAGAGGGAGGTCATAAAATGACTGCAATGAACAAAGAAAAGGCTTTGAAAGAAGCTAAAAGAGTAGTAAGTTATATTGAAAAAGATGAACTGACAAAGGCTGAAAAAGACAAGATCGTTAAAGATTCTATCTCAAATTTTAACCAGAATGTCAATCCGGGATGGCTGATATACAGAAAGTCGATGTCAACTGATGCATCGTTCGTAGAATGGACCGATACAGGCGAGCATTTCGAAGATCTCTATGGCACTCAGTTTATCGACTGTCTCGGCGGATTCGGAATTTTCACTTGCGGACACAGAAATCCGGAAATCCTTAAAACCGTAAAATGCCAGTTGGACAGATACGCTCTCCATTCACAGGAGCTCGTGGATCCGCTGAGAGGCTACCTGGCCAATCTGCTTGCCATGATCACTCCGGGTGACCTCCAATACTGTTTCTTTACAAACGGTGGCGCTGAGGCCATAGAAATGGCACTTAAGCTTGCCCGCCTGGCAACCGGCGGAAGATGGTACATCTCAACAGTAGGTGCATTCCATGGCAAGTCCTTCGGCGCGATCTCCATGGGCGGCAAGGGAGCCTACAGAGAAGACTATCTGCCGATGATACAGCAGGTACAGCATGTAAAATACGGCGATGCGGAAGCAATGGAAACAGCCATCAAGAACCTGATCGCAGTAGGCGAAAAGGTTGCCGGCGTGATTATCGAACCGATCCAGGGTGAGGCCGGCGTTATCATTCCGCCGACGGGATACCTGAAAGACGTTAGAAAGATCTGTGATAAATACAATGTTGCCATGATCGTGGACGAGATCCAGACCGGAATGGGACGTACAGGAACCATGTGGCGCTGCGAGGTTGAAGACGTATGTCCGGACATCATGACGTACGGAAAAGCGTTCGGCGGCGGAATCATGCCGATTACCGGTATTATTGCAAGACCGAAAATGTGGGTCCAGAAGCTGATCGACAATCCGTGGATACTGGGATCCCCGACTTTCGGAGGGAACCCGCTGGCTTGCTCGGCTGCAATCTCAACGATCAGATATATGCTTGAAAATGATATTCCTGCAATCTGCAAGGAAAAAGGCGACTATATCATGAAGGGGCTGAAAGAGTTGCAAAAGAAGTATCCGACCGTTCTGAAGGAATTCAGAGGCGCTGGCCTTTTGATCTGTATGGAATTCCCTGAATCCGAAGTCGGCTACAAAGTTGCGACCGAGTTGTTTGCCCGCAAGGTAATGACAGCTGGCACCCTGGTCAATGCCAAGGCGCTCCGTATTGAACCGCCTGCAGTTCTGGAATATGAAACCATCGACTATGTGATGAAGTCTCTCGGAGAAGCCTTTGAGGAAGCCAAAAAGGAATTCAAACTCTAGGATTCTCAACGGAAAATATAGCCGGATCGTATCAAAGCGCGGATCCGGGATCATGCAAAGAACAAACTGCACAATAGACTGCAGCCCCTATGGGCTGCAGTTTTTTCATCACTTTACTACTATAATGTTAAATACGTTTGTGATATACTCGTAAATTATAAAGTTCGCGATCGGATGAAAGGAATTAACATATGAAAATATCATCACTATTTGGCAGAGAGAAAACGGTTTTTTCTTTCGAGGTTTTTCCACCGAAAAAAACCAGTTCTATCGAAACGATTTACGATACACTGGAGGAATTGAAGGATTTACGCCCGGATTTCATCAGCGTTACATATGGCGCCGGCGGAAATCCAGCCGACTCTTCCACATGCGATATTGCTTCCATCATCAAAAATAAATACGGTATTGAAGCGCTGGCCCATCTGACTTGCGTGAATTCTACGAGAGAAAACGTCAAATATGTACTCCGTGAACTGAAAAAAAATAATATAGAAAACATACTGGCGCTGCGGGGCGATGTGAATCCGGATGTTCCGCCTCAAAGCGACTTTAAATATGCCTCTGAACTGATTGCGTTCATTAAATCCGACCCTGAATTTTCGGATTTTGGAATTTCAGGCGCCTGTTATCCGGAAGGGCACCCCGAGGCGGACAACATGATCAGCGATATACTCAACTTGAAGAAGAAAATCGATGCCGGTGCCGAACATCTGGTTTCTCAATTATTTTTCGATAATAAGCTGTTTTACGATTTTGTTGAAAAAGCAAGGATCGCGGGCATAGCGGTGCCGATTGAGGCCGGCATTATGCCAGTGGTCAACAAGAAACAGATTGAAAAAATGGTATCCCTGTGCGGCGCCAGTCTGCCGGGCAAGTTCACAAAAATGATGCAGCGGTATGAACATAATCCGGAAGCAATGAGAGACGCAGGGATTGCCTATGCGGTGAACCAGATCGTCGATCTGGTCTCAAACGGAGTGGATGGGGTCCATCTTTACACCATGAACAATCCGTACATTGCCAAAAGGATTTGCGAGAGCGTCCAAAGTCTTTTTTAGCGAAAAGAATGGATGGACGCATATAGAAATATGTATATATAGGAGGGCCACGGTGTGGGACGTACATTTGAACAACTGCTGAAAAATGATTTTATCTATCTGGATGGCGCCATGGGCACCATGCTTCAGAAATTTAATATCGATTTCGGTTCATTCCCTGGAATAATCGGCATTACACATGGCGATCTTGTCGAGTCCGTCCACAGAATGTATGTGGAATCGGGAGCCGACATCATCTATGCAAATACTTTCGGCGCGAACCGGTATAAACTGGAAGGCTGCGGTTACAGTGTGGCGGAGACGGTTAGAGCCGACATCGGAAATGCCAGAAAAGCGGTTGGAAACAGCGGTGTTCTGGTCGCTCTTGATCTGGGGCCGACAGGAAAACTCATTGAACCGACAGGCCCGATGACCTTCGAAGAAGCGTACGATACCTATAAAGAGATTGTGATGGCGGGAAAGTCAGCCGGGGCGGACTTGATCGTCATCGAGACCATGTCAGATCTTTATGAAACAAAGGCTGCCGTGCTTGCCGCAAAAGAGAATGCCGATCTGCCGATCCTGTGCACGATGACCTTCGAGGAAAATGGAAGGACTTTTACAGGGGTACCGCCGTCAGCCATGGCGCTTGTCCTGGAAGGCCTAGGCGTTGATGCAATCGGAGTGAATTGTTCACTTGGACCGAAGGAAATGGTCCCGGTTGTGGAAGAAATTTGCCGCTGGACGACTTTGCCTGTCATCGTCAAACCGAATGCAGGGCTGCCGGACCCGGAAACCGGGGGATACGATATCACACCGGAAGATTTTGCCAAGCATATGATTGAATTGATTCCGCTGGGAGTCAAAATTGTGGGAGGGTGCTGCGGTACGACCCCCGAGTTTATTCGATGTTTAAGGATGGAATTTGAAAAAAGAAGATTTGTTGCGGTAGAAAAAGAAATCCCCGCAGCGGTTTGCTCTGCGGTCAGCACAGTGGTCATCGATCAACCAAGAATGATCGGGGAGAGGATCAACCCAACCGGGAAAAAAGCCTTCAGGGAAGCGCTGGTTAAACAAGACATCAGTTACATCATGAATCAGGCCATCGAACAGGTCAAGGCGGGCGCAGACATATTGGATGTCAATGTGGGGACGCCGGAAATCGATGAAAAGGTCATGATGCAAGCCATTGTGAAAAACCTTCAGGGCGTCGTGACGGTACCGCTGCAAATCGACTCGTCGGATCCCCTGGCTCTGGAAGCGGGCCTGAGAGCATATAACGGCAAAGCTATTGTGAATTCAGTCAATGGCGAAGAGAAATCACTGGCCACGGTATTGCCGCTGGTAAAAAAGTACGGCGCGGCAGTTGTTGGGCTGACATTGGACGAAAAGGGCATTCCGGCCACTGCCGGGGACCGCTTTGAAATAGCCCGGAAAATCTCTGACCGGGCGAGGGCTCTGGGCATCAGGAAAGAAAATATCTATATCGATTGTCTGACCTTAACGGCTTCCGCCGAACAATCGAAAGTGATGGATACGATCAAAGCTTTAAAAAGAGTAAAGGAAGAGCTCGGGCTGAAAACAGTCCTGGGCGTTTCCAACGTTTCCTTTGGGTTGCCAAACAGACCGTTGATCAATCACAATTTTCTTGCCATGGCATTGGCCGCAGGTCTGGATCTGCCCATCATCAATCCAAACGATGCAGAAATGACCGGTGCTGTGAGAGCTTTCAAGCTGCTGACAAATCTGGATAAGGATGCCATGGGCTTCATTGAGGCATATAAAGATTTTCAGCCGCCATCAGTGAAAAGCAGTGCGGCAGGCGTTATAGGTCATGCGAGTATTCATCCGGCCGGCTCGTCCGTAGAAACCAAATCAGATAAAAGCAAAAAAGTTTCCACTTTAAGCTATGCCATTGAGAACGGATTGAAAGAAGAAGGCGTCAAAATAACAGAGGAACTTCTGAATACCCTGAGTCCGATGGAAATTATAAACCAAATGCTGATACCGGCGCTGGATAAAGCAGGGACAGATTTTGAATCCGGAGAGATATTTCTCCCGCAGCTGCTTCTGTCTGCTGCGGTTGCCCAGGGTGCTTTTGAAGTCATCAAGGGCAGGCTGGCGGCAGAAAACAACGAAAGGGAGTATAAGGGCAAAATTGTTCTGGCGACTGTGAAAGGAGATATCCATGACATCGGTAAAAACATCGTTAAAGTACTGCTTGAAAACTATGGATATCAGGTGATCGATCTGGGAAAAGATGTGGATCCGCAAAAGGTGGCGGATACAGTCGTGCAGGAAAACGCCCGTTTGCTGGGACTGTCTGCGTTGATGACAACAACCCTGAAGAGCATGGAACAGACCATCACTCTCATCAGAAACAGTAATATTCCTTGTTCCGTCATGGTGGGCGGCGCTGTGCTTACGGCGGAATATTCAAGGAAAATCGGCGCGGATTACTATGCTGCCGATGCCAAAGCGGCAGTAGATATTGCTAAAGCTTTTTTTGCCTGATTGTAAAGATTCTGTGAGTTTTATACCGCAATATTGTACCGGTGACACTCCTGTGATATAATAAACACCGGTTTTATTCGGAAGGAAAATAGAATGAAGAAATCTAACAACAGAATTAGGCGATCACAAATCAATGGGCAGTCAACCGGTCCGGCAGCGGCGCCGGGGACTAATTCAAATAAAAAAACCTCAAGCAGGTCCTTTATTAAAACGTTTGTCGTGTTTTTCCTGGCCATTACAGTGGCTATCACCGGGGGAATATTCCTGATCAATGGAGCCGGCAATGTGGCGATTTTCGGTAATGACAATCCACAGCTTTCAGAAGAGCTTGAAACCATCGTAGATCCGGAAAGTCCATTTTTTGAGGCCTTTACAAATGCAAACCGGGTAAACGTGCTTTGCCTGGGGATCAACGGCAACATGGCCGACACGATTATGCTGGTCAGCTTCGATATGGACGCGAAACATGTGGATATCATCAGTGTGCCGCGCGATACCTACTACTATAGAGAGGGATATAAGGATCTGGCAGCGCATAAGATCAATGCAGTTATGCCAAAAGACGGCGCAGTCGGAATGGCAAAAGCGGTCAGTGAGACACTTCTTGGTATTCCGATCAACTACTATGTCACCATCGAATACGACGGTGTGAAAAAAATAGTTGATGCGATGGGAGGCGTTCCACTGGATGTCCAGCAGGATATGCATTATTCGGACCCATACGACAAGCCCCCGCTGGTTATCGATATTAAAAAGGGCTATCAGGTGCTCGATGGCGATCACGCCGTTCAATTCCTTCGCTTCAGGCATGGATACGCCGATGCGGACATCGGGCGTGTCAGAGCCCAGCAGGAATTTGTAAAAGCGGCGTTCAAGCAGGCTCTCGGGAAGGACTTCATTAAAGTGGTAAAAACCGGTTTTGAAGTGGTGGATTCCGATCTCAAACTAAAAACCTGTTTGTCGCTGGCGACCAAGGCACTGGGAATGAGCTCTGAAGATATGACCACCTACACGATGCCCCACACGTTATATGACCAATCCCCTTGGTACGTCATTGCGGACGGGGAGGGCATAGAACAGATGCTTACACAAATTTATTCGATCCAATCTGAAAAAACCACCGATGGAGCCGTGACAACAGACGGCGCCGCAGATGTCCAGCAATAAGGAATGGACGCTTATCGTTTGATTCTGAAGGGGCGGGGATCTCCGCCCCCTGTAATTCCAATAGATGATTCGTCGTTAAAGTACATGGTCAGGTTACCGAAAAAGAAAGGAGCACGCCCTTGCGTGTGGTTTTGGTATGGTAAGAAAAAAATCAACGGATGAAGAAAAAATTCCGGAAACAGAGACGATAGAGATCCCTGAAGAAAAGGCGCCGCCTAAACGTGTAAAGAAAATGACAACAGACAGTAGTGAACCTTCACATCACGCCATTGCCGCGGCCAAAGTCCGGGTTGCTGAAAAAGCGGTACCTCTGCCAAGAGAAGAAGAATTTGTGCTGATTCCTCAGGAAGAGCTGTCTCTTGATCAGGAAGTGCCTGAAGAAGAGGTCAAAGCATTGGAAGAAGCGGTAAAGGCAGAGACTTCCAAAGGGACTAAAGTGGGACCGAGTGAAGACCGGCCCGAAATGGAGGGTGTGCTGGAGCTCGCCGAAGGCGGGTTCGGATTTCTCAGATTTTCGAACTTCCTGACTTCATCGGAGGATATCTATGTGTCTCCGTCACAAATCAGAAGGTTCAATCTGAAAACGGGAGATAAAATCAAAGGCATTGCCAGAAAGCCGAACCAGGGCGAACGTTTCGGCGCGTTGCTATATGTGCTGTCCGTAAACGGCGATGAACCCGGAGTCGCAATCAGAAGACCGGACTTTGATTCTCTGACGCCGGTGTTTCCATACCAGAGGCTGTCAATGGAAACCGAAAGCCGTGACACGTCGATGAGGCTCATCGATCTGGTGGCTCCTATCGGAAAAGGCCAGAGGGGATTGATCGTGGCGCCTCCGAAAGCCGGAAAAACCACGTTGTTGAAAAAAATAGCCAATAGTATCGAAAAGAAATATCCGGAAATTGAGCTGATCGTTCTTCTGGTGGATGAGCGTCCGGAGGAAGTAACGGATATGAAGCGCTCCTTGTCCGGAGGTGAAGTTATTTACTCCACGTTCGACGAAATGCCACAGCATCATGTAAAAGTAGCCGAGATGGTTCTGTCGAGAGCACAGCGTCTTGTGGAGCATGGAAAAGACGTCGTGATTCTTCTGGATTCCATTACAAGACTGGCCAGAGCGTATAATATGGTCGTGCCGCCTTCAGGCAGGACCCTCAGCGGCGGCCTTGATCCGGGTGCACTGCACAAACCGAAAAAGTTTTTCGGCGCCGCAAGAAAGCTGGAAGAGGGTGGGTCGATCACGATACTGGCGACAGCGTTGGTGGAGACCGGCTCCAGAATGGATGATGTGATCTTTGAAGAATTCAAGGGCACAGGAAATATGGAGCTTCATCTTGACAGAAAACTCTCCGAAAGAAGAATTTTCCCGGCACTGGATCTGAACAAGTCCGGTACCCGAAGAGAAGACCTGCTGATGAATCAGGACGAGCTTCAGGCTGTGTGGGCCATGAGAAGAGCCCTTGCTAACCGGGACACGCAGGAGGTGACGGAAAGCATCATCGACACGCTGGTCCATACAAAGAGCAACAAGGATTTCATTGAGATCATTAAAAAAACCATGATCGATTAAATCGATAAGGAACCATAAAGGGGTATTAAAAAGGTTATTAATAAATGGATTTAAATAAAATATTTGTAAAAGACGCATGCCCTACAAAAATAGGCGGGCAGGCGGTCATGGAAGGGATCATGATGCGCGGTGAAAATCGAGCGGCCACCGTGATTCGGCTTCCCAATAATAAATTGCATATCAGGTCGGAAAAGCTTCCCCCGAAAAGCAAGCTAGCCACGATCCCGTTTATCAGAGGGGTAGCAATTTTTGCAGGATCTCTGGTGCAGGGGACAAAGACGCTGATGTACTCCGCAGACGTGCTGGAGGCATATGACGGACCCGGCGCGGAGACATACGAAAAAAGCAAATTTGAGCGTTGGATGGAAAACAAATTCGGGGAAAAAGGCGCGTGGAATATCATGCTGTATTCTTCCATCGTTCTTGCCATACTGCTTACCATCGGCATCTTCATCATTGCTCCGACATGGATCATGGATCTGCTCGCCCGGGTGACCGATAGTTCGATCGTTCTGAATTTGGCGGAAGGCGTTATGCGGATATTGCTGTTTATCGCTTATGTGACGGCTATTTCTAAAATGAACGATATTCATAGAGTGTTTCAGTATCATGGAGCCGAACATAAAACGATCCATTGCTATGAAGCGGGGCTGGAACTGACTCCGTCAAACTGTCGACCGTTTTATACTCTTCATCCAAGATGCGGAACCAGCTTTCTGATGTTTGTCATGATCATTTCGCTGATTCTGTTTTCGCTCCTGGGGTGGCCAAACCTGTTCTGGAGGATTACATCCAGGCTATTGCTGCTCCCGGTTATTGCCGGACTCAGCTACGAACTGCTGAAATGGGCGGGAAGATCGGATAGTTGGGCAGTCAAAATTCTTTCCATGCCCGGACTGTATTTGCAGAAGTTGACGACCGCTGAACCAGACGACGACCAACTGGAAGTAGCCATCGCTGCCATGAAGGCGGTTCTGGCACCTGAAGAAGCGCCTCTTTACGAGGGAGCTTGCGGTCTGGACGGGCGCCCGATCCCGACAATCCAAGGTGAAGCCAATGAAAATGAAAGAATTACTATTTAACGGGGAAAAACAACTCCTGAGCAGTGGAAAAGAATCGGCCAGGACCGATGCTCTGCTGTTGCTTTGCTTTCTTTCGGGAATGGACAGGACACAATTGTTCCTGGCTTACGAAAACGAAGCGCCGGAAGGCCTGGCCGGGGACTATATGTCGATCATAGAAAAACGGGCCGCCGGCATCCCGCTGCAGCATCTAATAGGCTCAACCGAGTTTATGGGCTTTGAATTCAAAGTGTCCCCGGATGTGTTGATCCCACGACCGGAAACAGAACTTCTGGTGGAAGAAGCATTGAAGATTCTGACTCAGGACTCCAGGGTGCTGGAGCTCTGCACCGGGTCTGGATGCATTGCATTGTCAATCATGAAATTGCTTCCCGGAGTTACTATGTTGGCTTCCGATATCAGCAGAGCGGCTGTTGATTTGGCAATGGAGAACGCGGAAGCGCTGGGCGTGGCGACGGGTGCCGGGCCGGGACGTGTGGAATTCAGGATCGGAGATCTGTTCGAACACATCACGGGGAAATTTGACCTGATTCTTGTAAATCCACCTTATATACGAACCGAAGAAATCGAAAAGCTTCAAGAGGAGGTCAGGGAACATGACCCCCGCATTGCATTGGATGGCGGACCGGATGGTTTGTTCTTCTACAGGAGACTGATTCACGAATCCGGTTCTTTTCTGAATCCGGGAGGGCGGCTGCTGATGGAAATCGGACATGACCAGTCCGATGATATAAAAACCATTGCCGGCGGGATATTCAAAAACATCCGGGTCATAAAAGACTACAGCGGAAACGACAGAATAATAAGTTTGGAGGCATGATCCATGGAATCAATAGAAAAGCGTGTAGCCCATGCGCTGGAGCTTCACAGAAAAGGGTATAATTGCGCTCAATGCGTTGCCTGCTCATTCGCGGAAGACTTCGGGATTCCGGAAAAGACTGCGTTTATAATGGCCGAGGCTTTCGGATTAGGCATGGGGAGCATGAACACATGTGGAGCGGTAACGGGCATGGCCCTTCTTACAGGAATGAAATACAGCGATGGCAACCTTGAGATGCCCGGGTCAAAAAAGAAATGTTATGCAGAAATGCACGAAATGTCCTCGATGTTCAAGAGTAAGGTTGGTTCATTGAATTGCGCCGAAATCAAGGGGAAAGCCGGACCTTCCGAGGGTAAGGTACTGAGAAGCTGCGATGGCTGCATCGAGGATGCAATCAGAATCGTTGCAGAAAGACTGCTATGATAAATCAAGAAGCATAAATAAGACTACATATATACTAAATTTAAGGGGAGGCTGTGGCCTCCCCTGTTTATTAATACGCTTATTAAATTTCCGGCACTTCCGGCATCATGGAAAATCCGACTGCCAG
Source organism: uncultured Oscillospiraceae bacterium (assembly GCA_964486295.1). GTDB lineage: Bacteria > Bacillota > Clostridia > Peptostreptococcales > Anaerovoracaceae > CALBZG01. Next base: position 18,285 of record CAZAMF010000012.1, on the reverse strand, counting down.
TTCATCATCGGTTGGGATATGATCGGTCATTGTTTTTTCGTTGTATGAGTTATAGGCATTCATGTCAAAGTAACCGGTGCCGGTCAGACCGAAGAGTATGGTTTTGGCTTCCCCGGTTTCTTTACATTTCAGTGCTTCGTCGATGGCGACGCGGATAGCATGAGCGGACTCCGGAGCCGGCAGGATGGTTTCGCGTTTTGCAAACATGATAGCCGCTTCAAATACCTTTGTTTGTTCTACCGCCATGGCTTCCATGTATCTATCATGATATAGCTTCGATAGGATCGGAGACATTCCATGGTACCTGAGACCGCCTGCATGGTTAGGAGACGGAATGAATCCGCTTCCTAAAGTATACATCTTGGCCAGCGGAGTGACTTTGCCTGTATCGCAGAAGTCATATGCATAACGTCCTCTGGTGAAAGACGGACAGGAAGCCGGCTCTACCGCGACGATTCTCGGGGAGGCTTTGCCCAAAAGTTTATCCTGCATAAACGGTGCGATCAACCCGCCGAGGTTGGATCCGCCACCGGCGCATCCGATAACGATATCCGGATATTCGTCCAGCATTTCCATGGCCATCTTGGATTCCAGTCCGATAATGGACTGATGCAGGAGCACCTGATTCAGTACGGACCCCAGCACATACCGGTAACCCGGTATGCTTACTGCTTTTTCGATGGCTTCCGAAATAGCGCAGCCGAGACTCCCGCCAGTATTTGGATCTTTTTCAAGGATGCTGCGGCCAACATTGGTGGTCATGCTGGGACTCGGGATCACATCCGCTCCGAATGTCTGCATAATGACTTTTCGGAAAGGCTTCTGCTCATAGGATACTTTCACCATGAAAACTGTCAACGCCAGATCATAATAGGAACAAGCTTCTGAGAGAGCCGTGCCCCACTGCCCTGCACCGGTTTCCGTTGTCAGGCCTTTCAGTCCCTGCTCCTTTGCGTAATATGCCTGGGCTATGGCTGAATTCAATTTATGGCTGCCGGAAGTATTGTTCCCTTCAAATTTGTAGTAAATTTTTGCTGGAGTACCCAGGGTTTTCTCCAGATTATAAGCGCGGATCAGCGGAGACGGCCGATACATTTTATAAAAGTCAAGGATTTCCTCCGGGATGTCGAAATATCTGGTTTCATCGTCCATTTCCTGCTGTGCCAGCTTTTCGCAAAAAACCGGATATAAATCTTCGGTCGCAATCGGCTTCAATGTCCCCGGATTCAGCAGCGGAGCCTGCTTTTCTTTCATATCCGCCCTGAGATTATACCATTGCTTCGGCATCTGATCTTCTGTAAGATACAACCTGTGTGGAATTTTTTTTGACATAAAGTACACCTCTTTCTTGATCAGTTGAATTATTATAGATTGAAAAGGGGTCTCTGCCGATAGCGCCGAAACAAAAAATCCGCCCTTGAAATCTCAAGGACAGACTGTTAATCTGCGGTACCACCTTGCTTGATGCGTTCTTTTGCGCATCCACTCTGCAGAGTGCCATCACACCCTCAGCACGTAACGCCTGCTTCACGTCGCCGCTACTGAAACGGTTCCAATCGTTAAAAACCGGTTTGTTCGCTTTGCCCTCGGAGGCCCATTTGCTGTGACTTGCATTTATCCGGCTTGCACCGCCCCGGACTCGCTGTGAAACAGTTGAACAGCTTTACTCCCTCGTCATAGGTTTCTATGAACTTATTGCCTAAAATACCACGGAATCAAACGATTGTCAATAGTCGCAACAGAAAAATAGTTATACAATATTACAAAAATGATATAATATATTTGTTGAGATACACAAAACAAAAAGACATATTGATCCAACGAAGTTTGCTCCAAATTTGACTCTAAGTAATGCCCGGACAGCAAAAAAAATACTTGCAACATAACAAAACAGTATGTTAAACTTAATAGGCTGTGAAAGATATAAGTACAGTTAGATTGTGCTCGGTAGGACCCGGGCAGGGAAGGAGGCAATATACATGAAGGAAGGAATCCATCCTGACTATAAGGAATGTAAAGTTACTTGCGCATGTGGTAATTCTTTTGTAACGAAATCAACTAAAGAAGAATTGAGGCTTGACGTTTGCTCGGCCTGCCATCCATTCTTTACGGGTCAGCAGAAGTTCATCAACAGAGGCGGCCGCGTTGAAAAGTTCAAAAACAAGTACGGCTTGGAATAAATCGCATCGCATGAAACTGGAAAATCATTTTTCCAGTTTTTTTATGAATCGGGTTTTTTTAGAAGCCCAAATTTGATATAATAATTATTTAGCCAGGCATAGTGCCGGGTTTCGATTTGCAGTCTGCAGATCGGCATACAGATAAAAGAGGTAGAAAAAGTATAAAATATGTTTGATAAGCTGGAATACACATTAGAAAAATACAAGGAACTTGCCGACAAGGTCTCAGATCCGGACATTATTTCTGATCAGCCCGTATGGCAGAAGTATATGAAGGATATGAACGAGATGGAACCCATCGTCGAGAAGTATCGGGAATATAAAAAAGTAAAGCAGGAACTTGGCGAAGCCAAGGCCATGCTGGAAGAAAACGATGAAGAGATCAGAGAAATGGCCAAGGCCGAGATCCCTGAGCTGGAGTCGAAGCTGGAACGTCTGAGCACGGAACTCAAGGTGATTTTGATTCCTAAGGACCCGAACGATGAAAAAAATGTAATTCTGGAAATCCGCGCAGGAACAGGCGGCGAAGAGGCTGCCCTTTTCGGTTCGGATCTTTTAAGAATGTATATGCGATATGCAGAACGCCGCGGATGGAAGACGGAAATGATGGACATCAACGATACCGGCCTTGGCGGGATCAAGGAAGCGGTTATTCTCATCAAAGGGCGCGGGGCCTACTCCAGACTCAAGTATGAAAGTGGGGTCCACAGGGTACAGCGTGTTCCTGAAACCGAATCTTCCGGAAGGATCCATACTTCGGCGGCCACTGTTGCGGTGCTGCCGGAAGTGGATGATGTTGAAGTGCATGTAGACCCTAACGATGTCAGAGTGGATGTTTACAGGTCCTCTGGAAATGGCGGGCAATGTGTCAACACCACGGACTCCGCAGTTCGCCTGACCCACATACCCAGTGGCCTGGTGGTGACCTGCCAGGACGAAAAGTCGCAGATTAAAAACAAGGACAAAGCCTTTAAGGTACTTCGCTCCAGACTCTACGATCTGAAGATGCAGGAACAGAACGATGAAATTTCTGCAAACAGAAAGAGCCAGGTGGGATCGGGAGACAGATCGGAGCGCATCCGTACCTATAACTTCCCGCAGGGGAGAGTTTCTGATCACAGAATAGGAATGACCATTTATAAGCTGGACTATTTTTTGGACGGCGATATCGATGAAGTGATCGATGGCCTGATCACCGATGATCAGGCGGAGAAAATGAAGAATTTCTAATTTGCTTGAAGTGGCGCTGATGGAAACAAAAGTATTGAAACCTACAACTGAAAATATCGAGCTTGCCGGCGACATCATCGCCGCGGGCGGCATTGTGGCTTTTCCGACGGAAACCGTATACGGCCTGGGAGCAAACGCCTTGAACCCGGAAGCGGTGGCTAAAGTGTACGCAGCCAAGGGAAGACCGTCAGATAATCCCATGATCGTTCATATCGCTTCTCCGCTGGATCTCGAAAGGCTCACGCCTTTTATCACACCGGTTACGGAAGCGATGATTGAGGTTTTTTGGCCGGGCCCGCTTACCATGGTGGTAAAAAAGAAGCCCATCGTCCCGGACATCACAACGGGAGGGCTGGATACTGTGGCCGTGAGAATGCCGGACAACGAAATCGCACTTGAACTCATAAGGGACTCAGGATACCCAATCGCCGCACCCAGCGCGAATCTCTCGGGCCGGCCATCGCCGACAAGAGCGAAGGATGTGATACAGGATCTGGAAGGCCGGGTGGACGCCATCATCGAGGGGAAGGATTGTAAAGTCGGGATCGAATCCACCGTGGTGGATCTGACAGTCCCGGGCAAAGTCATTATCCTCAGGCCGGGGATCATCACCTCTGACAGCATCAGGGAAGGCCTCATAGGATGCGGACTTTCCGATATAGAAGTTGAATATTATGAACCTGCCCAGTCGGCAGAAAAACCGAAATCTCCGGGACTGAAATACAAACATTATGCACCAAAAGCTGAAATGCTTATACTGGAAGGCCCGCGAGACAAAGTAATAGAAAAGATCGGGATATTAAAAGACAAGACTGAAAAAGAACTCAATGACAAAGGAAATCTTAAAAAGGTCGGAGTTTTATTATTCGAAGAGCAGGACTTTGTAACCGCAGCTCACGAGTTTTTTGCCCGCCTCAGGGATTTTGACGAACAGGGAATCGATTTAATTTTAGCCGGAGCCCTGAGCACGAAGGACGGAGTCGGATACGCTGTGATGAACAGAATGTTGAAGTCAGCGGGATATAAAGTCATGAAGGTGAAGTAGGGGGAAGACGATATGATCATAGCATTGGCAGCGGACCATGGCGGGTTCGGACTGAAAGAACATATTAAGAACTTTCTTGAAAGAAAAGGCTATAAAGTAATTGATCTCGGTACCCACTCCGAGGAGTCTGTGGATTATCCGGTTTACGGCAAGGCCTGTGCCGATGCGGTTACCGGGGGCAACGCGGACCTCGGCATCGTATTCTGCGGCACCGGTATAGGGATTTCCATCGCCGCGAATAAAGGCAAAGGCATCCGGTGCGCACTCTGTACGGATGTCAATATGGCTTCCATGGCAAAACGGCATAATAATGCCAACATCCTCGCCATGGGCGGGCGCACGACAGATTTTGAGACAGCAGAAGAGATCACGCTGACATGGCTCAATACAGAGTTTGAAGGCGGCAGACATCAGCGCAGAGTGGACATGCTCGATGAGATGTAATTCTGCGGAATAATAATAGTGGAGGTTATACGATGGGTAAAGTATATGTTTTCGATCACCCTTTGATCCAGCATAAAACTGGCATGATCAGAAAAGTCGACACAACAGTCAAGGATTTCAGGGAATTGGTCAAGGAAATCGCCATGCTGATGGGCTATGAAGCAACGAGGGATTTGCCCCTGGTCGACGTAGAGATCCAAACGCCGATCTGCAAGACCACTGTCAAACAGCTTGCTGGAGAAGATGTGGCCATCGTGCCGATCCTGAGAGCCGGGCTGGGAATGGTGGAAGGAATGCTGGCCATGGTACCGAATGCAAAAGTCGGACATATCGGCCTCTATAGGGATCCGGAAACACACGAACCCATTGAATACTACTGCAAGCTCCCAAGCGATATCGATAAAAGGCAGGTTTTTGTGGTCGATCCGATGCTGGCCACCGGCGGATCGGCAGCAGCGGCAATTGATTTTATCAAAGCCAGAGGAGCAAAGAACATCATCTTCATGTGCCTGATAGCAGCGCCTGAGGGAATCGATGTTCTCCAGAATGCTCATCCCGATGTGGATATTTTCGTAGCGGCCAAGGATGAACGGCTGAATGAGCATGCCTATATCGTGCCCGGTCTCGGAGACGCAGGGGACAGGCTTTTCGGCACCAAATAAAAATCGATAAAACTAAGGAGAATCGCTATGAATTTTATACCGGATAATGTCAGCAGCTTTACCAATGTTTATGATGTATTGAAAGAAAGAGGCTTTATCGAGCAGACAACCCATGACGAAGAAATCCGTCAGCTGCTTGGCAAAGAAAAAATAAAATTCTATATTGGATTTGACCCTACGGCAGACTGCCTGCATGTCGGGCATTTCATGCAGGTAATCATCATGATGTACATGCAGAAATTCGGCCATACACCGATCGTTCTGATCGGAGGCGGTACGGGCCTGGTGGGAGATCCTTCCGGACGGACAGATATGCGGCAGATGCTGGATACTGAAACGATTATGGAAAACTGCAAAGCTTTTCAGAAGCTTTTCGAGAAATTTATCGATTTTGACGAAGAATATGTTTATACAGGAACAGAGTCTACAACCGGTAAAGCCATCGCCAATAAGGAGCCGGAACCGGGTAAAGCGATTTCCGTAAACAACATCACATGGCTCTTGCCTTTGAGATATATCGATTTCATTAGAGACATCGGACGTCATTTTTCAGTGAACGATATGCTGAGAGCCGACTGCTACAAGCAGCGGCTGGAAAAAGGGCTTTCTTTCCTGGAGTTCAACTATATGCTGATGCAATCCTATGACTTTATGGTGCTGGCAAGAGATCTGGACTGCAAAATGCAGTTTGGCGGAAACGATCAGTGGTCAAATATTCTGGGCGGCGTCGATCTGACCCGTCGTGAACTGCAAAAGCAGGTTTATGGAATGACCTTTGCACTTCTGACCACGTCGGAAGGCACCAAAATGGGAAAAACCCAGAAGGGTGCGCTGTGGCTGGAGGCCAACCGGACAAGTCCGTATGAATTTTACCAGTACTGGCGAAATGTAGCCGATGCCGACGTTAATAAATGTTTAAGAATGCTGACGTTCCTTCCGATGGATGAAATCGCCAGACTCAGTGCATTGAAAGACCAGGAAATCAACAAAGCGAAAGAGATCCTGGCGTTTGAAGTGACAAAGCTGGTACATGGCGAAGCTGAGGCAATCAGAGCCCAAGAAGGTGCCAGGGCGGCTTTTGGCGGCGGCGGAGACGATGCCAATATACCGGGAACAATCATGGATACTTCCGAGTTTGCCGGTGAGGGCATGGGGATCGTGTCACTGATTCAAAGCCTCGGACTTGTGAAGAGCAAGAGCGAAGGATTCAGGACTATTGAGCAGGGCGGTCTTATGATCGATGGTGAAAAAATATCTGACACCAAAATGATGGTCACTGCAGATCTTTTCAAAGATGGAAAGATCATGATCCAGAAGGGCAAAAAAACCTTCTATAAGGTTGAAATCAAATAAAGCAAGTTAACGATATGAAGGCCGCTCCGGAAAAACATTCCGGGAGTGGCCTTTTATAAAAAGATTTTTCTGAAATTTTTATTTACGCTGGACAATGTGGCGGCATATGCTATAATGTATTACGTTATCGCTTTAGCGTGAGAAACTTATACCGTAGAAAAGCGATGAGGGGAGGTACGTACCTATGAAGTTCAGAAAAGCAGATTTGAAACCGGATGAGAGGGCAACCCTGGAGTTGAGGGGCCTTTATGAGCAGTTCGGTTATAAAAAATATAAAATGAGCCGTTTCGAAGAATACAGTTTATATATTGAAAACAAAGATTTTTTAGGCAGCGATAAGGTCATCAGCTTTACGGATCTTGATGGAAGGCTGCTTGCTCTGAAGCCGGATGTGACCTTAAGCATCATAAAGAATACCCGTGCAAACAGACAAAAAAGCGAAAAGCTTTATTACATCGAAAATGTCTACAGGGAAAGCAAGGAATGCCATACCTATAAGGAAATCAACCAGATGGGCCTGGAGTTCATCGGCGATGTGGACCGCTACGGAGTAGCGGAGGTCCTTGCGCTGGCGGTAAAGAGCCTGAAGGCCATCAGTCCGGATTATATACTTGAAATATCCCATATGAGTTTTGTTGTAGAGCTTTTGAAGAGTCTTGAGACGACGGAGCAGGTGCGACACAAAATTCTGAGGATGATCAGAGCAAAAAACACCAGCGGAATTCAGAAAACCGCAGCCGAAGCAAAACTGACCGCTGAAACCACAGAGATGCTGTGCAGGATCCCGTCTCTTTACGGAGATGTCAGCAAGACATTGAAGGAGGCATCAAAGCTGGCGCTGAATGAAACGATGAATCGGGCGATGCGGGAGCTTAAAGAGATCTATGAAGCATTGAAGGCTGTCGGCTGCTCAAAAAATGTACAAGTCGATTTTTCCATGGTGAACGATATCGACTATTATAACGGAATCATCTTCAGAGGGTACGTCAAAGAGCTGTCAAGGCCGGTTCTCGCCGGCGGGCAATATGATACCGCAATGAAAATGTTCGGGAAAGAAGCAGGAGCAGTGGGCTTCGCTTTATATCTGAATGAAATTAACAGGATCGGAATTGAAAAACCGGAATTTGATGTGGATGTTTTGGTTCTGTATGATGAAAATGCCGATTTACCGGGGTTGATGGAGCAGATCGAAGAACTTCAGAAAGACGGGCTCAGTGTTTATGCGGCAAAGAGCAGTCCGAAAGGGCTAAGACACAGAAGCACTTATCGATATAGTGAAGGAATTCTGGAGGAATGCATTCCGGAAGAAATCAAAAAGAAAAAAACAAAAAAGGAGGCGGTCAGCTAGATGTTGAATATCGCTTTACCTAAAGGCCGCTTAGGCGACAAAGTATATAAAATGCTGGAGTCAGTGGGATATGACTGCGATAGTTATTATGAGAACAACAGAAAGCTGATCTGTGAATGCCCGGATAAAGGAGTCAGATATCTGCTGGTCAAGCCCAGTGATGTTGCTATCTATGTGGAACATCACGCTGCGGATGTGGGAATCGTGGGGAAAGACATCCTGCTGGAAACCAGCCCGGATGTGTATGAACTTCTGGATCTGAATATTGGCAAATGCAGGATGGCTGTTGCGGCAATGAACGACTATGTAGAGGACACAGACAGGACCCTCCGGGTAGCAACAAAATATGTGAATATAGCTAAAAATTATTACTCTGAAATAAACAGAGATATTGAAATTATAAGATTGAACGGCAGTATCGAGCTTGCACCCATACTGGGGCTGTCGGATGTGATCGTGGATATCGTGGAATCCGGGAATACGCTGAGAGAAAACAATCTTAAGGTATTGGATGAATTCAAGCAGATCAGCGCACGCTTTATTGCGAACAAATCAAGCTTCAAGTTCCAGAATGAAAAAATCAAAGAGATGTTGTCCAGATTGGAAAAAGTGGTGAAATAGGATGATAAAGATTTACAACAGTAAAGACCCGGAACTGAAGGAGATTCTGAAAAGATCAGAAATCGGCGCAGGGAATCCGGAGGTCGAGAAGGCTGTGGATGCCATCATCGTCGATGTGAGAACCAGAGGAGACGAGGCGCTTTTAGATTACAGCGAGAAATTCGATGGGATCAGACCGGGCCGACTGAAGGTCGGGGAGTCTGAAATCCTGGAGGCTTATAACTCGACAGATGCCAAACTTATAGCTACCATGGAGGCCGCCGCTGAAAATATCTCAAGGTTTCATGCAAAACAAAAAAGAGAAAATTTCATTGTCAATGAAAAACAGGGAATTTTACTCGGTCAGCGTGTGATCCCGCTTGCGCGGGTCGGTATTTATGTACCGGGAGGAACCGCTTCCTATCCAAGCAGTGTGCTGATGAATGCGATTCCGGCGAAAATAGCTGGTGTGAAAGATATCATCATGGTTACCCCGCCGGGAAAAGACGGAAAAATTCCGGCAGTGATCCTGGCTGCAGCGAGGATTGCAGGCGTGACCGCCATATTTAGAATTGGAGGCGCGCAGGCCATTGCAGCTCTGGCCTTCGGGACTGAAAGCGTACCGAAGGTCGACAAAATCACCGGCCCGGGCAATATCTATGTAGCGACCTGCAAGCAAAAGGTGTTCGGAAGAGTAAGCATCGACATGGTGGCGGGGCCAAGCGAAATACTGATTCTAGCGGATGGAAGGTGCAACCCGGCCTACGTGGCAGCTGACATGCTGAGCCAGGCTGAGCATGATGAGCTTGCCGCTTCCATTCTTGTGACGGACAGCATGGATCTTGCCGACTCTGTAGCCCTGGAAATAGAAAAGCAGCTAGTTCAGCTGCCCCGGCAGGCTATTGCCAGAGCCAGCATCGAAAACAACGGCAAAATCATCCTGGCACGGGATATGGAGGAAGCAACGGAGATCAGCAACTTTATTGCTCCGGAGCATTTGGAAATATGTGTGGACGATCCATTCGCAATGCTTAACGGGATTACCAATGCGGGCTCAGTCTTCCTGGGCAGAAATGTGCCGGAAGCTTTAGGAGACTATTTTGCGGGGCCGAATCACGTTCTTCCAACCGGCGGAACAGCAAGATTTTCAAGCCCGCTTTCGGTAGATGATTTTATCAAGAAATCGAGCTTCATTTACTATACGAAGGAAGCTCTGGGCGAAGTAGAACAGCAAATCGTTGACTTCGCTCAAAGCGAAGGACTGTACGCACATGGTAGAAGCGTCAGCATCCGATTTGAGAAATAAAAATCAAAAGATTAAAAGATCAAAGGGACAAAGGAACTGCTATGAGTAAATTTTTAAGCGAAAAGTATGCAGACCTGGCGCCTTATACGCCGGGTGAACAGCCGAAAACAGAGAATCTGATCAAACTGAATACGAATGAAAGCCCGTATCCGCCAAGCCCTGCCGTGCTCAAAGCGCTGAACGACAAGGAAACTTCAAGCCTCAGGCTTTACCCGGATCCAACTGCCGAAAAGCTGGTAAAAGCCATTGCCGGCTTCTATGGGCTGGATGACCATCAGATCATAGTCGGAAACGGTTCGGATGAGTTGCTGGCTTTCAGTTTCATGGCATTTCAGAAGGGCGAAGGGAAAATTTACTACCCGGAGATCAGTTATGGATTTTATCCGGTCTATTCCAGGGTGTTCATGGCCAAAGGGAAAGGCATCCCTTTGGATGAAAACCTGAAAATCAACATTGATGATTACAAAGGCCTGGACGGAACCATCGTCATTGCAAATCCGAATGCGCCCACCGGCATAGCCCTTGAGCCGGATGAAATAGAGCAAATACTGAAAAGCAATCCGAATCATCCGGTCATCATTGATGAGGCATATATCGATTTCGGGGGGAAAAGCTGCGTTCCGCTGATCCGCCATTATGACAATCTTCTGATCATCCAGACATTTTCCAAGTCAAGAAGCCTTGCGGGTGCCAGAATCGGTTTTGCCATGGGCAATTCCGAAATCATCGGGGATCTAAACAGGATCAAATACAGCTTTAACCCATACAATCTGAACAGATTGTCCATTCTCGCGGGCACAGCTGCCATGGAGGACAGAGAGTACTTTGAAAAATGTACCGGTGAAATCATAGAGACACGCCACCGTTTCGTCGAAGCCATGAGGCAACTTGGGTTTGAGGTGCTGCCATCTTCAGCGAATTTTGTTTTCGTCAGGAGTGATAAGATCAGCGGTGAGGCATACTACGCTTTATTGAGAAAGAAAAATATTCTGGTCAGGTATTTCAACAAAGAGTGGATAGAAGATTATGTGAGAATAACCATCGGACTGCCTTCTGAAATGGAGGCGCTTTTATCAGTAACCAAAAATATATTGGAGGGGAAAAAATGAGAAGAGGCAAAGTGGCGAGAATAACAGCCGAAACAGAAATTGAACTGAATCTCAACCTGGATGGCAAGGGCAAATATGCCAACGATACCGGATGCGGATTTTTGAATCATATGCTGGATCTTTTCGCAAAACACGGCCGTTTCGATTTGTCCGTGGTTTGCAAGGGAGATACCTGGGTGGATGATCATCACACGGTTGAAGACGTGGCAATCGCTCTTGGCACAGCCTTCAAAGAAGCGCTGGGCGATAAAAGGGGGATCAAACGATACGGGTATTCCATTATTCCTATGGATGAAACCCTCATGCTCTGCTCCGTGGATATCAGCGGAAGAACATTTTTGAATTTTGATGTGGAGATCGCCGCTCAGAAGGTCGGGACATTCGACACAGAGCTGGTCAAAGAATTTATGCTGGCTTTTGCCAGAAGCCTGGAACTCAATCTTCACTTCAAAATGCTGGCCGGGGAGAATACCCATCACATCATTGAGGCAATTTTCAAATCCTTCGGCCGGGCTATGTCCGAAGCCGTATGCATTGATGAAGATTATGCGGATGAAATTCCGTCAACAAAGGCGATTTTATAGATGATAGCGATTATAGATTATGGAGTGGGGAATCTATATTCCCTGAGTTCATCGCTGAAATATATCGGTCTGGAAACCATCATAACCGGCAGCGCCGCGGACTTGAAGCGAGCGGATAAAATCATTCTGCCGGGTGTAGGTGCTTTTGAAGATGCTATTAAAAAGCTGAAGGATACAGGGCTCGTAGCCACCATCACAGAAGAAGTGGAGAAGGGGAAATATATGCTGGGGATCTGCCTCGGGATGCAGCTGCTGTTCGAGAGAAGCTTCGAATACGGGCAGCATCAGGGCCTGGGGTTCATCCGGGGAGAAGTAGACTCTATCGAGGAGGACCTTCCATGGCATGAGGAAAACGGCGGGCGGTATAAGCTGAAAGTACCGCATATCGGTTGGAACAGCCTGAACATCATCAAAAATGACCCGCTATTTAAATATATAAAAGACGGGGAATACGTTTATTATGTTCACAGCTTTTATGCCAAAGGATGCCTTGAAAATACAATCGCATCGTCAAATTACGATATTGAAATTACGGGCGTTGTAAGAAATAAAAACATCTATGGGACCCAGTTCCATCCTGAAAAGAGCGGGGAGACAGGGTTGAATATTTTGAGAGCTTTCGGGGAACTGTAGAAAGCCGGAATAAGGACGGGAGATTAGAGAAATATGGAAATTTTTCCTGCAATAGATTTAAAAGACGGGAAGGCGGTCAGACTTTTTCAGGGAGACTATGACCGTATGACGGTTTTCAGCGACGATCCTGTAGCGGTGGCCAGGGGATTCAAGGCCGCTGGAGCAAAAAACCTTCATTTGGTTGATTTGGATGGTGCGAAGGACGGAAGACTTGTGAATTTTGATACGATCAAAGCGATCATTTCCGACGTTGACATGTTTGTGGAAACAGGAGGAGGGATCCGTGACGAAGAACGGATCAGGCAATACTTGGAACTGGGAGTCGGACGCATCATACTGGGAACCATAGCTGTTAAGGATTTTGGTTTTCTCCGGGAAATGGTGGGTAAATACGGGGACAAAATAGCTGTGGGCGTGGACGTGAAAGACGGTTTTATTGCCATTAACGGATGGAAAGAAGTGACGGATATCAATGGCATGGAATTTTGCCGTAAACTGAAGGATATCGGGGTAAAGACCGTCATATATACAGACATTTCAAAAGATGGCGGCCTTCAAGGGACTAACTTGGCGGCCTATGAGAAGCTTTCGGAAATTGAAGGGCTCGATATTATTGCTTCGGGCGGGATCAGTTTTAAGGAAGAAATAACGGCGCTCAAACAAATCGGTACGTATGGTGCGATACTCGGCAAGGCCATTTATGCGGGTACACTTGATTTAAAGGAAGTAATCGCCCTGGCGGAATGAACTATTCGCCGACAGATGGTTGTTTTCATAAAAAGCAATGGGGAGAAGAAATGATCACGAAGAGAATTATACCATGTCTGGACATTCGAAACGGCCGGGTCGTGAAGGGTGTCAACTTCGAAGGGGTTCAGGATGTTGCAAACCCGGTGGAAATGGCACGTTTCTATAACGCAAGCGGAGCGGATGAACTTGTCTTTTACGATATAACCGCCAGCTATGAAGAGAGGGCCCTGTTCACTGATATTCTGAAGGAAGTCGCCTCTCAGATCTTCATACCGCTTACGGTGGGCGGAGGAATCATGACAGTAGATGACTTTGACAGAGTTCTGAAATGCGGTGCAGACAAGGTCAGTGTAAATAGCGGAGCTATAAAAAATCCGGAACTGATCAGGGATGCCGCAAAGAAATATGGAGATCAATGTGTCGTACTGTCCATGGATGTCAAAAGAGTAGGTGGTGAATTCAGACTTTTTGCTAAAGGCGGCCGGGAAGATACAGGAATCGATGCGCTGAAGTGGGCAGAACAGGGTGTTTCTTACGGCGCCGGAGAAATCGTTTTGAACAGCATCGATACGGATGGCGTAAAGAAAGGATTTGATCTGGAAATGCTGGACGCAGTGGCGCAAAGAGTTTCTGTGCCCGTTATTGCATCCGGCGGAGCGGGCACTATGGAAGATTTCGCCGAGCTTTTCAAACACAAGGGAATTGACGCGGGCCTTGCCGCCAGCGTATTTCATTATAAGGAAATCGACATCAGAGATTTGAAGAAATACTTGAGGAGCCAGGGTATTGAGGTGCGGCTGTAGGAGGAGATGTGAAACGTTATGGAATTGAAATTTGACGAAAAGGGATTGATCCCGGCCATCGTTCAGGATTTTTATACAAGGAAAGTACTGACGCTGGCTTATATGAATAAAGAAAGCCTTGAAATCAGCATCAGAGAAGGAAGGACCTGCTTTTACAGCAGAAGCCGCAACGAACTCTGGAGAAAGGGCGAGACCAGCGGGAATGTTCAGCAGATCGTCGGCATTACCGCAGACTGCGATTGTGACGCCCTGGTGGTTGAAGTGATTAAAAGCGGACCGGCTTGTCATACAGGCGCTGACAGCTGCTTCTTCAACCCCCTGTATATCAGCGAAGAATTGAATCAATTTTCATATGACGGCCTCTATGAAATGATGGAAGGTAGAAAAGCATCCCCAAAAGAAGGCAGCTATACGACTTATCTTTTTCAAAAGGGGTTGGATAAGATCCTGAAAAAGGTGGGTGAAGAATGCACAGAAGTGCTCATCGCCGGAGCGAAACAGGACAAAGCGGAAACGATTTATGAAATTGCGGATCTGGCATACCATGTCATGGTCTTGATGGTGGAAGCGGGCATTGAAATCCGTGATATAACGGATGAACTGGCTAAGCGGCATGTTATTGATACGAAAGTGAAACAGGAAAGAATGAAATGATCCCGATAAAATGATTTCTCATAAAAAAGTTGACATTTTAATGCAATTCATATATTCTATATAAGCGCGTTCATTTCAATCGAGTGAATATGAAATGCTGGCGCACAAAGAGTCTTTAGGGTACAGGTTGGATAACCGGCCGCGGCCCGCAACATGAACAGGTATTGCCGAAAAAGATTATACCGATCCAAGTAGGCAGAAAGGGAGAAAAATGAAGAGCTATATCGCAAAAGCTTCAGACATCCAGCATGACTGGTATCTGATCGATGCTGAAGGCCAGAACCTCGGTAGGCTTGCATCAGAAGTGGCTTCCATCCTCAGAGGGAAGAAGAAGCCGACCTATACACCTCATATGGATTGCGGAGATTATGTGATCATTATCAACGCAGACAAAATTGAAGTTACAGGTAAAAAGAGAAAAGAAAAAATCTACAAACATCATACAGGATTCCCGGGCGGACTCAGAGAGATCACTTTTGAGAAGCTGCAGGCAAAACATCCTGAAGAGATTATCCGCCATGCTGTAAAAGGCATGATGCCGAATGGCAAACTGGGTCGTCAAATGTACAAAAAACTCAAAGTTTATGCAGGACCGGAGCATGCGCATGAGGCTCAGAAGCCGGTAGAGTGGAAATTCTAGGAAAGGGAGGAATAAGAAATGGCTAAGATGCAATATCAGGGAACAGGAAGAAGAAAGAGTTCCGTTGCTAGAGTAAGATTAATCCCTGGCAAAGGAAATATCATAGTAAACAAACGTCCTCTCGAAGAATACTTCGGCATGGAAATCGTTCGTCGTGAGGTTAAAAGACCTTTCGAAGTGGCTGGTTGCGAAGGCAAATTTGACGTAATAGCAACCGTACACGGCGGCGGATTCACAGGACAGGCCGGAGCGCTGAGACATGGTGTTTCCAGAGCGCTGTGCGTTGCTGACAAGGAAGCATACAGAGCTGCTTTGAAGGCAGCAGGATTCCTGACCAGAGACCCGCGTATGAAGGAAAGAAAGAAATACGGCCTCAAGAAGGCAAGAAAAGCGAGCCAGTTCTCAAAGCGTTAATCAGAGAGCTTGCGCAGCACACCCATTTGTACAGACAAGCAAAGCCCCCCGAACTTTCGGGGGGCTTTTTGAATCCCGGAATTCTTGTATTTGAACCTTTTGCATGTTAAAATATAGTCGTTGTCCGGCCAGACCATCGAACCGGATCTGAACTATCAAAATGAAAGGACTTCGGACATGACAAAAACCGACAGCAGCAAGATCAATATTCCGGCTGAAACAGCATTTCCATTTATCAAGAAATTTTCTGAATCCGAAAAGGAAAAATTTTTCGCAAATATTCAAATCAGGGAATTTAACAAAGGAGAGTATGTCCATACCGGAGACGGTAAGTGCACTGGGGTCATTGCTGTAAACAAGGGGAGACTGCGAACTTATATTCTTTCTCCGGAAGGGAAAGAAGTCACACTGTTTCGGCTTCTTTCTGCGGATGTCTGTATTCTGACCGCATCATGCATGATGAAAAACATTGCGTTCGATGTTCATGTTCAGGCAGAGGAAGATTGCAGCCTGCTGGTGATCAACCCGGAATACTTTGAAGAATTAGCGCTGGCCAGGCCGGAAGTCGAGAAGTTCAAGAACGATATTATTGCCATGAGATTTTCCGAGGTCATGTGGCTGATCGAACAAATCATGTTTATGAAAATGGATCAGCGGGTTGCCAATTTTCTCGTAGAGATGGTGAATATCATGGGAAAGAACGAAATCGACATGTCCCACCAGGAAATCGCTGATAATCTGGGCACTGCAAGGGAAGTGGTTTCCCGCATTCTGAAGTATTTTGAAAACGAAGGGATCGTATCGATTTCACGAAAAGTAATCAAAATCCTAAACCTGAAAAAGCTGGAGGAAATCAGTTCATAAAAATAAAGACAGGCTGTTTTCACAGCCTGCTGATGTCAAGATATTCATATTTTGCAAGAAACGGCCGGAGTGTATCCGCGATGATCCCGCTGCCGCCTTTGATGTTACACTCAATATTCAGCGGCATGATCGGATCATGGAGAGACTTTCGGATCAGGAACCAGCCATCCCCGGAATTTTTATCAAAGTTGACTCTCACACCTTCATAGTTCGGAGTCACCAAAGACAACCCATTGTCCCTGTTTAAATCGACCCATTCTTTCAGATCTTCCAGCAAGCGATCTCCATATGGACCGAAATTTTCACAGATGATTGGAAGACGGATCTCAATCGCTTCCAGAGGCTCTTCAAGTTTTTCTATAACTGAGGCGATTTTCTTCCCTTCTTGATGAAGGATCGCCGCTTTGATCACGATTTTCGTCGCCAGGTAGGCGCCATCATCCAAAAAATAATTTTCCTTCAATGCTGCATGACCCGATGTTTCAATAGCCAGCTGGCTGTCAATTCCGTTTTGATTCAGCCGGATGGCCTCGTTGATCACGTTTTTGTATCCGCGCTTGAAACGAAGGTGTTTCAGTCCAAGATCCTTTTCCAGAAATTCATGGAGTTGTTCACTGGTAATGCTATCCGTGACCACTGTTGTTCCAGGATGTCTTTCGGCGATAAGCGCCGCAGCCAGCGCAACGATTCCGTTTCTCGAAATCTCATGTCCCAGGTGATCAACCGCCGCTGCCCGGTCGACGTCTGTGTCGAATATGATCCCGAAATCCGATTTTGAATCCAGGACTCTTTTACTGATGGAGTCCATGGCTTCTTTGTCTTCCGGATTTGGCATATGGTTAGGAAAAGTTCCGTCCGGCTCCAGGTATTGAGAAGCAGAAACATCGGCTCCCAGCGGCGCAAGAACATCAGCAGCGTAGAAGCCGCCAGCCCCATTCCCGGCATCCACTGCTATTTTTATTCCCTTCAGCGGCAGGCTACCCATACCAGCGCCGTTTATAATCAGGGATCTCAGATGCGCGGCGTAGCGTGGCATCAGATCGCAAGACTCTACGGTACCGCCGGGGAGCAGTTCGAAAGTATAGTTGGAAGCCGCCCATTCAATGATGAAAGAGATATCCCCCTTATCAAGGCCGCCGTTTTTATCGAAATATTTAAAACCGTTCCGGTTCCACGGAAGATGGGATGCGGTAATCATGATGGCACCATCGCAATTGAACTCCGAGAACAGAGTGCTCATAAACATAGCCGGGGTGGAAGCCAGACCTGCGTCCAACACTTTCACGCCGAGCCCCCGCATTGCTGAGGTGGCAGCTTTCTTGAGGGATTCACCGGAAAGTCGGGGATCTCTTCCGATAGCAATGACCAGCTGCTCATAGCCCTTGCCGGTCTTTTCACTCAGCCAATGTATAAATCCTGCGCTCAGGAGAGCGGATTCCTTATCGGAGAGGTTAACCTTTTCTCCCTGGATGCCTTCTAAGGCCACGCCTCTGATATCGCTTCCGTTCTGAAGCTTCTTATACGTGTTTTTCAGTTCTTCGTTGCTCATTTTTTCCTCCGGTGCTATACTAAAACCTGTAATAATCATATTTTACAACATTGAAAATACAATTAAAAGACTAACTATTAAAAGTCAAGTTCCAAAATGATAAACTCTGGACTAATT
>CAZAMF010000011.1:0-68495 GCA_964486295.1 uncultured Oscillospiraceae bacterium | reverse complement strand
GGATGTTTTCCGTTTTTATTTTTTTACTTGTAACATATGTATGGTAATCCTACAAATACTTTCGAGGCGGTTCTATTGATTCTTCATAAACCGCAGCTTATTTGATATACTTAGATAAATATGTATGACATTTAACCGACACATTATGTTAGGAGGAAACCATGTACGAATTATTTAAAGAATTCACCATAAAAAATTTGACGCTTAAGAACCGGATCGTCATGCCGCCGATGTGCATGTATTGTGCTACGGAAACCGGATTTGTCACAGACTGGCATATTCTGCATTACGCCACAAGAGCTGTGGGCGGAGTAGGCTTGATCATCATGGAAGCTACTGCGGTATCTCCGGAAGGCAGGATTTCATCTTCGGATCTTGGCATCTGGAGTGATGCCCATATCCCCGGACTGGCTTCAATCGTTGATGCTGTTCATAAAAACGGCGCTAAAATCGGTATTCAGATCAACCACGCCGGCAGAAAATGCGAGGCAAAGGGCATGGCCATCGAAGCGCCTTCGGCAATCGCCTATGCAGACGAAAGCCCGGAGCCAAAAGCCATGGCAATAGATGATATCAAACAAACCATCAGTGAATTCCGGGACGCGGCAGCTCGGGCAGACAAAGCGGGCTTTGATCTGATACAGATCCATTCTGCCCATGGGTATCTTTTGAATGAATTCCTGTCTCCGCTTACAAACAGGCGGCAGGACGAGTATGGCGGAAGCTACGAAAACAGAGTTCGTATATTGGACGAGGTGCTGACAGCGGTCAGAAGCGTCTGGCCGGAGCAAAAACCGGTGGAAGTCCGAATCACTGCGGAAGATTACGATGAGAACGGAAATCATGCCGAAGATCTGGCAGTTATGTTGAATCTGATCAAGCATAAGGGCATTGATTCCGTTAACGTAAGCAC
This sequence comes from uncultured Oscillospiraceae bacterium, assembly GCA_964486295.1. Lineage (GTDB taxonomy): Bacteria > Bacillota > Clostridia > Peptostreptococcales > Anaerovoracaceae > CALBZG01. Next base: position 67,582 of record CAZAMF010000011.1, on the reverse strand, counting down.
CGGAGGCGTTATTTCAGTCGTACCAGACGCGTTCCCGGGTTATCAGTTGCCACAGGCCAAATTAATCAGGACATTAACCGGCCTGCCAGTCACTGCCGGCGGACTCCTGTCAGATCCGGTCCATATCAATTCCATTTTGGCAGAAGGTTCTGCCGATATGATCTACCTTGGCAGAGAACTTCTGAGGAATCCTTATTGGGTGCTGAATGCATCAAGAACGCTGGATTATGATCTGGAATGGCCTGAACAATATAAACGGGCAAATCCCCGTAAAAGGTAGCGGCATCGCAGATCATATACACTGAAGACCACAAACGGGGCAGCTGTCTGGAGCTGCCCCGTTTGTATTTTTGCAAAGCTTTTGGTCCTTTGTTAACTCGATCTGCGGATCCGACCTTATAAATACTCCGATTGTAAAATGCAGATCATCTTTGCAGCTTCTGCCCGGGTTGCTTTTTCTGATGGCGCAAATTGAGTTTTCGTCTTGCCGTTGATCACCCCGGCGGCACTCATTTTGTCCACGGCGCCTTTCGCATATGCTGCGATCCGGTCTTCATCAGCAAATGCAACAGCATTATTTTTCGGCGCAAGTTCCAAGCCTTCGATTTCACTCATGGTACGAAGGAGCATGACAGCCATGTCCTGCCTTGTAATGGTGCTCGCGGGATTGAAGGATACGGTTCCGTCTGAATTTTTGGAGCCCAGAGCAACGCCCTGTTCCTCAGCCCAGGCCACAGCCGGAGCATACCAGGATCCGGCCTTTACATCTTTGAACGCCGTGGTAGTAATAGCGCCATAGGAAGCCAAATCCGTTTTGGTCATGTTTGCCAGCAGTTGGACAAATTGTGCTCTTGTAATATTAGCTTTTGGTGCGAATGTTGTATCGTTCATGCCCGAAATCATATCTCTGGCAGCAAGGTAGTATATGAAATCAGCTGCCCAGCTCCCTTTGATATCCGTAAATTCCTTCAATTGATAGCCCACCGCATATACCGAAAAATGATCTGTTGTAAAAATTACGGTTTTTGTTTCCATATCATAAATGGAGTTCCTGATGATTTGAGACTCTCCTGCTTCGTTCAGCCGATAGATGACAATCGCATTCGGGTTCTCCCCTTCGGCAAGAATATATGGGATCCGGACAGTCACTTCACCGGAAAATTCGGAAATAATTTTGCCTGCGCTTGTAACACTTATATCGATGATCGGTCTGCTGCCGATTTGGCTCTTGATATCCTCGCTGATGTTTTTCAGAGAGTCCGGATCTACTTTTGATGCAGTAATTTCAACACTGCCACTTACTGCCTTTGAAATGCCCGCTACAGTGTCGGCATCCATTTCGATAGAGGCCAAAGAACTCACGACTTGGAGTGAATTCCCATCTGACTTCATTTCATCCAGCTGACTTTTTTTGATCGTCGCAGAAGCATCGCCGTTAGCATTTATATCGGCAGTAAAAACCACAGTCTTCGCCGCCAAGCCTCCTTCTGTCACAACAGATCCGCCGCCGCTCCACATTTCCGAGCCATCATCATTCACGTAATCATCTGAGAACCACCACACGATTGTTGAATCTTTTGTCAATACATAATCCCTGCTGTTTTCACTCACTACATCTCCATTGACCTTATACAGCCATCCTGAGTTTTCGCCGTGGGAGAATTCGCTGATGCCATCTATTTCAGCTATATATCCATAATCGCTTTCATAATATGTCTTTCCGGCAGCCGTAAGCGCCGCGTCAAGCGCATCAAACACCGTGCTGTTTTTCCCAAGAGTTAAGGTCTTGCTGACGATATTATAGTAGTCAGAAGAATTGTTCTTGTAAGTATAGGAATTGTTACACTTGTTTTCATCATGAGTCTTAACAGATACTTTCACCGTAATGTTATCAGCAGCTATCGGCAAACTGACAAGGGAGATATTTATCGGCTGTCTGATATGGCCAGCGGCCGCTTCCGCGCTTATAGCAAAACTTCCTGTTTTGGTTACATACCCTGATTTCGAAACCGCATAATTATATGCGCCAGCAGGCAAATCGTAAATTCCTGCAAACCGTTCCGTCTGGATCAATCCGTTGCTATCAGTCACCGCTAAATTGGCTCCCGTCGGCAAAACGGTAAAATAGACCGGGCAATTGTCGTAGGAGCTGGCTGCTGTAAATATCCCTTTCCCTGAAAAATCAAAAATATTTGTATTACCGGCTGTGTCCGCTGCCAACAGGGCTAGGAATCCCTGCTGCGAAGCAGCAGTATTATGCGATCCACCGGAGTTATAAATGAATCCTTGTAAATTTTTATCAGAAAAGAGATTTAGTCCATCCAACAGATAAACGCCACCGGCAGTACTGAATGTCGACACATCAACTCCGGCAGCATCCAGGCCGAGGATCGTCATCGCAGTAGAATTTGCATTTTCCGTTAAATAGTATGAATCGGCTACCGTACCATTGGCCTTCACCGCATTCTCCAGAAAATCAACACCGCTTCCGATAATACTTGAATCGACTGAATAGCCTTTGTCGGCAGCCATACTCAGTGCAGCGACAGCAATACCTACTGAATCCGCAGAGCCCCATGCTGCCGCCCACCCGTTCGCTTCAAGCGCTTCAATCTCGCCGATGGCTGCATTGATCTCGGCATCGTATGTATTATTTCCGGTTTGCAAATAAGCCATCAGGCTGTACGCATATATCTCAACCCAACCTCCGTACGCAGTATCTGCAGAGACTTGTTCTTTCATGACAGCATATCCATTGATGTCGGTACCATTCGATACAATTTTCGATGCATCGTATCCAAGTGAAGTCAGCGCAATAATATCCATCGCCAGCTTTGTTCCCGAGTAAGGTGCCGGAGCTGCGAAATCGCTAATTGCATTATAAGTAAAACTGTCAGTTTGGTTGCTGCTGAACGAAACCGCTGAATGTGACAGATTGTATGCATTTACGCCTATAATATTCCAATAATTTGCTGTTGGTTCTTCCGATAATGATTCCGCAGTTCCGAATAATAACTTCGCCGGACTTATGTCGCCGGTCTTTCTGATATTGATCGTGCATGTTTCCGTCGCCCCTTCATTCAAATATACATAGAGAGAATCAAATGTGGTGCCGAGTCCAGACAGCGGAATAGCATCTCCGATGCGATAAATATTGCTCTGGTCAATGCTATAAGTACTGCTGTCATATTTATAAATACGCAATGCCGGCGAAGTGCTCCCTGCAACCTCGTTGACGACGATTTGTTCCAAAGGATCGGGCACTGTCAGCGTTATCGCATATCCGCCCCAGCCGTCACTTTCCGACGACCATATCCCGTCACTGAAGGAAAATCCGGTCGATGAGGCATTGGACGTTCCCCATGACACTGCAGGATCTGCGCAATAACCCGACGGCAGCGAATACATCAGGCGGACAGTGTCTCCGTCACTGACATATGAAGATCCTAATCCTACGTTTGGCAAAACCCCGTTCAAAGCACCCAGCCATCCGGAATAGGCGCCTGTTTCTCCGGCAGCGATCCCATTGATCGAGCTGATGTAGGATCCGCCGATCAAAGACGTATCAAAATAGCCTTCATTGTTTAGGGACTGCTCAATTGCATCCAGCATCGTAGCGCCGGCAGATACCGTAACGGAAGAAGTAAACAGCGTTCCTTCCCAGGCAGCTCCACTGGCCACCGGATATGTGTTGTTCTCTATGACCACGGTTACGGTAATATCATTTGCTTCTGCAGCATACACCGGCCCGGCGCCCCATCCGGCTACCCCAAATGTGCCGAGTATCATGGCAAGCATCAGCACAAATGCAATGCCTTTTTTAAAACCTTTTCGTGCTTTCATTGTTTTTTTCCCCTCCTGTATTTATATTGGGTTACTCACAAAAAACTGCAGCTATTTTGCTGCAGTCCGTTTTTTCTGCTTTTAATCAAACATGCTATGTTGTTTGAAAGGAGTGTATGCCGATAACCCGCCGGCTGGCTCCCATTCTTCATGCAGGTCTTCTGGCTTTGCGCATCATCACCCGTTGCCTTCCTTCCCGGATTGCATATCCAGTGGAAATTGGCCGGATTCCTCGCTTACAGCGGCGGTACCGCACAGGATTTTAACCTGTTTCCCTCTTAGCCCGCAGCTGTTTCTCATAGGACAGCTTGCAGGAACATGAAGTATATTCAATTCATAATCTATATCAGCCCGAAGAGCTTAATATACCAAACCGTATTTGATCTTGATCCGATCGATTTTCTCTATCATCGGCTTCGCCAGAAAATAGAGGAAAATCACCGTGGCAGCCGCATTGATCAGGTTAAAAGGCAGCGCCAGCGTGTAGACAGAGATCGCCCATTGCAGAAGGCCCTCTCCGGTCCCCATCCCGAATATCGTCCATAGATCCACAAGACCCCCATAAATGAAAACCGTCGCCAAAGCGCCGAACACCATCAGAGAATTTCTTCTTTCTTTCAGAAGTCCCTTTTCAATGAAATATCCAGATAACAGCCCGATCAAACCCAGTGCGAACATCTGCCATGGCGTCCATGGTCCCTGACCGAAGAAAAAGTTGGAAACGAATGCGGTCATGGCACCGGTCATGAATCCTGCCTGACTCCCCAGACATGCCCCAGCGATGATCACTATGGCAATCACCGGTTTGAATTGCGGGACCATGAAGAACGCAGCCCGTCCGATCACCGCGATTGCAATCAGCACGGCGATAATTATTATTTCACGCGCACGAGGCTTCTTCCCCTCGAATACCATAAAAAAAGGAATCATTGAATAGGCCAGGATCAGCAGACTGATGAAATAATATTTTCTGTCATTCAGCCAGAACATCCCCGCATACAATGTGATGGGGACCATCGCCAGCAGGATGAAAGTCGCCAATTTGGTACCTGTTTTTAATTTTGCGGCAGCATGAACAGGATTTGTTGCCTCAGGCTTTGCTGCAGCTTCGGACTTTGCCGGTTTGACGGATTCGCTTTTCCCGCTCTTGATTTCGGTTTTCTCATGGCGGTCATTTTCGACATCGCCTCCTCCATCCGACTTGTCCTCCCCGACAGGCTCGGGCAGATCGAGATTTTTCCTAATCAATGCCACAACGTCTTCCGAGGTCACGGCATTTTCAAATATGTGGCGGGACATTCTGTTTGCCGCAGTCGTATAAAAACTGTTTCCGGAGAAAAATGTCCGTGGCACCCCCTGCGTAACAATATTCCCGTCAAAGAACATCGCACACCGGTCGCCGTAGCTGCCGCAGAATTCAATGTCATGCGAGACAACCACTACGGTCACTCCTTTATCCAGAAGCTTTTTCAGGATACCCGCCAGTTTTTTCTTGAAATAGTTGTCCATGCCTTTGGTGGGTTCATCCAGCAGCAGGATTTCCGGTTCAAGAAGAAGTACCTTGGCAAGCGCTGCTCTTTGCTGTTCCCCGCCGGACAAGTCATATGGATGCATATCCAGCAGATGCTCGATTTCCACCAGTTTGGCCATTTCCGATACCATTTTTTCAACAGCATCATCGGTATAGATCATTCCGGCAGGGTTTTTTCTGCCTTCCATCATTTCCATGAGATCGAGACGAACTGTGTTTTTCACAAAGACCGATTGAGGGTTTTGCGGCAACATGGCCATAATGCCGGAAAATAGTTCATTCTTCTTATATTTTTCAATATCGACGCCTTTGAGTCTCATTTTGCCCCGATAGGCTTTTTGAATACCGCTGATCAATTTCAGCGTGGTGGTCTTCCCTGTGCCGTTGCCTCCCAGAACACAAAACATCTCTCCCCTGAAAATCTCCAGCGACAGATCCTTGATCACGTCATTGTCATTTTTATTATATTTGAACCACACATCTTTCATGGAAATAACGGGTTCCTGTCTGGTTTGGTCTAATACCGGCGTGGCGTCCAGTGCGGTGGTTTTAATTGCTTCGTTTTCAAATAACTTTGTCAGCCAGTTGCGTCCATCTCTGACCGTTACAGGGCATGGAAGCTCTCTTCTTACATTCTGCTCATAAAGCTCCGCATAGATTTTCAGCGGCGCCGGCATCACCATAAACATTTTATGCTTCCGTGCGGCCAGAATTGCTCCGGTGTTTTCAGGGGTATCGTTTGCAACGATCCTTCCATCATCCATGACGATGACCCTGTCCGCCATCGAAAACACCCCTTCAAGCCGGTGTTCGCTGATGATGACCGTTGTCCCGATTTCTTTGTTGATTTTCAGGACCATTTCCAGGAACGCTTCCGCCGCGATGGGATCCAACTGCGACGTCGGTTCGTCCAGTATCAGAACATCCGGCTGCATGGCCATCACTGCGGCAAGGTTCAGTATCTGCTTTTGCCCACCGGACAGGTCGCTGACGTTTTTCATAAACCAGGTTTGGATTCCGAAAAAGCTTGCCATTTCAGCAACCCGCAGCCTGATGGTTTTCTTGTCGTAGCCCAGGCTTTCCAGCCCGAAAGCCAGTTCATGCCACACCTTATCAGTTACGATCTGATTTTCAGGATTCTGAAGCACATACCCGATCCGCTGAGACTGTTCCCTTCGATCCACGCTGTCCAGCTGCCTTCCGTAAAACAATATCTCTCCGGATCTGCTGCCATGGGGAGCCAGAGCGGATTTGAGATTTCGCAAAAGGGTGGTCTTTCCGGATCCCGATTGCCCGCAGATGGTTATGAACTGTCCGTACCCGATTTCGAGATCGATGTTTTTCAGTACAGGCGTGTTTTTCATCGGATATGTAAAGGTTAAATTTTTGATTGTAAATGTCGCCATCTGGCCTGCTCCTTCAAATCGAGAATCAACGGCATAAAGCAAAGTATAAAATACGCTCCGTATATGATGATGCCGGCTGCAGTAACCTCGGGAAAGCGTACGGACGGAAAATACTGCACTGTATTCTGTCCCGTGACAGTCCCTCCGATAATGAGCGCAAACAAGCCCAGCATGAAAACATTCATCGTTTTATCCCTGGTGTCAAATCTGAAATTCGAAAATGCCGTTCGCCCGGGGAGCCCATAGCCCCTGGAATTCATAGAATCCGCTGTGTCAATGGCATTCTCCAGCGCCCAGGTGGTCATCACAGAAAGTATTTTTATTCCATGGGCGACCCGATCTTTCAGCCTGCCGTCGCTGACGTCACGCCCCAGGCATTTCTGGGAATCAGAAATGATTTTGACCTGGGTCATGAATCTCGGCACAAATCGTAAAACCATTGACAGGATCAGGGACATGGCCGGTATGATCCTTCCGAAAAGGTAGATGAATTTATCACTGGTCATGATGACGTTGTAGCATGAAAACCACAGAATGACAGCGCCGAACATCAGACCGGTGCCGGCCCCGTACAGGATCGACTCCAGGGTCATCGGATTGCCCATCACATACCCGATGATCGTAACGCCTCTGTGGTTGAACAGCGGATTGATCAATGAAATCAGGATCATCATGGGCAGTAAAAATATCAGGCTGAATTTCAGGGCTTTCTTCCCTGTAAGATACACATAGTATGAAAATCCGGAAATCAGAGAAATCAAAAGCAGGACCGGGTGCATGAAAAACATGCTGAACAGCAGTACTGCACAGAAAAACATAAAATTTATGATCGGATGATACGTTCCGAATACGTCCTTCATTCTATTCTCCCTTTTGCTCCAGGTAATTCCCGCCGATATCGCTGCCCAGACTGCATGAGTAGATCCATTCAACCATGTCTCCGTCGGAAAGCTCGTAAGCACTGCATCCGCGGCTCGGGAATTCGCCGTTCACCTTGTACATCCATCCGGAAAGTTCGCCGCAGTCAAACTCATAAATATTGTTGATCCCTTCAATATAGGCGCTTTTATAGATCGGGGTCGTGGTGAACTCCATATGTATTTTCTGCACTTTCGTAACACTGGCCAGGGCGTCAAACACCGTGTCTCCCTGTTCAAAAGCGACTGTTTTCGGCGACATTATAACTCCATCAGCGGGAACCACTTCTTCTTTTCCCTTGGCCAGGTTGCCCATATTGTCAAGAATGGTGGCGCATGTGATCGAAACGGTGCAGGTCAGCTTATCCTGCTGCTTTTCGGAGGTTTCTGAGGGTTGGGATTTTTCGGGCATGTTTTCGGGTGCGGCTTCTGGAATTGCATCCGAAATCGCTTCCGGAGTTGCTGTTGCAGATCCGGTTACCTTTTCTGCTTGTTCCGGGTTGTCCTGCACTGCGATTTCCCCGGCAGGAGCATCCGTGTTTTGCTCTGCATTTCCGCAGCCGAAAAAGGCAAACATCAGAAAGATTGAAAACAGAACGATCAAGTACCTTCTAATTCTTTTATCTATTGCTTTGTTTCTCATTTTGTTATCACCACCGTCATCGGAGATTGGATCCATTGAACATCCGCATCAAGGCTTTCCGAAATAAATCTGACCGGCACCATGGTCCGTCCGTTGATTATTTTTGCCGGTACATCCAATGTCGCTGCTTCACCATTGACATATGAAGTTTTATCACCGACCGTGAGCGTAACGACTTTGCCGTCCAGCGTCCCAGTAACTGTTTTCGTTTCCTGATCCCAAGTCACTACAGCCCCGAACACCTCAAAAATAGCTCTCATTGGTACCAGCGTCCTGCTGTTCTCAATCACTGGGGGCTGATCAAAGGCAATATAGTTTCCATTTAGAGATACCCTGATCTCTGCCGGTGAAAAGATCACCACATCCGTCATATCATAAAGGGCCGTTTTACCCGCTATGCTTCTTTCATAAGCTGTCAGTGCATACAGGGCCTGCTCCGTGGCCATCAGGTCGAAACCCTGGCCCCTGACATGCTCAAAGCCGCCACCATTCATATGATATGTCAGAAGCGCGTCGACGTTTTCCCGGCAATCGATCCCCCACATGGCTTTTGCAACAATGACCTGCGCAATGGATTCCGATGCCGCCACACCGCCGTAAGGAAAACTACCGTCGCTGTTCTCAAGTCCGTCGATCATTTGGAACGCTTTTTCGGAAAAAGCCTTTACTTCCTTCCTGTCCTTATATTTCGCCAGCGCCTGAAGCATGATGCCGGTCCTGTCCGCGTCTCCGGCAACCGGGCCTTTGTTCAAAAGGTATTCGATGAGCCCTTCTCTGCTGGTCACAGTACCGCCGTTTGCAATGGTCCTTGAGGCGGCAGCCGCAGGGATTTCATAGCCATGGGAGTCCAGCGCCAGAAGTGCGAAAGCCGGACCATTGACCCCCTGCTTTTTCACATTATCAAAATCGGACAGTTTTTCCAGAAGATTATACCCGCCAACAGAATCGACGTCGCGGGCGATTGCCGTCATGGCCAGGATCAAACGGGAGTATTCGGTGTACTTTACGCTTGTCAGCACACCGCTTTTCTCTGCAAGTTCCTTTTCAACGTTCCGTGCATATTGATCATAATAACCCGCCGGTACGGAGTATCCGGACCTTGCCAGCCCCAGGATCGTCCATTCTCCGCCGACTTGCGATATCACGGGATCCTTTACAGTATCCACAAGCAGCTTTGCCGTTTCATCCATCACCATTTGAATCTGGCGAGTTTGCGTATCGGTCGTTGCCGTTGCCGCATAGACGCCATTAAAATTTGTCATCGGACATAATACTGTTATGATCAATAGAATGCTCATTAAAGATTTTCTAATCATTTTCCTTATTCTTTCCCCGGCTATCCGGTTGTTGCCGCTTTCTGTGCTTGTTGGGCTTGTTAAATAAAAAAGCATTCCGGCTTTGAATCGGAATGCTTTAAAATTATCCTCGTGCAAATTTTAAATATTTCAACGCTTTACGCCCTATAGCCTGTAAGACGCAAAACAAAAATTTACTGGCAGGTCTTCCGGCTATAACGGCAGCAGGACTGCTGAGGATTTCCACCTCATTCCCTTTTATTTAACTGCGCTTTTAAATCGCACACCAATAAATTGTATTCAATTCTGATCATTTTCTTTTCAGTTATGACTCTACCATATCGCTGTCAATAATACAAGATGCAATTGATTTTACAGGGAATACTCGCGGCAAAAGAGGTGTATATAAATAAATATCGGCTTATGCAGCTCATAAAATAAGGAGGAGTCGTAAAATGCAGAAAATCGTGCCCCATTTATGGTTTGACAACAACGCCCATGAAGCTGTAGTCTTCTATACCGGTTTGTTTAACAGTTCGAAAATAGAGAGAATCGATACCATCGAAGGAACGCCTTCCGGAGATTCAGAATTGATTTCTTTTGAATTGGAAGGCCAGGAATTCATGGCGATCAGTGCAGGCCCTTATTTTAAGTTCAACCCCTCGATTTCTTTCATGGTTTTATGCGATACCATCGAGGAGGTAAATTCCAAATGGAAAGCCTTGTCGGAAGATGGCATCGAGCTGATGCCGCTGGCAGAATATCCTTTCAGCAGGTGGTATGGGTGGATCCAGGATCGATATGGCCTGTCCTGGCAATTGATGCTTACAGAGGGAGAACAAATCCGCCAAAAAATAAAAGTAAGTTTTCTTTTTTCAAAAGATTCCAATGGCAAAGCCGAAGAGGCCCTGAAATATTACGTGGATGTTTTCAGGGAAGGCGAGATCACGGCCATGGTCCCTTATGAAAAAGGCGAAGCCGGCGCTGCAAATGCAAAAATCAAATATGCTGCTTTTAAATTGTTCGGTATTGATTTTGTCGCAATGGATCATGGCTTTGATGCCGATTTCGGATTCAACGAAGCATTTTCCCTGATTGTCAATTGCAGGGATCAGGCGGAAATCGATTATTTCTGGGAGAAGCTTTCCGCTGTGCCGGAGGCGGAACAATGCGGCTGGATCAAGGACAAGTTTGGAGTTTCATGGCAGATCGTTCCGGAAAATATGTCCGGTCTGATGTTTGACGGCACAAAAGATGAAATCACAAGAGCAACGGCCGCCATGCTTAAAATGAAAAAATTGGATATAGAATTATTAAAGAAAGCAAAATCCGGCTTGATTATTTAACCAGCACTTTCACGATTTCCGAAATATACATGGTATGGTAGTCCTTTTCCGGATACCACTTCCCGTCAATTTCAGGATCGATGAACAGCGCAGGTTTGATGGTGTCATGATACAACTTTTTGCAGATCAAAATCAGCTCCGCTTCCTGGAATGAAGTGGTGCCATCGATAAAAAGCGGGGTCAGCCCTGCTTTTTTGATTTTATCTTCGTCGCGACCTGAAACCGAGCCGCAAATATTCAAGGCCTCTCTGAAGTTTGAATTAAAGAAGGCTATAGTGAATAATTCGTTTGCATCCACGAATTCCTTCGTGTATCTTTGCGGGCGCAGATAGGTGGTTGCGACATTCTTTCCCCAAAGCACACCGACACCTCCCCAGCTGGCTGTCATGGCATTGAACTTCTTTTCGTCACCTGCAGCAATCAGCATCCACTCCTTCCCGATTTTGTTAAAAGGATTGAAAAGCAGTTCCCCTGTTTTGATTTCTTTGAATTCCATATTCCCCTCACCTTTCTCTGTTGTTTCAATTTAGAAATTCCGGCTAGATTTATATTACCATTTCCGTGTGCTGAATGGAAGCCTGTTCCGTTGGACACGATTTGAGTCACAGTTTTTTATTTCTTCCGGTTCAGATTATGGTTGAATAAGAACATACGTTCTGTTACTATACTATTACCGAAGGGAGTGATCGTTATGAGGACCATATTTCATATAGATGCAAACAGCGCATATTTGAGTTGGACGGCGGCCGCCATGCTGGAAAAGGGTTTTCCTGTTGACATCCGGGAGATTCCTTCAGTGATTTCAGGCGATCCGGAAAACCGGCATGGGATCATACTGGCCAAATCGATCCCCGCAAAAAAATTCGGTGTTTCAACCGGGCAAAGCCTTTTTGAAGCCCTGCAAAAGTGCCCGGAGCTTGCGGTTTATCCTCCGGATTATGATCTGTACATGTTGTGCAGCAATGCAATGTATGATATTTTATGTCGCTATTCTTCCCTGGTGGAACGTTACAGTATAGATGAATGTTTTTTGGATTACTCTTCTTCTGAAAAAGCATTCGGCGATCCGCTAAATGCGGCTCATGAGATCAAGGACGGGATCAGGAAAGAGTTGGGATTTACCGTGAATATCGGCATATCCAGCAACAAGCTGCTGGCGAAAATGGCTGGCGAGCTTAAAAAGCCGGACATGGTCCATACCCTATGGCCGGAAGAAATGCCTGAAAAACTTTGGCCGCTGCCGGTGGGCGAACTTTTCATGGTAGGAAGAGCAACTGCGCAGAAGCTGAAAAAAATCAACATCAATACCATCGGCGATCTGGCCAAATCGGATCCTTTGCACATGAAGGCGCTTTTGATGAGCCAGGGCGAGCTTATACGGGATCTGGCAAACGGACTGGATCATTCTCCGGTTTTCATGAACAGCGAAATCATTCAGAAAGGCGTCGGCAATAGCACTACCATCGCCTTCGACGTCACAGAAAGATCCGAAGCCCACAAGATCCTTCTTGCGCTTACCGAAAGGGTTGCAATGAGGCTCAGAAAGTTAGGCTATCTGGCATCGCTGGTCTCTGTTTCCGTAAAAACCAATGGCTTTGTCCGCTACAGCCATCAGGTCAAATTGCCCAACAGCATCAACGTCACAAGTGAAATCTATGATCATGTGTGCATGCTTTTCGACCAATGCTGGAAAGGTGAGCCCATCCGGCATCTTGGGGTCTCACTGTCGGACTTCTCGGCGGCGGCCATACACCAGCTTTCTTTTTTCGATAAAGGCAATATCGAACAACTGGAAAAACTGGACGAAGCAATAGATGCCATACGCAAAAAATACGGAACCCGGTCCATTATCAGGGGGGTTTTTACCAATGGCCGCATCAACCCCGTTCAAGGCGGCACCAATGACAGTGATTTTATTATGATGGGAGGTTATATGCAATGAAAATATTGTCAGAGCCCATTGACGCTATCGTAAAATTCAAAGGCAGGGAAAAACCAATGCCCTATAAGTTCAGATATATTGATCGGGACCGCGCCCCACACGAAATTATGATCGATCAGATCCTTTTGGTTGAAGAAACCAAAATTGCCGGAGTCAGGGCTTTTGTTTATCGATGCCAGAGCGAAATAGATGGCGTATGCAGACTTTATGAACTGAAATATTTAATTTCAGATTGTCGCTGGGAGCTATATAAAATGTGATCCGTATGGGTTTTATAGTGTATAGAAGGTATATATTAGGTATATATTAGGTGTATAGGAGTTAACTATTAACTAAGGTGGTGATCAGGAATGTGCGGAAGATATACATTTTTTACAGACAAAGAATTAAGAGAAATCGACGATATCATCGAGCAGGTCAGCAATAATATTAAGACGAAAGAAATGAAAACCGGTGAGATCTTTCCCACCGATGTGGTCCCCGTTCTGGTCCCGTCAGAAGAAAAAATCACGGCGGATCTGTTTTGCTGGGGATACCCTTCATTTCATGGCAAAAGTGTGATCATCAATGCCCGTTCCGAGACCGCACATGAGAAACCGATGTTTAAATCCTCGCTGCTGGCAAAAAGATGTGTCATCCCGTCCACCGGATTTTACGAATGGGACCAGGAAAAGAAAAAATTCCTGTTCAATCTTCCGGGTTCAGGGGTCCTGTACATGGCAGGCCTATATAACCGTTTCGAAGGGGAAAACCGCTTTGTGATCCTCACAACGAACTCCAACCGATCGGTTTCGGATGTACATGACAGGATGCCGGTGGTCCTGGAAAAGCCGGATGTAAAAGATTGGCTTTTTAACAATAACGCCGTCGACGAGATTTTATTTGGAGAACACCCAATTCTGACGAGGAGAATGGACCAATGAAACGCATGGGGCTGTCAGCAAACGAAAAATCCCAATTATTGGGCATACCTGTCATATTCATTTTCGGATCTCTATTTCATTTTCTATATGCCTGGTCCGGCAGATCCGCCATTGTGGGCGCCGTCGCCGCAGTAAATGAAAGCGCATGGGAACATCAGAAGCTGATTCTGCTGCCGATGATCGGCTGGTGGGCCCTATATTTTCTTTTCAGGAAAGGCTCAAATCAAATCGATTCGCAGCGATGGTTTACCGCATTGCTGGTTTCCCTGATCGTTTCCATATTAGTGATCCCATTTGCCTATTACTTTTATACAGGCTCTTTGGGCGTTCACCTGCTGGTTGTCGATATACTAATATTCCTTTTGGCCGTCACTGCCGGGCAATGCCTGGGGATTCATTTCTACAGACATTCAGAAGGTCTCCCTCTTAATGTTTCAATAGTAACTATTGTATTGATCGTCCTTCTTTTTATTGTTTTTACCTTTGCTCCACCTCATTTGCCGTGGTTCAAAGAAAGCCTCACCGGGCGATATGGGATATAATTAATCTGGTTCATTGCAGCTATACTAAATGACATAATCACCGGATGAAATGTTTTGGGACAGATCTCCCAGGGTAATGCCTTCAAGATAATTGTTAACTAAGCGTTCTAATTCTATCCACATGGGAAGTGTTCTGCAATTTGTTGCACGATCACATTTTTTGTGTCCGCTATCAAGGCATGCGACTGGCGCAAGAGTGCCTTCTGTCAATTTCAGGATACTTCCGACGGTATATTCATTTGGATTTCTATTCAGCTTATATCCGCCGCCCTTCCCATGGAGCGCATCGACAAAGCCGCCTTTTGACAGCACTGTCATGATGCTTTCCATATATTTTTGTGAGATCTCCTGTCTTTCAGCAATATCTTTCAGCGGAATGTAAGCGCCGGTATTGTGTTCCGACAGATCCACCATCACACGCAAAGCATATCTTCCTTTTGTTGATACCATCATGGTTCAATACCTCCTAGTAACTAATTGATTCAAGTCAGTCTGCGAACAACGGCGTGGAAAGATATCGCTCTCCGGTGTCCGCAAGTAAAGCCACGATGACCTTGTCTTTGTTTTCAGGTCTCCTGGAAAGTTCTGCAGCAGCCCAGACTGCAGCGCCGGATGATATGCCCACCAGTATGCCGTCACTTTTCCCGATTTCTTTCGCTGCAGCGAAAGCCGCTTCGTTCTCAACTGTTATGATCTCATCGTATATTTTGGTGTTCAGGACCTCCGGTACGAAGCCGGCGCCGATTCCCTGAATCTTGTGTACTCCCGCTGTGCCAGTGGTAAGAACAGGTGATGCGGCAGGCTCAACCGCTACTATTCTTATCGCAGGATTTTGGGATTTCAGATATTCACCAACCCCCGTGATCGTGCCCCCTGTTCCGACTCCCGCCACAAAAATATCCACCTTTCCATCGGTATCCTCCCAGATCTCCGGGCCTGTTGTCGCACGATGAACCGCAGGATTTGCCGGATTCACAAATTGCCCCGGTATAAAGCTGCCGGGAATTTCTTTTGCAAGCTCCTCGGCTTTAGCAATTGCCCCTTTCATCCCTTTCGAACCCTCTGTCAGAACGATTTCAGCGCCGTATGCTTTCATTAAAGTCCTTCGTTCTACGGACATGGTTTCCGGCATTGTGATGATAATTCTGTACCCTCTTGCCGCAGCTACCGAGGCGAGACCTATGCCTGTGTTCCCGCTGGTGGGTTCAATGATGACCGAGCCTTTTTTTAACAGTCCCTTTGCTTCCGCATCGTCGATCATCGCTTTCGCGATTCTGTCCTTGACACTGCCGCCGGGATTAAAATACTCAAGTTTTGCCAGTATAGTGGCTCTGAGATTGTTAACCTTTTCGAAATTTGTCAGCTCTACCAGCGGGGTTCTGCCGATCAGCTGATCAACGGATTTATATATTCTTGACATAATATTTTTATCTCCTTCTTATTTTATTAAATCAAAACCGTGCTCAAGATCGGCAATAATGTCATCAATATGTTCTGTGCCGATTGAGAGTCTCACGGTTGTAGGCTTTATGCCTGCCCGCAGCATT
The DNA here is from genome assembly GCA_964486295.1 of uncultured Oscillospiraceae bacterium. Lineage (GTDB taxonomy): Bacteria > Bacillota > Clostridia > Peptostreptococcales > Anaerovoracaceae > CALBZG01. The sequence goes on along the minus strand of CAZAMF010000011.1, from coordinate 51,647 downwards.
TCCTCAGAGTTCATCTGCGAATGGGTGGTCGAAGCCGGATGTATGACAAGGGATTTTACATCGGCGACGTTTGCCAGCAGTGAGAAAAGCTCAAGGGATTCTGTAAATTTTCTAGCCTGTTCTTCGGAACCTTTTATTTCAAAGGTGAAAATCGATGCGCTGCCCTTCGAGTAATATCTGTCATAGAGTTCCTTAGTCTTTCCGGATTCCAGTGAAGGGTGGTTGACCTTCGCGACCTGTGGATGTTTGCTAAGGTAGTATACAACTTTCAACGCGTTTTCCACGTGGCGCTCTACACGCAACGAGAGTGTTTCCAATCCCTGTAAAAGTAAAAATGAATTGAATGGGCTGATGGCCGCTCCAGTATCCCTCATCAATGTCGTTCGGATTTTTATAATGTATGCCAGATTCCCCACCGCTTCCGTAAATATGATTCCATGATAGGACGGGTTCGGTTTGGATAGCCCGGGGAATTTGTCGTTCTGTGCCCAGTCGAATTTTCCACTGTCAATAATGACTCCCCCTAGCACTGTTCCGTGACCGCCGATGAATTTAGTCGCCGAGTGCACCACGATGTCAGCGCCGTGTTCGATTGGACGAAACAGATACGGAGTTGCGAATGTATTATCGATGATAACGGGAATCCCGTTTTTGTGTGCGATTTCCGAAACCCGCTCGAGGTCAATAATATCGGAGTTTGGATTTCCCAGAGATTCAAGAAATATAGCTTTCGTGTTCGGTCTGATTGCTTTTTCGAAATTCCCGGGATCCGCCCCGTCAACAAAGGTTGTTTCAATGCCCCATTCCTGTAAAGTATTGGCGAAGAGATTATAAGTGCCGCCGTAAAGTGTTTCGGAAGAAACGATGTGGTCGCCCGATTTTGCGATATTCTGTACAGCATAGGTAATCGCCGCTGCGCCGGAAGCAGTAGCCAGTGCACCTTCGCCTCCCTCCAGCGCCGCTATGCGCTTTTCAAAGACATCCGATGTGGGATTCATTAGGCGGGTGTATATATTACCCCCCTCCGTGAGGCCGAAACGCCCTGCTGCCTGGGCAGAATCATGGAACACATATGAAGTCGTTGCATAGATCGGAACCGCTCTCGCATCAGTGGCGGGATCCGGATTTTCCTGCCCTACATGGATCTGTAGTGTTTCAAATTTATATTGATTATTTGACATATTGATTTCCTTTCGTTTCAATTAATCTGAATTTGTTCTATATTAGCTTCAAATTAACATCGACACATTCGACCAAAACGAAAATTTGACCTTAAAAGCTTCCCGAAGATAAGTGTCATTTTATTTACCTACCTTTCTTGTAGATTAATAGGATAATACTACTCTCGCTCAATTTTGTCAATACGCGTAAAAATATTTTAAAAAATATCACCCCGCATCATCAGATGAACGAGGTGACAATTTCAATGCTGTCTCCGGGGTGTATTAGTCCTTCTTCCAAAACGATTGCAAATACGCCTTCCCGTGGCATGACGCAATCGCCGGTTTGACGGCGTATAGCACAATCGGCATGACATTCCTTTCCGATCTGTGTTACTTCCAAAAGTGCCTCTCCCACACGAAGCTGCGTTCCAACCGGCAGTTCATAAAGGGTGATCCCCCTGGTCAGAATATTTTCGGCAAAAGCGCCTGCTGTGATCTGCGGCAGCAGATGCCTCACTTTATCCACACTCTCTTCGCCGAGTAAACTGATCTGTCTGTGCCAGTTGCCTGAATGGGCATCCCCCTGGACTCCCAACTCATTTTGAACAAAAATTTCATCTACCGTATGTTTACTCACACCTTTTTCTTCGCTTATGCAAACAGCTAGTACCTCTGCCATCCTAACCCTCCTTATTTCTTGATTATCTCAACAATTGTCAAATTGCCTATCTTTCTTATAGGTATATTCGATATTAGCATGGATTAATGTTAATATGCAAATAAAATATTAAATAAGGGCGGTCATAGAAAGTTGAATAACAGTTGGGCTGTTTTTGATTTCCCCATAAAAAAGGCTCTCAGAAATCTCTGAAAGCCTTGGTTCTGGATGGTTGCAGGGATAGCGTCTCCTGCTTCCGTTAAGCTGTCTGCATTAAATTGATCTCACTAATCTTCCAATGAGTCAACTTCATCATCCTCTTCATTATCATCGTCGGTTGCTTCGTCGTCATCATCCAGATCATCAGTGTCGTCATCGCAGTCTAAATCGTCTTCGGTATTACCGTTTCCAATCTGATCATCATCGTCGACATCCTGATCATCTTCAATATTCTGATCATCATCGTCGTCGATATCCTGGTCATCATCGATGGTCTGATCGTCATCGCAGTCCGAATCATCAATGATCTGATCGTCATCGCAATCCGAATCATCAATGATCTGATTGTCATCAATATCGATATCCTGGTCATCCTCGATAGCCTGCTCACCTTCATCGATGGTCTGATCATCGGCTATTTCACTATCATTCGTATCCGCCGGATCTCCAAAGAGCGTCTGCACCGTACCCCTTATAAACCCCGGCGCCATATCAGGTGCCGTTGCATAAGCCGCGACAGTGCTACCAAGGGCAAGAACGCACAAAGCAATGATTATTAAAAATTTTCTTCTCATTTTTACTTCCTCCTTTCACAATTAATCGGTTTTTACTGCTTGCTATATTCAAGCATTTCCTTTGGAAATGTTTGATCCCTTTAACTTGTCGGTTCAGTCGACCGTTTCTTCCCGGTCTCCTTCAGCGGTATCTTCCAAATCATCGATCCGGATAACGGAGTCGTTTTCATTTTCTTCGTATTCCTCCATATCATCATAGATTTCAGATTTTTGCTCTTCCATCTGATCATTTTCAACTGTAACGCCATAGTTGCCATCATCAGATTCAATGCTGTTTTCTGATTCATTGGATTCGGCTGCTTCATTAAGGTCTTCTGAATCTTCATCTATATCATCCTGAACGTCCTGCTTCATCAAATGGTACAGGTCGGTGACCGACATTTGAGAAAGTTCCTTTATCGATTTTGATTGATCCTCTGTACTGATTTCCTTTATTAATCTTATCTTGCCGGAGGATACACCGTATTCCGCAGCAAAATCACGATCGTCTTGATTTATCTTATCATGCTGCAAAATAATAACAGGGCTGATGTTTTTTGAAATCAGGCTGTTCTGAATGATATCAGCCACTTCTTCTGCTGTTTTTGTCGCTTTTTCAATATTGTTATTTTCAACAGTGGCCAGCACTACATTCTTTGTTTCAGTAAGGTATTCTTCGTCTATCATTACGTTGATCAATTCCTGGCAGGTGATTTCAAGATCATTATTTTCTTCGTCTATTGTTAAAATGATTTTTTCGGCATCATCATTAAGCGCTTTGACCGAAAGAACTTCATGTTGCTTATTTAAAGAAATTTCTATACTCGGATTAACGTCCAGCGTTATAATCGTATCCGGAAATCTGTATTCGATGGCCCAGCCGGATACGAACACGATCAACATCGCCGCGAGTGATAAAGCCGGTGCCCAGTTACGCGATCTCTTCACGGGGACTGGCAAATCAACAGTCTGTGTTGTAATGCTGTCATGGGCAGGCATCTTTGGCATAGTGTTCCTTGCCAAATCCTCAAATGCGACAGAAGGCGCCAGATCTATGGACCTCTTCAGGGATCCCATTATTTCTCTGTTGTTCATCACAGCACCTCCTTTTCAGACAAATATTTTCTCAATTTCTTTAAGCCACGCTGGTTTTTCGACAGTACCGTGGACAGCGGCTTGCCTAAGCTTCTTGATATTTCCAGAAATGTATAATCAGAAACCGCATGGAGCAGGATGATCTCGGCTTCTTCCTCATCCAATACTTTTAATGCCATCTGCAGCACATGCCGGTCTTCCATGTTTTCGATCCAGGAGATTGACATTTTGTTTTCTATATCCTCCGGCAATGCATTTCCGGTCCTCTTTTCTGATTGCAGTCTTGTCATTGCAAGATTTTTAGCGATCGTATAGACCCAAGCCATGGGCTTTCCCATTGGTTGATATAAATGCGCGGCACTGCCGATTTTAAGGTAGGTATCCTGTACAAGATCCAGCGCGATATCATGATTCTTGACTATTGAGAGAAGGTAGGCATATACACTACGTTCTGTCATCTGATAAAATTCCTCGAACGCCGCCATATCGTTGTCGGCAATTTTCTCAAATATTTTTTCATCGACAATGATTTTGTCCCGGTGATTTTTATCTTTTTTGTTTGGCGGTAATTTATATCCGTTGAATATCATGTCCTTATCCCTTTATTATAATAACAATCGAAACGTCCGTTTTATCGCATCTTTTTACGGCTTCCTCAAAAATATTTTTAAATATACCTGTTTCGAGATGCCGCAAAGAAGCTTTTCATTGAACCGTCTATCCATAGGTCAAACAATATGGAAAAAGGCTTTCATAAATGTCTGAAAGCCTTGAAATTAAATGGTTTTGCTGGTTATATAAATTGAATCTTATCTCGAGGATATTTTATTTCAGCCTGCAATTTCTACTCTCCGTATATTTTTAGCAGTCCGCTGATATCTCCTGTCGCCAGATCAATTTTTGACGTATCCCCTTCCCATGAATATCCGTACATGGTCAATTGAAAAAATTTCTTACCATACAGGTCAGATAGCCCGCAAACATGCCCCAGTTCGTGGGTCGCTATGTTAAGGAAATTCATTTCAGTTGGTGAGTCGCCCCATTGGAAGTCCGTATTGAATGCCATGTCGCTCTCAAGCAGAATGTCTGTCTGTGGATCATACCAGACATAAGTCACTGCGATCACACCGGCACTGAGGTCTGCGAAGAAGACGGAATTCATTCCATCAATTGAGGCGCTTGCATAGCCTCCGGATGCTGTCTGTGTGAATAATGACTTTTGTGTGTTATGGTCCCACTCTTGAGATGCTGATGTAAAATCACTGTCGTAGCCTGACATTGACTGATCCAATGAAAATGTAATAGCGTCGCTTAAATACCATCCGGCCAACTTATAACCACCAGAGTCGCCGCTTGGTTTAGGCGGATTCGTGGGTTTTGCATAGTGTGTGATCACAACTTGAGTGAGGTCATCTGAAATCTCAATAACTTTTACCGGGACCTGAGCGTTTTGGTCAGCTTGGTCGGCGGCCTGCCCCGGTAATCCGAAGGACATAACTGATGTTGAAAAAACCAACGCCGCAACAGTCAGAAAAATTAACGAATATTTTCTATATGCTTTCAAGAACAACATCTCCCTTCTCATAAATCGATGTAATGGTCCGAATGAATCATATATGATATATAGCCATTTGTCATCATATATAAGCAGAATTTTATGAAGGCGGCCATTACTATTGGCCATATGGAATCAATGGTTCAAGATTGATAAATAATTTATTGCAGATAATATAGCATTATCTTTTATTTTATGATACAATAAAAAAGTAAAAAAGTGCCCAATAGAACATAAGATACCGTTAACTCTTGTGATTTTTATGCAAGAGTTTTTATTATATATAGCTGATTATGGTCCACCTAAAGAAAGAGGAAAATATGAAAACCACACTTGATCTATTAAAAAGAATAATTGACTTAGGATTTGACCAAAAGAAAACTTTGACCCACATTGATAAAATGCTGGATAAAAAACTCGGGATTGGAGGCAGAAAGCCTCTATCTGACGAAGAACTGACCGATGAGATTTATGAGGGAATACTAAACACGTATTTAAGTGAAAAACTGACATAAATGGGGTTCTTACATAATACAGAAAGGAGATGATGTATATGAAAACAAAAGAAAAGAATACTGAATTTGAACTTACACAGGAAGTTGTAAACGAATGCCTGCAACTGATATAATCTAAACAGCTATATAAAGAACAAACGGTGAGCCTTAGATATTATCTAGGGTATTTTTTTGTCCAAAAGCCGCCGCTTTTTAGAAAGCGGCGGCTTTCTTGTTCAGGAAATCGATTAGTATCTCTTCTTTCCGCGTTTAGGTCTTCCTTTGTTTCCTTTTAGTCTTTGACGTTTGCTGGCTTTTTCAATGGAAACTTTTTTGCCGCGGTATGAAAAATCAATCATCGCATTTATGACTTTGTCTGCATATTCCGACGGAACCTCCACAAAGGAGAATTGCCTCCTGACATCAATATCTCCGATCATTTTCTTTGGAAGAGAAGATTTGGATGTGATGATTTGCATAATAGTCTTTGCCTGGATATTATCCATTTCTCCAATGCTCAAGAATAGGCGAACCATATCCGCTTTGCGATATTGGATCTCTACGTTGTCAAGGTCCGATTCCTCATAGCTTCGATCTAATTCATCAAAAGCGATTTTAAAAAGAACCGATGCCACATCCAGTGTGGTTGCCTCTTCTGTTTGCAGAAGGATTTTCTCAATTATTTTATCGTATTTCGAATAGCCCCCTGCTTCCAACATAGTCACTACGCTTTTTATCGCTGCTTCTAGTTTCACTTCTTCGATATCAGATATTTTAGGTGGTTGCATCGGCAGAATGACGGATTTTGTAAACTTTTGTATTTCTTTTAATTTATACATGTCTCTTCCGAAAACAAAGGAATATGACACCCCTTTTTTGCCGGCTCTGGCCGTTCTTCCGATTCTGTGAACATAATATTCTTCATCTGTAGGAATATCGTAATTAAAGACTGCTTCGATATTGTTTACGTCAATCCCTCTTGCAGCGACATCAGTCGCAACAAGGATTTCGATTTTCCCTTGTTTGAATTTGGTCATAACGCGAGTGCGTTCTGATTGCTTCATGTCCCCGTGAAGCGCCTCTGCTGAATACCCTCTGCCCTGAAGGGCACTTGTAAGCTCATCAACCCGTTTTTTTGTATTGCAGAACACAAGACCGAGTTTGATGTTCTTCGCATCGATCAGTCGACACAACAGCTCAAGCTTTGACGATTCGTGAACCTCGATATAGAATTGCTCAATGTTAGGAATTGTTAGCTCTTTATGGACCGTTAGTATATATTCCGGCTCATGGAGATACATCTTCGTTATTTCCTTGATTTCCGGAGACATGGTTGCCGAGAAAAGCAATGTTTGCCGTTCTTTTGGAAGATCTTGAATGATTACATCAATATCCTCACGAAATCCCATATTCAACATTTCATCTGCTTCATCAAGGATAAGAGTTTTCAAATTCATCAATTTGATGGTACGCCTTCTCATATGATCCATGACTCTGCCTGGTGTTCCTACAATGATCTGAGGTTTTCTTTTTAAGGCCATAATTTGTCGTTCAATCGACTGGCCTCCATAAATCGGCAAAACTTTAACGTCTTTTTTGAACTTGCTTACTTCTTGAATCTCTTCCGCTACTTGGACAGAGAGTTCTCTTGTCGGGCAAAGGATTAGGACTTGAATGTCCGATGCGTTATTATCGATCATTTCCACGGCAGGTATTCCAAAGGCGCATGTCTTACCCGTACCTGTCATAGCCTGCCCGATAATGTCGCGTCCTGCAAGTATATAGGGGATGGCTCTGGCCTGAATTGGAGTCGCTTCCTCAAATCCCATCTTAGTGATAGCTTTTTGCACTTCAGTCGATAAATCCAGGTCTTTAAAAAATAAATTTTCCATTAATTTCCTTTCAAATTTTCATGTTCCTTGTATAGCTAAGCTTTTATTATACCTTATTTTATTATAATTGCCTAATAATTAATGCATTAAAAAATCGCCCCATCAGGGCGATTATTTAATGCATGGTTGCGGGGATAGGATTTGAACCTATGGCCTCCGGGTTATGAGCCCGACGAGCTACCAACTGCTCTACCCCGCGACGTTTATTTATCCGGTCATCCCCAAAAAGAACTTGGTGCCGAAGACCGGGGTCGAACCGGTACGAGCTAAAAGCTCACGGGATTTTAAGTCCCGGGCGTCTGCCAATTCCGCCACTTCGGCAAATTGGCTCCAAGGGTGGGGCTCGAACCCACAGCCTATCGGTTAACAGCCGAGTGCTCCACCATTGAGCTACCTTGGAATACCAGTCCCTATCTCTAGCGACAGGCTTTATTATACAGTACAAGTCACAGCTCTGTCAACACTAAAGTGGTTATTTGAATGCATTAATGCAAAATATTTTGTTCAACTAGCTGCATTTTTTTTCGATACTTGCGCTCTTCTTCAACGTTCCCGGATTCTTTATAAAGCTCCGCAAGATGGCGCATGCTTTCCAAATGGCTGCCGTTCTTTTCCAAAGTTTTCTTGAAGGATTGGATCGCGTCTTCCTGGCGGCCCATGCTGACATATGCCAGTCCCAGATAGTAATGAAGCGGCCACCAGTCTCCATATTGGCTGTCCCGATACGATTCAAGAACCGGTAACCCGTTTGCATCCCTTCCGGAAATGATATGGTTGATTGCCTGTTCTATTTTCACCGGATCTTCCAGCTGTCCGATACGCTGCCGGATCTCAGCAATATCCGATGGATCTTCGGACAACTCCAGGAACTTGTTCCATATGATGTGCGCTTTGGTATAGAGTCCCAGGTTCAGGTACATGTAACCCAGGTAATAATGGCTCTTAGCGTGTTTGGGAAACGCTTCAGTTATCCGTTCAAAAAGGTGCAGTGCCTCCGCCTTGAAATTTCCGGTATACTCCTTTTGGTCGCTGGCGAGGTACATTTCCCTGCAGCAAAAGGCGTAGCTGTACATGGCGTTGAGGTTTTCCGGCTCCAGACAAAGACAGGCCCGGAAATAAATACAGGCATCGTCGGTTCTGCTCTCCGCAAATGCCCGACCACCCTTTTCCAGAAGGTGATCGACTGCTTCCCCTTTGTATACCCTGTCAATGAACTTGACGTAGGAAGATGTGTATTTGAAATGAGGATCGATCCCCATCACCCATGCCATGTTTTCCGCTATTTCTTCCGGACTGACGCCTGAGCCACCTGCAAAATGCTCAAGATCCGACTTTTTCAGCGGCACTGGGACTTCTTTCATGATCCCGGTCAGATCCGCTCCTGCCAGGTACGCTTCAGAAAACTCGGCAAATACAAAATCAGCCAGGTATTTCCTGAAATATTTACCGATCCGGTCGGCTCTTATCTGAATATCATAATCTTTCGGATTCCCGGCCGATATGTTTTTCACTAAGGTCATCTGATCACCTATTCTATTTTCCAGCCTTTTTTGTTGAATTTTTTTATTGCGTCAGGGTTCAGCGTATTTTCCATATCCATATAAAGCAGTTCGGTGGCCTTATTGAATGCACCTTCGCATGACCTGTCCTTCCAATACGCATACTGTCTCAGTATTCTGTACAGATCTTCTTTCTTGTGCGACTTCTGGTGATAGCCTTTTAAGTAATAGTAAAGAGCCATTTCCTCGAAATAGTCAAAAGCGCTGGTATTCAGTGATATGAAATAATCGACGGTGTTTTCAAAGCCACCTCTGTTTGAAAAGAGGTTCAAAACGGTTTCGACCTGTTTCAATCGGATGATATCCCGAGCTGAGATGAAATCGTTGCTGATGATATGATAAGGCGGATTTTTTCTGAATACATATCCGTATTTATCCGCATCGTTACGCAGAGCGGTGCCCTTTAACAGTTTTAAAAAGCCCAGCTGCAAGTGATCTGCATGTATATCAAATACTTTGTTAAATGAGTCCTTGAACGCACTATAGCCCTCAAAGGGGAGTCCGACAATCAGATCAACATGAACATGCGTATTACCCACGGCTACGATTTCCTTCAGGTTTTCAAAAACCGGTTCGATATCGGTACTTCGGTTCACTGCAGCCAGCGTTTTAGCATTTGTGCTTTGGATACCGGCTTCGATTTGAAAAAGCCCTTTTCTGGCTCCATTCAGCAAGTCTATCAGTTGCCGGTCTAACAGTTCCGCGCAGATTTCAAAATGCCAGTTGGTAATTCCATTGTCATTTTCGATGAGATGCTGCCATAGTTCATGGCATCTTTCCCGATCCCAATTGAAAGTCCTGTCGACAAACTTGACCTGCTCAACATTAGCGCTGATAAATTGATTCAGATCTTCTTTTACCCTTTCCACCGGAAGTCCCCGGATGGATTTTTCGATAGAGGACATACAATAGCTGCAGTTGAACGGGCATCCTCTGCTGCTTTCATAGTAGATCGTCTTGTCTTTTTCAAAAGGAAGATATCGGTACGGGAAGGGTAAAGACTCCATTTTCAGAATCTCCCCCGGCGGATTTACATAGATTTTGCCATCCGCTCTGTTTCTGTAAATAAGCCCTCCGATAGCGGACAGCTCCGGGCCGGCAAAGCCCTGGCTGCATAGCGCGGTAAACGCATACTCGCCTTCCCCGACGATCAGAAAATCGATGTGCCGGTTTTCCTTCATGAAAGCAACGGGATCATTGCTGACTTCCGGTCCGCCGGCCAGCAATTTGACATTTGGCAATGCTTTCTTCAGAACTTCGGTTATGCCGGCGATCCTGTCTGCGTTCCATATATTGATTGAAAAGCAGATCACTTCATAATCAAAATAGATCAGTTCATTTAAAATGAAATCATCATCGTTGTTGATTGTAAATTCTTTGATGTCGATCTTGATATCGTAATTCTGAAGATTTTCTGCTGCAGCAGAATAGAGGCACCGGAGTGCCAGCGATGAATGCACATATTTTGAATTAAGCGTTGTGAGCAATACTTTCATACCCTTTATAGCATCCTGAATCTTTCATCTTTTAATAGTCGGGTGTTATCCAGTGCGGTACGGAGCTGATTGATCATTTTTTCTTTATCTTTCGGTAGTTCGCCTCTTAAAGAAATGTAGTTGGAAGCGTGGTTGCTTCTGAAAACGCACGGTTTTTTAACATTAATATTTTCCAGCATCAGCAGCGTCTCCGCCACCACTTCTTCTGGAGTTAGTATTTCAAATCTGCCTTCCTTAACGTCTTGAGTCATCGGAGCGCCCGGTTCAAGCATGAGTGTCAGCAAGCCTACATAAGACGGCTCCATTTCGCTGATCATCGTTCCGGTCTCTATAGCATGCTCCCTCCAGCCTTCCGGACCCGCAATACCCGATATGAAAGTCACAGATGCCTTGATGCCGGACACTTCCAGTCTTTTAACCGCAGTAATGATCTCTTGCCTGGTAGCGCCTTTGCATATTTTTTCCAGCACCTTGTCGCTTCCCGATTCGGCTCCAATGTAAACGATGCCTACTCCGGCTTTCGCAAGTTCGCGTAATTCCTCCTCAGTCTTATTGAGGACATCCTGCGGCGAACCGTATACGGATACTCGTTCACATTCCGGAAACAATTCCCGGATCACTTCCAAAATCTTTAGAAGCTTTGAGTTTGAGAGGCAAAGCGCATCGCCGTCCGCCAGAAAGATCCTATCTACGTTTCGATAATAGCTTCGGGCTGATTTAAGATCTTCGATGACCTCTTCCACATTTCTGACTCTGAACTTCTTGTCTTTGAACATACTGCAGAATGTGCATTTATTATGCGCACATCCTATGGTTACCTGTACGATCAGGCTGTAAGCCTCGCTGGGCGGCCTGTATATATTTCCTTCGTATCTCATTTACATTTTCTCCGGTGCATGTACTCCTAACAATCCCAGACCATTTTGGATAACGGTTTTCGCTGCGATGATCAGGGCCAGTTTCGAAATCTTTTCTTCTTCATTTTCTACCAGTATGTGCTCATCGTGGTAGAGCCTGTTGAATGCCTGGGCGACATCCACGATGTGGCGTGCGACAAAACTCGGTTCATATCTTTCACCAGCTTCGATCACAGCCTCCGGATATGCGTAGATCAGTCTGGCCAGTCTGAACGCATTCTCACTGATAATGTATTCTGGCTTGACATTTTTAATGTCCATAGCCTTTTTCACTGCGTTCTCTCCGGCGTTTCTCATAATACTGCAGGCTCTTGCGTGAGTATACTGCACATAAGGCCCGGTCTCGCCGTCGAAAGTCAGTACCTTATCCCAGGAGAAAACATAATCCTTTTCCCGGCTGTTTGATAATTCGTTGAATATGATCGCGCCGATTCCAACCTGTGCGGCGGTCTCGTCGATATTATCGGTATTCACATTTTTTTCTATAATGATTTCCCTGGTTTTCTCCACCGCCTTTTTCAGAACGTCTTCCAGGAAAACCACCTTTCCCTTTCTTGTGGAGAGAGCATCGCCATCTTCAAGGCTTACAAGCCCGAAAGGTATGTGGACACAGTCTTTGGCCCACTCGTAGCCCAGCAGCTCTACAATCTTGATCCATTGCTGGAAATGCAGGATCTGCTGGTTCCCTACGATGTAAAGATTCTTGTAGAAATCATAGTGTTCTTTTCTGTAAACTGCCGCAGCGATATCTCTGGTGATATACAGTGTGGAGCCATCGCTTTTGGTGATCAGCGCCGGCGGCAAACCATACTGCTCAAGTTCAACGATGCGCGCGCCATTGGATTCCTTTAACAGTCCTTTCTCGTCCAGTTCCTTGACAAAGCGGGTCATTTTATCAGAGTAGAAGCTTTCCCCCGCATATGAATCAAACTCAATATCCAGAAGCTTGTAGACCCGGCTGAATTCCTTGAGGCTCTCTTCTCGGAACCACTTCCAGAGTTCCTGTTCGTCAGGAGCGCCGTTTTCCAATGCCGAAAATGCTGCTCTTGCCTCATTCTCCAGCTCCGGATTTTTTTCGGCTTCTTCATGGAATTTGACATAATATGAAAGCAGGGTTTCTATCGGCGCATTGATGACGTCTTCCTTGTTCCCCCAGTGCCGGTAAGCCACGATCATTTTCCCGAATTGTGTTCCGTAATCCCCCAGATGGTTGATCCTGACGGTGTCATAACCCAGACAATCATATATTTTATAAATTGAGTTTCCGATCACTGTGCTCCTGATATGGCCGATATGGAACGGCTTCGCAATATTCGGAGAGGAAAACTCGACGATCACTTTTCTGTTCTGGCCAATATCCGAATGCCCATATTTTTCTTGGCATTTCATCACTTCATCAACAACAGTCAGGCCAAATTCTTCGCGGTTGATGGACATATTCAGATAGGCATTGATGCTTTCGACTTTTCTAAAAAACTGATTGCCGGTAAGCTGTACGGCCAGATCCTGGGCAATGGCGGGAGGCGCCTTTCTTAAAATTTTAGCCAACTTAAAGCACGGGAATGCATAGTCCCCCATTTTTTCATCCGTTGGTATTTCGATAATGGATAAAATCTCTTCATATTCCATCCCGTCGATCAGCCCGTTTAAAAGCTTCGCGATCTCATTTTTATAACTAATCATTCTTTTATCTCCGTTCTCCATGGTTATATTTGCGCTTCTGTCACTCACTTTTCTTTTATTTTAACGATGGTGACACCGTCTCCTCCTTCGTTATAGCTGCCTTTTCGGAAAGAATCCACATGCTTATGGGTTCTCAGAAAATCATGCAGCCCTTTCCGCAAGATGCCTTCGCCTCTTCCGTGTATTACAGTAACCTGCTTCAGGCCTGCAATATATGCATCATCGAGATATTTGTCCACATCCATCACTGCGTCATCCAGGATCTTCCCCTGGACATTGATGCTGATGGGGCAAAATTTAGCCTTGCTGCTGAACAGCGATCCGTATTTGCTGTAAGAGACCTTGGTCTTTTTCTTCTGCGGGACGTCCACAGGGACGATGTCTGAAAGCTTCGACGTGATCTTGAGCAGGCCGACCAGGACTGAAACCTCACCTTTGTCATCCGGAAGCCCGATGACCTCTCCCATCTGATTCAACGACAGCAGCCGGACACGGTCTCCGATTTTCAAATCTCCCGGATTCATCGGATTTGTGTTTTCTTCTACGATCAATTTATCCCTGTATCTGGAATCTGCCGATTTGATTTTCTTTTTTGTTTCATCGAATTTTTTGGTGCGCTCGCCGAGGCTGTCCATTTTCGCCAGTTCTTTCAATTCCCTGGCGATCTCATCGGATTCGGACTTCGCTTCTCCGATGATTCGCCTTGCTTCTTCTTTTGCTTCGGCGATGATTTTATCTTTTTGATTGGCCAGCTTTCGTTCCTGCTCTTTAAGGACCTCTTGCTGCTTTTTCATGGAAAGGTTGATGAAAAGAGCTTCGTCCTTCATCTCTTCTGCCAATTTCTTGTCTTCCACGATGGCGGAAATCACTTCTTCAAATTGCAGCGCATCGGAGTCCAGCAGTTCCCGGGCCTGATCAATAATGTCCCCGGGCAGGCCCAGCTTTTTAGAGATCTCAAAAGCATTGGATTTTCCAGGTATTCCGATGGAAAGCTTATATGTCGGGCTCAGTGTTTCCACATTGAACTCCATGGAAGCATTCTCAACGCCGGCTGTGGAGATGGCATATTTTTTCAGCTCGGTGTAATGAGTCGTAGCCACAGTCGTAACGTTTTTTGCATCGAGATTTCTCAGAATCGCAATGGCCAGCGCCGCGCCTTCGGTGGGATCCGTTCCGGCTCCCAACTCATCCAAAAGGGCCAGTGTCTGACTGTCGCTGTGAGTAACGATATTGACGATATTAGTCATATGTGATGAAAAAGTCGAAAGGCTCTGTTCGATGCTTTGCTCGTCTCCGATATCGGCAAATATTTTTTTAAACACGGGCATCCGTGTACCGCTCACACAAGGCACATGAAGCCCTGTTTGCGTCATCATCGTCAATAAGCCGATGGTTTTAAGGGTAACCGTCTTTCCCCCTGTATTGGGGCCGGTAATGACCAGCGTCTTATAGCCCCGTCCGATGGATACGTTGATGGGCACTACCTTTTTCGGATCGATCAGCGGATGTCTCGCCCCCAACAGTTCCAAAATATTGTTATCCGAAACGATGGCTTCTACACCATCCATCGAGTATGAAAGCTTCCCTTTGGCAAAAATAAAATCAAGCTGCACCAAAAGCTCCTGATTATTACTCAGTTCATGATATCGCAAAGCGACCTGCGCGGTTAGTTCGCTGAGGATCCGTTCGATTTCTGCTTTTTCCGCCAGCTCCAACTCTCTGAGTTCGTTGTTCAGGTTCACGATGACCTGCGGTTCAATAAATAACGTGGAACCACTGGCCGATTGATCATGTACGATCCCCGGGAATCTGTTCTTGTGTTCTGACTTCACCGGTATTACATAGCGGCCCTGCCTCATGGTCACGATAGCATCCTGCAGATAAACCTTGTTGTCGGCGGAATTCAGTATCTGATTCATTTTGGTTCGTATGGCTTCGTTTTGTCTCGATATGCTTCTTCTGATATTTCTTAATTCGTTTGAAGCATTGTCCGACATTTCGTCTTCGCTCAGAATACAACGATCGATTTCTTCGGACAGATCTTTCGGTGCCACCAGCAAATCAGACAGTCCTCTGATAATGGGAAGTTCAGGTAAATCGCTTTTAAGAAAAGATATGACGTTCCTGGCTGTATTGATATTGTACAGCACCTGCAAAAGCTGCCGCATATTCAGGGTTCCGCCTTTATTAGCCAGTTCCAGGTGATTTTTTATATCGTAAAAATTCCCCAGCGGCAATGGCCCTTTATGCACAATAACAGAAACCGCTTCCGTGGTTTCTGCCAGTAAATCTTTAACAACTCTTGGATCAGTTTCAGGCTCCAGGTTTTCAATTCGGTCTTGAGTCAGGCCGGAGCCCGCCTGCTTCCTCAACAGTTCGATTATTTTATTATATTCGAGGACACGCTTGGCCTTTTGGTCCATGCCTTTACTCGCCCTTCCTCATCCTGTCCAGCTCGCTCTTGAGCCTGATATTTTCCATCTGGATGTCAAAGAAACTGTTTTCCAGCTCTCTGCACTTGCTTTCAAGCTCGTTGATGGTCTCCTGCGCAGCGATGGTTGTTTTGGCCTCCAGATCTTCGGATTGATTTCTGAGCCTTCGGATCTCATCCGACTGTTGTTCAATGGTTTTGGTCATCTCGTTTTTTTGTTGGATCAGCAGTTGGCCATCCTTTTTGTACTCCAGAAAGGTTCTCTTCGACTCTTCCCACAGTTGGACATAATGCTCCGCGTCCTTCTCCAGCTGCGTATTCAGCATCTTCAGGCGGTTGGCTTCCTCTAAAGCGTCAAAGTAGTCATCCGCGACATTCACCGCGGAAAGAACCGCCAGCGATGACAGGGGTGCACCCTGCATCGCCGCGGCAACTTCATACATCCTTGTACTCACATAATCTGCGACTTTTATGATATGATCCCTGGACTTTTCTCCGGCTATAATATAATCCTGCCCGTAGATTTTTACACTTACTTTGTTCATGTCCATAACTACCCTTTCTTCATCCTGACAGAAAATAATTATATCTCTCTCAGCACTGCGCCGGCCTTTTCCCTGAGTGCTGCCAGCACTTTGCCATGGATCTCGTTCACTTCTTCATCGGTAAGGGTTCTGTCTTTCGCTCTGTAAACCAGATTAAATGCACAGGACTTCATTCCCGCTTCCACCTGCGTGCCTCTGTATACATCGAACAATTCAACTTTTTCAAGCAGCTCCGTACCGCTGTCCCTGATAATGGACTCCAGTGTACCAACCTGTTCCTCTTCCGTAACGAGGAGCGCGATGTCTCTTGATGTTGATGGATATTTGGCAAGAGGCGTGTAAGCCTTATTGATGTTGGCCTGTTTGATCACTTTATCAAACATGATTTCGCAGTTATAGACCCGCGTAGCTATTCCGAATCGTTCTGTGACTTCAGGGTGAACCTCACCCATAATGCCCAATTCGATTTCTCCGCATAGGATTCTTGCGCAGCGTCCCGGATGGTACACCTTATACTCGCTCTCCGCAGCAAAGGTCAGATCTGAAATGCCGAGTTTTTTCAGGAATTCGATAATAGTGCCTTTCAAGGTAAAGAACGTTTCCTCTTTGCCATAAAGCCCGATAGCCAGTGAGTCCTGTTCATCAGGCAGCCCGTCTTCATTCATTTCATTGGCGAGGAATGTATTCCCGATTTCAAATGCGCGTACGTTTTCAATATTTCTGGTATAATTCCTGGCCAGAACTTCCATCATGTTAGGCGTTAAGATGGTCCTCATCACCGAGTTTTCTTCGCCTAACGGATTGATGAGCCTCACAAAGCTTCTTTCCCAGGAATCTTCATCTATGCCGATCAGATCCACGCCTTTAGGGCTTACAAAACTATACGTCTGTATCTCGTTGCAGCCCAGGGCGCACAAAGTGTCCCGAGCCAGATCCCTGATGCTTCTTTCGTAGGTTTTGGAGCTGGCAAGATTGCCTTTCGGTACCGTTGTCGGTAATTTGTCATAACCATATATTCTGGCGATTTCTTCAACATAGTCCACTTCAGTCAGCATATCCTGACGGACTGTCGGCGGTATGACTGTAAGAACATCGCCTTCACCGGCGGCCTTCATTTCCAGACGTTCAAAAATATCGATCATTTCATCCCGGTTCAGGGTGATCCCCAGCATGCTGTTGATTCTGCTGACTCTGACATCACAAGACTTCGGCAATTCAACCTCCGGATAGAGATCTACCGCCTCGGCCATCACTGTGCCCGCACCAAGGATTTCAATCAGCCTGCAAACTCTTGCAGCTGCTTCGCCGCAAAGGTTCGGGTCGATTCCTTTTTCAAACCGGGAGCTGGCCTCCGTACGCAAGCCGAGTTTTTTGGAGCTTGATCTGATATTGTCTCCATTGAAATTTGCCGCCTCGACGATGATCGTCTCTGTGTCCGAAACGATTCCGGACTCCAGACCGCCCATAATCCCCGCAATGCCGATGGCTTTTTGCTCATCGTTGATCATCAGTATCTGATCGGCGAGTTTTCTCTCGTTTCCGTCAAGAGTAATAAAAGTGTCTCCGGTCTTAGCGGTATCCACGATAATTTTCGCGCCTTGTATTTCCCTGATATCATAGGCATGGATCGGCTGTCCGTATTCCAGCATGACAAAATTGGTGATATCGACAATATTGTTGATCGGCCGCATCCCCGCTGCCATCAGTCTTTTCTGAAGCCACCAAGGGGACTGCCCGACTTTGACGTTTGTAACGGCTCTTGCGACAAAACGTTTGCAATACTCAGCGTTTCTTATGTCCACAGCAATGTAATCGCTGCTTTTTCCTTCTTTTGACTGGATACAAACATCCGGATATCTAAGGGCTTCGCAGAACGTTGCAGCCGCTTCCCTTGCCATTCCGATCATTGAAAGGCAATCCGGTCTGTTTGAAGTAATTTCAAAGTCGACTACAGCGCACTCTAGATCCATGATTTTTGCGAAATCGGTTCCCGGAGACGGTTCCTCCATAATATCGTTCAGTATCCATATGCCATCCTTGTGGACAGTCGGAACGACTTTGTCCTCAAAGCCCAGTTCGCTGCAGGAGCAAAGCATCCCCTCTGAATCCACTCCGCGAAGCTTGCCGCTCTTAATGACTACGCCGCCTTCCTGTTTTGGCTGGCCATGCAGCGGCCCGGGTATTTTTGATCCGTCAAGGGCAACAGGAATCACGGCCCCCTCAAATATATTGGACGCGCCGGTTACGATTTGCACCGGACGTTCTTTACCGACGTTGACCTGGCAGACTAGCAGTTTGTCGGCATCGGGGTGCTTTTCAATCTTTTCTATTTTTCCGATTACGATCCCTTCAATCCCCTCACCTATGATTTCGCAGGTTTCCAGGTTTGAACCGGACATAATCATTTTTTCGCAGAACTCATCGGTAGAAACATTTATATTTGTATAATCTTTAATCCATGTAATTGGAACTAACATATCCGGGTACCTCCTATTTGAACTGGTTGATGAAGCGCATATCGTTTTCGTAGAACAAACGAATATCATCAACCCCATATCTGAGCATTGCGATTCTCTCAACACCCATTCCGAAAGCGAATCCCGTATATTTTTCCGTATCCACTCCGCCCACAGCGAGGACATTCGGATGCACCATGCCGCATCCCAGGATCTCGATCCATCCGGAGCCCTTGCAGACTCTGCAGCCCTTACCCCCGCACTTGAAGCAGCTCACATCCATCTCAGCGGATGGCTCAGTGAACGGAAAGTGATGCGGTCTGAATTTGGTTCTGGTATTCGACCCGAAGAGTTGCTTCGCCATGATGTCAAGGCAACCTTTGAGATCTGCCATGGTAATCCCCTCATCCACCAATAGACCTTCGATCTGATGGAACATCGGGGAATGTGTGGCATCCGGCGTATCGCAGCGGAAGCACCTTCCCGGCGAGATGACTTTGATCGGCGGATTCTGTTTCAGCAGAGTCCTTACCTGCACCGGGGAAGTCTGAGTCCGGAGCAGCGTGTTTTCTGTGATATAAAATGTATCGGTCAGATCCCTTGAAGGATGGTTCGGGCCTGCATTGAGGGCATCAAAATTGTTGAATACCGTCTCAACCTCCGGCCCTTCTGCTATAGAGAATCCCATAGACATAAAAATTCTTGAGATCTCTTCAATGGTGATTGTAATCAGATGCTTCGTGCCCAGATTGCAGGTGGCACCCGGTTCTGTTACGTCTATTTTTTCAAGCTTGAATTTTTCCTGTCTGGCTTTTGCTCTGACCTCGGCGAACTTAGCTTCAAGCATCTCTTCAATTTGGCTTCTTACAGTGTTGGCCTGCTGCCCCAGTTCCTTTTTTTCATCAGGAGGAAGTTTCCCCATTGATCTGAGTATTTCGGTAAGCTGGCTCTTTTTCCCCAGCATCCGTACACGGACTTCTTCTGTATCCGCTATGGATACCGCTTTCTCGAGCTGGTTTGCTGCATCTTCCAGAATCTTTTTTAATTCTTCTTTCATAAATTATCTCCTCATAGCCTCATACATCAGAATGCCGGCGGCAACCGACGCATTGAGGGAATCTATTTTTCCGTTCATCGGTATTTTAATTTTAACATCGCTATTCCCGATCAAAGCCGGGTCTAAACCGTTTCCCTCGTTTCCAATCAGGATCGCTACATTTTCAGTCAGATCTTCTTCATAGTAGTAGTGACTTGTATCCATGATCGTCGCAACGATTTTTTTATTGGCGCTTTTCAGAAGTTCTATGCAGGCGGAAGCCGATTCCACCATGATCAGCGGGAGCCTGAATATCGACCCTGCCGCTGCCCTGACCACTTTCGGTGCAAAGACGTCGCCTGTACCTTTGATGATCACTGCGCCGCCATAACCGGCCGCGTCGGCAGTCCTGATAATCGTTCCGATGTTGCCCGGATCCTGCAGACGATCCAGAACAACGTAATTATCTTTGGGTCGGATTCTTCCCTGGGCGGGCTTTTTCACCACCGCCAGGATCCCCTGGCTGTTTTCTGTCTGGGCAAGGTTTTGAAACAGCTTATCATCCATTGTGCAGGTTTTTACGCCCGGCCGGTCGCCGGGCATCATAAAGGCGAACAATTTTTCCTTGTCGTAGTCGCTCCTTGCAATGATAAACTCTATTTCCGCAGCGTTGATGGCCGCTTCCCTGACCAGATTTTCCCCTTCTATCAGATACAGTCCTGACTTGTCTCTGTATTTTTTAACGGAGAGCTGTTTAGCCAATTTATAGTAGTTGCTATTTTGTGAAGCAATATTGTCCATGCATTCCAGATTCTTTCATAATAAGATAAAGAGCCGGTATTAACCGGCTCTTTTACAAGTCATAATTTTAAATGCCCTTGCCGTCTTTACCACCTTTTAAGAATACCGGTATATCAAAGATGGGCTTTATAGTCGGAAAGGTACCGACATTGTCATATGGATTGTCGATCTGGCCCGGCACTGTTGCGCTGGCTTTTTCTGCGCCGGAGTCATCCTCTTCTGTCTCGGATACAAGACGATTTAGCGCATCTGAAGGTCTTTCATCAAAGCCGGTAGCTATAACCGTCACAATGATTTCATCCTTCAGCTCTTCCTTGACGGAAGCTCCGAAAATGACGATAGCATCATCATCGGCCGCTTTCTGGACCTGATCCGCGATTTCATTGACTTCCACCATCCCAAGGTCATAGCCTCCGAGGACGTTCAATAGGATTGCCTTTGCTCCGTTTATAGATGTTTCAAGCAGTGGACTCTCGATTGCGGAAACTACAGCCTGCTGGACGCGTTCATCGCCTTTTCCTCTTCCCACACCCATATGGGCAACACCGCGATCTCTCATGACTGTATCCACATCAGCGAAGTCCTGGTTAATAATACCGGCCTCTGCGATGATATCCGATATCCCTCTGACACCCTGCTTCAGTATTTCATCGGCCATGCCGAAAGCTTCCAGCATCGTGGTGTTTTTCTCGGCAATTTGCAGAAGCTTGTCATTGGGAACGATAACAAGAGAATCAACATATTTCTTGAGGAACTTGATGCCGAGTTCGGCATGGTTCATCCTTTTTCTGCCTTCAAAGGTAAAAGGTTTAGTGACGACTCCCACAGTGAGAATCCCCAGTTCTTTGGCTGCTTTCGCAATAATAGGTGCCGCGCCTGTTCCGGTACCGCCGCCCATGCCTGCAGTAATGAAAACCATATCCAGATTTTCCATGATTTTAACGATATCTTCAATGCTCTCTTCGGCCGCCTTCTGACCGATCTCAGGGTTTGCGCCAGCACCCAGACCGCGGGTAAGCTTATCGCCGATCTGAATTTTGATCTCAGCCTGTGAGCCGCCGAGCGCTTGTTTATCAGTATTAATAGCAACCAGCTGAACACCTCTGATTCCTGTTTCAATCATCCTGTTTACTGCATTGCAACCTCCGCCGCCGACGCCGATCACCATAATCCTGGCAGCATTCTGTTGATTCATTTCGAATTGTAACATCAAATAGACCCTCCTGCAAATTTCCCTGGGAAATTATATATATGTGGTATTATAGCATAATAAAAGTTCAAAATATATACCGTTTTTAGTGTTTTTTATATTATCTCGGGGCTGAATGAGCAGTATCCGTTACCCCCTAAGCTGATCGTTCCGCGTTCAATATGCTCATCCATCAGGTCCAGCAAAACCGCTTCAAGATTCCCGTTATTCATCGCCTCCAGGATGTTTTCCGGTTTCCCCTGGCAAACCAGTCCATCGTATATATAGGCTTTTACGATCACATCGGAAATGTCAATTTTTTTAAAATAGAGATCATTGCTGTCCATGGCATGAAGTAAAGCCATTGTGTTTTCAAGCACATTCACCTGCTCCACTTCCAGGGTCTCTCCGGGCTGCATATTGAGGATCGTCATCCCGATCAGAAGAGGGACCTCGGGCTGCGAGTCTACTCTTCTCAGGACGGTGCACTGCGGATCAATAATGATGAAAGAATTGCCGTAAGCCACCGCTGCTTCTTCTTTTCGTTCTGTCACCTTGATAGTCAGGGTTGAAGGCAGCTTTCGCCCTATCGCGACACCCTTGATATACGGATCTTCTGTCAACGGCTCCATCATTTCCTTCTTGTCGATTTTAAAAATCGGCATTCCCAGCTTGGCGCCGGACATTTTTATTATCTCGCCGGCGGTGTGAAAATTGTTCCCCGACACCTCGATGGATTTAATATTGAACAGGCTCGAGCTAAAAAATAAATAGAGTAATACGAGAAAAGCTATTGCTCCAAGGAATATAAGAGAATAGCGTTTCTTTTTTCTTTTTCTGTTTTTCTTTTCCTTTTTGGTTGCCATCGCCTACACCTCTGGCAATTCAAGGTTTTCGTAAATGACATCGGCCGCTTCCATGTTGCCCAGTTTTTTCATATCCTTGGACATCTGCGCCAGCTTCTGTGGATCTTTGTACAGCTCATACAGGATCGAACCGAGGCTTACTGTTTCCAGTTCTTTTTCTTCAATGATCAGGGCTCCGCCGTGATCGGCAACCGCTCTGGCATTAAAAAACTGGTGATTGCCGGTTACATTGGGCGAAGGGATCAGAACAGCAGGCGTTCCTGTGACGGCGAGTTCAGCAACGGTCAATGCGCCGGATCTGCAAATAACGATGTCAGCGGCGGCGAGATATCTTTCCATACTGCTGATATATCTCATGATCTTAATGTTGTCCCTGCCTGCCAGCCCCATTTCGTTAAGATCAGCCATCACAGCGTCATAATATTTATCCCCGGTTCCGAAAAAGACAATCGTATGCTCCATCCCTGCAATCATAGGCATGGATTCCAGCATGACTTTGTTGATCATGCCGGCCCCCTGGCTGCCGCCGAAGGCCAGGATCACGAATGAATTCGGATCGATCCCAAGTTGTTCCCGGGCCGAGTTTTTGTTTTGGGTGCCAAATGTCTTCCTGACCGGGTTTCCGCTTACGATCAATTTGCCTTTGTTTCTGAAAGCCTGCGCCGCAGCCTGAAATCCGAGGAAAACTCTGTCTACAATCGGCTCAAGCAATTTATTTGTCATACCCGGAGCGGCATTCTGCTCATGCAGATAGGTCTTGATCCCGGCCCGGTGAGCCTCGAAGATCACAGGTCCGCAAACATAGCCTCCCGTGCCGATCACAGCGTCAGGGCAAAACTCTCTGATGATTTCAGCCGCTTCCCTGCTGCCCTTTATCACATCAAAAAAGGTCCGGAAGTTTTTCAGGAGGTTTTTTCTGTTGAAGCCGCTGGCCGTTATAAAGACCAGCTGATATCCCGCCGAAGGGATCAGCTGCTTCTCAAGCGGCCTTCCGGTTCCTATGAAAAGGATCTCGGCATCAGGGCTCATTTCTTTGATTTTATCTGCGATGGCAATGGCGGGATATATATGCCCCCCGGTACCTCCGCATGTCATAATAATCTTCATATTCAGATCTCCGGTCTATAAATTCTTCAGTCTGCTGTTTTGGGAATATCGCGATACGCTGATCAGAAGCCCGATGGAACCCATGAAGAGCCACAATGCGTTGCCCCCGTAACTGATGAAGGGGAGAGTGATCCCTGTAGGCGGCATACTGGATGTAACAGTGGCCACATTAAGTGCTACCTGTATGCCAAGCATCAGTGTTACCCCGGAAGCAATAAGAGTGCCATACAAATCCCCTGCATTCATGGCGATATGAGCGCCTCGCCAAATCAGAAAAATATAGCAGCAGAGCAGCGCCAGGATTCCGATGAATCCAAGTTCCTCTCCGATGATAGCCAGTATGAAATCGTTGTGGGCCTCTGGCAGATATAAATTTTTCTGTATGCTTTTCCCCAAGCCTACGCCGAGCAGCCCTCCGGAGCCCAGTGCGTATAATGACTGGACAACCTGATATCCCGTCCCCAATGGATCTGCAAACGGATCCAGGAAACTGGTCACCCGGGCAAGACGATAGGCACCATCCGGATCAACGAATATAGCAAACAGGCCTGCAAGGACGCCCGCACCGCCGACGGAGATCAGATGCCAAATTTTTGCTCCGGACACGAACAGCATGCCGACGATAATCATAAATACGGTAATAGCCGTAGAAAGATTGGGTTGCATGTAGATCAGCCCAAAATAAACGGCGCCGATTCCTACCAGCGGCATGACTCCTGATTTGAAGGATCGGATCCTTGACGGATCGCTGCTCAGATAAAACGCCACAAAGAGAATGGCGCATAGCTTAGCCAGTTCTCCCGGCATCAAGGTCAGATTTCCAATGCCGATCCACCGGGTCGCATTATTCCTCGTAACGCCTAAAGGAGTAAAAACCAGCATAAGCAGTATTACGCTGGTACCGAGAAACATCCAGGAAAACTTTTTATACCAGTGATAGTCGATGGATGCAACAACCAGCATAATAACAACCCCGACTCCGGCATAAACGATTTCCCGCTTCAGAAAATAATACGGATCGCCGTAATCGCTGAGCGCGCTGTAATAGCTGGCGCTGAACACCATAATCACTCCGAAAATGACCAGGACCATCGTCATGATCACCAGTGTAAAATCTCCGGGCCGCCTTTTCAAACCGTCATTTCTTAATGATTTTTTTAAATTCAAAGGCTTTGTCGCCTTTGTTTTCTTAACAATTTTCATCCCAAATCCCAAAATATCAGTTAGCCAGTTTGTGAACCAGGTTCTTAAAATGTTCACCGCGCTGCTCAAAGCAGGTATACATATCCCAGCTTGCGCAGGCAGGCGACAGCAGGACCGTATCACCGGAAGCGGCGAGGCTGTAAGCGATCTTGACGCTTTCATCCATGTCCTTTGCCATCCTGATGTCAGTAAATCCAAGTCTCTCCGCCGTTTCTTTTATCTTTGGCGCCGTTTTACCGAGAAGCACCATTGCTTTTACTTTTCCATCAAAAGACTTGATCAGATTGTCGAAATCGCTCCCCTTGTCATAGCCTCCGGCAATCAGAATGATATTTCCTTTTATTGCCTCGATCGCCTTGATCGAGGAGTCGGGATTTGTCCCTTTGGAATCATTCACGAAACGAATACCGTCAATTTCCTCAACAAACTCCAGACGATGTTCTACACCTTGAAATGAACGCAGAGTCTCCCCTATTACGGCACTATCCACACCTGCAAAATAGGAGATGGCTGCGGCCGCCAGGGCATTCTCCACATTGTGTGCACCCGGGATGATCAGCTGGGACGTCTGGCAGATGGTAACAGGCTGATTGACACCGTCATTGATGCAGATCGCGCCATCTTTTACGTAACATCCGAATTCCAATTCCTCCAGTCTGCTGAAAGGAACAACTCTGGCTTTTGCTCCCGCTGCCAGGGCAAAGCAGGCTTTATCGTCGTAATTGACTACCACATAATCATTTTCATCCTGGTTCTTAAAGATCCGCGCTTTTGCCTTTCCGTAGTTCTCCATGTCACGATGGCGGTCCATATGATCCTGGGTCAGATTCAGTATGGCAGAGACAAAGGGTTTGAAAAATGTCGTGGTTTCAAGCTGAAAACTCGACACTTCCGTAATCATCCATGCATCCCGTTCTGCGATGAGAGCGCTTCCGATCACAGCAACTCCGATATTCCCGACAACATAAGTTCTACGACACGCATTTTTAAAGATTTCTCCTACCAGAGTCGTTGTAGTGGTTTTTCCGTTCGTGCCTGTGATGGCAATATATTTCCCGTTCCCGATGCGATAGGCTATTTCCAGTTCGCCTACGATCTCTGATCCCTTTGCTTTTGCTTCATTGATAAAATCCAGGTTTGGCGGTACCCCCGGAGAAAGAACCAGCATATCAAACTGGTCTTCCGGTCCCGGTGTAGTTCCAAAATAGCATTTTACATCCAGATTGTTAAGGAATCTAATGAATTGCTGATCAAAATCCTCCGCATGTTTGGAGTCCTGAACGGAAACCTTCGCTCCCAGTTTCAGCAGAGCCTGAGTTGCTGCAATCCCTGATCTGCCCATTCCGACTATAAGAACTTTTTTCCCGATAATTTCTTTTCTCATATTATAATGCTCCTATTCCGACTGCGGAGAATATCAGGGCAGCTGCCCAGAATACCGCGACGACTCTTGTTTCTTTCAGACCGCATAGTTCAAAATGATGATGTAACGGAGCCATTTTGAACACTCTTTTCCCTGTTAATTTGAAGCTTGCCACCTGGATCAATACCGACAAAGCTTCGGCTACATAGACAAATCCCGCGATGGGTAGAAAAAGCTCCATATTCATTGTTGCGGCGATAGCCGCCAGACCGCCCCCCAAAGCAAGCGAACCGGTATCCCCCATAAACACCTTGGCCGGATGCCTGTTGAACACTAAAAAGCCCAGACATGCGCCTGCCATGCAGGCTGCAAAGGAAGCTTCGGTCACCATGCCCAAAATAACGCCGGCAATAGCAAAAAACACAGCGACTACAGCCGTGACCCCGGAAGCCAGTCCATCAAGCCCGTCAGTCAGATTCACACTGTTTACAATAGCGACTGTTACAAAAATTGAAAACGGGATGTACAAACCGCCTAAATCAAAAAATTCGCCGGTAAAAGGGACCATAACATCTGTTCCGTGTTCCGGTGATTTCGTGATCAGGATGGAGAGCACTGCTGCGAAGATGATCTGAAGCGCCATCTTCTGCCAGGCTCTTAATCCGAGATTGTTATGGCGAATAATTTTGATATAGTCGTCGGCAAACCCGATCAGCCCGAATGCTATAAATGAAAAGCCGGTTATAAATGTCTCGGGTGAAAATTGTCTGGTGACCGCGCATGTGATCAGAGTCGCAAGGATGATCGATATGCCTCCCATGCTGGGGGTGCCGGCCTTTTTCAAGTGGGATTCCGGCCCTTCTTCACGTATATTTTGTCCGGCCCGTTTGCGACGCAAAATCGGTATCTCGAGTGAAGTTGCGATCGTGCTCAATATAAAAGTTAACGCCAGCAGGAGTGCAATTTGTAAATAATCCATTTACTACTGCTCCTTATTTAAGAATTTCTTTTGTGATCTCATCCATTTTCATAGCTCTGGACCCTTTTATCAGAATAACATCCCCTACCCGGATGATGTCTTTTAATTTGACTATGAATTCTTCTCTATTGTTAAAATGGAGGGTCTTATTAGGGCCTAAAATTCTTTTAGCCCCTAACATTGTATTATATGACAAATCTCCTATAGTTACAACTAAATCAACGCCGGCATTGGCGGCATATTCCCCCACCTGTCTATGGTATTCAGGGCTGTCCGGGCCGAGCTCAAACATATCCCCAAGAACAGCGACTTTTCTCAAACCTTTCCTGGAAGCCAGGACATCAATAGCCGCCCTCATCGAATCGGGGCTCGCGTTATATGAATCATCAATCACCTTGATCCCGCTTTTGTTGATGGTACTGAGTCTCTTTTCTGTCAGTGAGATTTTTGTGAGACCCGCTATAGCCTCTTCCATCGGGATCCCCAGTTCGACGCCACAGGCGATGGCAAGGGAAGCGTTCAAAGCATTATGCCTTCCCGGTACCGGGAGCGTGACATGATGCAGTTTCTGCTCATGTTCTAAATCAAACGTGAGTCCGTTTTCTTCATTGTCTTTTATGTTGTAAACAATATAGCTGCTTTTTCCGTTTGTACCGATGGTGACCAGCCTGTAATCGCCCGATGCTGTATTTCTCGTCAGAAGATCGTTGTCATCACATATGATCAGCACTTGGTCCGGCCCGAAATAGTTCACTATTTCCATCTTCGCTTTGAAGATGTTTTCTCTGCTGCCGAGACGCTCAATGTGCGATAATCCTATATTCGTAATGACGCCGATATCAGGGCGGACGATTTCCACCAGTTCATCAATTTCACCGGGCTTATCCATACCCATCTCAAATACGCCAACCTCTGTGCCGTCTTCTATGGAGAGGATGGTTAGCGGTAAGCCGATATTATTATTGAAGTTGCCTTGTGTTTTTGCGCTTTTGAATCTGACGGATGCCACAGCATGGATCATATCCTTCGTTGTGGTTTTGCCAGTGCTTCCGGTTACAGCAATTTTTTTGATGGGGAACAAGGTCAGGTAATATTTCGCCAGTTTCTGGAGCGCCGTGGTCGTGTTTTCGACCAAAATTGCGTTTTCAACGGGTTCAGCCGCCGCGGGATTGCTTATCAGACATGCTTTACACCCATTTTCTGCCGCTTGAGGCACAAATTTATTGGCATCGTGTTTTTCCCCGATAAGCGCTACGAAAAGATCGGCGGGATGCACATTTCTTGAGTCGGTGGATACTCCGGTGATGATATAATCACCATTGCCTTTCAGTATATTACCATCGACAGCTGATGCGATTTCTTTCAATTTGAGTTCTTTCATGTTTTCACCTGCACTCTTCTGATTTATTCCCAGTATAAATAAACATTTTCACCTTTTTTTATGCTTTCCCCCGGCTTCGGATACTGATCTACGACCATTACGTCTTCTACGGTTTCCAGCGTCGGAGACACTGTCGCTCCAAGCGACAGTCCGCCGAGAATGCCTATAGCATTATCGATGCTGTGTCCCGCAAGATTCGGCACAGTGACGGTATTGCTTTTCAGGGCGCTCAATTCTTCCTGGGTGAATTCCGGTTCAACATTCAGATACCGGAGTGTCTGCGCAAGAATTTTCTGGGCACCCGGCGCTGCCGTGATGCTGCCATATTTCACGCCTTTCGGATTATCCACCACCAGCAATATAGCCACCTTCGGGTCATTCATAGGCGCCATGCCGATAAAGGATGAATAGGTTTCATTGCTGTAGCCGCCGCCCTGGGCCTTTTGGGCCGTTCCGGTTTTCCCGCCTACTCTGTACCCGTCTACTTTTGCCTTTCCGCCACCGCCTTCAGAAACGACAGACTCCATAATAAAGCACATTTCTTCCGCGGTTTGCTCGGAGACGACCCTTCTGACGATCTTAGGATCGAAAGATTTTACAACCTTTCCCTGTGAATCCGTCAGTGCACTGACCAAGTGAGGCTGCATCATCTGCCCGCCGTTTCCGAAAGCGCAAACTGCTGACAGAATCTGAACCGGTGTCACAGCGATACCCTGGCCATAAGCCATGGTAGCCAGACCTACCGGGTTCGCGCCGTTGCGCGACTGTAGAATGGATGAGCTTTCTCCCGGGAAATCAATGCCGGTCTTTTCCGAAAACCCGAAAAGATCAAGATACTCATAATATTTTTCTTCGCCGATCCTTTGAGCGATCTGCACCAGCACCGGGTTGCAGGAATTCCCGACAGCCTGTACCAGAGTCTCGCGTCCGTGAGGTTCCTGATATCTCCAGCATCTTAGTGTTGTGTCATAGACGTCGATCGAACCGGTACATACGAATGAATCGTTTAAGGAGGTTACGCCTTCTTCAAGCCCGACAGCGGTGGTGATCAGTTTAAATGTGGATCCGGGTTCGTACGTATCACTGACCATCGAGTTTCTCCACATTTGATTCCAGAATTTCATTTTATCCCCATTGGACATAGTCGCAAGGGTTGCCGCTTCCTGAGGATCAAGAGGGGTTCTGGCGTCATTAGGATCAAATTCCGGTGTTGCTGCCATTGCCAGTATTCCACCTGTTTTTGGATCCATCATCAGGCACCACACCCGATCGGCACCCGTTGTCTCTTTTACATCTGCAATTGATTTTTCAGCGTAATACTGAATGACCGAATCAATGGTCAGAACCAGATTCAAGCCGTTTTCAGCGCCGAAATATTTCTCGACACCATATGCGAGGCCATTGCCCTCCACATCGGCACTTTTGATCCAGCGTCCGGAAACCCCGCTGAGCAGACTGTCATATTCGAGTTCAATTCCTGAAAGGCCGGTATTGTCATCCGTAACGCTGCCGAGCAGATGGCTGGCAAAGGCCCCCAAAGGATAATAACGTTTGACTTCTTCCGTAATTTCGACGCCGGACAATCCCAGTCCCGATATCTTGTCCGCCGTATCTTTTGTCTGATATTTGGCAATTTTAATGAGCTTCGAGTCCTTGGAAGCCGCTTCACGGATCACATCCACAGTCATGTTCAAATTCTCTGACAATGCCTTGAATACCTTTTCTGCATTCTGCTCCTTTTCATCCTTATTGTCGCCTTTCCAGACCTTTTCCGGCCGGATCCAGACTGAGAACGTCGCAGCGCTGATGGCCAGTTCTTCTCCGTTCCGATCATAAATGGCGCCCCTCTTCGCGGCAATCGACACATCTCTTGTCTGCTGCCCGGTGGCCATCTTGGCATATTCTTCTCCCCTTACGATCTGAACCCAACCCACTCTGAATCCCAGTGCGGAGATCATCAGGCATACGATAGCGAAGGCTGCAATCAGTCTCTTTTTTGTTCTGTTAGATGTTTTGTCCATTTGATCAGCTTTCTATGTTGAAATTTGTCCGAAATATTAATAAAAACCAGTACACCTCAATCTGGTTTAATTAAGTTGTCTGGTTTCTCTGATATTCAATTCCGGCCGCATTCAGTTGTATGCGGCTTCTTTTATTATTGAGGCAAAATTCTGAGGAGCTTTCGCTTCATTATCCAGATATTTGAACTGCGTGACATCCGGATAAATCATGCCCAACTCTTGGGTCGCTCTCTCTTCGATCGTTCCGATATTGACCGCGCTTTTGATCTTCACGTTCAGATTTTCGATTTCCCCTTGAATAACAGCATTTTCTTTTATTACTGTATTTATATCATACTTTATGCTCGCTGAAAAGGCTGTGGATATAATCATTCCTATACATATTACTCCTGCCAGAATAGTCAGAAGCATCAGCATCACTCGGTCTTTTGGTGTTGTCAGCGACTTTTTCTTTTCTTTTACAATCGCTTTTTCCGGCGGTTTCATATCAAAACTGTATTTTTTATATTGTTTCTGATATTCATACCACTTTTCCGCAGCAATCATATGCGACCCCCTATTTTTTCAATTACTCTTAATTTGGCGCTTCTGGCTCTTGGATTTTCCTGCACTTCCCGTTCGGAAGGCGATACGGGTTTTTTTGTGATTTTGCTGATATCCGCTGTTTTCCCGCATACACAGATCGGGAATTCTTTTGGGCAAGTGCATGGATTCAGTCTCTTATTGAATGTTTCCTTTACGATTCTGTCCTCCAGGGAATGGAAGGTGATGATTGCCAGCCGCCCGCTGTCGCCAAGAACGTCGCAAAATTCGGTTACTGCTTTTTCCAGTTGGCCCAATTCATCGTTGACTTCTATTCTGATCGCCTGAAATGTCCGCTTTGCCGGATGTGGTCCCTCTCTCCTGGCTGAAGCCGGGATCGCTGCTTTGATGATCTCTACCAGTTCAGTTGTGGTGCTGATAGCGGATTTTTCTCTGGCTTTAACGATGAATGCTGCGATTCTCGAAGCCCATCGTTCTTCACCGTACTCTTTAATGATTCTCGTGAGTTCTTCCTGGCTATAATTATTGACTACGTCATAAGCTGTGACCGGGTCCTCTGAATTCATTCGCATATCCAGCGGTGCTTCATTCATGTAGGAAAATCCGCGATGAACTTGATCCAGCTGGAAAGATGAGACTCCCAGGTCCAGCAATGCTCCGTCAATTTTATCTATTTCGAGCCCTTGCAAAATCGCCTTTATTTCTGCGTAATTACTCTGTACAAATATTTTCCGGCATCCATACGGCTGAAGCCTCTTTGTTGCTGCGACTATTGCGTCACGATCCCGGTCAATGCCGATGAATATACCCTGATCGTTCAATCTTTCGCATATGCCGGCTGCATGTCCGCCGCCGCCAAGTGTTCCATCCACATAAATACCTTCCGGTTTTATGTTGAGGCTTTCGATTGCTTCTTCATATAAAACCGATGTGTGTTTAAATTCCATACTCAATCATCTTCTTTGCGAAGTCACTCTGCTCAAGCTCTGTTTTGTTGTTCGCGTCTTCCCAGTTGTCCTTGCTCCAAATTTCAATTTTATCAAGAAGTCCCACCGTGATCAGTTCCTTTTTGATGCCTGCCCAGTCACGTAGCTCCTGCGGGATCGTCATCCTTCCCTGTCTGTCAATGTCGCACTCTACAGCGTTGGCGTAAAAGTGTCTTACGAAAGCCCTGGCATCCGGATCACTCATAGGCAGGTTCGACAATTTGCCCATCAGCATTTCCCACTCCGGAGCCGGATAAATATAGAGACAGCTATCAATCCCTCTGGTCAGCACACAGGTGTAGCCAAGCTGCTCCCGGAACTTCGAAGGGATGATCATCCTGTATTTGGAATCTATTGAGTTTTGGTATTTACCCATTAGCATCGGGTTTCCTCCAAAATATAGTATGGTAGTGATACCACTTTACACCATTGCACTCCACTTTGCAACAATCTCACTCCAATTTCTAGACTATTTACTCCATTTCGTTCGGTTTTTTTTGGCCATTACTCGTTATTTTGGCCTTTTTTACTAGATATTGTGTGTTTATTCCCTACAGCCTCCTATATTAAGTAACGCGAATTACAAGTTTGCTTTTTTGCAACTATTTATGTTATATATATAATAAATATAATTAATGCAATAAAATGAATAAAAGCCATGGTTTTTGGGTGAAGAACCACCCTCTTAAAGAGTATTTCATGTGGGCAGGGAGGATAAGTATCATGAAAGTCGGCAGATCCAGGCAAGTACTAATTCTTTTATTGATCGTATTATCAGTAATGGTTTTCGCAGGGTGCAGCAAATCTGGCCTTATCGGAAACACTTATGTAGAGCCCGATCTCACCGTGGAGTACCTGACCACTGATTATGCACAACAGCTGGTCCGCGATGGCGCTGATAAAAAATTCGGCAGGATCGAAAATATTACAGACAACGGGGATGGAAGCTACATGATCACCGTCGACGAAAAGCAGTTTGTAACCGATCCGAACCAACCCAACGGATTCTATATTGCGGATCGGAATCTGACTTATGATCTTTATCTTGCTTCCGATGCCAGAGTCGTGTTCTACCCGGGAGGAGACAGTGCCAAAGCTGTATTGTACGAACATCCCAAACAGTTTATTGACGCGCTCCAGGCTGACAGAAACGAATTCGGCACCTCCAATCCGGAATATCAGGATTTCCAATTATTTTACTTTTATGTGATGAAAAATGAAGTTGTATTGGTGACTCAACAATATATCCCATAGGCCATAACCCGGACCGGTATCGGCGAAGCGATGCCGGTTTTTTATTCCCTATGATTATTTTTTCACGAATGTGATGTTGTCACTTACGTATATGATTATTCGGGGTATAATAACACAAAATCAAACATTCAATTTGTATATTTATAAAATGGAGGTTAAACAAAATGGCCAAAAAAACAGTGATCATCGGCGGTGTCGCCGGAGGCGCCACAACTGCTGCAAGGCTCAGAAGACTTGACGAAGACATGGAAATCGTCGTACTCGAAAGAGGCGATTATATTTCTTATGCAAACTGCGGGCTTCCGTATTACATCGGTGGGGTCATTCAAAGTAGGGACGCGCTTCTGCTGCAGACACCCGAAGCGATGAAGCAGAAATTCAATATCGATGTACGCACAGCAAATGAAGTGACTAAAATCGATCCGGAATCCAAGACGGTTTCAGTCAAAGATCTCAAGGTTGGAAATGAATACACAATCGGCTACGACACACTGGTGATCGCAACCGGTTCTTCGCCTCTCAAGCCCCCTATTCCGGGTATCGACGGACCGAATATTTTCACTTTATGGACCATCCCGGACACCGACACCATCAAAACCTTTATCCAGGAACGTCAACCAAAAAGAGCTGCTGTAATCGGCGGAGGATTTATTGGGCTGGAAATGGCTGAAAACCTGCATGAAGCCGGCGCTAAAGTGACCGTCATCGAAATGCTGAATCAGGTCATGGCTCCTCTTGACTACGAAATGGCTCAGCTCATACACGAAAATATGGATATGAATGGCGTTGAGCTGATACTGGGAGATGGGGTCGAATCTTTTGAAGATAAAAACGGAGCAACATCCATCAAACTCAAGAGCGGTACAGTGGTGGAAACAGATCTTGTCATATTATCCATCGGAGTCAAACCAAATAGCGTGCTTGCTAAAAATGCAGGTCTTGACTTAAACGAAAAAGGCGGCATCAAGGTGGACGCTCACTTGAGGACATCAAAACCCGATATTTTTGCAGTAGGTGATGCCATCGAAGTAGAAAATTTTGTCCTGAAAACTCCGGCTATGATTCCGCTGGCAGGTCCGGCAAACAAGCAGGCCAGGATCTGTGCCAATAATATCGTTGGAGGCAAAGAAACCTATAATGGCACGCAAGGCACTTCCATTGCCAAGGTGTTTGATTTGGCCGCAGCAAGCACCGGAGTGAATGAAAAAGCGCTGATTGCTTCCGGCAAAGTCAAGGGGACTGATTATTTCACCGCTCTGATCAATCAGAAATCCCATGCGGGCTATTATCCTCAGGCAACTCCATTAACATTGAAAATGATATTCGATGCAGACGGCCGCATCCTCGGCGCTCAGGGTGTCGGGCAGGAAGGTGTTGATAAAAGAATCGATACACTGGCTGTCACCATGAGGATGGGCGGAACCATCTACGATCTGGAAGAGCTGGAGCTTGCATATGCGCCGCCATTCTCCTCCGCTAAAGATCCGGTGAACATGTTGGGATTTGTCGCCGAAAATATTTTGAAGAAATTGGTTTCATTTGTTGAGTATTCGGAGATGGATAAAATTGCTGCGGCCGGTGGCCAGGAGCATCTGATCCTCGATGTCGGCGAAGATATGGAAAGAATCGTCTATAGTATCCCGGGTTCCTATCACATCCCTTTGGGGCAATTGCGCAAACGGATCGGCGAGCTTGATAAAAACAAATCTATTATGGTTTACTGCGCTATCGGCGTCAGGTCCTATAATGCCGCAAGAATTCTGATGCAGAACGGTTTTAAAGATGTTAAGGTTCTTTCCGGCGGAACGACTTTCTACAAATCCGGTCACTATCTGGATTTAAAGAGTGATTCCGGGGTGACTGTGACTCCGGCATTTACAGATACCGGCAATGAAGTTGAGGCCAAGTCAGAGGTCGTCGCTGAAATCAAGATATTGAACTGCAGCGGTCTTCAGTGTCCCGGCCCGATCATGAAAGTCAACGAGGTGCTCAAATCGATGTTCGATGGCGAAGTGCTGCAGGTTTCTGCAACGGATATGGGGTTCTCGAGAGATGTCGAAGCCTGGTGCAGAAGAACGGGCAATACCCTCCTCAAAACAGAAAGAAAGGGCAAAGAAAATATCGTCTGGATCAAAAAGGGTTTGGTAGAAAGCGGCGCTTATCAGCCGGTGTCTTCAACAGCACATCCAAGTCCGGCTCCGACCGCTGCTTTGCCTCAGGGGAAGACGATCATCGTGTTCAGCGGGGATCTTGATAAGGTTCTTGCCTCCTTCATCATCGCAAACGGCGCGGCGGCAATGGGAAGGCCGGTCACCATGTTCTTCACTTTCTGGGGGCTGAACGCTTTAAGAAGGTCTGAAAAAGTGAACATTAATAAAACACTGATCGAAAAAATGTTTGGAGCGATGATGCCGCAGGGCACATCCAAGCTTACACTTTCAAACATGAACATGGGCGGCATGGGAACCACTATGATGAAAAAGGTCATGAAAGATAAAAATGTCAATTCCCTTGAGGTACTCATGCAGCAGGCCATGGCCAACGGCGTGAAGCTCATTGCCTGCACGATGTCCATGGACATCATGGGGATCACTAAAGAAGAGTTGATCGATGGTGTGGAACTTGGTGGAGTCGCTTCCTATCTCGGAGATGCAGAAGAATCCAACGTCAATCTGTTCATCTAAAAACAAATATATTGCACTAAGGTCCCATACTAAAAAACGGGCTGTATCGATTCAAATCGATACAGCCCGTTAGTTTTATTCTTAAAATGTTTTACTACACGTTGGTACGTTTGATACGCATTGAATAGAAGGAGCGGTAAACGAACACCAGCCCTATGGCGAAGAAAACAAGTCCGATGATTGGAGCGATATTCCTGAATGCTTCAGTAATAGCGATTTCCATAGTGAGCATTCCGAACAGGGTGGTGAACTTGATGATCGGGTTCAATGCAACGGAAGAAGTGTCCTTGAACGGATCGCCAACGGTATCGCCAACGATAGTGGCATCGTGAAGAGGGGTTCCCTTCTGCTTCAGATCAACTTCAACGACCTTCTTTGCATTATCCCAGCATCCGCCGGCATTGGCCATGAAAATAGCCTGGAAAAGTCCGAATACTGCAATGGAGATCAAGTACGAAATAAAGAACGATACGGATTCAACACCTCTTGCCGGTGCCGAGAAAAATGCAAATGCCAGCGTAAAGCAGAACAGGGTGATGAAGATATTGAGCATTCCGCTTTGAGCATATTGCGTGCAGATCTTAACGACTTCCTTGGATTTTGCAGTGGAGGCTTTTAAGTCGGCAGTCTCATCAAGACGTATATTTTCTTTAATATATTCAACTGCTTTATATGCGCCGGCAGTAACTGCCTGCAGAGAAGCTCCGGTGAACCAATAGATAATGGCGCCGCCGCATATGAATCCGAGTATTGTATAAGGATTCAGCAGATTCAATATTTCTTCCGGTTTTATTCCCAGTACTTTGTCGATAACCAGGATCAGGGAGAATATCATCGTTGTCGCTCCCACTACAGCAGTACCGATCAACACCGGTTTTGCGGTTGCCTTGAATGTATTGCCTGCGCCGTCATTGGCTTCCAGGAAATGCTTTGCCACTTCAAAATTAGGCTTGAAGCCGAAGTCTCTCTCGATTTCTTTATCGACGCCGTCGATTTTTTCAATCAATGAAAGTTCGTAAATGGACTGAGCATTGTCTGTAACAGGGCCGTAGCTGTCTACAGCTATTGTTACCGGTCCCATTCCAAGAAGTCCAAAAGCAACCAGACCGAAAGCGAAAATGGAAGGATACATCATGATATCGGCAAGTCCGAATCCGCTTACAAAGTTCGCAATAAACATCAAAAGCAGGAATACCATACCCATCCAGAAAGAGCTGAAGTTTCCAGCTACCAATCCGGATAAAATATTGAGGGAAGCGCCGCCTTCTCTTGAAGAGTTCACAACTTCGTTAACATGTTTGGATTTCGGGCTGGTGAATATTTTTGTGAATTCAGGGATCAAAGCGCCTCCAACCGTACCGCAGCTTATGATCGTTGCAAGTACTGCCCAAAGGTTAGCACCGGATTCGGCAAAAGTTGTTCCAGGTCCCAGCAGGAAGAAGCTTACGCCAAAAGTGGCAATGATCGACAGAATCGAAGTGATCCAGATCAATGTGGATAACGGTTCTTCGAAATCCATATCTGTCGCATTCTGGTATTTCATGCTGGTGTAGGCATTATTAATATAATATGCTCCGATAGATGTCAGGATCATCAGCACACGCATTGTAAATATCCATACAAGCAGATCCGTCTGGAATTCTACAACAGCACCAAGGACGATAAAGGATACCAGAGCAACGCCTGTTACACCATAAGTCTCAAAACCGTCAGCTGTAGGGCCAACGCTGTCTCCGGCATTGTCTCCTGTACAGTCGGCAATAACACCTGGGTTTCTCGGATCGTCTTCATCGATCTGGAAGAAGATTTTCATCAGGTCCGAACCGATATCCGCGATCTTCGTAAATATTCCGCCTGCTATTCTCAGAGCGGAAGCGCCCAAAGATTCACCTATGGCAAATCCGATAAAGCTTGCGCCAGCAAGGTCTCTCGGGATAAAGATCAAAATCGTCAGCATCATGAACAGTTCGACGCAGACCAACAGTACGCCGATGCTGATTCCGGCATCTAAAGGAATGTTTAAAAGTTTAATTGGTTTACCTTCCAGGGAAGCGAATGCCATACGGCTGTTAGCCATTGTATTCATTCTGATTCCATACCAAGATACTCCATATGAACCCAATATACCGACTATTGTCCAGCAGAGTATCATCCCTACGCCGCCGATTCCTTTCCCTTCCAGAAATCCGAAATAGAAAGCGATACATACGCCGATAAATACGAATAAGATTGCAAGAAATTTTCCTTGTTGGATCAGATAGGTTTTACATGTTTCATAAATCGTGTTTGCTACATCAAGCATACTCTGATGCGCTCTCAACTTCTTTACCTTGTTAAACTGGTAAAATCCGAAGAGCATGCCAAGTACACTGATACCGATTCCCAACATGATCAGCGTGGTCTGAAATGAATTCAATACCGGAATTGCGAGATCGGCCTCACTGGCATACGAAGTGGCTGGCAAACATAGCACAAATAATGTCGCTAGTAAACCCTTCATTCTTTTAGACATTTAATACACCTCTTTCATTAATACTATAATTGCTTGTTTATAGTAAAAGTTGCTTCTATTGAAACAACACCACTAATTTTGTCATTCAATAAGTTTACTAGAAGCATTCTCGAAAGTCAACATAGTTTGAAACCTTTTAGTGGATTTCTCGCCGAAAAAATACTTTGCTGAATATACAGAAAAGCCTGAAATTTTAACGTTTGTCAAAATTTCAGGCTTAGTGGATCCGCCATAGTATCCGCCTATTTTTTGGTTGAACTTATATACTTTTCTGCAGTGATCGCAGCGACTGCGACATCTCCGGGGGCAAAAACACCGGCCTGGCTTGTGATTGTGTCTTCCGATGCGATAATATACCCTTAATCTGAACAATTCTCTGTAACATAGTTACATTTGAAAATTATAAAGCAAAACCCCAAATCTTTCGAAGCATTCGGGGTTTTTAATTCGCTCATGTGAGTCTTTTTATTTTTAATCACTAATGTATATTATCCGGATCCCGGATCAGAAGTACGGTCAAACAAATATTTCCGGTTCCCGGCGTTCAAAATAAATTTCTTCCAGCTCCCGTCTATGTTTATTATAATTCTCGTCATCAAAATATTTCGCTCCTGCCGGACAATCTTTAACACAGGCACAACATTTAATGCATATTCCCTGCAAAACAGATGGTTCATCATAGGATATCGAACCCATTGGGCAGATTTCCGCACAATGTTTGCAGTCTGTGCAAAGTTCTTTATCTGTCTTCGGGGTGATCAATCTGAAGTCAAAAGGATTTTCATATCGGTCTCTAGGCTGGTAATATTTTCTGTACGGCCTTTCACCTTTCACAGATATTGCTGTAAAATCTTCATTTTTTAGCATTTTTGCAGAGATATCCCCTGCAAACGCTTCAACTTTTTCCATGTCGCTTGCATCCGGGCGGTCTTGTGCAAGAATATTCGAAAAGGAATGTTCACCGATAAATGCGCCCGCCGCGATGACTGTGAGGCCTTTTTCAGTAAGGATATCAGTCAATTCAATCAGCCCATCGTCATAATTGCGGTTGCCGTATAGAACGACAGCAACAGCAAGCGCCCCGTTTCCTTGGATCGTATTCAAATATTTCAAAAGAACATTCGGGACTCTTCCGGCATAAACCGGCACGCCTGCAATTACGATATCTTCTTTACTGAAGATCGGGGTATTCTCTCTTACTTCAGGCAGAGAAAAATCCAAATTTTTGATTTCCACAGATTTGCCCATTTTGTCGGCAAGGCTTTTCGCCAGTTGTTGAACCACCTTCCTGGTCGTTCCGGTTCCGCTGAAATAAAAGGTGATGATGTTTCTGCTCATTGACTGTTGACCCTCCTTTTTGATAAATATAAATGCACAATATTTGTATTAAACATTAAACAGGAAATGCACAATATCGCCATCCTTCATGACATATTCCTTGCCTTCAGATCTGACCAGACCTTTTTCCCTGGCCTGCGCCAGGTTGCCGCCGCATTCAATCAGTTTATCGTAAGCAATGGTTTCGGCTCTGATAAAGCCTTTTTCAAAATCCGTATGGATCTTGCCGGCCGCCTGAGGCGCTTTAGTCCCTCTTCTTATGGTCCATGCACGGACTTCCGGTTCTCCGGCCGTCAGGAACGAAATCAGATCCAGCAGAGTATAGGAAGCCTTGACTAACTGATCAAGCCCGGATTCGGCGATCCCCAGTTCTTCCAGGAAAATCTTTTTTTCATCCTCTTCCAATTCCGCTAATTCTTCCTCTATTTTTGCGCAAATCACAACAACCTGGGATCCTTCTGCTGCAGCAAACTCTTTTACGGCCTTCACAAAATCATTGTCACCTGAAGCGACATCTTTTTCTGAAACGTTGGCAGCATAAATCACCGGTTTATAGGAAAGCAGATCCAAAGATTTTACAAATTCATCCTCATCCTTTGAAAAAGAATCAGCTAGCGCTCTTGCAGATTTGCCTTGCGCCATCGTATCATATACCGTCCGCAGGATATCCAGTTCCGTTCCGAGATTTTTATCCGCTTTCAGGCTTTTTTCGGTTTTTGATATCCGTCTTTCCAGCAATTCCAAATCCGACAAGATCAATTCTGTGTTGATGGTATCTATATCAGACAAAGGATTTATTTTCCCGTCAACATGGACGACATTTTCATCCTCGAAACAGCGGACAACATGGACAATTGCTGCAACCTCTCTGATATGTCCCAGAAACTTGTTCCCGAGTCCCTCTCCTTTGGACGCACCTTTAACAAGACCTGCGATATCATAGAATTCAATGGTTGTATATACTGTTTTTTTTGAGTTATACATCTTATGAAGTACATCTATTCTCTCATCCGGTACTGTTACAACACCGACATTCGGCTCTATCGTACAGAACGGATAATTCGCCGCTTCCGCTCCAGCCTTTGTGATTGCATTAAACAATGTACTTTTCCCTACATTCGGGAGACCAACTATGCCCAGCTTCATTCCAGATTCTCCTTCGATTTTGTTTATTTAACGGTTGGGTTTTTCTCCGTATTCAGATTTTTTGATTTACGATTCAGGTAGAAATACACGGCTGCTGAAAAGATCATTACAATCAGGCTGAAAACCTGTGCCTGTTTAAATGGACCGATCATAAGACTGTCTGTTCTCAGTGCTTCCACAAAAAATCTTTCCAATGAATAGAGAAAAGCATAGAGCAACACTGTCTGTCCTGTAAATTTTCTTCTGTTATCTATAAATATCAGGAAGATGAATAACAGGGCACACCAGATCGACTCATAAAGGAAGGTTGGGTGAACCATCTGTCCATCCACCAATATCCCCCAGGGCAAGTCCGTAGGCCCGCCATGAGCCTCGGAATTGAAAAAATTGCCCCATCTTCCGATAGCCTGAGCCAGGGCGATACCGGGAGCGGCAAGGTCCAGCACGTTAACCGCATTATATTTGTTCGATCTGCACAACAGGTACACAGCCGCAAAACCCAGGATCAGCCCGCCATGAATGGCAAGGCCTCCAAGTCGGATATTTATGATTTTGCCCCAGTCAGCGCTTCCGTCAGGATTGAGATAATTCGACCAATTGAATATGACATAATAAGCTCTGGCGCCGATTACCCCTGCCGGAATGCCCGCTATAATGAAATCGAGGATTTTTTCCGGATCGATCTGATGCTTTTCCGCACGACGGTACATCACAAGGGTTCCCAGAGTCATTCCAGCCGCTATTAAAATGCCATACCAGCGAACTTCCAACCCCAGAATTGTAAATGCTATCGGATCAGGAATGAACATAATTTACTCCTTGTTATATAGTCCGGCTTCTTTCATGATCGACACCGATGCGGATGCGCCAAGTCGGTCAGCACCTGCCTCTATCATTTCTCTCGCTGTTTTATAGTCGCGAATTCCACCGGATGCTTTAACTTCCAGTCTGTTTCCGACTGCTTTTTTCATCAGTTCAACTTGTTTGGCTGTTGCTCCGCCGGTGGAGAATCCGGTGGATGTTTTAACGAAATCAGCTCCCGCTTTCTCAGCGATAGCGCATGCGGTTACGATCTCTTCGTCCGTCAGCATACAAGTTTCCAGTATTACTTTAACCTTGGCCTTGTATTGCGCAGCGAATGAGCAGACAGCGGAAATATCGCCTTCTACATACTCATGACGACCTTCCTTCAGCGCTCCGATATTGATCACCATGTCGATCTCAGCCGCACCGTTTTCACAAGCCCAGTCCGTTTCATAAGCTTTAGCTTCCGTGGACATCGCGCCCAATGGGAATCCTACCACTGCAGCCACTTTGATATCCGTTCCCTTGAGTTCTGAAACCGCCAGGGGTACATAGCAAGTATTGACGCACACTGAGTAGAAATCGTATTCCCTGGCTTCCGTACATAGCAGTTTGATCTGTTCAGTGGTGGCTTCGGCCTTCAGTAAAGTATGATCAAAATATTTGTTTAACGGTTTCACAATTCCCTCCTGCTTTTGGGAAGAACTTTCTCAATCTATCATAAAGCCCGCTGAAAACAAGCGGGCTTTGTTCTGGCTAAGTGCTTCTTTTGGGTACTAAACTAATATTTCACATTCTGCATCCGGGCCGCATCCTGCTGCGTTCCCCTCATCGGTGTCCAGATGGCATTCTCTTTTGTGGCCTTCTCCTGATCTGATCAATACATTCTCGAATATCAGGCCCCTTTCACCGCCAACTCTGATGCTGACACAATCCTTGTCCTTTACCCCGGCTTCTATGGCTTCGCTTGGGGAAAGATGGACATGGCGCATGGCTACGATAACGCCATGGTCAATATCAACACTGCCGTTCGGGCCAACGATCGTGCATCCCGGAGTCCCTTCCAGCTTGCCTGATTCTCTGACAGGAGCTTTGATTCCAATAGCTCTTGCATCAGTCATGGCTAGCTCAACCTGAGTTTCAGGTCTTTCAGGACCCAGGACTCTGATTCCCTTCAGCGTGCCTTTAGGGCCTACGATGTCCACTTTTTCTTCGGCAGCAAACTGACCCGGCTGAACAAGATCCTTGGACGGGGTAAGCTTGTATCCTTTGCCGAACAGGGTTTCCACATCTTTTGAAGAAAGATGCAAGTGTTTGTTTGATAAACCTATTTGTACTTTGTAACCCATTTCGATATCTCCTTTGTATTAATTAATATTAATGATTGATAAATTTTACCGGCTCCGCCTTCATTCTTCAAGATAGCTGATATATGGCAAATTTCTGTATTTCTGGTTATAGTCAAGACCATAACCCACAATAAATTTATCCTCCACTTCAAAACCGACATAATCAGCCTGAATTTCTATTCTTCTGCCAGCCGGCTTATCCAGAAGTGTGCATATCTTCAGACTTTTCGGTTTTCTGCCGTTCAAATATCCCTTTAAATAATTCAAGGTGATTCCTGAATCGACAATATCCTCAACGATGATGACATTTTTGTCTTCAATGCTGGAGTCGAGGTCCTTTACAATCCTGACTACTCCTGAAGTCCTGGTCTCCGCCCCATAGCTTGACACAGCCATAAAATCCAGTTTTGTATCCAAAGACACATTCTTGACAACATCTGCAAGCCATAATATGGCGCCTTTAAGAATTCCTATAAAAAGAACTTCCTGACCTCTGAATTCCGCTGTAATCTGTTCTCCGATCTCCTTAGCTCTCACGCGGATCTGCTCTTCAGTAATCAATGTTGTTCCGATCTGATAATCGTTGTTCATTCACTTACCCCTTATTTTTTTCGGTATCGGCTTTAACGGAGCCCTCTTCCTTTACTTCATATTCGACATCGTCGATAATGGTCTTGCCTCGATAGGTTCTGGATAAATCCACGGTCTTCTCGCCCAGCCAATAAGTGTCCAGCGTCTCTCTCAAGTACCATAAAATCCAGATCCATAAAAGGGTATCGTCCAATAGTCCAAGCGGGAAAATTGCTATCGGGATCAGATCGATCGGAAGAAACAGATAAAACAAGCCTGCAATTACGAGAAGCTTTTTTCTTCTTTTAACCTTAGGATCCTTCATCATAAATTTGATTGCTTTGATTCTTTTAACGATCACCTGGAAGCTGATATATGGCATCCATAACCTCCGTTAATTTGTCTATACCGGTGCGCTTGAGCGTTGAAACCGGAATAACGATATCCTCATTCGAGAGGTTCAGAGTTTTTCTGATCACGCTCATGCATTTGAGCAAGTCGTTGTTGGACACTTTATCGGCCTTGGTCGCTACAACGACCCCGTCAAGGCCATAATGCCTCAGATATTCATACATCTGAATGTCCTGGGCCGATGGTATGTGTCTGATATCAACAAGCTGGATCACTTTTAGAAGCCCTTTTCTGCCATTCAGATAAGCTTCGATCATTTCGCCCCAGGATTCTGTCAGAGATTTCGAT
The DNA here is from genome assembly GCA_964486295.1 of uncultured Oscillospiraceae bacterium. Taxonomy (GTDB): domain Bacteria; phylum Bacillota; class Clostridia; order Peptostreptococcales; family Anaerovoracaceae; genus CALBZG01. The sequence goes on along the minus strand of CAZAMF010000011.1, from coordinate 7,099 downwards.
ACCTTTGCATATCCATACCCGGGAAGGTCCACGATCCTGAAACCCTCGTTGATCTCATAGAAATTGATCGTTCTGGTTTTGCCGGGGTTCCCGGATACTCTGGCCAGGTTTTTTCGGTTCGTCAGCAGATTCAAAAGAGAAGACTTCCCGACGTTTGATCGGCCGGCAAAAGCTATTTCCTTTTTATCATCACTGGGATATTGTGTCGGCTTGACTGCAACAGCCACCAGTTCGGCTTTTTTAATAATCATTGTTCTTTGACCTTTTCAGCGCTGCTTTTCTGCACTTTTGCCTTTGGCTTTCTGACCAGAGCGTTTTCCAAAGCTTCATCCACCGTCTTGATCAGCACAAAGACCATGGCTGCTCTGATATTTTCAGGGAGGTCATCCAGATCTTTTTCATTTTCCACAGGTAAAAGCACTTTCTTGATTCCGGCTCTGTGAGCGGCCAGTACTTTTTCCCGGATACCACCGACAGGAAGTACTTTCCCCCTAAGGGTCACTTCGCCTGTCATGGCAACATCCTTCCTGACAGCTATACCGGTCAGGGTTGAAATCATGGCGGTGCACATGGTTACTCCTGCGCTCGGTCCGTCTTTCGGTACCGCGCCCTCAGGAATATGAATATGAAGGTCCAGTTTTTTATAGAAGTCCACATCGATACCGAATGCAGCTGCCTTGTTTCTGATGTAGCTGATCCCTGCCCTGGCAGATTCCTGCATGACGTCTCCCATCTGTCCGGTGAGCTCCAGTTTCCCGCTGCCCGGAACTGCCGAAGTTTCGATAAAGAGAGTGTCCCCTCCGACGACGGTCCAGGCCAAGCCTGTCACAACGCCGATCTCCTCGTCCCCTTCAATAATATCGTATCTGTATTTGCGTTTGCCCAGATAGCTTTCCAGCATTTCCGGCGTGATGTCAAAGCGGGCTCTTCCATCCGTTACGATCTTTCGAGCAACCTTGCGGCACAAATTTGCGATCTCTCTCTCGAGATTTCTTACGCCTGATTCTCTAGTGTAATAGTTTATAATATCACGGACGGTCTCTTCCGGGATCTGGATGTCTTCATCTTTGAGTCCATGCTCAGCAATCTTTTTCGGTAAAAGGAAGTTCATAGCGATCCTGACTTTTTCTTCCGAAGTATAGCCGGGAACCTCAATGACCTCCATCCTGTCCAAAAGAGGCCTCGGGATGGTATCTGTGGTATTAGCTGTAGTGATAAACATGACTTTGGACAAGTCAAAAGCAACTTCAAGATAGTGATCCGTGAAGTCTTTGTTTTGTTCCGGGTCGAGAACTTCCAGCAGTGCTGATGCAGGGTCCCCCTTGAAGTCTGCACCGATCTTATCGACCTCATCCAAAAGGAATACCGGGTTGTTGGTTCCAGCATCTTTGATGCAAGAAATGACCCTTCCCGGAATGGCTCCGATGTATGTCCTTCTGTGTCCTCTTATTTCCGCTTCATCCCTCATGCCTCCCAGGGACATACGGACAAACTCCCTGTCGATTGCCCGCGCTACAGATTTTGCGACTGATGTTTTGCCGACGCCCGGAGGGCCGACGAGACAAAGGATCGGTCCTTTCAATCCCTTGGAAAGCTGGACCACCGCAAGATATTCCAGTACTCTCTCTTTGACTTTTTCCAGGCCGTAATGGTCGCTGTTCAAAATTTCTTCGGCCTTTTTCATATCGATTTTGCCTTTAGAGCTTTTATTCCAAGGCAATGCCAGTATGGTTTCAATATAGGTCCTGCTGACAGAGGCTTCTGCCGATGAAGGCATCATCTTTCCGAAACGTTTGATCTCTTTTTCAACTTTGTCATTTGTTTTTTCAGGAAGCTTCAGTTTTTTAAGCTGCTTGAACCATTCATCCATCTCGCTTTCAACGTCTTCATCCATACCCAGTTCGTCCTGGATCGCACGCATCTGCTCGCGCAGATAATATTCGCGCTGATTCTTGTCGATCTGTGATTTGACTTTGAAGTTGATATCCTGTTCGATGTTCAGGATTTCTATTTCTCTCGCCAGAATATCATTGATCAGTTCCAGACGTTTCTTCACATCAAATGCCTCGAGGATCGCTTGCTTGTCCTCGATCTTGATTTCAATATGAGAGGCGATCATGTCGGCAAGACGGCCCGGCTCTTTGATGCTCATAATCGTTGGGAGCAGGTCTCTCTGCCCGTTCGGCTTCAACTCCATATACTCATCGAAAGAATTAATGGCAAGCCGGATCAATGCCTGAATCGTTGGATCGTCAATATCCGGCTCAACATCCGGGATCGTATTGACGGCACATCTGAAATAAGGCACCTCAAAAACGATATCCTTAATCTCTGCTCTGGCAATTCCCTCAACCAGCACTCTGATGTTATCCCCGGGCAGTTTCAGCATCTGTTTGATTTTTGCCACTGTACCGATGTGATAAAAATCGGCTGATGTAGGCAAATCCGTATTCTCGTCTTTTTGAGTAGCAAGGAATATGTGCTTGTTCAGTATCATGGCTTTTTCCAGCGCGTTGATGGATTTCTCCCTGCCTATGTCGAAATGAAGCACCATATTCGGAAATATAGCAAGTCCTCTCAGCGGGATCATCGGCAGAGTCTTTAGTGTGCTGTCTTCGTTGTCCAGGAGTTCTTCCATCTGGTCTTCAGCTTCTGTTTTTTCTGCCGGTTCTTTTTCCTCTTGCTGAGTTTCTTTTTCTATTTTATCTTCATAATCTTTTTCTTTTTTGTTCATAAATCTCCCCCCATTTTACGATGCCGACTCCTGCTTCTTGCTGATTCTTGCTTTTTTTGATACTGTTGCAGGCTTAGGCACCTTATCGATAAGTGTCAGATTCGGTTTTTCGTTATCCATGATGGTTTCTCTGGTGATTGTGCATCTGACTACATCCTGTCTGGATGGAATCTCAAACATGATGTCAGTCATTGTTTTTTCAAGAATGCTCCTGAGACCTCTGGCGCCGGTTTTCTTTTCTATGGCTTTTTCGGCGATTGCCTGGAGAGCCTCCTCTTCGATTTCAAACTCTACATCGTCCATCTCCAGAAGCTTTTTATACTGCTTCATCAGCGCATTTTTCGGTTCCGTAATGATTTTGACCAGCGCTTCTTTTGAAAGTTCATCCAACGTAACGATAGAAGGAAGTCTTCCTATGAACTCCGGTATCAGTCCGAACTTCAGAAGGTCTTCAGGCTGAACCATTTTGATGAGGTTGTTTTCGTCTTCAGCACCTTTTTTCAACTCGGAATTAAACCCGATAGTTTTTTCTCCGATCCGCCGCTGTATGATCTTGTCAAGGCCGTCAAAAGCACCGCCGCATATGAACATGACATTCGTGGTGTCAAATTGAATAAACTCCTGTTGAGGGTGCTTCCTGCCGCCTTGTGGCGGTACAGAGGCAATAGTGCCTTCAATTATTTTCAGAAGCGCCTGCTGAACACCTTCTCCGCTGACATCCCTTGTGATCGAAACGTTCTCTGATTTCCTTGCGATCTTATCGATCTCATCAATGTATATAATACCCTTCTCGGCCTTTGAAATATCATAGTCCGCTGCCTGAATCAGTTTCAGGAGGATATTTTCCACATCTTCACCCACGTATCCCGCTTCGGTCAATGCTGTCGCATCAGCAATGGCAAAAGGTACCTGAAGTATTTTAGCCAGGGTCTGGGCAAGCAAGGTTTTACCACAGCCCGTCGGTCCGATCATGACCACGTTGCTCTTCTGAAGTTCAACATCATCCTTCATCTTCAGATTGTTGATTCTTTTATAATGATTGTATACGGCAACTGCCAAAGCCTTTTTAGCTTCGTCTTGCCCAATGACGTATTCCGATAATTTTTCCATAATCGCTTTCGGCTTAAGCAAAACCATATCCGAATTTTTGTCCTTTTCGGATTCACGATATGTTTCTTCCAGTTCCCCCTCGATGATATCCATGCAAAGCTCGATGCATTCATCACAAATGTATACATTTGGCCCCGCAATCAATCTTCTGACTTTGCTTTGCGGCTTTCCGCAGAAAGAGCAGCAAAGCTGTTTTTCGTCATCATATTTTGACATTATTGTTCCCCCGTTACCTGGACTTTTTGACGCTGTCAATGATGCCGTATTCCCTGGCTTCATCCGCACTCATAAAGTTATCCCTATCCGTATCCTTCTCTATTACTTCCAGTGTCTTCCCCGTGACTTCCGATAATATTTTATTCAGCTTGCTTCTGGTTTTTAATATATGCTCCGCATGGATCCTAATGTCTTCCGCCTGTCCCGAAATCCCTCCCAAAGGCTGATGGATCATAATTTCGGCGTTCGGCAGAGCAAATCTCTTTCCTTTCGCACCTGTTGCCAGAAGGAACGCTGCCATGCTGGCGGCCATCCCCATGCAGATCGTGGACACCTCCGGTCTGATGAACTGAATCGTGTCATAAATAGCCATTCCCGCTGTTACACTGCCCCCCGGGCTGTTGATATAAATACTGATATCTTTGTCCGGGTCTTCAGCTTCAAGAAAGAGAAGCTGCGCAACTACTACACTGGCCAAATGCTCATCGATTTCCTCACCGATAAATATGATCCTGTCTTTAAGCAGTCTGGAATAGATGTCATATGATCTTTCACCTTTGGATGTCTGTTCTACAACATAAGGTATTAAAGCCATTTGTGAGCCCTCCCTTTCTTTATCGCTGTTATAATAAGCATATACGCACTAATTGATATCCGCCTTTTCAAATATCAGATCCAGTGCTTTCTTCATCTTGATATCTTTTTCAAAAAGACCTCTGTTCGCTTCGCCCACGACTTCTCTGACTTTCTGCGCATCCATCTGATACTGCATTCCCAGCAGCTCAAAATGCTTGTCAAGATCCTCTTCTGAGGCTTCGATCTTTTCCAGATCGGAGATTTTTCCTACGATCATGCGGGTCTTCACTTTCTTATATGCGTCTTCGCGCATCTCTTCTCTGAACTCTTTTGGCTCCTTGTTGAGATACTCAAAATATTTGTTCAGGTCGAGTCCCTGATATCTGAGCTGTTGGTCGAACTCAGTCATCATATTGTCGATTTCCTCTTCAACCATTGCATTCGGAACCTGGATGTCATTTGCTTCATAGATCTTTTCAAGAACCGCATTCTTCATTTTGTCTGTAGATCTTGCTGCGGCTGCCTTCTCCAAATTTGCACGGGTATCTTTTTTAAGATCCTCCAGCGTATCCCATTCACTGATGTCTTTTGCAAATTCATCGTTCAGTTCAGGCAGCTGTTCTTCTTTGATTTCGTGTATATGGCATTTGAACACGGCCTCCTGGCCGGCCAGATTTTCCGCATGGTACTCTTCCGGGAAGGTTACTTTGACATCCATGTCAGAACCCACAGTAGCCCCGATCAGCTGTTCTTCAAATCCCGGAATAAATGTGTTTGATCCTATTTTCAACGGATATCTCTCGGCTGTGCCGCCTTCGAACTGCTCGTCTCCTACAAATCCGGAATAATCGATCAGCACAGTGTCGCCGTTCTGTGCAGGTCTTTCGACGTTGACCATTCTGGAATTTCTTTCCTGAAGCTTCTTCATCTCCGCTTCGATTCTCTCATCATCCACAACTTCTTCGATTTTGTCGATCTTTATCCCGAAATAGTCTTTCACTTCAAATTCCGGATAAGTTTCTACAGTAACCGTAGCTGTAAAACCTTTACCTGCTTCGATCTGGCCCAGCTCGACTCTTGGTCTGTCGATCACTTCCAATTTCAATTCCTCGATTGCTTTGCCATATTCCTCAGAAAAGAGTTTATCGATGGCATCATCGAAGAAAATCTCAGCTCCATAACGAGCTTCTATGATTTTTCTTGGAGCTTTGCCTTTTCTGAAGCCATCTACCGTAAACTTGCCCTTGTTTTCCTGATATGCAGTGTTGACGGCCTTCTCAAATTCTTCTGCTGTAAACTCCATTGAAAATTTGACGTCATTTTTTTCTTTTGCTATAAATGTTGCCTTCATTGTTTATTTATCCTCCATATATTATTCATTTTTTCAGATCTCTTAACGATTATATAGCCGGATTCTTGATCCGGGCGCAGAACGCATATTATTATAACCTATATTTATATATAAGTAAATGAAAATGACAATGAAAAAGGGCTTTATCAGCCCTTTAAAGTCATCGTATACCCAGTAAACGCAAGCCTCTCACGTACTTACTCTCGGGATTGCCATGCAATCCATACTGCTCGGACAATTTGTTCCCCAGCACCATAAGTTCCTCTTCGCTGCCGGAGTATAACTCCAGCTCCAACTCACAAAATTGCTGGTTGCCCGCCTCAGTCATAATTTCACCTACATCTAAAGAAACTTCAACAATACTGCCGCCGGTATCGACTTTAAAACGGCTTCTCATGAAAACGATTTCCATTATGGAAACGAGAGGTTTCCCTTCTACGAGCCTCATAACTTCTTTCCCGATTTCGCTCTCCTTGAAAATCCCCGGATCCGGCATTAAAAAACAATCCGGATTATCTACAGGGACATTGATTTCTTCACGTTTATGCAACGCACCTTCGCACTTGCCTCTCCATTTCAGGGAAGCAATCAGTTTATCCTGTTCCATTCGGACGCGAAAAGCGATATCGTTTTTAGATAATATATGATCATCGGTATCAAAATAAGCGGCCTTCATGAAGACCTTTTCCCGGGTTCCTTCTTCTTCAATACTGAATAAATATGAATCCTCAAAAATAGCCTCGCAAGTCTCTTTTGAGCCCACCAGATATTTTAGTTCAATTTCCATTTATATCCCTTTCGATTCGAAACTTTTCTTTCTTCTAAGCAGAACCATGAATGGTCACAACAAACACATGGTTACATTATACTGTGATTTGCTGTTTTTGCAAGCAAAATAAACAGCTGTGCGCAGGATGGCCTGCACACAGCCTTTTTGTTCTTCTTGTTATACTTCCTCTTTTGTCAGGAGGGAATTATAGAATATTAGCCTATTGCGTTTTGTGAGATTTCCATAATTTTCATGCATTTGATAAGAGCCGCTTCGTAGATGGCAAATCCTGCTTCCAGCTGTGCGTCTGTTACGCAAAGCGGGCAGAGGAAACGGATTACGT
>CAZAMF010000010.1:0-75872 GCA_964486295.1 uncultured Oscillospiraceae bacterium | reverse complement strand
CAATTAAATCATAATTTATTCCCAGTTCATTTAATTTTTCGAAGACGATTTGTCTTTGTTCGCTCATACAATCAAGCTCCCTTTAAAAAATCAGTATTGTATATATTATAGTTCAGGCAATCGAGTTTCACAATTAGCGAAGGCTACTGTATTGAACTATTTGCTTGCGAGAAAAAAACCTTTTCATATAGATTTATGAAAAACTTGATCTATATTACAACCATATAAGAAACAGAACTCGTGCATCTCTGCACGAGTTCTGTTTCTTATTTATATTTATGCCCCGTAACAGCATGGTTCCCCAGTTCCTCCAAATCGGAAATATGAAACTCATTGATTATTTCAAACGGGCAATATGTATTCCATTGTCCAGCGTAAGGGTAATACCACGGGAAAGACTCGATTGAACTTAAATTCTTTGAAACAAGAAAGCAATAATTATCTGTTTCTATTCCAAAGTCGTTGCCACAATTTTCTTTTGGTCTATGATTTCTATTGCTTTCTTCAATTTGCTCGATAGATAAATAGGGGAAAATTTTCTCAATCGCTTCATATTTTTTGCATTCCACCCAATAAGAGTCCAATCCTTCTGAACACCATTCTTTATTAAGATAAGTACACTTTGGCCAAAACAACTTAATTTTCATATATTATCTCCTTCCAGAACTGAAATGTCAGGATATTTTCCAAATTACTGTTCAGAGTTCGAGTAATGTTCACGCCTCCCTTCGGCATTCAATTTATTGATGTTCTACCCCTTAATTTTCTATAGATTACATACTTTACAAGTTCTAACTGTAGACATTCCAATCAGTGTTCTATACTATACCACATTGGGAGGCTCAACCGGTGCCAATTGTAATTATTGGTAAATGACCTGTAATTATTTGATGCTATACTTGCTGAGTTTATAAATATTGTGCTCGTAAGCCTTCCTTATAGTGTACTATGTTTTTATCTCGTTGAGCCTGTTCGCATAAAAGATGTGCTCTTTCATGACGAAGAAGGCATGATGTTGCTGTGCATTTGTTTAAAGAGGTTGATTAGCCTTTTTAAAAACCCGATGTCCTCTTTTTCTGTTTCCAAGTCAACAATCTTGTCAGAATTCTGGTCCGTGGTTATTTCCTGCGTTCTAAGAATCACCTGGATGCTGGAAGGCGCAGGGTTCCGGTCCGATGTGAAGGAAACGAATTGGGCATTGGCATCCAGCTTCAGAAAACTGTTTTCCTTTTCGATTTTATCAAGCTGCTCATGGATCGTGTTTCTGATGGTGCTGTTTGCGTTACGCAGAGTTGAAACACTGGCAAGTCCGCTTAGACTTTTTTCAAGAAGATCGGTCATACTCTTTAAGGATTTTTCGGTAGCCCCATCCAGTTTATCCCCGCTCTCCTGCAGAAGTGATTTGGAGTAGGTCAGGTAGTTAATAGTGCTTTCCAGACTGTCGCTCATGAGTGAAGCGAGTTGTTCGCAGTCCCCAAGCAGGCTGACCATATCATCCTCATATTCGCCGAGGGTGTCGCCCAGCTCGTCCACTTCCTTTATAAGTTCTGTAGTGATATCAATGATCTTGATCGTGGTGTTGCCCATCGCGACCGCTTCGGAAAGCAGGGAGCTGATCGTACTGGAATAAGGGGATACGGTGCTGACGATTCCGGTTACACCCTGCAGCTTTGCCAGTTCGTAGCTGCTGATGCCGCTGTTCGGATCCGTCTTTACAACCTTCCAAATGTTGGTCATCGCATCGCCGGTCTGCCTATTCAATAAATTCAGCATCGTCTGCAGTTCTTTAAGGTCTGACTGTAGGTCGGCGATAGAGGCGCTCCCGTCAGAAGCAGGTTCCTTGAGTTTATCCAGGGTGCTGATCATGTCGGAAATGGAATCATTTAGGTCTTTGATTGAATTCTGGCCTGTCTGAAAGTAGGGGATCAGATTTTTCAGTTGCTGATTCACAGCGGTGAGATCCGAAATTACGTCGTCTGCATCCTCCCTCATTTGATCCTTTCCTGCGCTGAAGGTGTTCCTGGCATCCTCCAAACCCTGCGTCCCTGTTTTGAGCCCTTCGATCCCCGATTTCATTCCTTCCATGGTATTCAGGATTTCATCAAAGCCGCTGTAGATCGCTTCTGCGGAATCTTCGATGGTATCTTTTGCCTCTTTCAGACTTTTGATTTCTTCCATCTGCTTTAGTGTCCCGGGAATCATCATCATCATGATCCCGCTGGTTTCAAAGCTGTCGGAGCCTATGCGGATGGTGAAAGTCTCCTCTTCCCTTGGCAGTGCGGCAAAAACCACGGCTTTATAGGTGCCCATCGACTGCAGCTGAGCGCCCGGGGCATCGATGCTGTAGGCATCCTCCGTATTGATATAGGTCGCCACCTGAAGCAGCATGTTGTTTCTGAAATATTCCTTCGCCTGATCGTTCGGAATCACATGGACGTCGATCTCAACCAGGCCGGAGGCTCCGGCCAGGGTTTCAGCCTTACACGGCACGCCGTTCAATTTGTACGATATGTCGAAGTTCCAGGGGAACGCTATGGCATCGTTTTTAACCTTGCAGTTATAGTAGAATCGCTTGAAACTGCTGGTTTTCTCAAGATTCCATCTGACGCTTTCTTTAACGAGGACAGGCTCCTCATAACCGGTCATATTGGTCACAGACTCATACTTACCAAAATCCTCAAACTCCGTCAGCCCATTCAAACTGCAGCCTTTTACGATGCTGACATCCGAAATCTGGCCATAATAGTCCAGATTGACGTAGGTCGCTTCATCTACAGCGACCGCCGGGGCCGCCGCATAGGCGTTTCCCGTAAGCGGGCCAAGAGCGGATAACGCCATCGCTATCGTCAAAATCCATGCCGTCAGCTTTCTTTTCGTTTGATTATCATATACTATGATGCGATTCCATTTCATAGGTCGAAACCCTCCTAACACTAATTTTCATAATGAGTCTGTCTGCCCAGATAAACAGGCTTGGTAGTAGCGCGATCACCATAAACATACTTAGTAGCGCTCCTTTTCCCACCAGCACCCCCAGAGTTGAAATAGCATTGATGCTTGATAGAAAATATACGCCAAATCCGGCCACAGACAGGATCAGCCCCGACATGAGAATCGGCGGCATGCTGTCTGCTGTTGCCTTGATGGACGCGGTCACTTTGTCATCCGTCTTCCTATGCTCAAGGTAGTGATAGGTCATGACAATGGAGTAATCGATCGTAGCACCCAGCTGCAGGCAGCTGACGATAATATAGCCGAGGAACATGATGCTGTCCCCCTGAAGATACGGGATCATCATATTGATGTAGGTCGCCATTTTGATTGGGATGATCAGCACCAGCGGAAGGACCGGAGACTTGAATGCGATCATGATCGCCAGAGCCACCCCCAGCATCGACAGGATGTCAATCTTGGACCAGTCATCCACAATGACGCTCTTAATATCCATCGTGGACGGCGTTACGCCGATAATGTATGCGTGCTCCTGATAGTATCCATCGACGATTTTTGTGATCTCATTGACTGCCTGAAAGGCCAGTTCACTCTCATTCGATGTCTTGATGGTAATCAGCAGCCTTGCGTAGTTTTCGGTATGCAGCTGGCTCACCTCGCTTTCTGGCAGAAAGTCGGTGGGCACCCCCTTGGGCAATGTGTTCGCCAAAGAAGTGACATGGCCCACATACGGCAGCGTCTGCAGCTCCTCGGAAAGCTTTTTTTCGGTCACCATGGAATCATTGGGAACAATGGCAAGCACCAGATTGTTCCTGCCGAAAATGGAGTTGATTTTCTGGTCATCTTCGTAAAGGGCGGTCCCTTTCGACAAGCCCATCGCATCGTTTCCAAAGGTGAAATCCGTCATATCTTTTCCCACATAGGAAGGCACCGCCAGCAGAATCAAAACGACTGCAATGGGAACACGGAATTTATGGATCTCCAAAGCCGTTTTTTTGAATGACGGGACGATATATCGGTGCTGCGTCTTTTCTATGACCTTGTAGCTTCGAAGCACGATAGCCGGTGTCAGCAGCATCACGGTAACCAGACTGATGGCGATCCCCTTTGCCAGCACGAATCCGATGTCCTTGCCGATGTTGTAGCGCATCATGGCCAGCACAAGAAAACCGACCATGGCTGCCGCGCCGGCGGACGAAACGGGAGTGATGCTTTTTCGGATGGCATGTGACAGGGCTTCTTCCACAGGGACCTTCCGTTTTCGCTCTTTCGTAAAGTTATCCAGAAGAATGATGGTATAGTCGATGGCGATTGCCAGCTGAAGCACGGCAGCAACGCTTAGGGTGATAGAGGAAATCGTGCCGAAAACGATGTTCGTCCCCATATTGATCACAACAGAAATCAGTATGACTGCAAGGAAAACAATAGGCTCAAACCAGGAGTGGGTAAACAGGAAAAGGATCCCCAGAATAATCACGACCCCAAACAGCAGGATGCTGACCATTTCTTTCGCCAGCACTTCATTCTGGAATTTCTCCTGTACGGCCGGGCCGGAATAGTAGCCTTTGTCGCCCAGCATCGATTCAATTTTATCAATTGCAGAACGGGTGCCGGCATCGGAATTGTTCCCGGTAAAAATCACATCCATAACGGCATAGCCGTCTTTGTAGTAGTCTTCCAGATCCTTATCGGCTAGAAACAGGCTGGACTGATAAACATCCAATACCGAGTCTGCCCAGTTGACTCGGTCCACGCCTTCAAAGCTTTCAATGCGGTCCTTGTAATTCTTTGCTTCGTAAAGGGACACCCCCTCGATCATGACCCGGGCAGTTCCCGGATATCCGAATTCCTTCTCCATCAGGTTGATTCCTTGTTTGGATGCCATGTCCTCAGGCAGATACCGGCTGAGATCGTAATTGATTTGTACAAAAGGGAGACAGATAGCGCTGATAATCAGCAGCACGGCAAAAATCCTTTCGATTAGCCTGCTTCTGTACACGATGAAGTCCACAATCGCCTGGCCTCTCAAAGCGCTGTCTGCGGAATTGATTTTCTGGATCGTCTTTTTTAGTTTCAGCATCTCATACTCCCATTCATGAAACTCTATGGCAATATGTACAATTTAAAATTGTCTTAAAAAACAATATTATACATATGTTGAATTTTGTCTACGAAAGGTATTATAATAAGAATAGCGAGCATAGTTCAATCGTCAGATTCCGGCAATCTGAACAAAATATGACAAAATGATTTATACTGTTGGATTTTATGAATATTTTTTTGTGTATATAAGGGGGAAAGAAGGCACATGGGTGGAAAAGCGGAATATAAGAGCGCAATCCGTTCACGCAAGATGATCCGTCAGGCATTTCTGGAGCTTTTGAAGGAAAAGGAAGTGGATAAGATCACGGTCACTGACATTGTCAAGCGCGCAGATATCAACCGGGGCACATTCTATGCGCATTATCAGAGCACTGAGTCGGTAATCACTCAGATCGAGAATGAAATCATCGGGAAGATGTTTGAATTTCTAAGTGAGCTTCACTACAAAAATATCCTCCAGGATCCGTTGCCCCTTCTTCTGAAGGTCGCGCGCTACCTGGAGGAAAATTCCGAATATTATCGCATCCTGATTACCGCAAAAGGGTCCGATCAGTTCATTGCGAAACTGAAGAGCATTTTCGTGGAATATCTGGAGAATGACGAGGAAATACCCTCTGTAAGAAGAAAATCACCGGAATTCATGCTTCGAGCCCAGTTCATAGCCGGCGGTATTGTCAATCTTTATCAGGGCTGGTTTTCCGGCGAGATACAGCAGCCCCTAAGTGAGATTTCCCTTGTAATCAGCAAAATCATTGTCGGCAGTGAAAGAGAATAGCCAATTTACTTTGCAACGAAGGATGAAGATTTGATTATACTCCATTATTCAATAAATATTAAAATAAATGTTTCGATTTACACTGGATTTACTGCTTCGATATCCGAGAAGACTTCTTAGTATATAGATTGCACTACCATTCCGGACGAAGCCCGTAAGATTCTTGGATTGAAGTAGGTCTCTTTCAAGAAGTGCATCGAAAAACATTTACTCAACAATTGACCTTCTCCCAAATTCTTTAGTCCTCTTATAAAATTAGAAAATCTGCTTCAAATACAGCATAAAACTGACAAAAAAGCAGTATATGTAAACGAATATGCCTAAAATCGAACGAGTCTCTCTACGAAATTAGAACGTAAAGTGCCTCGTTTTTATTCTGTGTCATTTTCGTAGCCTTATACGGATATTCCGGATGTTTTTTCATCAATCTCAAGCTTATCGCACTTCTACGATCCACCCCTGCGGTGGGTCGATTTTCCCGAATTGAATACCGTAAAGCGTATCGTACAATTTTTGGGTTACAGGCCCTACATTCTTCTCGTCATAGAATACATGGAGCTTTCCTTTATATTCAATACCGCCGATGGGCGTTATGACGGCGGCTGTTCCACATGCGCCGGCTTCCTGAAATTCATCGAGCTTGTCAATCGGGACGTCCCTCTCCTCCACTTCCATTCCAAGGTAGCTTTTTGCCACATGCATTAATGAATATTTTGTGATACTTGGCAGGATGGATTCCGATTTCGGCGTAACAAATTTACCATCTTTGGTTATACCGAAGAAATTTGCTGCTCCAACTTCTTCAATTTTGCTATGGGTTTGAGGATCAAGGTAAATGCAGTCGGCAAATCCCCGATGAACAGCCAGCTCATGAGGGTAGAGGCTGGCGGCGTAGTTACCTCCCACTTTCACGGAGCCGGTGCCCTTTGGCGCCGCCCTGTCAAATTCAGATACTGTAAAATTGACAGGGGCCAGGCCTCCTTTAAAATACGGCCCGACAGGAGTGCAGAACACGCTAAATATATATTCGGGAGCAGGCCTTACGCCAATATTATCACCAACTCCGATCACATACGGCCTGAGATAAAGCGTCGCATCGGTACCGTACGGAGGAATCCAATCCATATTCGCTTTTGCAACAAGGATGCAGGCCTCAATGAATTTCTGTTCCGGGATTTCCGGCATTAAAACTCTTTTGCAGCTTCTGCTCATGCGCTTTGCATTTTGATCTGGCCTGAAGAGAATGACTCTCCCGTCTTTCGTTTTATAGGCTTTCAATCCCTCGAAACACTGTTGTCCATAATGCAGTGCCGTAGAGCTCTCGCTGATGGTCAATAGATTATCCTTAACAAGCTGGCCGTTATCCCAAGCTCCGTCCTTCCACTTTGAAACGTACCGTAAATCAGTCTTAATGTACGAAAACCCTAGCTCGCTCCAGTTCAGCATATTGCCCTGGCTCATAAGTTCACCTCTTTCTATGTCTTGATAATTCGTATATGGTATTTCGATTTGAATTACAGCAGGGCGCGGCCTGCCATAAACTTCAGTTCACGGCAGATGTCTGACTGGATCGCTTGCAGGCATTCTTCTTTCTGTTCACTCTTCATAAGCTGGCTGTATCTGCCTTGCCCTTTGATATACTCTTCAATAGGCGCCGGTTCTATTTTGCCCTGGGCGATAAGATCGGTGGGACTATTCAACGTCAATTTACCATACTCCGCCTCCCATAAAAGCCAGGCTCCGGATTTTACCGCAAGACGGCTCATTTTAACCGTATCACTGGCAGGAAATCTCCATCCCGTATAACAAGGGGCGAGAATCTCAATATATTTAAAGCCCTTAATGCTTTTAGCCTTTTCCACCTTGCGATAAAGGTCCATCGGGTAGGCAAGGGAAGCGGTAGCCGCATAAGGGATTCTATGCTCAAGCATCAAAAGCGGCACATTTTTGCGTACCACCTCTTTTCCCTTGGGTGTAGTAGTTGTTGCCGCATATATGGGAGTGGCTCCGCTCCTCTGCATGCCCGTATTGGAATAAGCCTCATTGTTATAACAGAAATGGATGAAATCATCATTTCTTTCGGCCGCAGCGGAAATTCCCTGAAGACCGATGTCATAAGTGCCTCCGTCTCCCGTCCAGTTGAAGACCGTAGGCTTATCGCCCTTTATCCGACCCTTTTCAATTAAAGTGTCCAGGGTTGCAGAGACTGCACCTGCAGAAGCTCCCGCGGACGCGAAGCAGATATTGAGGGTCGGTATGGAATAGCATGATTTTGGCGGCAGTCCGATGCTGGCTACGGCGCAGGAAGGAGTCATGATCATAATTGCCTTTTCTCCCAGCGCCTTGCCGACAATATTCAGAGCCATGGCAGAAGGACAGCCCGCGCAGGCTGCTGATCCCGGCATAACGTATTCTAAATTTGAAAGATCGTTTATTTTAGCGTTCATTTCAGCACCCCCATCAATTCACAGGCTTTTTCGGCAAGATATTGCGCAGGCAGGTCTTCTCCCCCGAGGCCTGCTATGCATCCCGCTATCTTAATATTATCCTTTCGATCAAACAGTGTGGCTTTCGCTTCGCAGAGAAGTGCGCCGCCGCTCGTCCCAAAAGCGCAGTTCCGGTCAAAGACCAGCAGTTTTGCTCCTTCTGGAAGTATGGAGGACAATTCTTCACCCGGGAACGGCCTGAAAACCTTAAGTCTCAGGCCTGCTGCCGGAATGCCTTTTTCTCTAAGCATGTCGACCGCCAGTTCCATCTCGACGCCCATGGAACCCATGGATAACAAGAAAAATTCCGCATCCTGGGCCCTGTATTGCTGGAATGGTCCGCTATATGCAAAGCCAGTCAATTTCTCATACTCGCGGGCACTTTTTTCGATAACTTTGCCAGCCTTTAAAATATCCTCAAATTGACGCATGCGATGCGCGACATACAAATCGGAAGATGTAACGCTGCCAAAAGTCCCCCCGTCCGGATAGAGCTTCCATTCCGGTTCGTAAACCGGGAGAAATTTATCGATGATATCCTGGTCAACAGTCTCAAATGGCATCATAGAATGTGACATCAGAAATCCGTCATAATTGACCATGACAGGCAGGTTTATTTCTTCGGCCACCTTGTAGGCAAGAATGATCGAATTATAGATCTCCTGATTGGTTCCCGCATACAGCTGGATCCATCCGGTATCTCTCTGGGATACGCTGTCCTGATGATCGACGTAGAGACACCAAGGCATGCAGACCGCGCGGTTAACATTTGCCATCACAACGGGCAGTCTGCCCCCCGCGGCATAATGAAGGATCTCGTGCATATATAATAACCCCTGTGACGAGGTCGCCGTAAAAACCCTGGCGCCAGTCGCTGATGAGGCTGTAACGGCGCTAGCTGCGCTGTGTTCGGATTCCACCGGCAGATATTTAGCCTGCATTTCACCATCTGCGATATATCCGGCCAATTTCTCAGATATGGAAGTCTGAGGCGTTATTGGATACGCGGCTACAAAGTCGACCTTTGCGGCTTTTACGGCCATCGCGCAGGCAGTATTTCCGGTATCAACGATCCTTTTCATCTTTCTTCCTCCTTAATCATAGCAATCGCCTTTCTTGGGCATTCGACCGCACAAACGCCGCAGCCTTTGCAGTAAACATAATCGATCGCACGATTTACCCTGGCAATGACATTTTCCGGGCAGAGAAGCCAGCAGATCAGGCATCCGTTGCATTTTTCCGAATCGAGAACAGGCCGGCTCGTGCGCCAGCTGCCCGTGGCGCCTCCCGCACCTTTCATAGGCTGAGCCAGGGGATTTACACAGAATTTATCCATTGAAACCGACCTCCTCTATATGTTTGATTGAATCATACGCCTCTTTAGCGGCGGAAATATTTGGCGCGACTTTGTCTCCTTCCCACTGATCCCTGATCGTTTCTTCAACCAGCGGAAAGGGTATTTCAAAAACCCGGCACAGAGCCCCCAGCATGGGAACATTGATAAATGGTTCTCCACCGATGACCAAACCGTTTCGGGTCGCAATACCGGTGGCGTCCACCAGCCATTGTGACTTCTCGACAGGTATTGGATCCTGCCCGTTTACCACAAAATATCCCTCAGGACTGATTCCCTGAGAAAGCCCAATCGATAAAAGATTTTCATGCATCAGCACAAGAACGTCAGGGTAATAGGAAAGGGAGCGGACCTTGATGGGTGAAGAGTCAAAACGAACCGCCGTTTTAACGGCCGCTCCTCTCCTTTCAACGCCGAAGAACGGCAAGGTTTGGACCTCCCGGCCATCCTTAAGCGCAGCCTTTACTAAAAGTTCCGCCATCGTGACAACTCCTTGACCTCCCCGGCCATGAATGCGCATTTCCAACATGTATCAGCACCTCCTTTATTTTTTCTAGTGTCTAGCGCTCTGTAAAATTTTTCAAACTTGCAGAGCACTGGTTACGGCAGTAATCTCATTTTTTGAGCTTCGAAAGTCAATTCATCCCGGAACTCCGGATGTGCAATGGCAATCATCGCTCTTGCACGCTCGGCGGCTGTTTTTCCTTTCAGTTTTGCGGTGCCATACTCGGTGACCACGTAGTCCACATCGTTCTTCGATGTGGTTACTACTGCTCCGGTCTTTAACATCCCAACAATTTTCGATTTATTTTTATTTGTGGCATGGGTTGTGATGAATGCCTTTCCCCCAGCAGACTTGGAGGATCCGCGAACAAAATCGACCTGCCCGCCGGTTCCGCTAAAATGTACGGGGCCAATGGATTCCGCACAGACCTGGCCTAACAGATCTACTTCAACACAGCTGTTTACCGACACAAACTTATCATGGGCCGCTATGGTATCAGGGTTATTCACATAAGAGACCGGATGAAACTCGATCCCCAGGTTATCATCCAGAAAATCATATAATTTTCTCGTACCCAGGGCGAAAGTCGCTATGGATTTCCCTTGATGAAGGTTCTTTCGCATATTCGTTACGGCGCCGGCTTCAATCATATCAAGCATACCGTCGGTGAACATTTCAGTATGGATCCCCAAATTTTTCTTTTTACATAACTCATGAGCCACAAAATTCGGCGTGGCTCCGATCCCCAGCTGGATTGTGGCGCCATCCTCTACAAGCTCCGCTATATGCATGCCGATATTGCGGTCCTTATCGCTGGGCGGAGGGTTTATAAATTCCGGCAGCGGAGAATCATTTTCGACGAGAGTATCCACATTGGAAATATGGATCATACTTTGCCCATGAACCCGCGGCATGAATCGGTTGACCTCCAGGATGATCTTTTTCGCTTTGGACGCCATAGCATGAGATTCGCTTACAGCAGTGCCGAAGCTGAACCAGCCGTGTCTATCCATCGGCGAAACAGTCGCAAAGAAAACGTCATAATTCCAATAATCCCGGTGCAGCATCGGCATCTCGTGGTAAAAGCTAGGGACATAATCTCCTCTGCCCTCCTGTACGGCCAGCCTGCTGGCTCCCGACGTAAACCATGATATATGCCGGAACCGGCCGCTGTAATCCGGTTCAAGATATTTCGATTTACGCATTGCGAGTACTTGGGAGATCGATACATTTGTTAAATCTTCCCGGGCGACCATAGCTTCAAGCAGCGCGGCCGGTTCGCCGGCACCCATTGCGGAGGCGCAGGTGTATCCCGGCTTTATTATTTTTACAGCATCATCAGGCGTAGTCAGCTTCTTCTGGTATTCTTCCCACCATCTTGCGTTCATAGTTGATCACTCCTTACCAAGCACTCTATAACACCCGAGTTGTGCGAGTTTTAAAAGTTACAGAGTGCTTTTATTCTTTTGGTTACGAAACATCGTCCAATTACTTTTATTAATAGCAAGGAGCATTCCAAATTTTGATTAACGATTATTTTTTTTGATGGACACTGTAATTTCAACCTTTTTCTACATAAAAAAATATGTTATGCGCACGTCGGTAAATATTTAAGTAAAGCATTATGACATTTTTTGCTCACTTATTTTGCATTATATGCAAATTTCTGCATAATAATTAAACGAGTCATAGAAATATTTTTCAACATTTCATTGCGTTGTTTTTCCATTTTTGTTAAAATGTAGTAAATGTTAAATCTGTTTTTATAGATGTTAAGGAATTAAAGTTATGTTTACGTGGATAAAATCCGAACTGATGAACACGATATTGAATTGTATATATGATGGGATCATCATTGTGGATCAAGATGCGAAGATTATTGTATTTAATAATGTTGCTGAACAACTGCTCGGATTTGAAGAGATAGATGCAATTGGAAAGCGGATCGAAGAAATCTACCCGAATACAAAGCTGTATCAGGTACTGGAATCAAAGAAGCTGGAATTAAACCAAACCGAATACGTCAATAATCTTAAGCTGGTTGTGAGCCGTATCCCCATCAGGAGTACAAACGGTGATATCCTGGGCGTTGTCGCTATCTTTCATCCTTTTTCGGAGGTCAGGAATCTGCGGAAAGAACTGTCTTCCCTGATTGAAGCGCGAACTTTATTGCAGGCTATCATCAATTCCACTCATGATGCAATCTCGGTTGTTGATGAACATGGAAACGGTATTCTGATCAATCCGGCCTACACGGAGCTAACCGGTCTCAGCGAAAAGGAAGTCATCGGCCAGCCTGCTACCGTCGATATCCCTGAGGGCACAGAAAGCATGCATATGAAGGTGCTGGCAACACGAAAGCCGGTCAACAACGTTCGCATGAAGCTGGGTCCAAACAGAAAGGATGTCATCGTAAACGTCGCTCCGATTTTCGTCAATGATAAGCTAAGGGGAAGCGTCGGAGTTGTACACGATGTTTCAGAAATCAAAAAATTAACCGAAGAGCTTGCAGACGTAAGGCGGATCATAAGCAGGCAGATGAATGCCAAGTACACCTTCAATGACATCATCGGATCCAGCATCTCACTCAAATACGCCATCGAGCAAGCCCAGCGCGCCGCCATGACTCCTGCCACAGTACTGCTTCGGGGTGAAAGCGGAACGGGGAAAGAGCTGTTCGCTCATGCGATCCATAACGCCAGCCCGCGCAGGAACAGCAAATTTATGAAAGTCAACTGTGCCGCCCTTACCGAATCATTGCTTGAAAGCGAATTGTTCGGTTATACGGAAGGAGCCTTTACCGGCGCAAAACGCGGGGGCAGACCGGGGTTTTTTGAGGAAGCGGACGGAGGCACTCTTTTTTTGGATGAGGTTGGCGAATTAAGCTTTAATCTGCAGAGCAAGCTGCTTCGCGTGCTCCAAGAAAAGGAGATCATCCGTGTGGGGGATACGAAGCCGGTATACGTCGACGTTCGGGTGGTGGTTGCCACGAATGCAAATCTGGAGAAGCTGATCGAAAGCGGAAAATTCCGCGAGGATCTGTATTATCGCGTCAATATGATCCAGATCATGATCCCGCCGTTAAGACATCGAAGCGAAGATATCCCGCAATTAAGCGAATTTCTGGTAAAGAAGCTGAATCATGATTTTGGACGTAATATCACATCCATATCCGACCAGGCTCAGGCTGCCTTGATAAAATACAGCTGGCCCGGCAATGTACGCGAACTGGAAAACATTCTGGGACGCGCTATTATCAATATGAAACCCACAGAAACAACGTTGGAATATAATCATCTGCCCAGCCTGGGCATCAATGCCGCCGAATCCGGCAACAGCATCCAGCCGGTTTCAGCCGGCCCTTCAAATAAAACCTACGCTGAATTTTTCGAAGAATGGGAAAAAGCGTTGCTGTCCGGGATCATATCCAACTGTAAAGGGAATAAATCAAAAGCGGCAAGGATGCTCGATATATCCATACGCAGTCTTTATTATAAATTAGATAAGTATCACTTGGATCATTGAGGTTTTTAAAGGAGATGTTATTGAAATGAACGATTACGAATTAGTCTCTTTGGTGAAAAGAATGGCTGAAGGCATTGCCAATACGTTCGGCAGCAACTGCGAGGTTGAAATCTGCGACCTCAATCATCCGGACAGTACGATTATTGATATCCATAACGGCCATGTCTCGGGAAGAAAAATCGGCGATTCCATCTCTACATTGGGCATCAAGATTCTCAATGAAAACCGGCCGTATACAGAAGATTTGATCGGTTATAAAAGTACGACGCCGGATGGAAAAATAATCAAAAGTTCGTCTATTTTCATTAAATCAGGTAAAGTCAACATTTGTCTCGGCATCAATATCGACTGCACCTACCTGTCCCTCGCCCAATCCACCATCGCAAATCTGATCAGTATAGACGAAAGTGTCACTGACGAACTGTACTCGCTGAGTTCCAACGAGTTTCTCGAGCAAGTCATCTCAGAGGCTTTTGAACTGGTAGGCAAACCTACATCGCTGATGAATAAAAGCGACCGGATCAAAATCCTTGAATTTATTGACGAGCGAGGAGCCTTGCTCATGCAAAAGGGAGTCATTACCATCGCTGAAAAGCTGAACGTCTCCCGGTATACGATCTATAACTATCTGAAGGAGATCAGAAAGGCCAAAAAGGCCAACGATCCGGATTAAGCGCCGGCGTCAGTCTCCCCTTCTTCAATACAAAAGGATCCGTGACGTGGCCTTTATACGTCCCGGATCCTTTATTCATAGAATCTCCTGTTTAGAACCGTCCCCCGCTTATCAGCGGCAGGCCAAAATGGCCTTCTTTACCAATTCTTTTGTTACCTGTACCTTGTAGCGGTTTTTACCAAGCGGGAAGATTCCTGATAGCGCGGCTTCAGCCGCCTCTGCCGCAACCTGATCACTGATCGATTTCCCTTTCAGTAAATCCTCAGCCTCTTTTGCTCTCACCGGCACAGGTGCCGCCGCTCCCAGTACGATGCGAGCCTCGGCAACTTTACCGTTTTCGTTGGTCACTGCCGCAGCCACGGACACAAGCGGAAAGTCGATGGCCTGCCTCTGACGGAACTTCAGATATTTGCTCTGCGTATTCGGCTGTACAGCCGGCAGGCGTATCTCCGTTATCAGCTCATCAGGTTCCAATACGGTAGACTTCAGTACTCCCACCGCGAAGAATTCATCCGCATCGATCATCCTCTTCGTCGTTATGATCTTTGCTCCCAGCGCAACAAGCGCCGGTGCCAAATCAGACGGACAAGAGGCTACACAGCCGCAGTTAAAGCACCTTTTGGCCTCAGTCTTCACCTGCTCAGAGCTCAGGCCGAGAGCATCTTCTTTCTCAAGGCTCCGTTCCTGTTCGGGCAGTTCAGGCATTTGGGCCAGTTTCGAATGCTTCAGGCATGAAGGATCGAAACTTGAGAGCTTGCATGACGGCTCGCTCTTTTCAATCTCGTTACATTTAACTTTCCCCACGTACCGGCTGATCGCTTCCGCTGCTCTCCGGCCCGCCGCTACGGCCTTGACAACCGTTGCAGGGCCTGTCACGTTGTCGCCGCCGGCGTATAGTCCGGCAATTCCGGTCTGCTGGGTTTCAGGATCGACGGAGATCGCTTTGCCTCCAATCCCTAGTTCCGGCTCAATATAGCTCAAATCGATCTGCTGCCCCACAGCCAGTATGATACTGTCGGCTTCAATTATTTCCTTGACCGAGCTGTCCGACCTGGCTTCAAAACGTCCTAGCGTCTCATTGAAGACAGTGGCGCTCTTGACGACTTCCAGCCCTGTAACAACGCCTCCTGAAACGAGCACGCGATTCGGCGCCCATGATGTTTTGAGACATACGTTTTCTGCCAGAGCCTGTTCAACATCGTCCTTGAAAGCCGGCATTTCTTCACGGGTCCGCCTGTATACGATGGTCACCTGCCCCGCGCCAAGCCTGCGGGATGTGACAGCTGCGTCCACAGCGACGTTCCCGCCGCCGATGACCACAACCCGATCGCCAGTTTTGACTTTTTTGCCCAACGCCACATCCTGAAGGAACTGCATCGCTGATATCGTTTTATCCTCGCCGTCAAAATGAATGGAAGCCGCACTCCAGGCTCCGGTGGACAGAAACACTGCCGCGTATTTGCTCCTGATCTCAGCCAGCTTAATATCCCTGCCGATCTCGGTATCAAGAGCGAACTCCACTCCCATGCTTTCCAGCATTCTGATCTGAACGTCCAGAACATCGTCAGGCAGACGATACGAAGGGATCCCATATCTTAACATCCCACCGGCTTTCGGCATTTTATCGAATATAACAACATCTTGACCTTGTTTTTTCAGATAGAACGCCGCTGCAAGGCCTGCGGGGCCGGAACCGATAACGGCAATTTTTTCTCCGGTGGAAGCGTTCAGCGGTGGAATGAGTTCAGCGTGATGTTCGATTATGAAATCTCCCACCGACCGCTCGATCGATCGGATGGACACCTTCTCGTCAAAGCATCCGCGGTTGCAATCTTCCTCACAGGTGTGGGGGCATACTCTTCCTGTGATCGCCGCCAGGGGATTGGTCTGCAGCAATATCTTAGCCGCCTCCATGATATTATCCTCCCTGATTTTGCTCAGGTAATCCGGGATGTTGTTGCCGGCGGGGCAGGCAGATTTGCACGGAGTCGTTCCCACCTGTACCGAACCAAAGATCGAATGGATCTCATTATGGCCGGTAAGGGCGTTGCACAAATCACCGCCCTTGCGAAGACAGTTAAACATATTATCGGCGTTGCGGTAATACCAGCAGCGGGGCTCCTGGCAAATGTTTCCGCCAACTGTTGCATTATTCCTGATCTGCGGCGATGCCACCGTTGAAGCGGCTTCCGCCAGTACGCTGTACTGTTTTTTCAGCAGGTCGCTCTTTTCGATGCTGTGGAGCGTTGTCAGCGCACCGATGCTTACACCGTTGCTGTCCTCTTTGATATATTCCTCCCCGGCTGAGCGCAGATTGACCACCAGCTCGGGGTACTCACTGTAGATGTTATCCTTGAATCCATGGAGCAGATCGGTCCCGCTGGCGATCGCTACAGCTCTGCCATTACTTTTCTGCAGGATATCTGCCGCTTCGTCCATCGATTTTGCATTCGTAAATTGAAAACGTGGCCAGGCCATATTATTCACCTACCTTTCCCAAGGCTTCAAGGACCTTGTCGGGAGTTATTGGAAATTCTTTCATTCGCACGCCTACCGCATTGTAAATCGCATTTTCAATCGCCCTCGGCGTACAGCATGGGGCAGCTTCACCCATACCGCAGGCTCCGAATAATCCATTTCCCTGATAGACTTCCATGCATAGCGGGTCAATGTCAGGAAAATCGGCCATGGTAGGGAATTTGTAATCCACGAAGTTGAAGTTGAGCGGTATGCCTGTCGCTTCGTCGTAAATCATCCCCTCAAAAAGCGATTCTCCCATTCCCTGGCATTGGCCTCCAACCAACTGGCCCTCAGCGCCGGACGGGTTTATTACAGTGCCGCCATCGCTTGGCACTACTAGTTTAAGCACGTCCACCTGTCCGGTTTCCGTATCCACTTCCACTTCGGCAAAGCAGGCCATATAGGCAATACCTACGTCTTTCGTAGCGATCGGTTTGTTTATATAACCCGTCAGCGGTACGAGGTTTCCCCCATCCGTCAAATCAATCGATTCATAATACTCTTTGATGGTTATTCCGGTATCCGGCGACGCCTTTACAAAAACCCGACCATCGTTTACATCAAGTTCCTCGGGCTCCCTGTTCAGCTTGCCGCCGACCATCTCCAGCAGTCTGCGCTTCACATCAAGAGCGCACAGAGTTACTGACTCTGCCAGAATGTAGGAGACCGCGCTGTCCGTTTGTACCTGATCCTTCAGGCCGGTTTCTGTATCCTGAACCGAAATCCAGCGCACATCTTCAAACCGGACGCCGAGCGTCTCCGCACAGGCAGCGATGGCACAGCTATTGGAGCCCGGGCCTGTTTCAACAGTCGGCGCATCAAGGATGACCGTGCCGTCAGGGTTGAGTTTGATCAAAACCTGAATAGGGCCTCGCCGAATTTCCTGATTTTCCGTATGCCATGTATTGTTAACGGAAAAGCCGATCCCCCGCTTCTTCGTTCCTTCAAACCATTCGCCTTTACCAGGCGCATGCCGTCTTTCCCAACCTATTTGACGAGCTCCGGCACGAACTACCTCTTCCACGCAAGGATTTGGGATTGGAACGACGTGGTGCCCCAAGTTCTTGATTGCGAGCTCGATGGGGTCCATATCCAGCTTTTCTGCCAGCGTATCCAAGGCCAAGCCCACAAAGTTGTTCATGTGAATATTACCGATGGAACGAACGCAGCTGCTTGGTATTGTATTGGTATAGACGCCTCTTCCGATCATGCGGATATTTGGAATATGTCCGATACAAGCCTCAGCCCATTCACCCGGCACGAACTTTACAGCTGCGATACCGATGTCGGCATATGCACCCATATTCCCATCGAATTCACTCTGAAGCGCCGTGATCGTGCCGTCCCTTTTGGCCCCTATCTTGACTTTTCCGAGCCCTGCGGTTCGCGTATCGTGGAAATGCTCTTTGCGAGATTGCCTATATTTCACCGGCCTACCGGTCTTCCTGGACATTAACCCGCACAGCAGGAAGAACGGCTGATCACCGGTATCTCCTCTGCCATGACTGCCGCCGACAAATGGGCTTATGACGCGGATATTGCTCATCGGCAGGTTATACTTGCTGAACATGTCATAAAAATGGATGCGGGTCTGATCGACAGCATAGGAATTGGACCACACGGTAATTTGGTCGTTCCTGTTCCATTCAACACAGCAGCTCCAGTAGTCCAATGCACACTGCTGGGCATTGCCGTGAGTGCACGCCGTTTCCACGATTACATCCGCTTCAGCGAAGGCTTTATCTACGTCGCCGTGATCAAGGAATATATCCGGCCCTGTAAAATCGAAATTGGGTATGCAATTGTTGTCCGGGTTGACCTCCGGGTGTATCAGCGGGGCTTCCGGTTTCAGCGCATCCTCAACAGTGAGCACAAAAGGAAGCACCTCCCACTCGACATCCACCAGTCTGATAGCTTCTTCTACTGTCTCTGGATCTTCGGCTCCGATTGCCACGCCCAGTTCATCACCTGCCCAGTGAGCTGTATCGCCGAGGACTTTCCTGTCAAGGACGCCATGAGTCCAGCCTCGCTTTTGATCCTGCGAGCCGGTAGCATCGCTCCAGCAGGCAGAGGTCATTTTCAATTCCATAATCTCAGGATCGGTATATTTCAGTATCGCTTTAACTCCGGGCAAAGCCTCAGCCCTGCTTGTGTCAATGCGCTTGATCCTGGCATGAGGATAAGGGCTTTTGAGTATCTTCATATAGAGCATATCCGGGAACAGGCGCTTTAATGTAATATCATCGGTAAATTTGGCCAAGCCGCTGGCTTTTTCATAACCGTCTGAACGCGGTCTGTATTGACCGATATACTTGCGCGGCACCCGGTAAGTAAATGCCTTTTTCTTCTCTATCATTTTTGCAGGGTCTCCTTTCCGTTCCTCATATTTTCAGCGGCATGCAGGACCGCCTGCAAGGCGGCAGGGTATGTTCCGCAGCGGCATAAATTCCCTGAAAGCGCATGTTTGATTTCAGCCGCTGTCGGGTCAGGATTCTCATTCAGCAGACCTTTAGCCGACATTACAAAACCGGGTGTGCAGAACCCACACTGCATCGCAGTGCCATAACCCGGTTCGCATTGTTTAGCAAAAGCTAATATCACAGGATCGTCTTTCTGCAGCCCTTCAATGGTGGTAACCTCGTGGCCTTCCATCGAAAGAGCAACCGTCATACAGGAAAGGGTGGCCTTGCCGTCGACAAGCACAGTACATGCGCCGCATTCGCCGGTGTCGCAGGATATCTTCGTCCCCAGCAGGCCCAATTTTTCACGCAGTACATATGCCAGAGTATGCTGTGGCTCGATATCCAATCCAACTTTGAATTCGTGCCATGTCCCATTAACACATAGTTTTAATACTTCCATTCCTTTTTCTTCCTTTCATTTTTCAACTAGATCATTACTAAGAAATGTATGCGAACACATAGAGAAGAATCGCAATTGAAGCGACTGCTACCGCGCCGGAAAGCCAAATTTTAAAGGAGCGATCCATTTTCTTCTTTTCATCTGCGGGTGGTTCGATGTCCATATCCGGCAGTGTATAAGTATCGATTGCCGCCTCATAAATTTCGCCTTTGAATATGCGTGTTTTAACCAGATAGAATAATGTTGCAAAAACGCTGAACCCGATTCCGGTATATAAAGCTTCAATCCCTATCTGAGACATCAACACTGCATAAAGGATTATGCTGATGACGGCGCCGGCTAAACCTCCAGGTGCCTTGTATGGGCGATCTATCTCAGGGAAGCGGATTCTCAGCCCTATATAGGAACAGAAACCTATAATGTAACAAGCAAGAATTGAGAACAAACTCAGTGAAGCTATAAATACCAGTGAATTTGTCATGACCAGAGCAAGCGCTACAAGGCCAACGAACAATACTGATATATGCGGGGTGTGATATTTGGGATGGACTTTGCTGAAAAACTTTGGAAGCACGCCTTCGTCGCCCATTTGGTAGATATAGCGGGCTGTTCCGCTGATGCCAGGGTTCATTAATGCGATGACTCCGCCGAAAGCAATCCCGACGCAAAGGATGATAAGACGAGTTCCGAGGATCCCCACAGAGACAAGGCCTTCCGCATAAGGGGCTTCCGAGACCATCAGCATTTCGTAATTTGCAGCTGTCGGTGGAACCAGGCCGGTAATATACCATTGGAAAATAGCCGTGATCGCAAATACGATGAACGGCGAGATCAGGAGTATTCTTGGGATCGTTATTCTCGGATACTTGATTTCACCCGCGAGTCCCGCAACCATCTCAAAGCCCGCAAAACACCACCAAATCAAACCGGTGATCTGGACAAAAACACCGAAGCCCGGCCAGCTGGCGGAGTTTTCCTTGAAAAAGTTCGCCAGACTGATTTCCGGCGTCACGGTAAAGAACCATATGATCGTGCAGCCCCAGAAGAAGAAAATCATTGCATTTTGCATTTTGGCCGCCAAGCCGATTCCAACATAATTAAATGCTATAAAGATAATACATAAGATAGTGGCAAAGACACGAGGGTCTACGTTAAGTTCGACTCCAAAGCCTAATAGCAGAAAGTCTAAATAAGTTGAAAAAGCAAGGGCTGAAGCACCCACAGCGCCAATAATTGCAATGGCGTAGTTCCAGCCGGCAATATTTGCAACTAACTTGTTTACACCTTTCTGCGCGAAGTTATAAGTGCCTCCGGCGAGCGGGAACATCGTACCCATTTCCCCGTATAGCTGAGCCGGCCAGAGGCATATCAGGAATGCGATAAAGGTAGAAACAACGATCATTCCCCCCAGCATCCCTACGCCATTCGTGCCTACCGTGAATAAACCCACTCCGACAATCATTCCGGTAGTCATCGTAATTCCTTCTTTAAGACCAAGGACTCTGAGCAGCTTCGTGGATTCTTTAGATTGAATCCCTTGATTAGCTTCATTGCTCATAGTATTCTCCTTTCAATTATCAATATCGATTTGCTTATGAAAGTAAAAAAGAAACCTCCTTCCGTCAAGATTCATTTAAATAATTTATCTTGCACAACTCGAGTAAACTGTATTTTTCAGCGGTCTTAATCATAAAATATTGCAAATATCATGCCAGCATGATCAAAGGCTTAAACAATTTTTGTTTATTGTATAAACATATTGTTTAAGCTATATAATAATATATTGCACCCCATTGTCAATATACAAATTTAAAAAAATTGAATTTTGTGACAAATCCCACTATATATGTAATAATATGGATCTCGCGCAAATCGGTTGCCAAACAACGCAAAGGCCGAGAGACATTCTTTTGCCCTAGGCCTTACGTTATTTTTTGTTATTAAATTCCGCTTAACAGGGAAAGATCAATAATGATGTTTAGTCAACCACTTGTCGATCGCACGGATACATCGTATCCACAATGTGCAAATAATACTGCAGCAAATGCTTCAGCTGCAATTTAAACATGCCAACCTTTCATTTTTACCATATGCGCTCTCCTTTATTGTAATCGGCAATCCTTTCAAAACAGGTTTTTATCTGTCATATTACTCCCCTACGAGTCCATCACCATCACGATCATCCATGTATTTATAAAGCCAATGGTCCGATGAAATGGGCATCTTATACCCCGCCGCCTTAGCCTCTGCGATCGTTACCTGACCATTCCCGTTCGTATCAACCAAGGAGACGTCCTCACCATTTGTTGCAGCAAAGCCATATGCACCCTCATTCGATGGTTTGTTTACCCCATCAGGATTTATACTGTCTGAGTTCTCACCTTCAGGATTGATATTGTCAAAGTCTTCAACAATGACTTCTCCCATTAAGGTATAGGTGTAATGATAATGATCAGGGATTTGTGTTTTGGTGTCCGGGTAGCTGATTATTGCTTCAAAATCTGTACACCCGCCGGCATCTCGAATGACCTCCTCCATATACGCCTGATCACCGTAGCGATTCATCGTGCTATCCTGTGGCGTAATATTATATGCATTGGATACGCCCCCCAGAGAATCCGCAATAACGTGCCCACAGTCATAATTATCCAGCTCAACACCCGGGACATTGGCTTTATCGTTATAGTAAGAGCCGTCAGAAGTCACCGGTTCAGTACTTTCATCCTGTGGAATGATTTCCTCAGCAATAACCCTAACGAGCTGCCCGTATCCATTGGTAAACGCCCAATATTCACGATCTCCGAATCCAATATCAACAGCTGCATTGGGCTCTCTGTATCCACTTGAATCCCCGCCATCAACTGTTATGATACGGCAGCCTTCAAAGCTCAATTCAATAGAATCTTCAATAGAAGCGTCAGTAGATGCGTCAGTAGGCGCTTCACCATCATCCACATCTTTGACAGTTTCATTATTTTCGGGCACGTCAGTGGCTAATTGCATAGGAGGCTCTTTTGTCGGCTCGTCCGTCGAATCAAATCCAAATGCTGATATAAGAAGTCCGACCAACAAAAGTGCCAGAATTGCCTTTTTCATATTTCCCCCATAAAACTACTCGGAAATTGGCCTTCATATCAATCGAAGTTAACCATATCCTTAAGGACGAACCTGATGTATAACAAAACGCAAACAAACAATTTATATTAAAGAACCTTATTCAGTATACTCTTCCCTGTTTATTCATAGCAACAGCATAGTTTTCGAATTCTTTCAAATCGGAGATATGAAACTCATTTACTGCTTCAAACGGGCAATAGGTATTCCATTGCCCAGCGTAAGGGTAATACCACGGGAAGGATTCGATCGAGCTTAGATTCTTTGATACAAGAAAGCAATAATTATCTGTTTCTATTTCAAAGTCTCTGGCATTCTCTTTTTGTGTCTATAATTTCTATTACTTTCTTCAATTTGCTCGATAGACAAATAAGGGAAAATTTTCTCTATCACTTCATCATTTTTGCATTCCACCCAATAAGAATCCAATCCTTCTGAACACCATTCTTTATGAAGATAAGTACATTTTGGCCAAAACAGCTTAATTTTCATATATTATCTCCTTCCAGATCCATGAATTAAGGATTCATTGCAAAAGCAAAATAACCAAAAATTAATCATCTAACCAAATATATTGCCATAATCGTTCTTAATTCTTTTATGCGAAACACTGTTCAGTGTTTGAGTAGTATTGACTCCTCCCTTCGGCATTTTATTTATTGGGGGTTCTAAACTTGATTTTCTTTGGATTGCATACTCTACAAGTTATAAAGCCTGGGAGCAGAGGCTCCGCAGACGAGCAAAGAGACAAGGGTTGTATCTACGAAAGTCAAGATTAGGATCTCCACATAATGGATATAGGATTATTGATTCCTATTTCAGCCGTATCGAATACGGAGTGGACTTTGACTTATCAATTGAAGAGGTAGAAGAATATCTAACTCAAGAGTAGGGCAAGCCGACGCCAGCCTCAAAGATTATATTAATCTCAGGGCTGGCAGTTTTTTTTAAATGGGCGCACGGAACGTATGAAGCCATTCACCATACGAGCACATAGTAGTCCTTCGAAAAATTCTCATTTTTCTAACCAGGGGGCTACTTTTTATAATTTAGATAGCATCCAACCACTATATTCTTATGACCTGCTGTACCACAGTCTCAAAGTGACTAATAGATGGTAACAACAAAAAAACCCCGCAGGTTAGCCTCGTTCGACTCTGTCCGCGGGGATTTGAGTTTCTCCTTCAATTACTGACGGGTAAGTTCAGCTTGGGAAGGAAGGTCTTGATTTAGTTTTTAGTAACTTAATCTCCTTATTATATCTGCGCGATCACCGCCTTGCTCCAAACACCACCTTTGTAAACCAGGAAGGTATAGTTCCCAACTGGGCTTCCTACATTAAACCAAAGGTTTGTGTCTGTATTAGCAGTTAGAGCAACGATTGTTTTATCGGCTTTAAATTCGTACATTGCATCAAAACTCGAAAGATCAAGCTCTCCTAATTTGTATTCTGCATAGGTTATCCCTTCATGATCTCCGGACTGTCCAGTAGCTATCGCCGTTACTTCCGTAGGTGCTGTCCAAGCCAATGTGGCTTCATAGGTTTTTCCGGTTTTGTCAATTACAGTATACTTGTAATCACCAGTTGCCTTTTGTACATTGAACCACAGTGTACTGTCTGTATCTGGAGTTAATGTTACCTCTGTTGCATCTGGGTTTACTACACTGATGCTTTCTACATTTGTTGCGCTAAGATCGATAACAGCATCTCCAACCTTCATCTGAAATTCCTGATATACCTTGTCTCCATGGATTCCAGTAAGACCAGTTGTGGCCATTGTTGCCGCTATTTTAACTGTAACAACACAGTCTGCTTTTTTACTACCGCCTGCAGCAGATGTCGCGGTAATGGTTGCTGTTCCTGCTGCAACCGGTGTTACTACTCCATTGGTAACAGTTGCTACATTCGCATCACTTGTCGTCCAAGTTATTGTCTTGTTAGTAGCATTATCAGGAGTTATTGTTGCTGTTATAGTTCCTGTTGCTCCCCCTGCTGGTAAGGTCATTGTTGTTGGTGTGACTTTTATATCACTTACTGCAACAGTTGAGATTCCACTGCCACTGCCACCACCACCAATTATTGCTGCGTTCGTTGTGAATGTTAAGGTTGTTGATAAGCTTGCTGGCATTTCACCGGAAGCAGCGAATCGAACTAGTAAAGTGTGACTGCCACTGAAATCAATTTCATTAAAAACGTCAGCATTATATGCCACCGGACTATTAGAATCTAGTTTGTATTCCATTCCCGTTGTCATTCCAAACACTTTGTTTGTGTCGTCGTTCATTGTTACTGAAGGAGCTGCTGGAGCACTTATAATCCTATTTAGTGATACAATAGCTTCGCATCTCTTAATATAATATTGGGGTACGAAAGTACCGTCAGGATATCCATTCATAATATTTGCGCTTGAAACTGCACCAATTAGACCCTTACTCCATGTCATTGATGCTGCATCCGCAAATTTGTTGGCAGCCTCTGCGTTTTCCGTATATTTAGTAATTTTTGTTATAATTGAAGCTGCTTCTTCTCTGCTAATCGGATTATCTGGTCTCATAGTTCCATCGGGATAACCAGTTATATAACCCGCTGCAGTTGCCTTAGCTATAGCATTTGCATACCAAGAATCTGTTGCAACATCTTTGTAATTTGTTGTAGCTGTTTTAGTGTATCCAAAAGCGCCATTTACAAGAGTCATGAATTCTGCTCTAGTGATATTATTTTCTGGTTTAAATGTCCCATCCTCATATCCCTTTACAAGGCCCTTGTCTATCCAGCTTTGGATTGTACTTCCTGCCCAATGATTAGAAATATCAGAAGTTTCTAATGCGAATGAGCTTGAAGGGATTAAAGTTAAAATCATGCATACGACTGCTATAATGGCAGTTTTTCTTTTGAAATTACCAAATCCTGTTGTCATTAATTATTTCCTCCTTAAAATATAATTGATACTCTCCACACTGCTTCTTTTTCGATATCCCTCCTTTCTTTATATGAATATAAGTTGCTATTTATGATAAATATGTGGATTTATGACGGTTAATAGCAAAAAAATAACAGCATCAATAAGCGTTTAAACTTATTAAAATGCTGTTATAAACATAATGAAGCATAAAAATACTCACATAACATCCATTAGTTGCACATTTTAAAACAGATAACCAATAATAATCATCTATCCTACTGTATTAATTTCATTATATTTTTAATTTATTTTAATATCATCTTCGAGCACACAGGTCATATATACTGAATTATCAGTTGCTCGTACAACAAACCCTACTTCAGCAACTTTTGAGTCTACTATGTTTTCAATCACTGGTACGTACAATGAACTCTGATTTAAAAATAATTCTTCTCTGATTTTCCGAACTAATGCTTCACCATCTTCAGTATTCATAAGGGTATGTTCCAGTTGGGTCATCCCGCCTTCAAACCTTATGAAAATAATATTGTCAAAAGCCCTTACGGTTGTTGACTCTGGTCCCTTACCTATATTTTCTTTATATACTTTTGTAATTTCCCTTTTTATAGTAGCTTCTATATTATTTACTGTTTGGCCCAAGATCATTACCTCCTAATTAGGATACTATTATCTATATCGTTTCAAAAAGTAAACCTTTGTAATATTGAAGCGGTTAATAACTATCTTTATATAAAAAATTGTAGCAAATATTAACACTTTTTAAGTATACTGCTTAATATTGTAAATTTCAAGATACTGTATAAGATTGTTTTCTCTATTTTTAATTGTACAGCAACGGATACAGCAACTAAAATAAAACAAAATAATAAAGAACGCTTTAGAATAATACAGACTGCTAATTTGAACGCGCCTTGTCTTCTTTAAAAACCATTGTTTTCAAAGCATCCACGCGACAAAGCCTTAATTTCTAATGCAATTCAACATGTTATTTATTGTTTGATTTGTGGTTAATTATGAAGAAAGCCTGACTCTTAAGCATTTGATCAGATAGCCCTTCGATCAGACTCCATACCCTCAAGTCCTTTATAACCGTGCACTCTACTGCCATCGTGTCCCAGTAGAAGTTGATCCATGGGTGCAATTGACAACGTTTACGGTGATGTGACCATTCTCGTGAAAGTGATATTATGTCTATTGCTGTTTCAAAAGTTCTTGCCGGGGTTTTGCCACCACCTCTGACGACCATTCTGTTGGTAACTATGGTGCCGTCGAGGGTGACAGAGAAGGCGTCCACGCTGCCACCAATCAGAAGGCCGCCGTTTAGGGTGGTGCTTTTGAGGGTCACTTCCGGTAATTTATTGACCAGATTGCCCAGGTAATTGCTTGTGTATGCATTTTATAAATTTGTTTCATTCTTGTGGATATCGTCGACAATTCGGGTCCTATATCATTTTTTCCAGGAACTTCCTGTACTCTTCCCTGACCTGTTTACTGTAGTTCCGGCTGATCGGAATAATGGCGCCGCTCTTCATATGGAAACATTGATCCTTGAGCGCGCCGACGTATTTGAAATTGACTACATAGCTGTTGTGGCACCGCCAGAAGTTGCGGTTGCTTTTGCGGTAGACCTCCAAATCCTCGTATTTCCCGTAGAAGCTGTGCTTGTTGCCTTTTTCGTAGACGTTGATGAGGCGCCGCTCTTTTTCCAGATACTCGATGCTGCTGATGGGAATGCAATAGCTGGCTTCCTTCGTTACTATGGGCAGGATATTCTTGCAGGTGGAGTCAATTTTCGACGTGGTCATCTCCAGGGCAGACAACAGCCTTTTGGTGTCAATAGGCTTCTTAAGAAAATAAAGATGCTCCACTTCATAGATGTCTGTGCAGCATTTGAGGCAGCCGGAAATGAATATGATCTGTACCAGTTGATAGTTTTCTTTGATATTTTTTGCTATAGAAATGCTGTCCCCGCAAAAGCCGGCATCCATGAATACGACTAATTTGGAGTTGCTGTATTGCTCCAAGGCTAAATTCAGGGCTTCTTCATTCTTGAAGTATGCGACGCTGTGTATTTGCTCTCCGTAGGTTTGGATGATCTGGTCTTTGAAAGCCCTTGCAAAATCAGTGTTTTCGTCGCATATCATCACATTCAGCATTTCGAATCACTCTCCCCATTTCTATTTGAGTTCGTGCACATTTGCTGACATTCTTAAAATGATACCACAAACATAATTCTACCATTAATTTGTGATGAGTTTTGTCTGATGTAAAAGAATGCACCTAAAATGTAACACTTTGCACGGCCTGCATTTTGTATACAATTGTGTAAATAGGGCACCGGCCGTAAAATAATTATATACCAAAATGTCACAAAAATAAATAGAAGTAGCGCGTTACGGTGCTTTTTCTGCCCAAAAACCAATCGGCCTGCAGAGGGTATATCTGCAGGCCGATTGGTTTTTATGTATGGATTTTACATAAGGAGCACATTTAGCATATCTGAGATGTCAACTTTGCGGCTTTAACGTTATACTTATATCATAGTTTTTTCCATTGTGCAATATTTATTTAAAGTTTTATTTTGCATTTATTTGTTTTTTTGTCAGCGTGCGTCTCAAAGGGCTTTTCTTTGAGATTTCAATATGAAAAGATCTGTATCGTTGAGGGGGTTCCCTGCTGTTTCTGCTCGGTTTGTTGGCTTTTTACCGGACGGTTGTCGTGAGCCAAACCTTATAGTTGCACCAGACTTATGCTGATCAGGTTTTGTCTATTTTTCTATTTATCTTCGAGCAGGGTCTCCACTTCCTTCATGCGCCCTTTGGCCAGCTCCTCCGGGATATAGACCTGGCCGCATTCCAGGCATCGCAAGACCTTATGATGGAAGGACCGCCTCAGATAGCTGAAGGTAGCTTCCACCTCAGTCATCTCCACCTTGCATCGATCACAGATCAGTTTCGACTTTTCTTCCATTCCAGACTGCCTCCAATTCTATTTTCATTCTGTGGGTATAGGCGTTGACGAGCCTGACCCGGCCCGGCGTCTCCGGGATGTACTCCGCCCAATAGGTCATGTGCCCGATGACGTGATACCCGCTGTAGGTGCCTTTTTCTTCGTCATAGATTCTCCGGTTGGTCCTCTGGCAGAATTCGATCACTTCTACAAGGTCGCTTTCCAGAATGCGCTCGCGGCTGATTTTCTGCCGCAGTTCGTCATCCACCAGGAGCTCCATGGTCTGGTTCTGTTCATTTTGTTCGTTCTTTTGTTGTTCCATTTCCTCACCCCAATATTTTTTCAGGAGTTTTTGCTTGAGCTCTATGCGGTTGGTTCTCCGCTGTGTTGCTGTCGGCAACTCGTACAGTGTCTCTTTGCCGCCGGCATCCGCGAAAAGGATATCAAGAAGATGCACAGACGGTTTCCCCGCGTCCAGGAAGGAGTCCCTGCAGTTGACACAGTAGATGATATACGGTTTGTCCCCTTCGGCGATCCTTCTTTCCCGGACGAATTTCTCGTAGGCAGGGTCCGTAATGCCCGGCTGCCCGCCGAATCCGCAGCATTTCGCGTTCGGTCCGTTCTCAGCCAGCGGCGTCAGTTCGCAGCCGATTTCGCCCGCGAATTTTCTCGCGCTTTGTTGTAGCTCGGGCATATGCCGGCTGGCGCATGGGTCGAAGATGGACATGCCGCCGTCCACTATCCCGCTTCCCAGAAGTTCTCTGATCTTCTCTGGTTCAGCCCGGAAGTCCATCTGTTCCAGAAGTTCATAGATGAAGATCGTCGGGATCTCCGGCATGTAGTCCCTGAATTTCCTGCCGCAGGTCGGACAGGCAAGGATCAGGGCCGGCCGGCCCATGGATTCCCAGGCGGATCGGATGCCTTCTATGGATTCCCGGTGCCGCTCATCAATGCCGGCCCATTCTCCCGGCGCGCCGCAGCATTGCAGGAGCAGCCCAGTGTCCGGCATTTTGTCTCTCAGATATCCATAAGTCTTATCGATAAGTTCCGGGCGGCTGGCGCCCAGCTGGCAGCCCGGGAAGAACGCGTACCGGGACTTTTCGACGCCGGTTGGCATTCTTCTGATGGCACAGTTCTCACCATCGGCGAAATCCATATCGCGTATCCAGAATTCATAAAACACCCATGGTGTTTTATCCTGGTTGTGCATGCTTCTTCGCCCGTCCAGGATCAGGCGTTCCAGATCGATCTCCTTCGGACAGACATCCACGCAGACACCGCAGAGGTTGCAGGTGCTGAGGAGCCTTTTGGCCGGTGTGGCCTTGACCTCAGACCAGCCCGGCAGGGTGGTGGCTGCGATTTCATCCCTCATGCGCAGCGGCCATTTATTTGTATATTGGATCAGATCGCAGTTGAGATAGCAGGCGCTGCATTTGCACTGGATGCATCGTTCGGCTTCTTCGATGGCTTCTTCCTTCGTGAATTCTCCCCTCGGAAGCGATCCCTTGAACGGTTCTATTTTCTTTAGCAGGGATGGATCCAGTAGAGTCCCCGTCTCTCGCCTGTCCTCCGGGTAGAGTTCCCTCCCGGTCTTCAGGAGGTTGTCGATGGCGGTGGCGGTGTTGAGGCCGTCCGCCAGGGCTTCAATCAGGTCCTTGCCCAGCATCATGCCGCCGGTGAAGATGCCGTTTTCGTGGCTCCTGCCCATGCCGAAATCATTGCCGCCTTTTCCGGTGGCGATATAGACGGCGTCCACGTATCCCAGCTCTTCCAGGCTCTTGATCTCCGTGTTCAAGTGGAGGGTATGCTCCTCGTGATGGAACTGGTTTTCGATCTCCGCCAGAAAACGTCCGTCCGGCATGAGGTTCCAGAGTTCTCCGCCGATGCGTCCGCTTTTTTCGTAAATGGTCACATCGAATTTCTTGGCTGAAAGCCGCAGCGCGCAGGCCAGTCCGCTGATCCCGGCGCCGATCACGACGATCTTCTTGTTTCGGTGTGGCAGATTGTAGGCCGTAGGCGTAGTATCTCCCGCGTAATCCACGGCAGCTTTTTCCAGAAGTCTCAGCTCGATGGCGTTGTCAATTTCGGTCCTGGGGCAGACAGCCTTGCAGGGTTCGGTGCAAAGCTCTGCCACGATCCCCGGAAAACCCGTCACATCCCGATAGGCTTTATACGCTGCTTTATATGCGCCCCGTTTCATTTTATCGATGAAGCCCGACACGTCCAGGTGAAATGGGCAGGCGGCCTGGCAGAATGGTTTTTCTTTTTCCAGGCAGTTCTTGAAGTTCTCTACGGTGTTCTCCTCGTTTTGCGTCTGTCGCTGATTGGTCATGTTCCCTTATCCTTTGATTATTTAATAATTCTTAACAACTTTTATCACCGCTATTATATAGGATGCGGCCGGATTATGCACCCTCGCATTTGCCGCAAGAGACCAATCGGCCTGCAGTGTACCAAACTGCAGACCGACCGACTTTAATTATGTATGGATTTTATATAGGGGTAAATAAAGCTTTCTACATTGGGTTCGCTTTGATGTTAGCGATTTCATCATACAGCTCGGAACCAAGGAAGTACTTCTTCGGCACCGTCGGTGAAACTTCGCCTTTAGCGATGGCTTCCAGACCCGCCTTGACCTTGTCAGGAGTGGCTGGGATCTGGTGGACTCTGACGCCGCATGCATTGTTGATGCCGTTGATGACTGCCATATGTCCGCCGGACTGGAATGCTTCCGATGCGCCTGCAGAGCCCCACGGGTTCTTGTCGCGCGGTGTGCAGAGGTGTACCAGTCTGAAGTCTTCGCCGTCAGGAATATCCTTGATGGACGGGATGCCTGCGCCGGCGATGTTGGCATGTTTCTTGACATCGTCATAGTTCTCGGAAAGCGCGAAGCCGATGCAGTGGGAAAGTCCACCGTAAGCCTGTCCGTCAACGGATGCAGGGTTTCCGATCACGCCCACGTCATCTACGGAGGTCATGCTGAGTACGGTGGTCTTGCCTGTCTTGGTGTCTACTTCCACTTCGGACATGAACAATGCATAAGTGAAGTCCGGTGTAGGGTTTCCAACACCTGTGTTCGGATCGAGATCGCAGAGATCCGGATCTTCAGGGTTTCCGGTGTATCCTTCATATTTAGTCGGTATGCCTTCGGCTACCATTTCGGCATAAGTTCTGAACGTACCGTCCGGCTTCTTCATGGCATTGATCAACTGGTCAGCGGCTTTCTTGGAAGCTTTGCCGTTTGTATAATGCTGACGGGAGGCTGCAGATGCGCCTGTGTCAGGGCAGTATTTGCTGTCGTTCTGGATCAGTACGATGTCATCCACGGATACGCCAAGAGGCTTGAGTGCTTCCAGAGTGTTCTGCAGGGAACCTACGTCTCCGCCCTGGCCTACATCCTGCCAGGTGTCGTATTTCACGAATTTGCCGTCTTCTCTGAGTTCGATGGCAACGGTTCCGGCATCTGCGGTACCGTCTGTTACGTTATATCCGCCCCATGCAAGGCCTACGCCTCTTCTCTTTTCAGGAGTGGTTTCCGACTTGGCTTTTTCAACTGCTGCGTAATAGTATGGTCTCATGGTCTCCATGATCTTTTCCATCGGATAGTTCACGAATTTGTAGCTGTTCACGTTGGTCTGGCCTTCGCGAGCGATGTTTCTCCATCTGATTTCAAATGGATCCAGTCCTATTTTTTCAGCCAGCATGTCCACGACAGCTTCGGACGCAGTGTAGGCCTGCGGTGATCCGTAGCCTCTGTACGCAGTTCCGTAGGAGTGGTTGGTGGTGCAGGCTCTGGAGAGGCCCACTACATTTGGTACATAGTATGGGAAGAACATGAATCTGGCGGTTCTGCAGAGGATGTCGTCGCCCAGTTCGTCGTATGCGCCGTGGTCGAAGCCAAGATCCCATTCTGCTGCGATGAATTTGCCGCTCTCGTCGCAGGCAATACGTGCGTTGGTATGCGCAGGGGATCTCTTGCCGCTGAATGCCATGTATTCTTCATATTCCATGGAGAATGCCACAGGCATTCCGTCGCAGGCCAGGCATGCGATGGCTGCCAGGGAGTAGGTTCCGCCGGCGATACCCCAGCCGAACGTTCCGCCGGTAGGGTTCTGGATCACACGGATCTGCTCTGCGTCAATGCCGGTGGCTTCCGCGATATCTCCGATATTGCAGTAGATGGCCATAGCCTTGCACTGTACGGTGAGCATGCCGTCATCACCCCAGTAAGCCTGTACGGTGTCGCCTTCGATCGGCATATGCGGCTCTCTGGATGAGGAGAAGCTGCCTTCTGCAGAGAAAGGAGCGTTTTCAATGAGTTCAGGAACTTTTTCGTCGTCGCCCTTGAGGGTCGGCTGCCATGCCCATACGTTCGGATGGTCTTCATGGATGCGCTGTGCGTCCGGCATGCAGGCTTCGAAATAGTTCAGGTATTCAGGGAGCTGTTCGTATTCCATGGTGACTTTCTTCGCAGCGGCTCTTGCGTGAGCTTTGGTATCCGCAGCCACCATGGCGATAACGTCTCCGTAGTTGTCAATGGTTTGGTCATGTATCAATACATGGCTTGGTTCGGTAGCGATACATCTTGGGATCAGCTGGTAGAAGCAAAGCTTGTTGGAGCCTTTGACGTCTTTTGCTGTGATGACTTTGTAAACGCCCGGCATCTTTTCTGCTTCTTCGGTGTTGATTTTGATGATCTTCGCGTGGTGAGTCAGTTTAGGCTGAACCATGACCACATGAAGTGTGTTTTCAGGCATCTTGAGTTCGATATCGTCGCCGTAGTCCGCTGTGCCGCAAACCTTTGCCAGGGCGGCAGGACGTACCAGCGGCAGTCCGTAGTACTCTTTGTTTTCAGGCAGCTTGACCATGATGTCTTCCACTTTGCATTCGCCACGAACGACTTTCGCAGCAGCCATGACGGCGTCAACGATCTGCTTGTAGCCGGTGCAGCGGCAGATGTTCCTGTTCTTCTGGAACCAGTCGCGTACATCTTCTCTGGTCGGGTTCTGGTTTTCCTGCAGCAGGCCGTAAGCTGATACGATAAATCCAGGGGAGCAGAATCCGCACTGAACCGCGCCGAGGTGCATGAAGGCGACCTGAAGCGGATGCAGGAAATTCGGCGCGCCGATTCCTTCGATCGTGGTTACCGTGCTGTATTCGTCCACTGTGGTGATCTTCTTGGTGCAGGAACGGATGACTTTACCGTTCAGGATAACGGAGCAGGAACCGCAGAGGCCCTTGCCGCAGCCGATTTTGGTACCAGTCAAACCGAGGCGTCTCAGAACCGTTGCCAATGTGTCCGTCTCAGGATCACAAATAAACATCCGGTCTGCGCCATTGATGTTGAGAGTGAGTTTTCTTAGTTTCATAAGCTTTTTTTCCTCCATACGTCATTTTATTAAGTTGTCTTTTGGGGGTGTTCATATGTGTTAGAATATAAACACTATACTTATATCATAGTTTTTGGGTTTTATCAACACGTTTTATGGCTGAAAAACTAAATTAAAATGCCTTTTTACTGTTATTTATTTGCTGTTTTTTATTTCACAAACCCTATGAAAACAAGCCGTACGCGTTGATGCGCACGGCTTGTTAAAAAATATAATTGTTGGATTAGTATGTGTAATTTAGTAAAAATTGTGTTGTTAGCGTTGGCTAACTAAACCTTAATGCCACAGTAGACTTTCCTCCGCATCTTCAATCCAACGGTACAGTTCGGAGCCCGTTTGACTTTTTTACACCGGATTGGCTTTGATGTGCTCGATCTCTTCATACAGGTCTGAACCCAGGAAATATTTCTGCGGAGGCTCCACCTTGCCGCCCTTCGCGAGAAGTTCAAGGCCGGCTTTGATCTTTTCTGGCGTGGCCGGAAGCTCGTAGATCCTCACGCCGCAGGCATTGTTGATGGCGTTGATCACCGCCATATGCCCTGCGGACTGGTAAGCTTCCGATGCTCCTGACGAGCCGAACGGATTCTTGCTTCTCGGTGTCACCACGTGGATCAGGTTGAAATCATCCGGGATATCCTTGATGGCCGGGATGCCGGCCCCCAGGATGTTGTTGTGCTTTTTCACATCATCGTAATTCTCGGAAAGCGCGAAGCCGATGCAGTGGGAAAGCCCGCCGTAGGCCTGGCCGTTTACCGATGCGATGTTGCCGATGACGCCCACGTCATCCACACTGGTGTAGCCGATCACCGTCGCCTTGCCGGTTTTGGTGTCCACTTCCACCTCCGCCAGGAACAGGGCGTAGGTGTAGTCCGGCGTCGGATTGCCTACGCCGGTATTCGGGTCCAGGTCGCACAGATCCGGATCGGACGGATTTTCGTACTGGGCCTCGTATTTCACTGGAATGCCTTCCGCTATCATCTCGTCATGGGTTCTGTAGGTCCCGTCCGGCTTCTTCATGGCGTTGATGAGCAGTTTGGCCGCCAGGCTCACCGCTTTGCTGTTCATATAATGCTGCCGGCTGGAGGCGGTGGCTCCGGAATCCGGGCAGTACTTGCTGTCGTTCTGGATCAGGATGACGTCGTCTACCGAAACCCCCAGAGGCTTCAGGGCTTCCAGGGTCGTCTGCAGGGCGCCGATATCGCCTCCCTGTCCCTGGTCCTGCCAGGTATCGTATTTGATGAATTTGCCTTCCGGCGTCAGCTCCAGCGCGACCGTGCACTGGTCCGCAGGGCCTTCTGTGACATTGTAGCCGCCCCACGCGATGCCGACTCCTCTCTTCTTTTCCGGCGTGCCTTCGGCCTTCGCCCTGGCTACAGCGTTTTTATAATAAGGTTTCATGGTCTCCATGATCTTTTCCATCGGGTAGTCCACGAACGGGTAGCTGTTTATGTTGGTCTGGCCTTCCCGTGCGATGTTCCTCCACCGGAATTCGAACGGATCCATGCTGAGCTTTTCAGCCAACATGTCCACCAGAGCTTCGGATGCGGTATAAGCCTGCGGGGATCCATAGCCTCTGTAGGCGGTTCCGTAGGCATGGTTGGTGCAGGCCACCCGGGTCAGTCCCATGACATTCGGGACGTAGTACGGGAAGAACATGAAGCGGGCCGGACGCCAGGTCAGGTCGTCGCCCAGTTCGTTGTAGGCCCCGTGGTCCAGGCCGCAGTCCCATTCCGCCGCCAGGATCTTGCCGTCCTGGTCGCAGGCCAGACGCGCGTTGGTATAGGAAGGTGCTCGTTTGCCGCTGAAGGCCATAAATTCCTGATAGGTCATGGACAATGCCACCGGCATGTCGTCGCAGGCGATGCAGGCGATGGCGGCCAAAGAGTAGGTGGCGCCGGCAATGCCCCAGCCGAAGGTGGCTCCCGTCGGATTTTGTATGACGCGGATCTGCTCAGCCGGAACGCCGGTGGCTTCCGCGATGTCGCCGATGTTGGCATAGATGCACATGGCTTTGCAATGGACCGTCAAAAGGCCGTCGTCGCCCCAGTAGGCCTGGACGGTATCGCCTTCGATGGGCATATGCGGTTCTCTGGTGGAATAAAAACTTCCAGAAGCGGAGAACGGCGCCTTATCGATGAGTTCCGGCACATTTTCAGCCCCCTTGAGAGTCGGCTGCTGGGACCAGACGTTCGGATGGTCGCTATGGATGCGTATGGCATCCGGCATAGCTGCCTCCAAATAATTGAGATATTCCGGCAACTGCTCGATCTCCACGGTAACCTTCGCCGCTGCTGCTCTGGCATGGGCCTTCGTATCAGCAGCCACCAGGGCTACCACATCCCCGTAATTGTAGATGGTGTCTTCCGCCAGCAGCACATGAGAAGCTTCCGTTGCCAGCGCTCTTGGTGAAAACTGAAAGAAATTGAGCCGGTTGGTTCCCCTAACATCCTTGTGGGTGACGATCTTGTAGACGCCCGGCATGCTTTCGGCTACTTCGGTATTGATTTTCAGGACTTTTGCGTGATGGGCGACTTTCGGCTGGACCATAACGGCATGCAGGATGTTTTCCGGCATCTTCAGCTCGATGTCGTCGCCGTAGTCGCAGACGCCGCAGACCTTGGCCAGCGCAGCCGGACGTACCAGCGGCAGCCCATAGTATTCTTTGTTTTCAGGCAGCTTTACCATGATGTCCTCCGCCTTGCATTCGCCACGCACCACTTTCGCCGCTGCCATGACAGCATCCACGATCTGCTTGTAGCCGGTGCAGCGGCAGATGTTCCTGTTTTTCTGGAACCAGTCACGGACATCTTCCCGGGTCGGATTCGGATTGGCCTGAAGCAGGCCAAAGGCCGATACGATGAATCCCGGCGAGCAGAACCCGCACTGCACTGCACCGGCGTGCATGAAGGCCATCTGCAGCGGATGGAGGTGGTTCGGTGTTCCGATCCCCTCAATGGTGGTCACGATGCTGTACTCTTCCACAGCGGTGATCTTTCGGGTGCAGGACCGGACCACCTTGCCGTTCAGGATGACGGAGCAGGAGCCGCACACGCCGGTGCCGCATCCCACCTTGGTGCCAGTCAGGCCCAGACGCCTCAGGACCGTTGCCAGCGTGTCCGTTTCCGGATCACAAATAAACATGCGGTCGGCGCCGTTGATGTTTAGTGTCAGTTTTTTCAGTTTCATAAGCTTTGTTTCCTCCCTATGCTTGTTTCAAAAGCTTTTTTAGAACTGTCTTTAGGGCTGTTTGCATAGCTGTTTGTTAGAA
The DNA here is from genome assembly GCA_964486295.1 of uncultured Oscillospiraceae bacterium. GTDB lineage: Bacteria > Bacillota > Clostridia > Peptostreptococcales > Anaerovoracaceae > CALBZG01. The sequence continues at coordinate 38,472 of CAZAMF010000010.1, read as the reverse complement.
TATTGAATCAATGCTGACAATTGAAATGTCTTCTTATTTATATCATTTTTACTCGGTTCCGGGCAATCAGATGTATGCTGTAATTACTTGATTATCTTGCTTTTTCGGCTTTCAGTTGAAGCGATTCCTTTCTTGATTCTCGATGACTTCCAGTCTGTCCAGGATGCTTGCCTGCATCTCCATGATGGCATCCAGCTTATAGTGAAGGTCCTCGATGATGATTTCTGATTTCAAGTTGATTTTATAATCATTTTTCGCCCGAATCCTGTCCTTTTGCTCCTGGCGGTTCTGGCTCATCATAATGACGGGTGCCTGGATGGAAGCGAGGCACGATAAGATAAGATTCAGCAGGATAAACGGATAGATATCGAACGGTTTTTTCAAAAATATTGTATTCAGGCCGATCCATAAGATCAGGATGGCGAAAAAAATCATGATGAACGCCCAGCTGCCGGCGAATTCCGCCATACGGTCCGCCGCTCTCTGACCGAAGGTCAGGTGGCTTTCCTGGTCGGATACGGAATCCTTCGAGATCTGCTCCTGCAGAAGCAGATGCATGACTTCCTCTTCCGCCTCCAGGTTCACCTCATCTTCGAGGATTTCCTTGATCAATTCCAGTCTTTTATCGCTGATATACATGGTTTTGGTGCCTCCTTCTGCTTTTCGATTTTTTATTCGTTCCGGCTTTTTTACGTCACATTACTATACCCATTTTCGCGATTTTAATAAACCGGCTTCTTGGGCCCTCATCTAAACCCGGGCTTATAGCAACTTAAACCGATAGAGTCGCAGCGTGAAGGGGTATAATGATTTTATAGTTGGAATCAGCCACAGGCCGTACAGAGTCGGCCGGGAGGGACGCGATATGAAAGACGCTCAGAACAATCAGTCGACGCAGACGCAGACGAATTATTATACCGATCCGAAATGGGCCTCCCTGGGTCTTTCCTCTGCTGATGTGGAGGAGAGGCAGTCCCGATTCGGAGAAAACCGGCTTCCCGCCGAAAAAGCGGTTTCTGTCTGGTCGCTCCTGTTGAATCAGGTCAGAAGTCCGCTGGTCAATATCATTCTGGCGGCCGCAGCCCTATCTCTGGTCCTGGGAGAGCAGAGCGACGCCATCATCATTCTAGTGGTGGTAGTCATTGATGTGATCATGGGTTTTGTGCAGGAATATCAGGCTCAGCGGACCTATGTCTCCCTGAAAGAGTATCTGCAGCCGATGGCTACCGCGATCCGCGACGGGAAACGTGTGGAATTGGAAGTCTGGGAGCTGGTTCCCGGAGACCTGGTCATCCTGAACGCGGGTGAAAAAGTGCCGGGTGACGGAGTCCTGCTGGAAGCGACGCGTCTGTCCGTGGATGAATCGATCCTCACCGGTGAAAGCGAACCCGTCAGCAAGGAAAGCGCCGTCATCGGGGATCCTCTGCAAGACTCAAAGGGCATGAATTCAGATAAATCGCTTTTAGCCTATATGGGCACCACAGTAGTGACCGGAAGAGGCATCCTTCGCATTGAGAAAACCGGCACGCAAACAGAATTGGGCCAAATCGCCGCCAGCCTAGAAAAACATGAGGAAGCGGACACGCCGTTCCAGATCAGGCTGAAAGCCTTCAGCAGAATCTTGACGATCCTGGTGGTGGGTTTCACAGGCGTTATCCTGATTGCAGGTCTTGTGATGGGGCGCGATTTTCTGGATATGTTGAGGATCGCCATCATCTTAGCGGTAGCGGCGGTTCCGGAAGGTCTGCTGATCGCGGTTACGGTCATCCTGGTGTTGGGAATGCGCAAGATCCTCAGCCGCAAAGGGCTTACCCGAAAACTTCAGGCGGTGGAGACGCTTGGTTCGGTCACGGTGATCTGCACCGATAAAACCGGGACCCTTACCGAAGGGTCCATGAGAGTGAGCCGGGCAGAATTCACAGACCGGGATCGGGCATTGCAGGCCATGGTGCTATGCAACAATCTGGAGGGGCCTGTGGATGCCGCTTTATGGCAATATGCAGAACTGTTGCTCCAGGCGGATCCCCAGGAATTTGCCGGCCGCTGGAAACGGTTTTCTGAGGAATTATTCACTAGCGAAACGAAGTTTATGATCACGGAAATGGCGGAGTCCGATTTGAGTCCGGCGGGGGTTGATCATTTCTTTTTCCTGAAAGGCGCGCCGGAGATCGTTCTGAAAATGTGCGCCATGGAACCGGATCAGCGGCAATCGGTGATAGATCAGATCGATGATTGGGCGGACGAGGGCCTCCGTCTGCTGGGGGTCGCTTATCGGATTTCCGGTACGCTGGAGGATCTGACCGGCTACTCTTGGGCGGGATTGTTGGGAATCGATGACCCGATCCGGGGAGATGTCCTCGAGTCCGTTGCCGCCGCCCGTCATGCAGGCATCCGGATCAAAATGATCACTGGTGACTATCGTCGTACAGCTGAGAGGATCGCCGCCAATATCGGCATCCTTGAGCCGGGGAGTACGACGCTGGAGGGCAGCGAAATCGCTGCCATGAGCGACGAAGAGCTCCTGGATAAAGTTGGCGATGCGGCGGTATTCGCCCGTATCCGCCCCAATGACAAGTACCGGATCGTGGAAGCGCTGCAGCTAAACGGAGAGATCACCGCTATGATCGGTGACGGCGTCAATGATGCCCCCGCGCTGAAGCGGTCGGATATCGGCGTAGTAGTGGGCTCTGCAACGGACGTCGCAAGAGAGACCGCAGACCTGATCCTGCTGGACAGCCATTTCAGTACGATTATCGCCGCCGTGGAGGAAGGAAGGATCATTTTCTCCAATGTGCGTAAATCCATCTCGTATATGCTTTCCAATTCATTCGCGGAAGTGCTGACCATTTTCGCAGCTATGATCCTGAACTGGTCTACCCCGCTTCTGGTGCCCCAGATCCTGTGGATCCATCTCATCTGTGACGGCCCGTCCGATATCGTGCTGGGTTTCGAGAAGAAAGAGAACGGCGTCATGGATGAAAAGCCAAGGCCTCTGAAGGATCCGATCCTCACCAACTTGGCGCTGGTCCTCATCGGCGTGATCAGTATATCCAGCGCGGTGTTCTCGCTGGCCATGTTCCATCATTTTGTTGCTGTCCACGGAAGTGTCGACGAAGGCAGAAGCTTTGTTTTTGGCAGCCTGGCCATCAATTCCATGGTCTATATTTTCGCCTACCGCAGCATGAAGCTGCCGATCTGGCGCATGAACAGCCTTCGCACCAATAAGCCGCTCCTCTGGGCGGTAGCCGCAGGTCTTTTGACTATTCTGATCGCGTTCCTGATCCCCGGCCTCAGGCACCTTCTGCACATCGTTTTGCTGGCCCCCACTGATTTTATGCTTTTGATCGGCTTCGCTTTCGCGCTGCTTGTCTTCGTTGAGATCGGAAAAGCCATCGCCAACCGGATTTCCAGTCGAAAAAAAACAGCAATGCGGCCGTAGAAGCCTGATTGCTGTTTATGAATTCCTGCCCAAAGGCGCTAATACATTTTCTTTTTGGTGATGAGGAATGCCCCCACCATCATCAACAGGATTGTCCCGCCGATGATTCCGGCATACGCCAGTGGCGAATTCTGGAACGGCAGTGCTACGTTCATTCCGAAGAAGCTCGTGATGACTGTCGGGATGGCCATGACGATGGTGATGCTGGCGAGAAATTTCATCACAATATTGAGGTTGTTGGATATGATCGACGCGAAGGCCTCCATGGTCCCGCCCAGTATGCGGGTGAAGATATCCGCCATGTCCATCGCCTGCTTGTTCTCTGTTATGACGTCTTCCAGAAGGTCCTCATCCTCTTCATATTTTTTCAGCACCCTTACGGTGATCTCGCTTTCCTCGTCGTGCACTTTTCTTAAATAGGTCCGGAGCAGCTTTTCCAGCACGCTTTCATTGGATCGCAGCGCCGTGGTGAAATAAACGAGGCTCTTTTGAAGATCCAGAAGCCTGACCAGCTCTTTATTCTTCAGGGATTTGTTCAGGTACTGTTCCATTTCCGTGGATTTCTTGTCGATTTCCTTCAGGCATCTCAGGAACAGCCTGGCATTGTAGTAAAGCATCTGCAGTACAAATCTTGTCCGTTTCGCGGTGGAGTGTGAAGACTTGGACTGAAGGACCTGGTCGATGAGCATACTGTTTTTGAGTGCCACCGTCACGATGACCTGCTCTGTCACGACAATGCCCAGAGGAAGTGTGTCGTAGATGACCGGCGAGTCCTGCGAGGACAGATTCGGCATGCTGATCAGTATGAGCACCTGCCCGTCGTACGCTTCGATTCTCGGCCTCTCCTCTTCATCCAATGGTGCTTTCAGCATATCGATATCAATTTTATAACGGTTGCAGACAGACTGCATTTCCTGCTCGTTCGGATCCACTAGATCGATCCAGAGATTCTGTTCGTCAAAAGAGTCCATTTCGACGATTTTTCTGTTAATGGTTTTGTATATTTTTCTCAATTTTGCCCCCTTTTCTATGCAGGGCAAACCGATCCTCCGTATATGATGCGAATAAAGGGATAGGAAATTGCCCGGCACGATGTTATTTTGTTGTTCATTTGTTCGCAGCATCTACTATGGCCGCAACTATCGTCCATTACTATCACCTCCATGAAGTTTTATTATATCCCTACTTTGGTTTTTAGTCAATTCCGGCACGTTGAAATTTTAGCATTTCCGGACAGGTTTTGCCTCAATGTAGCCCCGGTACCCCATGGGTGCCAGCTGGAATCTTGGCGCGTCTTCCGGAGCCCATTTGTATCCGTAAATTTCCGGATTGAATTTTTCGATGTGCTCCCAGATCTCGCCGATGGCATCCATGAAATTTTCATCATCGTACGGTTCTCCCTGGAATACCATCATGGTGCATGGCGGCAGGGTGATCAGTTCAAAACCGTCCGGGATCTTCTTGTCGTAGTCCATGGGCAGCTCCACCCCCTGGATATATTCAGACCCGCCGTTTCTCAAGTCCTTCGGCATCCACATGCCGATGGGTTCATACAGTGCTTCTTTTACGCTGGTCAGGACGTTCCAGACATCACATCCCACCTCCTCGCAATATTCAAAGTAATCTTTCGCCCGGATCCCTCTTTTGACCAGACATTTCCTTTCCGGCCTTTCAATGATCTGTACAAATACGGTTTTCATATCTTCCATCCTCCTGTTATCTAGTGATCCATGTTGACTAACATGGATATTTTCATTTTTCTTTGCATTTTGTTGCTCATATCGGGCTGCTTGCGTGCGAATATAGGACATGGCCCGGTAGGTATCGTAAACTTTTTCCGGCAGAAACAATCTGATAGGAGGCGCCTCCTTGTGATACTTGTGCGGGGATATCCCGAATTCCTTTGTAAATGCCCGGGTAAAGCCTTCCTGGCTGTCGAAAACAAAATCCAGCGCCACGTCGATCACTTTTTTGTTTTCGTCCCGTAAGACCATGGCGGCTTTGCTGAGCCTTCGGAGCCGGATATATTCGAATGGGCTTTTTCCGGTGTTTTCCCTGAAGATACGTCCGAGATGCCATGGCGAATAACCCGAAACATCCGCTAGTTCTTTAAGTGTGATCGGTTTCTGTATATTTTCTTCAATATATTCCTGGATCTTCTGCACAATCATGCATGAATTCATTTCATCCATCAGGGGGATCCCCCTTCCCGCGTTCCGGAATTTGATGAGCCGCGCGTGCTCGTTCTGATTACACCAAAAGAGTACCATAAACACGCGGAGGAATCTTGACCGATTTTGTCCTGTTATCAATTTTTTTTGACAAAATGCAGTGCCGGGAGTATAATTTCCTTGTTAGAATATAAAGGTGTCTCCGATTTTCACATGACACTCTGTGCCGGTGGAAACGTTAGGGTAGTAAAAGTGATTTTGCTGCCTGCCATTGTGCAAAGGAGTCGCGAGAATCCTTCCTTAAAGGATTTCGCTTTTCTTTGCATTTTTTATTGCTGGAGAAGCGAGAAACAAAGTTTCATAAGCTTAATGGCAAAGGGGACAGACATTTCAGTCTGTTCTCTTTGTTTTCATATGGAGGAGCCATGAAAATTTTAGATAAAACACAGAGTCTTTGTCCCGTTTGCCGTAAAGCCATCGACGCCTATTATGTTGAGGCCACGGAGCAATCATCAGGTGCTGATGGCAATGCAGAAAAGCATATATATATGATTAAGAGCTGCCCGGAGCACGGAGAGTTCAGGACTCTCGCTGCCGAAAATCCGGAAGACTACCGGTCCTGGGTGGCAAGCCCCGTCCTGAATGTGCCTCCAAAGCGACCGATCACCCATGGCGTGGACGAAAAACAATCCGGCAGCAGCTGCCCTCTTCATTGCGGCACCTGCGAAAATCATCTCCAGACTGCCTGCTGCGTTTTGATCGATGTAACGGAGCGCTGCAACCAAAGATGCCCCTATTGTTTTGCCGAAGCCGGCAATGCAGGCAGCGAACCATCTCTGGACGAAATAGAGAGGAAATATGACCTGCTTTTGGAGCTGGGCGAGGAGCGTCCTTTCAACATCCAGCTTTCCGGCGGAGAGCCCACGGTCAGGGACGACCTTCCGGAGATCATACGGATGGGGGCTGCCAAGGGCTTCGAATATATACAGATCAACACCAACGGAAAAAGGCTGGGTCTTGAGAAGGATTACGCGCGCATCCTCCGTGACGCCGGAGCCTCTGTGGTCTTCATGCAGTTCGACGGAACGGACGAACGGATCCACCTCACGCTGCGTGATGAGGCTCTGCTGGAAATCAAGCAGGCTGCTATCAGGAATTGCCGGGAGGCCGGGCTTCCGGTTACTCTGGTCCCCACCATCGTCAAAAACGTCAATCTATCCAACATCGGATCGATGATCGACTATATGCTGGAAAACCTCGACGTGATCAAAGGGATCCATTTCCAGCCGGTGAGCTTTTTCGGACGTCATCCGGATGATCAGCCGGACCGGAAAACCACGGGCGGTGATTACGAAAACCGTGTAACCATGTTCGATGTGATGCACGCCATCCAGGAGCAGACCGGCGGGCGCTTCCGAACCAGCGACTTGCTGCCCATCAGCACCGGCCATCCGTTGTGCTGTTTTTACGGCACCTACATCAAGGAGCCGGGCGGGAGCATTACCAGTATGGTGGGACAGAAGAGCAGAAAGTCGGGAATAAGTTGTTGCGAAGTTTCTTCTCCCCTTGATATAGTCAAAAAAGACCGCGATTTTGTAGTGAATAAATGGAATCTTCCGAGTCTATCGGTGGCCGAATCAGCCGGTTCATGTTGTTGTGGCAGCGGCGATGGTTCCGCGCCAACAGGCGGATGCTCCGGTGACGTCATGGATTTCGATGGATTCCTGAACCATATAAAAAGCAATATGTTTACTCTCTCGGGAATGGCTTTTCAGGATTTATCCAATCTGGATGCCGAAAGGCTGAAAAGATGCCGCGTCCAAGTACTGTCAGACGACGACAGGCTGATCCCGTTTTGCGCCTACAATAGCATTTACCGCAAATAGCGCAAAGCCGCAACGACAAACCGGAAAGAAAGGAATTGAGAATATGAGCATAAAAAGACCGGGTGGCTTTGAGCTCACCGATCAGGCAGTGGAACTCTGCAATTTTCAGGAAAGGGCTAAAATCCTGGATATCGGATGCGGCGAGGGCGACACCTGTCTGCACCTTCAGGAGAAATACGGGTTTCATGTCACCGGCATCGACACAAGCCCCATCGCCATCGAAGCAGGTTTGAAACGCCATCCGCACCTGGATCTAAAGGTTGGAGACGGTGAATTTCTGGAGGACTTCCCTTCCAATTCCTTTGACGGTGTCATAATGGAATGTGTCCTTTCTCTGACGAATATACCGGAAGAGGCGCTTCACGAAGCCTATTGCGTTCTGAAGAAAGGCGGAAAACTGATCCTCACGGATCTCTACAAAAAAGACGCGGATCCGGGGCTCATCGCCGCGGCGAAAATAAACGCGGACCGGGTGAACAACCAGCCGAAGAAGTTCGGCCAGTGCGACGAGGATCATAAGGAACGGCCATCGGCGTATAAAATCGACAACGTGCTTCTCATCCAGCCCCTGACCGATGAAATCGAGGATCTGGGATTCGCGGTCAACGCCTGGGAAGACAAGTCTGTTGAGCTTGCGAATTATGCCGCTGAACTTATCATGGAAAACGGTTCTCTGGATGGTTTCATCTGCCGGGGAGCTAAGAATAAAAATACGGGTTATTTCATGATGGTGGCAACAAAGCTGTAAGGAGGCATAATGAATCAGGATATTCTGCAATACAAACTCAAAGGTTATTGCTGCAGTCAGATCATCATGGCGATGGGTCTTGAAAAGCTGGGCAAGGAAAATCCCGATCTGGTCCAGGCGATGGCGGGTCTTTGCAACGGTGTTTGGCAGGAAAAAATCTGCGGCACCCTTTCCGCAGGCGTATGTCTTCTCTGTCTGGCGGATCCCCATGAAGCAGGTAAAACCTACATCTCAGAGCTCGTAGACTGGTTTGAGGCGTCTTTCGGCAGCACCGAATGCAATGAACTGATCAGCGGCAATCCGATGGCCAAGGTTGAAACCTGCCCGATGATCATTGAAGCGACTTTTACGAAAATATCGGAAATGCTGGATTGGTAAAAGGTGAAAGGTGTTAGATCATGTATCTGGATGAATGGATTTGTAAAAAAATCGGTATAACGGAGGCTGTCCGCGCGGCAGTGGATGGGCACCCGTCTCGAAGACTTCTGGAGGACTATCAGCTTCGGATGCTCAGGGAGACGTTGAGGCATGCCGTGGATAACAGCCCGTTTTATAGGGCTACCCTGGGGAAATACTGCGGAGCCGATCTGCTTCCGTCTCTGAAGTCGCTGGAGGATCTTCCTTTTACAACGGAAAAGGATCTTAAGGAGCATGCGCTTCAGATGGTTTGTGTGAGTCTGAGCGACATCAGCCGGATCGTAACCCTGAACACCAGCGGAACCACCGGTGTTCCCAAAAGGATCTATTTTACAGAAGAGGACCAGGAACTCACCGTGGACTATTTTCACCATGGGATCAAATGCATGCTGGATGAAAGCGACAAGGTTCTGATCCGCCTGTCCCATGAACGGCCCGGATCGGTGGGGGAACTACTGCGTACGGCTCTTGAAAGGCTTGGGGCGCGTACCACTTACGATCCGGAAGACCGGGACATCACATCGGTGGTGGGCTTGCCGGATATGGTGGCGGAGATGGCCTCGCAGAAAAGCTGTTTTGTCCCGAGATCCGTGCTTCTGACTTCCGAGTATGTTTCCCCGGAAAGCATCGCAGCCGTGAAAGCGTTTTGGGGCAGCAAGGTCTTCGAGCATTACGGAATGACCGAAATGGGTCTGGGCTGCGCCATGAGCTGCAGGGATACCCTTGACGACCCGCCTGTAGGCTATCATGTCAGGGAAACGGATCTGTATCTTGAAATCATTGATCCGGAAACCGGCGAAGTACTGCCGGACGGCAGTTTCGGGGAGATCGTATTCACGACCCTCACCAGAAAGGGCATGCCGTTCATCCGGCACCGCACGGGCGATACAGGCAGATGGCTAACGAAGCCCTGCTCCTGCGGCGGCATCTTAAAACGGCTGGACCGCGTCGGACCGAGAAGCCCGTTGTAATTTTATTTCGTGACTTTGACCGCCATGGTTTTAAAAACCGCAAAAAGGCGGTCTCCTATTTTTATATCCATATCGATCAGGGATTGTCTGGTGATGAGCACCACCAGCGGGAGCCCGATATCCAGCACCAGTTTCGCCTTTTTATCGTCGTACATCAGGTCCACAACCGTTCCCTGGAATACATTTCTGGCGCTGCTGACAAAAGTGCCGACGCTTAGTATGATGTCCTCGGGTCTCACAGATACCTTGACCCTGTCTTCCAGATCCGTATTCACGCAGATCCTGACGCCCTTATGGACCGCATAGGTGCTTGCTCCTTCTTTTACGATCACCGAGTCAAAAACATTTTCCACCTTGCCGGTATTCATCAGATAGCTCTGGAGCTGCGATTCGGATACCCGGATGCTGCGTCCGATATGATGCGCGTGGATATCCCCTCTCTTGATCATTTCATAGATCGTGTACTTTGAGAGTTTCAATTTCAGTGCCAGTTCTTCCGGAGTATATAGGATCTCATCCGCCATGTCGGTCACCCTCCCTCATCCTGTAACATAAACCACTATCATTTTTTCAGGTCTGATATTAATATAAAGCATATCATTCGGGTTGACAAGGTAATTTGGCGCGGATATAATGTGTTTGAGTTTGGTTTAGTTTGTTCTATTTGTTTATTGTTGGTTTTATTGTGTTAGATTTGGCCAACAAATCCAAATAAGCAAATAGCTCGATACGTTTTTACAAATATCTTACACATGGAGGGAAAAATGAAAAAAATACTAGTTCTTCTTTTGGCTCTTTTGCTTGTCTTTGGAATGGCCGCTTGCGGAGGAGCTTCCGAAGAGGCTGAGAAGCCTGCTTCAGAGCCTGTCACCATCAGTGTTTCGGCAGCTGCAAGTCTTACTGACGCATTGAACGATATCGCGACGGAATATGCCAAGAACTCTGCGGACACCGTTGAATTCAACTTCGGCGGTTCCGGCGCCCTGAGAACTCAGATTGAAGAAGGAGCTCCTTGCGATCTCTTTATTTCGGCGGCCACCAATCATATGGACGCCCTGGAAGATGCCGGTCTTGTCGTAGCGGATTCAAGATCCGATCTGTTGGCCAATACGCTGACATTGATCGCTTCCAAAGAAAAGGCCGATGTAGTTACTCTCGACTCTATTGCTACTGACGCTGTGGGCAGCATCGCAGTCGGCGAGCCGGAAACCGTTCCGGCCGGCCAATACGCGGCGCAGACATTTGAGTCGCTGGGAATCACGGCTGCTGTGGAGCACAAGCTCATATACGGCCAGGACGTCAAAGCGGTGCTGGACTATGTCGACACCGGAAACGCGGATTGCGGGTTTGTTTATAAGACGGACGCGATGCTTCTTACCACCGGCGTAATGATCGCTGACGTCCCTGCAGACAAACATGATGCCATCGTTTATCCTGCCGCCCTGACAACGAATTCGGCTCAGCCTGAAGCCGCTGCCGCATTTCTTGAATATCTCGGCTCGGACACTGCAAAGGGTATCTTTGAAAAGTACGGCTTTACCGTTTTATAATAATTTTGAACCGCAAGCTTCTTATGTTATAATTTAGTGGTACTATTTTAGATTTCCTAATAAGAATACTTTTTATGATTCAGATTTGATGACTCCGGCTTACAGAAAAGTACCGGAGTCATCGGGTCATTTTTTGGCAGGAGTGCAGCAGCAGAAATGTGGGAACCGATTTTTCTATCACTGAAAGTGGCCGCCATTGCGACGGCTTTCGCCTTTATACTGGGCGTCTTTTTTGCCTATTTACTGAACAAGAAGAGCGTTCCCGGGAAAAACATCTGGGAAACGCTGCTTATATTACCAATGGTGCTGCCTCCGTCAGTCATGGGCTACCTATTGCTAGTTGCCTTTGGCAAGCGCGGCTTGATCGGCAGCTTTCTTCTGGAGAAATTTGATCTTCAGGTGGTGTTTACGTGGGTTGCCTGCGTGATCGCGGCCTGCGTAGTTTCATTGCCGCTGATGTATCAGAACGCGAAAGCGGCTTTTGTATCTGTCGATCCTGCCTACGAGCAGGCTGCCAGAACGCTGGGCAGCGGGGAAGCAAAGATTTTTTTCACCGTGACCCTTCCCCTGGGCTGGCCCGGGATCATCAGCGGGATCGCCCTGACTTTTGCCCGTTCGCTGGGCGAGTTCGGCGCAACTCTGATGCTGGCCGGCAATATCCCGCACAAGACTCAGACGATGTCAACAGCGATTTATTACGCCGTGCAGTCAGGGAAAGACGAAATGGCCAATACAATGGTATTGATTCTCACCATATTCAGCTTTATACTCATATTTGGGCTGAATTTGTGGTTGAAAAAGAAAAATTATAATGCGACATATGAAAACAAGCTTTAAAATAGTAAAAAAACTGGATAGGTTTACGATAGATGCTGAGTACGGTTTTGATCAGGGGACGCTGGTGATCCAGGGGGAGTCCGGCGCAGGGAAAACGACCCTGATCAATTGTATCGCGGGCCTTGTTGTGCCTGATACCGGTGAAGTGATCGTCGACGGCATCACCCTTTTCATGCGCCCGGGCTCAGTTTCCGAAATAGGATCGAGCGAAAAAGCCAAGGCGGAAATCAATATCCCGGTACGGAACCGGAATCTGGGATATGTATTTCAGCACTATGTTCTTTTTCCGAATATGACGGTGGGTGAAAATATCCACTACGGTCTCCGGAACAAGGCAGAACACCATGGCAAAGCGGCGTTTCGCGAGCTCGTGGAATATTCCGGTTATATCATGGAGACTTTCGGGATCAGTCATCTGAAGGACCGGCGTCCCGGTGAGATCTCAGGCGGAGAGAAGCAGAGAGTAGCGCTGGCCAGGGCTATCGTCACCAGGCCGAAGCTTTTGCTGCTGGACGAGCCGTTTTCGGCGTTGGATCAGGATACCAAAGAGATCGTATATGAAGAGTTTCGCATTTTTAAGAGAAATTTCATGATACCTACGATACTCATCACACATAACGAAGAAGAGAGCAGGATGTTCGGCGATTTTGTCATCAGGATGAAGGATGGCAGGATCGTTTCATGAAACACAGGTTGTTCATATCATGAAGTACAAGGTAACCGAAATATCAACTATTTAATAGGGGGATAAGAATGAGCAAAGCAGTATATTATGCCAAGGATCTGATCGAAAAGGGAGAGGATTTTGTCATTGCCAAGGTGGTTGACACATCCGGGTCGGCTCCAAGAAAGAAAGGCGCGTGGCTCCTGATGATGAAGGATGGCACAAAGGCCGGCACTGTGGGCGGCGGTCTGTTGGAACTGGAGACCGAAAAACTGGCTATGGCCGCGTTTGATACAAAGCAGTCATTCATTTATCATTTCCGTCTGCAGCCCGGTGAGGAAAACAGTCTGGATATGAGATGCGGCGGAGATGTCGACATCAGCATCGAATATATCGATGCAACGAACCCGGGAAGCTTTTTATATGAATTCAATCTGAAAACCAAGGCGTATATCTTCGGTGCTGGCCATGTGGGCCTCGCTCTGGAACCCGTGCTCAGGCATGTCGGTTTTCAAACCGTTGTACTGGATGACCGTGAGGAATACGCCAGCCGTGAACGATTTCCCGAAGCGGATGAAGTCATCGTTCTGGACAGCTTCCGGGAAGCTTATAAGGATATCGAAACCGACCTGGACAGCTACATCATCATCGTTACCCGCGGGCATGCCGGCGACTATGATGTACTAAAGCAAGCTCTCCGGGCGCCTCACGCCTATATCGGCATGATCGGCAGCAAAAAGAAAGTGGCTGTGGGTATGAAACTGTTACAGGACCAGGAAGGCTTCACCCGGGAGGAGCTGGACAAAGTATATAGTCCTATCGGGCTGGAGATCCATGCAGAGACCCCAGAAGAAATCGCCATCAGCGTTGCCGCGGAAATGATCCAAGTGAGAGCCGGCTATGGAAAATAAAAAAGCGGCTGCGGTGATACTGGCAGCCGGATATTCTTCCCGTATGGGAGAATTCAAGCCGCTGCTTCCGGTGGGCAGTAAAAGCGCCATTGAAAACCTGATTGACGCATTCATCAATGCCGGAATATCTGAAATCGTTGTAGTCACCGGACACAACCGGGAGCCTTTAAGCCGTTTGATCGCGGAAATCAATGCGCAACAGCCTCCTGTCATCATCAAGGAAGCCTATAATTCGGATTTTGACAAAGGGATGTTTTCTTCGATCAAAACCGGGATCCGTGCTATTATAGCCGAATCCGTCGAATGCGCCGGCAGGCCGGACGGTGCGCAAGATGCTTCCTGCGACGCTTGGGACGGAATTTTTCTCTTGCCGGTGGATTACCCGCTTATCCGGCCTGAACACCTTGCTCTTTTGTACGATGAAGCCCGCCTGAGGCCGGAGAATTTTATCGCGCCATGCTATAGAGGGAAAAAGGGGCACCCTCTCTGGATCCCAAAAGTTTATTGGCCGGAAATACTGGATTATACCGGAGATGGCGGCCTCAAAGCGATAACCGGAAAATATGATGATCTCGGCAGACTATACAGGCTGGAGGTTCAGGACGAAGCAGTGGTCCTGGATATGGATACACCGGCAGGCTATCAGGAGATCCTGGAGTATCAGCAATCGTCGGATTTCTCTCAAGATTTCAGGGGGAGGATATTGCTGATCCGGCACGGGCGTACTGAGCAGCATACGGAAAAGATTTTTCTCGGGCAGACGGATGTTCCTCTGAGCACAGACGGCCGGCATGACGCTTTCGTCTCCGGGCAGGAGCTGGCTGAGTTGAAGCCATTGACCGACGTAATTTATACCAGCGACCTGGTCCGGGCTTCCGAGTCCGCCGAAATCATAAAAACGACGCTGGGACTGGCTGCCGACGGTTACAAGCCTGAGATCATCAAGGTTCCCGAATTCCGGGAAATGAGCCTCGGCGACTGGGACGGCAGATTTATATCTGAAGTGAAAGCGGAATTTCCGGAGGAATATGAAAAACGTGGACAAAATAAGCTGATTTATAAGCGAGGCCACGATGATGAAAATTTCTATGATCTTCAGTATCGGGTCATGAAAAAACTGAAAAAACTGGTGAAAAGCGCCTGTCTTGAAGGCAAAGCCGATAACGATATTATCATAGTAGCCCATCGGGGCGTGATCAAAGTGATCATCTGCAACCTATTGGGTTATGATCTGGAGGCCATGGAGACATTCGATGTGCCAAGAGGCTCAATCACCAATCTGGATTACAGGATAAAAACCGAAAGCGGAAAGGAAAACAAATCATGAAAGAAATCGAAGTGGAGAAAGCCGTCGGAACCGTACTGGCCCATGACCTGACTCAGATCATTCCGGGTGAATACAAGGGCCCGAAGTTCAAAAAAGGTCATGTGATCAAAGAAGAGGATATCTCTTTATTGCTGTCGATGGGCAAAAAGCATCTGTTCGTCGTCGAGAAGGACGATCAGGACGTTCATGAAGATGATGCGGCGATGCGTATTGCCACAGCGGCCAGCGGCCCGGGCGTGACTCTTGTTGGACCTGGAGAGGGCAAAGTTGAGATCGTGGCCGCTTATGACGGTCTCTTGAAGGTCAATACCGAAATGCTCGCCAGACTGATCGATCAAGATGAAATCATGTTTGCAACGATCCATGAAAACCGTCTTGTGAAAGCCGGAGATAAGCTGGCCGGCACAAGAGTGATCCCTCTGTTTGTCAACGAAGCCGTCGTCAAGGGTGCCGAAGCAGTTTGCAAGGAAGGCGTGCTGATCCAGGTGAAGCCGCTGAAGAATTTGAAAATTGGTGTGGTAACCACAGGCAGCGAAGTGTATTCCGGTAAAATCAAGGATGCGTTCGGCCCGGTTCTGGTGAGAAAGTTCGGAGAGCTCGGCAGCACAGTGGTGAAGCAGCTGTTCGCGGACGATGATGAGGAAATGATTGCTGATTGCATTAAAACGCTCATTGAGGAAGGCGTTGACGTCGTTGGTGTTACCGGCGGAATGTCTGTAGATCCTGACGACCGGACCCCTTCCGGTATCAGAAAAGCCGGCGGCCACATTGTCACATACGGTGCTCCGGTACTGCCGGGGGCTATGTTCATGCTGGCCTATATCGGTAACATCCCAGTTGTTGGTCTTCCGGGCTGTGTCATGTACAGCCGCGCCAGCGTGTTCGACCTGATCGTTCCAAGGATCCTGGCCGGTGAAGTTCCTTCCCGGGGCGAAATCAAAAAGCTGGCGCATGGCGGTCTCTGCCTGAATTGTAAGGATTGCACGTTCCCGAATTGCGGGTTTGGCCGCGCTTAGATATAAAGAGGCCGTACCACTCCAATTGGTACGGCCTCTTTTAAGGAATAATATTGGGAATATTACTGCTACCCGGGTTCTCAGCCACCGGATATTTTGGAATATGCTTTCAGCTCATCTCCGTCATGCAGGACATGATCCATCATGACCTTCTGACCATTGACGGCTACGAATCCGAAGCGTGGTATTTCAAGGTAGTCGAGACCTTCAGCCTTGAGAGTCTCAGCACAAGTCGAGCCCTCGGCCACCTCTGTTATACGTTCTTTCTCGCCATTCCAATATTTTGGCAATGTGCCTCTGAGTAAGATTCTGATTTTCACGTTCTCTCCACTTATATCGCCTACAATAGGCTCGAAATCAGGTCTTCAGGCATCATGCCATTTTTATCCCAACCCATTACCGAATAGTATTGATCGAGCATATCGTTAAATGCCTCTTCCGGAATGACCTGGCCTGCCGCCGGGCCGCTCTTGAGTGCTTCCTTAACGACTCTCTTTGGTACAGTATCGTCTTTGCGGTTGAACCCTTCTCTCTGGTTGAATGCACGGGCGATATTTATAACACGGCGTCCGACAGTTGACATATCGTCGGTTGTCCATTCCTTGCCTGTGACTTCTGTCATCAGGTCCGCCATGATATCGTAGGTTAATGTTGCCCAGAAGTCGCAGATGCAAAGCGAGAACTTGACTGCATTGTACTCTGCAAGGCCATAGACCATTTCGCCTTTACCCTCTGAGGTATATGGAGGAATGGAAGCTGCGAATACTTCTTCATTCGGTGCGTATGCCCTCATGTGGCAGGCGCCCCTGTCTGAAACGGCATAGGCCATGGACATGCCCCAGGAGCCGCGCGGTTCGTATTGAGGATATTCCAGTCCTTTACAGTGCATTGCGAAGTCAGTCCCGCCAAATTTCTCCGAAGCTTTTTTGACGCCCAGGGCCAGATCGGCTCCTACGCCTTCACGGTGGGCAATTAGCTTGAGATATTCTCTCATTTTTTCAGCTTCACCGAATCGGATGCCGAAATCGTGGATGCCCTTTTCGGTCATTTCCATGGCCCAGATGATCACGTCCCCGGCACTGATGGTGTCAAGACCCATATCATCCGCCACCTCGTTGTACTTCAGGATCGCATACGGATCGCTGACGTCGGCGTTCGGGCCGGCTACTGCGATGGATTCATATTCAGGACCTTCAATGATCGCGTCTTCCCACTTAATGAAGTTGCCGCATCCAAGTCCGCAGCTTCCGCATCCGCGTTTGCCGGCAAGCTTGCTAAGCAGCACTTCCCCGTTGTATTCGGTCCATTTTTCGTCTGTGGTATCGCTGAAGTTCCGTTTTGGAAGGATTCCTCCATCGTTGCAAGCTTCCAGGAAAGCCGTGGTCCCAGTATCGAACACGTAGGTATTATCGCCCTGAAGCACGTTTTCCTGCAGATAATTGATCATTTTTTCAGTGAATGGTTCGATGTTTGCGACTTTGACACATCCTGTGCCTCTGATGCAAACTGCTTTTAGATTTTTTGAGCCCATTACGGCGCCGATACCGCCACGGCCGGCCTGTCTGTAATAGTCTGAGTTGATGCAGGACATGGTCACGAGGTTTTCTCCCGCAGGGCCGATAACCAGGAATCCGTAGTCCGTACCAAAACGTTTCTGAAGGATGGTTTCGGCTTCATGAGCGCCTTTGCCCCAGAGATCGCCGGCAGGTTCAATGGTCACTTTATCATTATTGATGACGACGATGCATGGTTCAGCGGCTTTTCCTTCGAAAATCAGCATGTCGTATCCGGCGTATTTGATTTTATTGGCGGTATGTCCACCGATAGAGCAGTCGTTGATGGTGCCGGTTGCAGGAGATTTTGCCGCAACGGACAGTTTGCCCGAGCATGGCACTCCGGTTCCGGTGAACGGTCCGGTGGTAAACAGCAATTTATTTTCAGGGCCCAGCGGGTCGATCCCCGGCGTCAGTTCCTCGTAAAGATACCTGATGGCCAGCCCTTTTTGGCCGATATATTTTTCCGCGAAGTCCATGCGAAGAGGTTCAGCTGCTGACTTCCCCGCGGTTAGATCTACTCTTAAAACATTATTCTGATAACCTGTCATGGTCATTACTATCGCCTCCTCTCTATTTAAATGTAAGTGCGTGCTGTGGACAAACCTTCACGCAATTCGGATCGCCTTTGCAAGTGTCGCATATCACGGCCACTTCTTCTCTGATCTTCACCACATGCTTTGGGCATTTTTCTACGCAGATGCCGCAGGCGGTGCAAAGAGCCGGGTCAACTTCGATGTATTCGTCCATCTTGATCGCTCCGGTCGGGCAATTCTTCTCACATATACCGCAGAGGATACAATAGTTGTCATGGTAAACCAGTTTACCATCATCATATGAGGTTTCAATGTCTATCCTTGCTTTGGTAGGACATATCACCCCTTCTTTTTTAGCGGAGCATATCTGGGCGCAAAGCTGGCAGCCTATGCATTTCGCTTTTTCGAACTTAAGTCTTTTCATATTCCGCAACCCTCCATTCTACTTGTTGCTTTCCGGTCTGCTCCACGGAGTCCGTGGAACGGTACCCCAAATCAGACGAAAAGCATAGTCAAAACTACACCTTGATGGTGTGGATCCTCCTTTGCACAATGGCGGGCAGCAAGATCGCTCCTGTTACCTTTACGGCTTCGCCGGCAAGCGGGTGTCATGCGAAGCTCGGAGTTACTTATTAATTTAACCTTATTATAGCTTCAAGGATTTGAACTGTCAATAAAGCAGAAATCTTTTGACAGTTAATATTTCAAATTATTTTGTAAAGTTCATTTTTTAACAAGAAAATGCTGATTAATGGGCTTTCATCTGCTCATTTTCTTGCTGTGAGTCTTTAAACATGTCTCTCTATCAAGAATGGCGGCGAGTCTGCACCTTATTGTTGCATCAAGGATTTTTGATATATTCTTGTAAATTTGTGTGAAAAACATTCATGCAGTATTAGGTTTTGTCCACGCCCCAACCATTGACACTGAACCTCAAAAAAATATTCTAAAGGTGCATCATTCAATAATGGGTATACATAACTCATAGTTTATTATTTTATATATGGAGGTATTGTTATGCATCCGTTTTATGAGCAGAACAGCCGCTTTTTCAGGGGGATTAAACAATCATCGGATCAGGATAAAAACTGGCGGGTGGGTATTGTATCCATGACGATGTATCTTACTTTCTGGACTGCTGCCTTGGTAATCGTTGCCAGAATGGCAAAAAAATATATTCCGGATACCGGCCGTACTAGAGATAAAAAGGATCCGGCAATAGCGATTGCCCGCAGAAGATATGCGCAAGGTAAAATTGACGCAAAAGAATTTAGGAAGAGAATGTCAGATCTGCAGTGAAAACCCGATTGCAAGCATATTGGAGGTGTTTTTTATGTTGCTGCCATCTTTCATGAGGATCATGCTTACACGTTCCTTTAAGCCTTTTGTTTTCCGGGGAAGATATACGAACGATTTGAAATTTGAAGACCTTGATGACCTGGGGCTGTATGTTCATATACCATTTTGCAGATCCCTTTGCAGCTTTTGCCCTTACTGCAAAGAAATATATAACAAGCAGAGAGCGGTTGACTATAAAATTGCACTGCTGAAAGAAATAGATATTGCATGTAGAAACATGAAGGATCGCAAGATCGCAACGAGCCTTTATTTTGGTGGAGGAACACCGGCCATGATGATGGATGACCTGAAGGACATCATCGATCGATTGAAAAAGTATTTTATCATATCAGAGGGAGTAGGGGTCGAACTTCATCCCAGCGACATCACAGAGGAAAATCTGGGAAAATTAAAAGCTGCCGGAGTTACGATGGTGAGTTTGGGGATCCAGTCTTTTAACGGGGAATGCCTGGGTAAACTTGGAAGAAGTGTAACGTCATTCGAGGAAAAGATCAAACTCGCAGCCTCTTTTGGATTTGACGCCATCGATGTCGATTTGATTTTTGCGATCCCGGGGCAGACTGATAAAATCCTGGAAGATGATATAAAAACCGCATTCGCATGCGGGGCTACGCAGGTCTCTACCTACCCGTTCATTGACTTCACATTTGCGAACAACGAGTATAAACCGATGTCTAAAAGAGTGAAAAAGCAAATGCTGAAGAATCTGAATCGCTTTTGCAGGCAAATCAATATTGAGAGGACTTCGGTATGGACATTCGCCAAGCCCGGCACAAAAAAATACTCATCGATAACCCGGGATTCGTTTTTGGGATTCGGCGTGTCCGCCACATCACTTCTCAGCGCGAGCTTTAAGATAAACACATTCTCCATCGATGGGTATATCGCGCGGGTGAACGAAGGCCGGCTGCCCACATCTCTGACCTTGCAGTTTACAAGACGTCAGCGGGCTGTGTACTATCTGTTCTGGGGGGCTTACTCGATGAATGTCGATAGTGATCGATTCGAAAAGATTGTCGGTGTGCCGCTTGGAAAAATGTTTGGGCCGGAACTCTGCCTTGCACAGAAGGCCGGGCTGGTCAGGAGAAAAGGCAATGGTTATGAAGTTACAGAAAAAGGATCCTATTTATACCATGATATCGAACAGGTCTACACAACAGCTTATATCGATAAAATGTGGAATGTCATGCGGCGGGTGCCTTTCCCGGACAAAATAATCCTAAGATAAATCATGTCGGAGCGCCATAAAAAAAGCCTTGCAATTAATTGATTGCAAGGCTTTTTGTTTTAATTCATTTTCTTAGATCTGTTTTGCATATCCCTTGGACAGGTCAGCTTCTTCAGCTTTGACAGGCTTTGTCTTCTTGACGATTTTATAACCGACATATAAAGCGATGAACAGCGGAATACCGATATAGGCAACAGTGATTCCCAGCCAGTCGATGGAACCGCCGGAGAATGCGTAAGTTCCCTGGCCCAGGATTACGATGACGCACAGGATCATGGCGAAAATCGGTCCGATAGGGAACCATTTTGCGGTATACTTCAGCTCACTTAGGCTATGGCCTTGAGCAATAAAAGCTTTTCTGAATTTGTAATGGGATATCGCGATACCGAGCCAAGCGATAAATCCAGCAAGACCGGAAGCGTTTACAAGCCAGAGATATACGGTTCCGGATCCAACGAGGGATGACAGGAAGGAAGCCATGGCGATAATGGAGGTTACGATCAATGCAGCCATCGGAACGCCTCTCTTGTTGACTTTTCCGAACATTTTAGGGGCTTTGCCTTCAATTGACATTGCGTAAAGCATACGGGTTGCAGCATATAGTCCGGAATTTCCGCAGGAAAGTACTGAAGTCAGGATAACCGCATTCATGATGGAAGCTGCCGCCAGGATGCCGGCTCTCTCAAAGATCAATGTAAACGGGCTGACAGCGATATTTTCTACACCACCCTGAAGGAGGTTAGGATCATTGTAAGGAAGCAGGAATCCGACAACGATGATGGCACCGATATAGAACAGAAGGATACGCCAGAATACTGTTTTGATGGCCTTCGGAACGTTCTTTTCAGGTTCTTCCGCTTCGCCGGCTGCTACGCCTACAAGCTCAGTTCCCTGGAAGGAGAATCCGGCGATCATAAAGATATTGATAACTGCTATGAGGCCACCCGCGAACGGAGCATCCCCTATGGTCCAGTTCTGGAATCCAGGAGCCTTTCCGCCCATGATTCCCATGATCATGAGAACGCCAACGACCAGGAATATAACGATTGTGACAACTTTGATTCCGGCGAACCAGAATTCACTTTCGCCGTACATTTTCGCCGAAAAAGCGTTAAGAGCGAACAGTATTGCCAGGAACAATGCGCTCCAGATTACAGGGTTTGAATCCGGGAGCCAGAACTGGATTACGATGGCGCCAGCAGCCAGTTCGCAGGCAACGGTGATGGCCCAGTTATACCAGTAGTTCCAACCCAGTGCAAAGCCCAGTGCAGGGTCAACGAATTTTGTCGCGTATGTTTCGAATGCTCCGGAGACAGGCATGTAAGTGGACATTTCGCCCAAGCTTGTCATCAGGAAATAAACCATGATGCCGATTACTCCATAAGCCAGCAGTGCGCCTCCAGGACCCGCTGCGCTGAGCGATCCTCCAAGTGCAACGAACAGACCGGTTCCGATAGCTCCGCCGATGGCGATCATGTTCATGTGCCTGGATTTGAGTCCGCGTTGCAGTTCTCCTTCGTGATTTGAACTCATAATAACACCTCTTTTTTCATATAGTATTGCGCTTACCGCAGCCAATATTGGGAGCGGCTAAAAATAATATAGATGCCAAAAACAAGCAATTTCTGACACCTAATTATACCGCCATCTTGTACTATTGTCAAGAATGGTCAAAATTTTCTATAATTTATGACTTTTCTGGTACGTCGTGTTATCGTGCTAAATCGGAGTAGCAAAATACACTGATCCGGACTATTTGCAATAACGTTTTACAAGGTATTCTCTCAATTTTTCGTTCTCCCTGACGATATTGAAAGTGATGGCCGCATGTCCCGGATAATACCCTGCGCCCACAACCATCGTCACATATTTTTTAACACCCTCCGCTCCCAGAGAGGCCTTGACAAAGTCCGTGCTCATGGAGAAGAAGTATATTTTGCCGGTATCTTTCGTGATGAGGATGGTGGATAATTCGGTGTTATTCACATTCACCGTACTGACCGAGAAATCAGCAAGTTCGCCGTTCATGGCCTCCATGTACTTGTTATATGTCTCCAGCGGTTTTTGGCCGTTGACCTGTAGAATCACATCGGCTATGCCGAGCTGTCTGACCAATTCGCACTGCACTTCCGAGTATTCAAGACAGACGACCTTCCCGTGAGGCGCCACTCTCTTCTTTGCCTCCGCCAGGCAAAGTAGGCCTGCCTTTCCTGCGCCCATAACAGCCACTACATCTCCCGGCTTCACATTCATGGCGACCTGCGCAGGCGCGCCGGCAATATCCATAACCGCTAAGCTCAGCTCCTGGCCGAGGTCATCGGGTATCTTTGTGAAGATCCCGCTTTCAAACAATACGGCGTCGGCTTTGCAGACGACCTGCTCGGTGTCGAGATCGATATCGATGATTTCATATATTTTCAAAGGCGTGAGAGAAAGCGATACCAGCGTTGCGATTTTGTCGCCGACTTTTCCGTCAATCTTCCCTTCCAGATCGGCTCCGATCTGCTTGATGCGTCCGATCAGCATCCCGCCGGACTTTGTAACCGGATCCTGAAATTTGCCTCTTTCTTCTACGATAGCCATAAATTCTGCCTTGATTTTTTCAAGATCGGTGCCGCACTTATCCTTTATGGAGTGGACTGCGCTGGATGTGGGCTGCAGGGCAATGACATCGATCAGAATTTCGTTTGACCAGATTTCAGGTGTGTTGTCGATCTTTTCCGCAGCCTGCGGCAGCAATCCCTCTGGCCTGATAACGCGATGGGTACCGAAGTATTCTCCCTTTCCTTTCATATAATATACCTCCGAATTCTATGTGTTTCGCTCTAAGTGGACTTCCTGCTAATTATATCACTTTGAATGGAAATGGTTCACATTTTTATTTACCCGGCGCTGCTGCCATTGCTTTTGACCCTGATCAGCCTGCCACCGCACCTGCACCGGTAAAGCTGCGGATATTTTGTAACTTTGCTTGCCCTTGTCCGCTCGATGCGCGCGCCGCAGTTTTCGCAGATCAGCACATGATTGATCTTCTTCCGGCGCTGTACGATTTCCGCTGTACCGACGCCCATGGCGGCCGGATCTGAAACTCGTTGGATCTGATAGCCGTACGCCTTGTTTACCCGTTCCGCGTAGGCTTTCCATACACCGCTGTGATTCCCGCAGCCGGGGCAGGTATGCAGCGCCTCGTGTGCCAGCGTCTGTCTCAAAGAAGTCTCCGGCGCATGCAGCAGAATTTCAGAAACTTCAATGACAAATTCGCTGCCGAAAAGTCCTGCCTTCATCCGTTTGCAGCATCCGAACCTGGTTCTGGCCCTTTTGTTGATCACGATATGCTGCTGGATCTTTTTTGAAACCGGGATGCCTAAGAGTCGGATATCCCGGATGACCTCCCGGAAGATTTGATTGACTCTATTCTGGTCCGGATTGATTTCCTGGTTTGTTTGAATCATGTTCAGTCCCCTACTATGATTTCTCCTGCTTCGTTGACGCCGATCACTTTTTCTCCCGCCTGCCTAAGCGTCCGGATATAATCGATCATTTCCTCGGTAAAGCGCTCTCCCGGGCATACCGCCGGAATTCCGGGTGGATACGGGATCACGGCAGCGGCGCAAACGAGGCCTTCCGCCTCTTCTAGTTTAACCTTCCGCCTTTTCTCGGGAATCGCGCAGAGCTCCAGTCTTTCTGAGAAGCTTGAAACCGGATAGGTTTCCGATTCGGGAAGAGTTTTTCGATCTCCTTCTTCCCGGGCTCCGGCGATAGTGTCAAGCGCATCCATAAGTTTTTTATAATGTTCTTTTTTGTTTCCCAGCCCGGTCATCAGCATAAGGATATTGCCGGAGCTGAGTTCGGGATAAATTCTTTCTTTCATAAGGAGCTTTTCCAGTTCAGCACCCGAATGACCATATCGGCTCATATCGATATTGATTTTTGTGAAATCGAGGCTGCCGTCCGGACGGATCATTTTCAATCCCGGGATCCGGCTGGCTTGCCTGTAAAACTCCTTAAGATTGTACGACCATTCTCTGATCAGCTTCACGCCATTCTTCTCAAGGATGTCCGCGTTGATGTCCATGGAGGCCATCAACAGATAGGAAGGGCTGCTGCTTTCGACGGCCTGCAGACGGTCCTCCAGGATATCGGTGTCTATCCTGTCGGAAACGACGTTCAGAATGGCGCTCTGTGTGAAAGACGCCAGGGTCTTATGAGTGCTGTTAATAACGATATCAGCCCCTTGCTCTTCAGCCGGTTTTGGTAATCTGTGCCCCTCTATTTCAGCATCGGGAGCGTATCTGCTGAAAAATTTCAAGTGGGCGCCATGTGCCTGGTCCACGATCAGTATTTTATTGACCTTGTGCACGGTTTCGCTGATCGTCGCGATATCTGAGCAAATACCGTAATAATTCGGGCTCGGCAGAATAACCGCAGAGGCGTCGGGGTGTTGCTCCAGCAAGGTTTCAATTTCTCTTGTCGATACTTTGCCCGTGATATGATATTCGTCCATGATATCCGGATAAGCGTAAACAGGAGTGATCCCGCCGAGAGAGAGCGCGTTAAAAACGGATTTATGGCAGTTTCTTGCCATGATAAGCTTACCGCCACGGGGAACCGCGGCTAGGATGGAAGCGATGATCCCGCAGCTTGTCCCATTGACCAGGACATAGGATCTTTTGACTTCATACAGCCCGGAATAGCGGTCCATGACGGACCGGATCACGCTTTCCGCCTGAAACAGATTATCGGCGCCGGGGATCTCCGTTATGTCGCAATCCAGGAATTTGTCGAGAAATTCGCTGTATCCATGCTCCCGGTAAAGCGCCGCTCCTTTATGCCCTGGCATATGAAAAGAAATGGGGTTCTCATCTGCATGCTCCAGCAGAAAATCCGTCAGTTCTCCGATCTTCAACCTGTTTCCTCCTTCATTGCGTCTGCGATCTGTTCGCTGTGCACATTTACTGCACCTGCCTATAAAAAAGCGGGATTTGACTCCCGCTTTGGTTTAGAATTTTGTGGTGTTTACGGAGTCGAATTCATCCAACATATCCTGCGTCGGCTTTGTGGCAAGGCTTACGAGGATGATCACTGCACATCCGATGAAGAATCCCGGTATGATTTCATAAATATCGAAGATCCCGCCGCTGGAGAGATACCAGATGATATCCGATATGCCGCCAGCCAGCATCCCTGCGATAGCGCCCTGGCGGGTCATCCTTCTCCAAAACAGAGAGAAAAGTATGATCGGGCCGAATGCCGCTCCGAATCCGCCCCAGGCGTAGGATACAAGTCCGAACACCGAACTGGCCGGGTCTAATGCGATAATCATGGCTATGATGGCCACGGCTGTAACAGTAATTCTGGAAGCCCAAACCAATCTTGGATTGTTCTCATCCAATTTGAACCATATTGCAAAAAGGTCTCTGGATACCGATGATGCTGTCACCAGAAGCTGTGAAGAGGCTGTACTCATGATGGCCGCCAGGATGGAAGTCATCAGAAGGCCTGCAATTACAGGATTGAACATCGTTGTCAGCATATTCATGAATACGGTCTCCGGATCAGCCAGATCCGGCAGCAACGCTTTTCCAAGAATTCCGATCAGGATCGCGCAGCCCAGTGTAACGGTTACCCATACCATGGCGATGATTCTGGATTTTCTGATGGCGTCAGGTGACTGGATCCCCATGAAACGAACCAATATATGAGGCTGTCCGAAATAGCCAAGGCCCCAGCCCAGGCAGGAAGCGAGAAGCATCGAATTGATCCGGCCGTCTATTTCCGGGAAAAATCCCAGGGATTCCGGTGTCAGAGTCGCCAGTCTGGCCTGAACTGCATCCCATCCGTCCATATTTCCGACTGCGATGACCGGCACTACTGCCAACGCTACGAACATGATGGCACCTTGAATGGTATCCGTCCAGCAAACCGCTAAAAATCCGCCTAAAGCCGTATAGGCCAGTATGATAACTGCGCCGATGATCATGCCCCAGACATATGGCATATCGAAGATTGTTGCGAACAATTTTCCGCCTGCTGCGAACTGGCTTGATGTATAGACCAGGAAGAATATCACGATAAACAATGCGGATATGGAACGTATCAGATGCTTATTGTCTCTGAAACGCTTTTCAAAGAAGTCCGGCAGAGTCAGCGCATCGCCGGCCACCTGGGTATATTTTCTGAGTCTCTTGGCTACAAAAAGCCAGTTGAGATAGGTTCCCAGCCAAAGCCCGATGGCTGTCCAGATCGCCTCTGAGGTTCCTGTGTAAAGAATATACGCGGTTCCAGGAAGGCCAAGAAGCAGCCAGCCGGACATATCGGATGCCTGTGCCGACATGGCGGTGACCCAACTTCCCAGTTGGCGCCCGCCGAGAATGTAATCAGACATGTTTGACGTTTTGTTATAGTATATAAATCCGATATAAACCATGAGCCCTAAATATAGGGCGAAAATAATTCCAATAGTATACAATTTTAGTCTCTCCTTGTTTTATAATTTATTTTCGTCGTGCTGCTTATATGATTTATGGTCCTCGGGACTGCGTTCAGACAATCTCCGTGGACCTTCGGGGGACAGGAGAACACCCCCTGATCTTTATCAATTTTTCCATGACTGCCTCAGCGTCTGCCAGGTTGAATTTGCCCCCGGCTTGCTGTTCGGCTGTCAAGTCGGCAATGGGTATGGCCAGTTCTGTCTCTTCACCCTCCACGGTATGGATGGCAAATTCCAGCAGCCGGTGAAGCTGCGACCGGCCATCGGCCACCATGACCTTGCGTTCGGTGCTTCTGATTTCGGCGAAATCGAAGTTCCCGTGAGGGCATCGATAGGCGTGTTCTCTTTTTACGCTGCCGTCCCTCATGTTATAGACGCATTGGTAGATATAGAAGTCAGCCTTACCGAAAGCGATCACCAGTACCGCATAGTTGGAAGCGCGGATAAAGCCGTCTTCGCCTACTACCATGAGTAATGGAAGATTGACATTGGCGCTGCGATCCTCAGGGCCTGAAACCACAGCTAATTCCAAGGTTTCTATATCTTCCCCGCCCTCTTTTAGGACGCCGATATTCTCAGCCAGCACTTTTTTAGCCTTTTTAATGATGCCTGCCATATCAAAATCATAACATGCGTCGCATTCGGAATCGGCCACAGCCGCAACTCCTTTTTTCAGATCTTTCCGGATATCATAGAATCCTTTGATCAGGATCACAATACCTCCGGCTATAAGAAAGCGAGAGGTCCAACGGATCCCGTCCGGGTCAAATCCTGACTTCCCAAGCAGCACAGGCAGCAACAGGCTGAACGCAAAGCACAAAAAGGCACCGAAAACGATGCCGAAACTTTCCCGTTCCGACCATTTCGGGCGCCCGCCAAAATATCGGCGCATTCTGCCGCGTGCGGTCAGTTCTTTGCTGTTGTCGAATTCCTCATTGTATAAGGCTACTGTGTAGTCTTTTTTCATTTGGTGATCCTGTCAGTCCCCATGTAGCCGCGTAGTTCTTTCGGAATGATCACCGAGCCGTCTGCCTGCTGGTAGTTTTCCAGGATAGCGGCTACAGTTCTTCCTACAGCAAGGCCGGAACCATTTAATGTGTGAACGAACTCCGGTTTCCCGCCGCCCGCAGGTCTGAACCGGATGTTGGCACGGCGTGCCTGGTAGCTTTCAAAATTGGAGCAGGAGGATATTTCCACATAGCGGCCGTAGCTCGGCATCCAGACCTCGATATCATAGGTCATCGCGGATGAAAATCCCATATCGCCTGTTGACAATCTGACCACTCTATAAGGAATTTCAAGCCTTTTCAGTACTTCTTCCGCTGCTGCGGTGAGGGATTCCAGTTCCGCATAAGATGTGTCCGGATGAGAGAACTTGACGAGTTCTACCTTGTTGAACTGATGCTGTCTGATCAATCCTCTGGTATCGCGGCCTGCAGAGCCGGCTTCTTTTCTGAAGCAAGGCGTATAGGCGGTATAGTATACCGGCAGATCGCTTTCTTCCAGGATCTCGTTCATCAGAAGATTTGTGACCGGCACTTCGGCTGTCGGAACAAGGAAGAAATCCTTTGCAGGGATCCAGAACATGTCCTCTTCAAATTTAGGCAGTTGGCCGGTTCCTGTCATGGCATCGCGGTTCACCATGAATGGAGGCAGAATTTCCTTGAATCCGTGCTCCTCCGTATGAAGATTCAGCATGAAATTGATCACTGATCTTTCCAGTCTGGCGCCGAGCCCTTTATAGACGGTGAATCGGGTGCCGGAAATCTTGGCTGCCCGTTCGAAGTCAAGAATATCCAGATTGGTCCCTACGTCCCAATGGGCTTTCAGTTCGAAGTCGAATGTTCCGGGTTCCCCCCATTTTCTCATTTCGACGTTCTCCGAATCATCTTTTCCAAGAGGCACCTGCGGATTCGGTGTGTTCGGTATATTCAAAAGGGTGTTCCTCAGTTCTTCCTCTAAGGCGGCGACTTCCTGATCCAGCACTTTGATCTGGGATGAAAGCTCTTTCATTTCCGCCATGAGGGCTGAAACATCCTTCCCTTCCTTCTTCATTAACGGTATGTTTTTGGAGTCCTGGCCCTGCCGGAACTTCATGTCTTCAACCTTGGCCAGTACACTGCGGCGCTTCTCATCCAGTTCCGGGATTCTCTCAATGCCATAGCTCCCCTGCATTCTGGATTCTACCGCTTTTTTAACGCCTTCATAGTCTTCCCTGATTCTTCTGATGTCTAACATGATTTCTCTCCTACACTATAGCTCTAATAAATTTTTCTTATATATGATATATTTGCTATCCAACTCCTCCATGGCTCCCTGCATTTCGATCTGCAGGTTGCTAGCCTTCTGGTAGTCGCCAATATCCAGCGCGTCTTTGATCCTGGTCAGAAGACATCTGTCCGATAAGGTGTCCTGACCCAGATAGACCCTGAGATTCTGGATCGATTTCCAGTTGGCTGTGTCGAAATCAACGCAGTCGTTTTCGTCGTGGATCTTTTTGCACTCCCTGACGATATCCATGTTGCCGGGTATGATCCTGTTGTGGAGCTCGGTTGACCATACCTCCAGAATCGCCTGTCGATAGGATTCCAAAGTGGATTTCGGCATCACATTGTCCAGCACGAATATTTTCAGTTTCTCCGGATATTTATCGAAGGCCTGGGAATTTTCCCACACCGTCCTCGGCGCGATGCCGAAAAGCTTGTCCCGCTGTTCCTGGGTATATTCGCTGAATAAATTCTTTTCGCTTCTGTATTCTCTGTCTGTTTCGAGGTAAAAGTCCTCTTTGCCGTATTGCTTGGAGAGAGAAGCTTCCAGCTCGGCAGGCGGTTTGCTGTTGACAAGGCAGGCCTTGATCCCATCAAGCATCGCCATATAAGCAGCTGATATGACCAGATAGGTATTGCTTTTCGGATTTGGCGAACGCAATTCGAACCGGGTGCTTAAAGGATTATTGGTATCTCTCACCAGGCCGATCAGAACGGTTCTGTTTCTGGATGGAGATGCCGCCGAATGCCCCAGGGAACCCGCGATGCAGACAGGGGCCTCGTAGCCCGGCTTTAACCGGTTGAACGCATCATTGGATGAGCTGACAAACGGATTGACCACCTCATAATTTTTAAGCACGCCCATCAGCGCGCCGAATCCGATCGGGCTTAAAAAGTCTTTTTCTGTATCCTTCGGAGCGAAAAGGTTCACAGTCCTTCCGTCCTTTAGCTTAGCAGCGATGCCCATATGGGTGTGTTCGCCGGATCCCGCCACGCCTTCGATCGGCTTAGCCATAAAAGTCACGTCAAGGCCGTGAAGCCTGAATACGTCTTTAATAATATATTTAACCTGGCTTTCGTTGTCAGCGGCCTGTAAGGCATCTGCATAGCGCCAGTCGATTTCCAGTTGTTCCATGATATGGTCATATTGGCCGGTGTTGCCCATTTTCGCTTTTACGCCACCGACTTCCTTATGCCCCATCTCCACATCGAATCCGTATTTATCCAGGATGATCAGCGATCTTTCCAGCGCGGTGCGCACCGGTCCGATGGTTCGTTTCCAATACTGTTCTTTCATGGACTGCGCCGTGGTCAGCTGCTCCCGGTCCGCCTTGTCGTCCGGCGTCTTGACCCAAAATTCCAGTTCTGTTGCGCAGGTCAGGGAGATATCTTCGATTTCATCCGCACTGCTGATATCGATGTACTCAAATACATACGGATTTTCTTTCATGAGGGCCAGAAGATCTTTCTTGAAGTTCTTCACCATATCCCTCAAGATGACTCTGGATCCAACTTCAGCCGTATCGTTATGCTTTAGAAAGGATGGGATGCGCAGTGTCCCGATAGGAAGACCGGTGGCCACATCCTTGTTCAGGTAATTGTAGTCTACATACCAGTTCACGGAGGTATCCGGAATAATGTCGACTTTTGCGTTCTGAAGATCTGCAATGCCCGGCAGGTGTACGCTGGACCCGTCGGTCTGGACTCCAGACACCAGGATTTTGTCGATATCCTTCAGGAAATACTGCACAGGTATTTTTTCGTCGGTATCATGACCGCCGATATCTATTCCGACTAAAGATACAAACCGGATCTCCGGATGGATCTTCAGAATATTGACGATTTCACCCTTGCTATGACTGTCAGCAGGTATATTGAATAATATTTTATCGAAATCAAATTCCAGCATTGTTTCTTAATCCCTTCCTCGTTCAATCGGCAGGCGGGCGCATGATAGCGCCCGCCGCTTTCCTTTTGTATTATTAATTACGATTGATTCATTACGGCTTTTTCTCTACTGTGCTGTCGGTTGTTCCACAGCCGAAGGTGTGACCCCTTCTTCCAGCGCCGCTGCGTTGTTGGCCGCGGTGTTTTGCGTCATGCTGTTCAACAATTCGAGGTATCTCTGAAGATCCTGCATGTAGGTCCCGTAGTCAGCCCATCTTCCTTCTTTCTGAGCTTCCAGCGCCTTGTTGTAGGCTTCGGCCGCCTTGGTGATCAGCTGTGCCTGCGTAAGATCCACGCCGGTGCCGTCCCCGGTCCCGGATCCGCCGTTGTTCCCTCCGTCTCCGGTGGCTCCGAACAGGGATTCCAGGGCCTCGCCAAGGGTTTCCTTATAGGCGATCCGGTCTCCGTAAGCGACGATGACCCTCTTCACTTCAGGAAGCGATGAATTGGTGGCTTCCAGATATACGGGCTCCACATAAATCAGAGATTCCTCAATCGGTATGATAAAGAGGTTTCCACGGATATAACTGGATCCGGAGGAGTTCCACAGTGAGAATTCTTTTGAAATCTCTGTGTTCTGGTCGATCTGTGCTTCAATCTGCATCGGGCCGTAGATCAGCTTGTCTTTCGGGAATTGATACAATACCAGTTTCCCGTAATCTTCGCCGTCGTTTCTGGCCACCAGCAAACTCATCATGTTCTTCTTGTCTTTCGGCGTGTAGGCGATGGTGTTCACAAATTCAGCCTTCTTTTCGCCCGGCAACTTCATGATATAGTAATTCGGTTCCATGATCGTCTCAGTGGTCCCGATGATTTCCTTGCCGATATCCCAGAGGTCCTCACCCTGATAGAACACCTTGACATCGCTCATGTGGTAACGCTTGTAAACGTTAGCCTGAATGTCCAGCATAGCGTTCGGATATCTGATGTGGGCTCTCACCTGATCCGGCATTTCGTTGAACGGCTTGAAAAGCGCCGGATAAATGCTCATGAATGTATTCGCGATCGGGTCCTTGTCGTCTACCAGATAATAAGTCGTGGTACCGTTGTAGGCATCGATGACAACCTTGACGGAGTTGCGGATGTAGTTGATATTGGTGTTTGCCGCATATGGCTCCGAATAAGGGTAGTAGGAGCTGGTTGTATAGGCGTCGATGATCCAGTACAGCTTTCCGTCTATCGTCACAATGTATGGGTCCGTATCATAGGAAAGATAAGGCATGATGGTCTGGACCCTTTTCATGATATTTCTGTTGATCACGATACGGGAATCCGAGTTGATATTCGTGGATACCAACAGTTTCAGACTGCTTTCTCTGATGGAAAACATGACTTTATTGATGAATCCGAGCTTGATGCCGGCATCTCCCTGATACATGGCATATACGTTGGAATCCCCGCTTGGATAGTCGAACTCCTGCTCATCAGTCCCCACCAATATGTAGTTATTAGTCATTTCACCGAAATAGATCTCCGGCCTTGTGATCTTGATCTCCTCAACATCGGATACCGGCGGGATATTGTCGATCAGCATGTCAGGCTGTCCCGAAGCGGTGACCTTGTCCACGCGGGAGAGGGTGATGCCGTATCCGTGAGTATATTTGATATGCTGGTTCAGCCATGTTTCACTGATCAGGCTTTCGTCAATTTCACGGGCAGACAGGAATGTCTGTGTATAGTCACCATTCACGATGTAGCGGTCAACGTCTACGTCGTTGAAGGTATAGTACAATCTGATGCTCTGCGTCTGGTTATAGAATTTCTTCGCAGGTTCATAGTCGTTGATTCTGATGTTGGAGATCGTTTCCTGGTTGTTCGCGATATCTTCCTTCGTCAGCGTGTTGTTGGCCGGGAACTGTTTAATATCCACCTCGTTCAAAGCATAAGCAGACTGCGTATAATGGATATTTCGTTCCAGATACTGGCTTTCCTTGTTGATTTCATCCGGAGATACGATCAGTCCCTGAACCAGGCTGGCCGCGCCGATACCTGCTGCTCCCACAATAATCATAATTACCGGAAGGATGAAAATTGTTCTGATCTGTTTTTTGAGTACGCCGATGGCAAACGTAACCGCCGATACCAGGGAAAGCACAATCAGTATTCTGTACATCCAGAGTGTTATGTTGATATCGGTGAAGCCTGCGCCGTAAACCACACCCAGCGGCGAATACAGCAGATCAAATTGTTTCAGCACGAAGTGGATGGCAAGCATAACAAAGAATATGATGCCCAGTATG
The DNA here is from genome assembly GCA_964486295.1 of uncultured Oscillospiraceae bacterium. GTDB lineage: Bacteria > Bacillota > Clostridia > Peptostreptococcales > Anaerovoracaceae > CALBZG01. The sequence continues at coordinate 4,915 of CAZAMF010000010.1, read as the reverse complement.
ATCAGCTCTCTTGCGGCAATATGCAGCAGCTGATTGAAATTCTGATCGTCAAACTGCTTCCTCGGCTTTCTGCGGCTTCTGATGTTGCCGGCGCCCCTGAACTGCTTGCTCATGTTTTCAAACACATCGCCAAAGCCGCCCATGCCGCTGAAGTTGAATCCGCCCTTGTCGTCTCCCCCGTGGAAAGGTCCCTCCGCTCCGGTGAAGCGATCTTCATCTGTAGAATCTCCACCCACAGTTTCGAAAATCTGAGGCGTTCTCATACCGAGCAGGATGGAGTAATAAATCACTGTCAGGATCACATAGCCGATCACCACACCGATCACCAGTGTGTCCAGCATTTTTACGAATTCCAGTTTGAATACGTAGAATGAGATGTCCAGGTTGAACAGAGGGTCTGCAATATTGAAATCCGTTGCGTTACCGAATTTCAGCACCTCAAACCACAGTGATTTGGCAGTCAGGAATGCGACCAGCGCCGCAAAAACAACGGAAATGGCGAATGTGATCTGATTCAGTCTCTTTTCATTGACGGTATCCTTTGATTCGACCTTCTTATAGTATCCTCTTTTTAACATTTTCAGGAATACCAGTGTCACCAAAGTCAGAATGATGAACAGCGGAACTCCAATTTCGATCTGAGTCAGCATCTGCTTAAAGAATACGCTCAGGTAGCCCAATTCTTTGAACCACAAAAGATCTGTCAGGAATCCTATAAGCGTCAGGAACAACCCTATTGCAACGAACAGAAGAATAACGATACCCTTGAAGCCTAACTTTTTCTTCTCTTTCAATTCTTTCCCTCCTCAACTAAAACTTTCTGATCAGCTCTTCGATTTTTTCTTTAGCTTCCTCCGGCAGCGCGTCGCGTCCGCCGGCTATATTCTGAAGGCTTTCCAGATACTTTGCTCTGCCTGCCATTGAGGTTTTCAACAGCTCGATGTAATTCTTATCATCGAAGTCCGGCACAAATCCATCTATATCCATTGTTTTGAGCTGCGAAAGCGGCCCGAAATCCCGGAATGTCGCCGACCCATCGATGATGGCCTCGATGATGGCTATCGATACTTCCTTTGGAATTTTTTTGTCCAGGAAATACCCTGTATTGATAATATAATTTTCGACACCCCTGTGTTCGAAAAGGTATTTAAATTTTTCATAATCCTCCCGAAGCGCATAGGTCCGGAACGGATTGGCATACGGTTCATATACAAGCGCCTGCGGATCGACTCCTTCAGCCAGTATTTCAGCGCTGGAACGTTTGGTGGCCAGGCAGGCTCCCATGACGGAGGCTAATGCCGGATCCGTGACCTTGATCACTGGCGGAAGCGTGGTGTCTTTCATCAGCCAGACGATGGAATTTGTCGCATCCTCCATCTTGTCTACTCTATTGCGTGTCCATAACCTTGATTTGATGGCCCGGCCGTTCTTGTTTCGGATATCTTCCGGAACAATCACCAGCTTCCCCTCTGAATCAATAGTAGCCCCCATGTTTTGCACCGTGATCAGATACATGTTGTCCGGCGCAGTAAGGGGGTAATCTTCGGTGGTGTCAAAATAGGAAGGCTCCAGTGCGATGGAACACCCCGTATCACTGGAAATGATATAAGCATCGTCATGCAGGATCGCCACTTCATATTTGCCGTTATGGTTGGCGTGTGTCAGTGTTGATTTTCCCGAACCCGAAAGACCGAATACACCCATGACATAAGCGATGCCGTCCTTTTTCAGACAACGTTTCAGTCCGCCGTGGCAGGCGGCATACCCGTTCCGGTTCGCGATGGCCCAAGCCAGCGTGAGGGTGGCTTTTTTGAATTCCCCGAAATAGCGCATACCGAGAATGCACGCGCAATTGTGTTCCGGGTCGAAATAGGCAAGCCCTTCCGGGAAGCTCGGATGAGTGTAGTCCGGATCCGCTAAAATAAAAATGTCCGGCTCGTCATCCAGCAGCAAGGACTTCCTATACAAATCATCATATGCTTCGTTGATATATTGAAAATTCAGGAGCCAGTTATACAGCGTGTCTTCATAGCCTTCCGGTATGAGCAGATGGGCTCTGACCATGAAATCCTTGTCAAGTCCTATATAACTGATGGTGTGGTACAGCTTTTTATATCTGGCCTGGAAAGCGACTTCGCGGATCGTTTTGTTGATCTCCTCTTCGTTCACTCCAGGATAACCAAGTATGACTCTGGCACCCGCAAATCTTGCGGTAGATGCGCCGTCGTTGGTCAACAGCACTTTTGCTTCTTCATGAAGGCCGAGTTTTTCCGGTGCGAAAACCGGCATATCGGTTTCTATGGTTCCGGGGCAATCCTTCGCTTTAGCATAAGCTTGCTGCAAATCCAGAATGACTTCCACATTGTTCCCGTAAAATGTTGTCTCGATGGTGGTCCTGGACGCGGAAAAAGCCCGGTTGCCTTTCGTTATTTCTTCTCTGGGGTAATTCGACCTGGTTGCCATTTTGATGTACCTCCTAGGCTAATTGCCGGCTGTATTGTCCGCCTTCCCTGAAAAAGTTGTTTTTATCCAATCCTGGATCAATGTAATGGTGTAGTTGACCTTTTTTGTCGCCTCGCTTTCCGGGGCGAAATATCTCAGGCCGAGTACTGTTCCTTCCAGGACCAGCACTACTATGATCAGCACGATGAAGAATTTGATTAATTTGTTTCCGCCTTTCTCCTCCTTCAGTGTGGTTGCCTTCTCTTCTGTCTTAGCGGTTTGGCCGTTACTATAGGCTGCGGCAGCCTGTGCAGGTATGGACTGGACCGGGATCGGAGCTGTATTGCTGTCCCAGAGATGCCTGAGCCGTTCCTGCATTTCGGCATCCATATTCGGCGGCGGAGCGGTTGCTCCCGGGACTTCTCCGGCTGCCGGAGCCGGCAGTGTTCCCGCAGGGGTTTCCGCTGGTGCGGCTGCTTCGGCAGCAAGGTTCATATCCGGCTCCTCGATTGGAATTTCCATGGTCCTCGATTCAATCTGAGGTTCCGGTCCTTCAATCCGTTGCTCGTATTCCTGCTTCTGGTAAAACTGAGTTTTTTTAATGTCGAAATCATCTGTAGCACTGATTCCAGAGGTGCCGTATTTGATTCTTTCGATGATCAGCGTTTTGGCCGCTTCATCCATATCAACCTGAAGCATATCCTTCTGCAGTTCTATGGTATCGAATCTCCTTGTATCCGGCTGCAGGGTCTCATCGCTTTCGATATAATCCTGCTGATCAAGCTCGGCATAAAAAAGATCCCTTTCCCTCTTCCTCTCGATTTCCATCTCCTGGAGATGTTTGATCGGGTCAAACGGTTCTGGCGCCTCAGCCGCTTCTTTCGCCGCGGATTCATATCTCGGCGCTTCAGCAGGCTGAGCAGTCTCGCCGGCCGCAGTTTTTTGGCCTAGTCTTACATACTCCCTATCCAGCAGTTTCTGGAATTCTTCGCGACTTTTATTATATGTGTTGAACTTTTCTTTGCTTTCTTCGGATGTAAAGTTTGAGAATCCTGCGGCAGCCCCTGCCGATTCGCCCGTGACGGGTGGAGCTGTCCTGCCTCCTGACGGCTTGGGGTTCCAATCGAAATCGATTTTTTCTATTTCTCTTGGGCCAACTTCAGGGAACTTGTGGACATTCCACACGAAATCGAAATCTTCTTCACCGGGTTTTTGGGGTTTCGCTGAAGCATCAGAGCGCACGCGCAGATCAGAAACATTCGGTATATGTGCAGAAGGTTGTTCTCTCCTCCCGAAAACGAAAGGTTCCTTGTCGGATTGAGGAGGATTGTAAATGATTTCTTCATTAGCCGGCTCATGACGTCTCTCGTCGTTGCCGACTTTATGTCCGCAAGAACTGCAATATAGGTCTGTATCCTTGATTGCTTTTCCACAATTGCTGCAATACATCAATATTCCTCCCTCTTCTAATCCAGAATTTTATTGTATAATTCTTCTTCCGAATATATTCGCCCGGTTCTGGAAATATTATCGTTCAGCGATCTGTATTTACCGGGGAGTTGAGGTTCGCTCTGATTTCTGTATTCCTGAACCTGTTCGGGGGCCTTTCTTTGCGTTGGGTAACTGAAATCTTCATAATCCGGCAGCCTGTATTCTGTCATGGCTACCGACCTCGGCCTATTATAGTCGGGTGAACCGCCATATTCCGGAGTTCTTCCATGATCCTGGCTGTCGGCCAGTTGCGAATAGATCAGGTCGATGGTAGAAGGCTGTTTTTCTGCCGGTCTTGGCGCTTGCTGCGGATGAGCAGCAGGTCTCGTATATGATGGAACCGGCTGGGGTTCCTGTTGTGGTTGCGCATATTGAACCGGTTGTACAGCCGGCTGAACGATGGGTTGTACGACAGGTTGTACGATCGGCTGCGGCTGGATGAATTGAACAGGCGCCGGTGCGGGCTGTGTTTGAATCAGCTGTACCGGTGACGGTGCCATGTATGGAAACGGCGGCATCGAAGCCATAGCCTTATGCTCGGCTGCCGCTGTAGCTGCTGCTGTTGCATTTGCGGTTGCCTCGGAAACTGCCTGTTTTAATTTCATATCGCTGATTTCTAGATTGATCAGATCGATCCGCCCTCCGATTTTTTCTATCTCGCCGGTCTGGGTGTCGATCCTTTTATTGCAGCGACGCTGGCTGCGGTATATGGAGATGAATAGTAAAACGATTAAAGTGGCTGCAAGAGCGACCACTGACCCAATTAAAAAATCCTGTGTTGCGTCAAAGGTTGTCATATTTTTTAACCTCAGCTCAAACCATTGTAATTGCTCATTAAGAGCAGACGGATGCTAGCTTAATATCCGTTTTATTATACTACTATATATATCCAATAGCAATTAAATTCAGGCAATTCCGTCATGCGGATTGTAGGATTACCATACATATGTTACAAGTAAAAAAATAAAAACGGAAAACATCC
>CAZAMF010000009.1:0-77917 GCA_964486295.1 uncultured Oscillospiraceae bacterium | reverse complement strand
CAAACCCTCGTGGATTTTTTACAGGACGGTGTAACATATGTTTGACAAACCTACATCAATAGAACCGCCTCGAAAGTATTAAGCTATTTCTACAATAAGTAAAAGTGATATAATAAAATTTAAGTTTGATTTTACCAAGGCCGCCTTGTTGTGGCAGTATTTAGGAGGGCAATGCGTTGCTTGAAATCGTTATTTGTGAGGATAATAGAAAATATCTGGAGTTCATCGCGGAAAACATTAATACTTTGCTGGACGAACACAAGATCAATGGATCCATAGTCCTGCAATGTGATTCACCCGAACAAGTTGAGACTTTTCTTGCTGAAAAAAAACCTAATGTATATTTTCTGGATATTGACCTCAATTCGAAGTTGACCGGCCTTGATTTGGCTGCTGAAATTCACCAAATGTTACCGGATGCCTATATTGTCTTTATTTCACAGTATGTAAATCTGGTGTTTAAGTCCTTTAAAGTGCGCCCCTTTGATTTTTTGCCAAAACCGGTCTCTAAAGCCAATCTTGAGAATGTTTTGCTGGAGATCAATAACGCTCACCTGAAGAAATTTGATTATAAGCGCCCTGACTTTCTACAGGTAAAAATCGGCACACAGCTTTATCAAATACAAAAGAGTGAAATCGTTTTCATTGAAAAATATGGGAATAAATGTATAATTCATTCGACAAACAAGATCGTTGAATGCTATCAGTCCCTTGACAGCATTTCCGAAGAACTCGCTCACGCAGATTTTATTCGGTGCCATAAAAGTTTTATAGTTAATAAAAGATTCGTTGCGCAACTAAATCTGTTAGACAAAGAAATCATTCTTACGAATGGCCAAAAGTGCTTTGTCGGCGGCAAATACAAAAAGAATCTGCTCGCCGAGTTAACCAAAGCAGAAAATTAATATAGGTGGATATGATGAAGTATAAATCCAATTCCAGTAGTAGTATCCAAAAGTATATGATTGTATTGATCGTGGTTTTTGTTATTTGCTCCGCATTCACAAACCTGTTATTTTTCAGGGCAGTCAATAATATCAGTATTGAGAGCGATCTCTATCAGGAGATCAAGAGCAGCAGTGCATTGAAAGCTGATATATTTCCACCGACTTTATATATTGTTGAGGCCGACCTTCTTGTCCAGCAGATTGTAAATGAAGAAAATACGCAAAAACGCGCTGAGTTGCTGGGAAAAATGGAGAAAACAAAGAATCAATATTTCACCTATCATGATTACTGGAAAAAGAACATTTCTGACCCAAAACTGTCCGCGTTACTGAATTCTTCTAATGTCTATGCGACTGAGTTTTACCGTATATACGACAAAGAATTTCTTCCGGCCCTCAATCGCGAGGATGTTCAGGCAATGCAGGATATTGTTGACACAAAAATGAGTATGGCATTCGAAAAGCACAGAGAAATTATCGATGAGATGTCCGGAATCATTGAAGTTTCAAAGACTGCCACGGAAAAGTCTGCGAAGGAGTTTGCTGATCGAGTCACTAACCTGATTCTTGCTGTATATATTCTGTCTGTCGTTATCATTGTGGGGATTTCCTATATTATACTAAAGAAAGTTGTCACTATTGAAAATAATATTGTGACCTCTCAACATGAAACAGCTATGACAAATCAACGGCTTGAGTTAATCGCCGAGGGCTTGAAAAAGTTTAAACACAACTATGATAATACGCTTGCATCGATTGAGGGCTTTGTGCTGAAAGATGATATGCCGGGACTTAGGAACTATATGGAAGAGATCATTGCTGAAAAGAGTATCAATGACACGGTAAATTATTTTAAACTCAACTTTATTGATAATCCGGCAATCACAGGCCTGATTCTGTCGAAAATGATTTATGCAGAAAAGCTGGGAGTCCAATTTGTTCTTAAGGTTAGGACTGACACTGTTGGCATTGCTATCAAGCTAAACCACTTGTGTGAGATCCTCGGGATACTTCTTGACAACGCCATCGAAGCGGCATTAGAAAGCGAAGAAAAAAATGTCTCTCTCAAAATGGAAGAATCGCAAGATGCCTTTATATTTGAAATCTTTAATTCTACTTGTGGCGCCCCTGATAGTTCAAAGATGTCGGAAAAAGGCGGCACAACGAAGGGCGAAAATCGAGGATACGGATTATGGATGGTCAGAGAAATCCTTGCAAAATATGATAATGTTGTACTCAACACAGCAATGGAAGAGCTTTCAGTGACTCAGGAACTTATTGTATTGAAAAAACAAGCCTCAACTCGGGAAACTTTATACACAGATGTTTTGTAACATCAAAATAGTGTTTCGCCATATCATTATGGTTACTCACTCTACCCTCTGTTATTCTGTTTCTGTATCATTCAGAAAATACACGTAAATAACAGAATAATAATTATTAAGGGAGATGAGTTTTTATGATCAATCAGGCAAACACCGGCTTCATGTTGATTGCAACAAGCCTTGTGATGCTTATGACGCCGGGCCTGGCTTTCTTTTATGGAGGACTTGTTGGCAGAAAAAATGTTCTGACTATTATGGCTCAAAGCTTCATTTCGATGTCAGTTACTACGGTGATCTGGTATATCTGTGGGTATTCACTTTGCTTCAGCGGCGGTGAAGGTAAGATTATTGGGAATTTGGATATGGCATTTTTGTCCGGGGTAACACCGGACGTTATTATGAACGGCGACAACATCCCATTGCTTGTATTTATAGCCTATCAAATGATGTTCGCAATTATCACACCTGCGCTGATCACGGGAGCCTTCGCAAACAGAGTCCGTTTCGGACCATATGTTGCATTCCTCGTGGTTTGGCTTGTTTTTGTCTATTTCCCGCTTGTTCATATGGTTTGGGGAGGCGGCCTGCTAGCAAAGCTGGGAATTCTTGATTTTGCCGGAGGCATTGTGGTACATACTACCGCTGGTATGGCAGCATTGGCATCGGTCATATTTGTCGGGAAAAGAAAGGTGGTCAATGAGCCGCATAATCTTCCACTTGTGGCAATAGGCACGGGGCTGTTATGGTTCGGCTGGTATGGATTTAACGCCGGGAGCGAGTTGAAGGTAGACGCTGTAACCGCATTGGCTTTCCTAAATACAGATGTTGCCGCTTCTTTTGCCGCTTTTATCTGGGTTATCGTTGATTGGATCCGCTATAAAAAACCGAAGTTTCTCGGTATTTTAACTGGCGCTGTTGCCGGCCTGGCCACCATTACCCCAGCTGCCGGGTATGTTACTACCAGTTCAGCTGTCATGATCGGCTGCCTCGCAGGGGGTATTTGTTATCTTGCGGTGGAAATGAAAAACCATCTGAAGTGGGACGATGCTCTTGATGTATGGGGAGTCCACGGAGTCGGCGGAATACTTGGCACTATATTGCTTGGTGTTTTCGCTACGCAGTCAGTTAATGCTGCAGGAACAGACGGACTTCTTCTGGGTAATGCCACTTTTTTCCTGATGCAGGCAGCAGCTGTAATAATCGTCGGCGCCTATGCCTTTGCATTCAGCCTTTTGGCATTAAAGGTCATCAACATCTTTTCGCCGGTTAAGACTTCGGAACAGGAGGAACGCGACGGGCTGGATATTTCTCTTCATGGGGAGATCGCTTACGAAGAAGGAACGCTATAAATATTGTCAAAACAAAGCAAATAGAAAAGGCTGCCTCAATTTATTTGAGACAGCCTTTTCTATTTATAAGGTGATGCGTCCGGACCTTTCACTTCTGCCCACCACTTTTTCATATTTTATTTCAAAAATTTTAGGGTTGCAAGGGTAAACATTGCCATAGGGATCCAGTATGATGTAATCTCCTATGTGAATTTTCATCACACCTTCCGGAGTGTTTACATCATATGTTCCGTCATTTTGTTCGATGATCATATTTTTATTGATCCTTTCTGTAAACCAAGCCGGCATAATGGCATTCGATTCGAATTGAAAGGCTTCTATTGTAAACGGTCTCTTTTTATACTTCATTTCCTGAACCCTCCTTTTTTTGCTGGAACTCTAGATAACAAGAGTCAGTAAACTTATTCGCTTATATCTTATCATTCATTATGAATTATACTAAACCAGTGTTGCAGGTCTATAATTATGTGGGGAATTGACTGTTTAACGTGATAAATAAAATCATATGTTTGATTAAAAATTTATCATGACTTTACAATACTTCAATCACTTAAACGAAACGGAGCGGCATAAAATACTCGTCACGCATGAAAGACGATATGATATACTTAATTTAATTTTAAATTTGGACAGCTTTACAGAAAAGAGAAACAACATGAAGATCATACTCGCACCTGATTCCTTCAAAGGAAGCCTGAGTTCACCTGAGATTATTAAAGTGCTGGAAGATTCGGCAAAACGCATCTTTGGGGAGGTTGAAATCGTATCAATTCCTATGGCGGATGGCGGAGAAGGCACAGTAGACGCACTGATCGCGGCGGCTGACGGGACCATGGAAACCGTTAAGGTGATGGGACCTATGGGAAATCAGGTAAATGCTGTGATAGGCTTTATCCACTCAGGCAGAACTGCAGTTTTAGAGATGGCTCAGGCTTCAGGATTAAGCCTTGTTCCCGGGGAATTGAAAAATCCTCTCACGGCAACTTCTTACGGCACAGGGGAGTTGATCAGCGCGGTATTCAAAAAAGGGATCCGCGACATCATCATCGGTATCGGCGGAAGCGCAACGAATGACGGAGGTATGGGTGCCATGAAGGCACTGGGCGTTAGGTTCCTGGATATGGATGGGAACGAACTCTATGGAAGCGGCGCTGACTTGGAGCGGGTTTGCAGTATTGATGCAGCAGGAATGGATCCCGCTATTCTTAAATGTGATATTTCAGTAATATGCGATGTATCAAACCCGCTATTGGGAAAAGAGGGAGCCACCTATATCTATGGACCTCAAAAGGGATTGACACCTGACTTACTGGACAGACTGGACCGGGGAATGGCCAATTATATCAAGGTCGTTGAAAATACGCTTCACAAAGAGATCGCGCAAGTCCCCGGCGCGGGTGCGGCGGGCGGAATGGGAGCGGCGCTGATGGCCTTCCTGAATGCCGATTTGAAATCAGGGATTGATGTGATGCTGGATGCTGTGGATTTCGACCACTTGCTGGATAACACCTCCTTCGTAGTTACGGGAGAAGGAAATATCGATGAACAGTCTGTCAGATTCGGCAAAGTGCCGGCCGGAATCATGAAACGATGTAGCCCTAAGAAAGTGCCTGTTGCAGTCATTGCAGGCGGAATGGGAAAAGGCGCTGAACTGTTCTGGCAGGACAATCTGGGAAGCATCATAACAACCATCAATGGTGTTATGACCCTGGAGGAAGCGATGGCCCAAGCAAAAGAGCTACTGAGGCTTGCAGCAGACAGAATGTTTTTGCTGATCAAAATCGGGATGGGGGTTAAATAGGCGAACGACAGCCTCTTTACAAAATATGCTTATTGGAATATAATTCTATTGTTAATATTTTAATAGAATGTTTAAGGAGATGTCATATGAACCGCAGAGTTATGGCCACCGCTATGATGGAAATGATGATGCGCATGTGCAACAGCATGTGCATGGTTAACTGCGCTTAGAAATATGACTCGTCTTGCAAGATATCCGAATAATTGATGAAGTAAAATTATGAGGGCAGGAAGCAATCCGAGTTTCCTGCCTTTTTTATGCGAAAACATCCCGTATCCATCAGGAGGATAGTATATGATCGAAATCAAAAACCTGAATAAAACCTACCAGACGGCGGCCGGCTCAATCGTTGCTCTGGATAATATCAATCTGACCATCAGCGACGGTGAAATATTCGGCATTATCGGATTATCCGGCGCCGGGAAAAGCACACTGGTCAGATGCATCAATCTTCTGGAGCGTCCGACTAAGGGGGATGTGATTCTTGACGGCAGGAGCCTCGTGCAGCTGCCTCAGAAGGAACTGCTGAAAACCCGGCAGTCCATCGGGATGATCTTCCAGAATTTCAATCTTTTGGAGCAGCGCAATGTGCTTCAGAATGTTTGTTATCCCATGGAGATCGCAGGAATCAAAAAAGCGGAGGCCCACGAAAGGGCCATTGAGCTACTGGAGCTGGTGGGACTGGCTGACCGCCGGAAGTCCTATCCTTCGCAATTGTCCGGGGGACAGAAACAAAGAGTGGCTATCGCAAGAGCATTGGCAACAAAGCCAAAGTATCTTCTCTGCGATGAGGCAACCAGTGCACTGGATCCTAACACCACCCAGTCCATATTGGAGCTACTCAAAGAAATCAATCAGACTATGGGAGTCACGATCATTGTGATTACCCACGAGATGAGAGTAATCGACCAGATATGCGATCGCGTCGCCGTCATTGACAGAAGCCAGATCGCAGAAGTCGGTTATGTCAGCGATGTATTTACCAGCCCTCAGTCAGAGATCGCCAAAGAACTCATCCTTCCGAAGGCTCGCCCCATCGATAAGATCACAGGGGAACATCGTGTGCGCATCGTGTTTGACGGTGAAGATTCCTACAAGCCGATCATATCGAACATGATTCTGGAATGCCAGGTCCCAATCAATATATTGTATGCGGATACGGAAGATATCGACGGAACTGCTTACGGGCATATGATCATCCAGCTTCCTGAAGACGAACATCAGGCTAATAGGGTGCTTCATTATTTACAGTCAAGCGGAATCACTTATAGCAAGGAGGGGTGAGAGCATGTTTTCAGAAATGTTTCAGAAACTCTGGGACAACGGGATCATCCAGGCCGGCGTCTGGGAAACCATTTATATGACGGTGCTGTCCACTCTCTTCGCATATCTCATCGGCATGCCGCTGGGATTGGTCCTGAGCGTAACAGATGAGAGCGGAATCCATCCGCTTCCGTGGCTGAATCGTATCCTCGGCACATTGGTCAATGTGTTCCGCAGTATCCCGTTTATCATCCTCATGGTTGCAATGCTCCCGGTAGCTAAATTTGTCGTAGGAGTAAGCCTGGGGAATAAAGCCATGATCGTTACACTGGTCATCGCCGCGGCGCCTTATGTAGCTCGTATGGTCGAATCTTCCATTAAAGAAGTGAACGCCGGGGTGATCGAAGCGGCCCAGGCCATGGGAACCGGTTCCTTCAAGCTGGTTTACAAAGTACTGATCCCTGAAGCAAAACCATCCCTGATCACCAATGCGATCATCTCAACGGTAACGATCCTGGGATACTCGGCCATGGCCGGGATCATCGGCGGTACCGGACTGGGACAGATTGCGATCACTTACGGTTATCAGCGTTATAATGACGATATCATCTGGATATGCGTGATATTGACCATTATAATTGTGCAGATCATACAGGTAGCCGGTACGCGAATTGCGAACAAGACCGATCATCGCATCAACTAGCGGATTTTAAGAAAGGAGGTCGTTCATTATGGGATTTCATTTCGAAGAACTTTTACGTGAGAACTTTCGGTTCGGCCGAATGTGAAGGATATATTGACGGTGTTATTTTAATAAAAAGTTTATGATAAAAAATATTATAATAGGAGGAATTATTAAATGAAGAAATTATCAAAAAAACTAGCGATTGCTCTGGCTCTGATTCTGGTACTTTCCTTGTCGGTCTTCGCCGGATGCGGAGGAAACGATGAAAACGAGGGCAGCACGACCCCTGATGCAGAAAAAACCATTACGGTAGGCGCAAGTTCCACTCCTCATGCGGAAATCCTTGAGCAGGTAAAAGGCACATTGGCTGAGCAGGGGTATACCCTTGATATCATTGTCTACGACGATTATGTACTCCCGAACCAGGCACTGGCGGATGGCACCATCGATGCGAACTACTTCCAGCATCTTCCTTATCTCAACAGCTACAATGAATCCAACGGGACTGACCTGGTTTCCGCTGCCAAGATCCACTATGAGCCATTCGGCATTTATGCAAACGGACTAACCAATCTGGCTGATCTGGCAGGTGGGGCAACGATTATCATCCCGGCAGACGACAGCAATCAGACAAGAGCGCTGCTCCTTTTAAAACAGGAAGGTCTGATCACATTACCTGACGGTGCTAATGCGCTGGATGGAGTTACTACTCTGGATATTGTTGATAACGGCGGCTACAATATTGTACCGGTACAGGCGGACACGATTGCGGCGCAACTCAAGAACAGCGATCCGGGAACGATAGCCATCATCAACGGCAACTATGCGCTGGGCGCCGGTCTCAAAGTATCTGATGCCCTTGCCATTGAAGACGCGGCTGGGGATGCTGCCCAGACCTATGCAAATATCATTGCGGTAAGAAGTGGTGATGAAAACAGCGATAAAATCAAAGCCCTTATCGCGGCGCTTCAGACTGATGATGTTAAGAAGTTCATCGAAGAAACCTATGGTGGAGCGGTTGTGGCAATTTTCTAATTCAAAACCGACAAACAAGATCAAAGGCTTCCGGATTTTCCGGGAGCCTTTTTATAATAAACTGATTTATTAGTAAACTTGTCTATGTTATTCGACTTTCATATAGTTAAAAATGATTGAAGACAATATAATTCGGGTATCACTTCTTTAATATATCAATAAATACATTCGATGGATCTCACAGCTGAATCGGCCGTAGTGGTTTTATTGAGGCAAGCAGCATACCCGGCCAAGAAGGCCGGGTATTGTGTATATGCAGCCTAAACGTATGTAAAGTGCGGTTTGTTATCGAACGGAGAGGCAAATGATGAATATTTTGGTTTGTGTTAAGCAAGTGCCGGACACAACAGAAATTAAGATCGATCCTGTGACGAAAACTCTGATCAGGGAAGGAGTGCCGAGCATTGTAAATACATTTGATGCATACGCGCTGGAGATGGCCGTCAGAATGAAAGAGGCATACGGCGGAAAAGTAACGGTCATTTCGATGGGACCGCCACAAGCTAAAATAGCATTGCAAACCTGCCTCTCCGTCGGTGCCGATCAGGCATATCTTTTAAGTGACAAAGCGTTCGGAGGGTCTGACACCTTTGCCACGAGTTATATCCTTTCAATAGCGATCAATCATATAGAAAAAAGGATCGGGGAAAAATTTGACCTGATATTCTGCGGTAAGCAGGCGATCGACGGGGATACCGGGCAGGTGGGTCCTGAACTGGCAGAATGGCTTGATTATCCGCAGATCACATACGTTTCAGATATTAATATGGAGAACAACATGATCAAGGCCAAGAGAGAAAATGATGAGGGATATGATTTCATAACAACGTCGCTCCCGGCTGTTATCACGGCTGTGAAAACAAGGTATGATTTGAGGTTTCCTTCAGTTAGGGATATATCGGCTTCTTTGAAAGCCAATATACCAATACTGACAGCTGAAGATATCGATATCGACAAAGAACAGTGTGGCTTGAAGGGATCCGCGACAAAGGTTATCGGGACCTACACTCCCGCGCGGGTGAAAAAGGGAATTGTCATTCATGAACAAACTGCAGAAGAGTCCGTACAAAAGTTATTGACGATGCTTTCTGATGCGAAAATCATGGTATGGGAGTGAATGCTATGGAAAAAGATAAGGAAACAAGCGGCTTGTGGGTATTCATTGAAACCGAGCTAGGGAAAGCCAAACATGTCGGGTTTGAACTGCTTGCTCCCGGCCGAAAACTTGCGGATGAAATGGGCGAGAAGCTGGTGGCGGTATTAGTGGGATGCGGTGTTGAAAAAGCTTCAAACGATGCCATCGCATTGGGGGCTGATGAAGTGATTCTGGTTGAGGGAGAAGAGTATTATGATTACAATACAGACTGCTTTTCCTATGCTCTGGAACAACTTGTTCGCCAACATCATCCTACAGCCATCCTGATTGGCGCGACAAACAATGGCAGAGATTTTGCACCGAGGGTAGCCTGCAGGCTGAAAACGGGCCTGACGGCAGACTGCACCGGCTTAAGCATCGATGAAGGAACGGGTAAGATCGCATGGACCCGTCCTGCTTTTGGTGGGAATTTAATGGCTACCATCATTTGCCCTGATTCAACACCTCAGATGGGTACGATCAGGCCGGGTGTATTCAAAAAAACCATTCCGGATCCCGATAGGAAAGGTAAAATAATTAAAGAAGATATCCATCCGACTCCTTCATTGATCAGGACAAGAATCATTGAAACTGTACATGAAGTAGCCGAACCCGTAAACCTTGAGGAAGCTGAAATCATTGTTTCCGGCGGGAGGGGCCTTGGGGATCCTGAAAACTTCTCGTTTATAAGAGAACTTGCTGCAGAGTTGAAAGCAACTGTCGGCGCATCGAGAGCTGCCGTCGACGCCGGGTGGATCCCTCATGCTCACCAGGTCGGTCAAACCGGGAAAACCGTTGCACCAAAGATATATATCGCATGCGGCATTTCCGGCGCGATCCAGCACCTTGCAGGCATGTCGGGATCAGATATTATCATCGCAATAAACAAAGACCCGGAAGCACCGATTTTCAGTGTGTCGGATTATGGCATCGTGGGAGATTTCAAGGAAGTAATACCTGAACTGATCAAGGCATTAAGAAGTAAAAGGGAAAAGATCTAAAACGAAAGGAGCTTTTATGCAGGGGTTTAATATTCTGATAGGCGGAGAGACCGGATACGGAATCAATGAAACCGGCGTAACTCTATGTAGACTGTTGAGCAGGCTTGGATACTATGTCTATATGTATAATGATTTTCCATCCAATGTCAGAGGCGGCCATCAATTTGCATTGGTCCGCGCATCGCTTGAAAAAATTTCAGCGCACAAAACAAAAGTCGATGCTGTACTTGCTTTCCATCAGAATGCCATCGACTTTCATCAGGACAAAATGAATACGGAAACTATGATCCTCTTTGACTCTGAAAATGTTTCGGTAGAAGAGCAATATTCAAACACTGTGGGCATTCCGCTTCCCAAGATTTTATTTGAAGCAAAAGCAAAAAAAGAATGGGGCGGAATTTGCATGATCGGCGCGCTGTGCAAAGCGGTGAATATCGATCCGTCCGTATTCGAAGAATTGTTGAAGGATCATTATGCGGAGGTCAAAGATATAGTCCTGCCACTGGCTGAAACCGGTTATGGAATAGCGGGACAATTCGCCACAATTGAACTTGCGGGTGACAAGTCTGATTTTCAGGTCAGGCCTGTGTTGAGCGGCAGTCAGGCCATGGCGATGGGGCTGCTGAAAGCCGGCCTGGAAGCATATGTCGCATATCCTATGACGCCGACTTCACCGATCATGGAATTTCTGGCCGCTGCAGCACCGAAATTCGGCATACAGACAGTGCCGCCGGAAAGCGAAATTGCCGTCATGATGATGGCGCTGGGATATTCCTATATGGGAGTCAAAAATGCGGTTGGAACATCAGGCGGCGGATTCAGCCTGATGGTAGAAGGCCTGGGTCTTTCCGGCATGGCGGAGCACCCGGTATTAGTTGTCATGGGGCAAAGAGCAGGCCCTTCAACGGGTATGCCTACATATACAGCGCAAACGGACCTTATTTTTGTGCTGCATGCGAGCCAGGGGGAATTCCCTCGTCTAATCGCAGCGCCCGGAGATGCGGAGGAGGCTTATTACTGGGCCGGAACCGCTTTAAACAAAGCCTGGAAATATCAGATCCCAGCATTTGTTTTGACAGATAAAACACTGAACCTCGGGTTTTTCAGCTTCGACCAAAATCATGTGGACGATCTTGTGGAGGAAGAACCGACTATTTGGGACGGCTCCGGTGAATACAAAAGATATCTGAACACAGAAAATGGAGTTTCTCCATTGGCGTTCCCGCCTGTTTCAGGCCAGGTAATCAAAACCAACAGCTATGTCCATGATGAAGGCGGAATCGTATCCGAGGACCCTGCCATCGCAAAGGCAAATGCGGATAAACGGTTGCTGAAGGAAAAAAATCTGTCACGAGAAATGGAAGAATACGAAACCGTCAAAGTATATGGAGAGGGGAAAACTGCGCTGATTTGTTGGGGGTCAAACAAGGGCGTCTGCATTGAGACCGCCAGGAAGTTCGGCATCAAAGCGATTCAGGTTGTGCTGCTTTCGCCGTTTCCGGAAAAGGCGCTGCAACAGGCTTTGCAGGGAGTTGAGAAGTCTATCATTGTGGAGTGCAATGCGAGGGGGCAATTGGCGATGCTGATGAAGCAGTATGGATTCCAAACGGGTAAGCAAGTTCTGAAATATGATGGCAGACCGTTTTCAGTTGAGGAACTTGAAGAAGAAGTCAAGGAGGCGATGATATGAACGGATTCAGAACAACCGCCCCTGTCACCTGGTGCCCGGGCTGTGGAAACTTTGAAATATTGAACAGCGTGGAAACTGTGTTAACGGAACTTGCAGCCGAAGGCTCCAACAGGGAAGATTTTATCATCGTCAGCGGTGTCGGCAATCACGCAAAAATAGTTGATTATCTGAATGTAAACAGCTTCAACTCAATTCATGGAAGAGCTATTCCTGTTGCAGAAGCTATCAGGCTGTCCCAAAGAGGCATTAAGGTCATCTGCTTTGCCGGAGACGGGGACACGTATGCGGAGGGTCTGGAACATCTGATTTTTGCCGCAAAGAGGAATGTCGATATCACAGTTGTACTGCATAATAACCGGACTTATGGGTTGGCAACCGGCCAGTTTACTCCGACTTCACAAAAATCGTTCAAAGGAAGCACCATGCCTTATGGCTCGCCTGAAAACCCATTCAATCCATTGGAGTTGATGCTGGTTTCCGGAGCGAGCTTCATAGCCCGGGGATATCCGGTCAAAAAAGACCATTTCAGAAAACTCCTGAAAGATGCGATACTGCACAAAGGCTTTTCATTTATCGATGTTCTTCAGGTATGTGTCACTTATAACAATCTATACTCGTCGTATAATGAAAATGTGAAGGAGATTGAAACCGGCAATCCGGCGGACATGGAAGAAGCCAGCAGGATCATCCGGAGCTGGGATTATTTGGCCACGGATCAGCCTATAGCAATCGGGAAATTCTATGAAACGGATAAACCCGGCTATGAAGACGAATTCGCGGAGCTTGGTACGGAAAAAGGAAATCGAAGCCAGAAAATCAAGCAAATCATGGACGGGTTGATCTAGGCTTCGTATAGGAAATTGATTGAGATCATGACCTCCCCGGCTTGATTTTGTAGACGTATAAATAGACGATGATACCAAGCAATAAACCGCAGGCCACATCGATGACCGAGTGCTGCTTGATAAATACGGTTGAGCTGATAATAAATGAGACAGTCAGAAAAGCGAATGTTTTCACTGCCTTATTATGATTGAAGCATGGTGATTCGGATATCCCGGCAAATAAAGATACGCTGGTGGCGACATGAAGACTAGGGCATACCCCTACCGGATTGTCGATGGTTTGGAGCATTCTGACCCATTGCGAAAAAAAGTCCTGGGCATAATCAGCGGGACGAAGCGCGAGATAATTCGGAAATAGTAAGTAAATCGTCAGCGCAACAATCATACAGATATTTATAGATAAATACGTCTTATACAGATCATCCTTAGACCGGATCAAGAAGAATATTCCAACACCGATCAACAAGAAATACCACAGGAAATAACCTGCTACAAAAGCCGGAATGAAAGGGATCGCGTCGTCGATGCGGCTATGGATCTGATAAATCCCATGATTGAAGTGATTTTGGACCAAAAAAACCGCAGCCAAAAAAATATAGATTAAAACCTGTGTAATTGCCTTGTTTTTTCTGATGGTTTCAAACATAATAGGTACATCCTGTCATGGTATATTCGTGATATATATTTTATAACAACTATTATATAGCCAATACTATAACATGCGAATCAGCGTCCGGCAGTTAAATTTATTCAGCCGACAGCGAATTTCAAAAAAATAATTTTCCGGACCGAGGTTTATGAATGAAAAGATATGATGGAAGGTTACTAAAATCCATTGGGCCTTTTTCCAAAATGGTGCCTTATATAATGGACAAGCGTTTCGACGCTCAAGTTTTTGCCAAGGAACTGGTATGTACGGACAAAATCGACGCTTTTCTCAAGGAAAAGCGGGAGCAGGGATATGAGTTCACATATCTTCATTTGCTGCTCACCTGCTATGTCCGACTTTTTGCCGAACGACCGCAGTTGAATCGATTCATCATGAACAGGAAAATATATGCACGTAAAGGGATTACTATTTCAATGGCTATAAAACGTGCACTGCATGATGATGCGGAAGAAACCACTATAAAATTTGCATTTACCGGAAAGGAAAACATCTTTGAAGTTGCAAAAATAGTGGATGAGAAAATTTTTGAATGTATCCATGACGGCAACCAGGACCAGGCTGTGAAGACTGCTGAGAAGATCATGTCGCTGCCCGGATTGACAAAAACCATGATGGTGGTCATTTTGAAAAGCATGGACAGGCATAACATGCTGCCTAAAGAAATAATAGAAGTGAGCCCGTTCCACGCGAGTCTGTTTTTTTCATACTTGAAATCCATCAAAGTAAATTATGTTTATCATCATTTATATGATTTCGGAACGGCTGGGATTTTCGCGGCTGTGGGGAAAGTCAAAGAAATCCCGACAGCTGAGGATGGTGAAATTGTAATCAAGAAATACTGCGAAATCGGCTATACCATCGATGAGAGAATTTGCGACGGATTATATTTTTCGAATTCACTGAAGCTGCTGAATAAATATCTCAGCGACCCTTATTTGCTGGAAACCCGTTTAATGGGAATTAAGGAAGATGTTGAATAGAAAAAATCATCATAAGAAGCCCTTCCGGAGGGCTTTTTTTCTTGTTTACTTTAAAATTATATCCATTTATAATGTAAAGAATATAGTTTTCAGAGACGAAAGGCAGGATGTCAGATGAAGAAAGTGCTCACTACTTGCGGCTATTGCGGATGCGGGTGCAATTTCTACGTAAATGTGGATGGCAATGAAATAACAGGCGTATCGCCTCAAAACTCCCACTCCGTAAGCCGTGGGCAGCTTTGCGTAAAAGGATGGCAAGGACATAGTTTTGTGCATCATAAGGACAGACTGACCGAGCCTTTGATGAAAGATGAAAATGGAAAATTTCAAGTAATTTCCTGGGATACCGCCATCCGGCAGATCGCAAAGAAATTAACAGATATCAAGGCGAACTATGGACCTCGATCGATAGCGGCCATGTCTTCGGCCCGCTGCACCAATGAAGAGAATTATCTGATGGTCAAGCTGGCACGCGCGGTCATCGGAACAAACCATATCGATCATTGCGCCAGACTTTGTCACAGCCCAACAGTAGCAGGCTTGTCCTATTCCTTTGGAAGCGGCGCCATGTCAAATTCCATCAATGAACTGGAAAACGCGGAAGTAATTTTTGTCATCGGGTCGAACACCACAGAGCAGCATCCGATGATCGGAGCAAGGATTTTTAATGCTGTGAAGAAAAATGGCGCTCGTCTGATCGTTGCAGATCCAAGGAGAATTCCTCTGGCGGATTATGCTGAGATTTATGCGCCGATCATGCCGGGAAGCAATCTTGCCCTGATCAACGCCATGTCAAATGTGATCATTACCGAAGGCCTGATCAACAGGGATTTCATAGATCAGTCGACAGAGGGATATGAAGAATTCAAAGCATCAGTAGAAAAATATATACCGGAAACGGTCGCTCCGATTGCAGGGATCCCTGCGGACATGATCAGAGAGATGGCCAGGATTTATGCGGGCGCAAAGACGGCGTCCATTGTATTTGCCATGGGGATCACCCAGCATGTAACAGGCACGAAAAATGTGAGAGCGCTGGCAAACCTTTGTATGCTGGCCGGCCAGATAGGCCGTGAATCAACGGGGATCAATCCGCTTCGCGGACAGAACAATGTTCAGGGCGCCTGTGATATGGGAGCGCTGCCGAACATCCTGCCGGGATATCAACCTCTGGCCGATCATTCTGTCAGAGAAAAATTCGCCGCCGTGTGGGGTAGCGGCTTTGCCGCCGAAGCGGGGAAGACCATCGGGGAAATGCTGGATGGAGCCGCCACCGGTGAAATCAAGGCTATGTATATTATGGCAGAGAATCCGATGATTTCCGACGCCAACATCGATCATGTAGAAATCGCGCTGAAAAATCTCGATTTTCTGGTGGTTCAGGACATATTTCTGACTGAAACGGCCAAATTGGCCGATATCGTTTTACCGGGTGCCAGTTCGTTTGAAAAAGATGGTACCTTTACCAATACTGAAAGGCTGGTCCAGCGGGTCAGAAAGGCCATCGCGCCTATCGGGAACAGTAAAGCGGACTGGGTCATTCTTTGCGATGTCATGAAAGCACTGGGCTTCACGGCTGATTATACATCGCCGTCTGAAATCATGGACGAGATACGGACGCTGGTGCCAAGCTATGGCGGCATTTCGTATGAAAGAATTGAAAATCAGGGTATTCCGTGGCCTTGCCCGGATTTGAATCACCCGGGCACCCGCTTTCTTCACCGGGGTAAATTCACCAGAGGCCTTGGGAATTTCAGCGTCAATGATTATGAGGGTTCTGAGCAGCATGCCAGCGAAGAATTTCCTTATATATTAACAACCGGCAGGATCATGCATCATTATCACACCGGCACCATGACCAGAAGATCTTGGGCATTGGACAGGGAGGTTCCGGACGGATATATTGAAATCAACCCGCTGGATGCCGAGAATCTTGGATTGCGTCAAGGGGCCAGAGTAAGGATCCGCTCTGAAATCGCGGAGATCACCACGTTTGTCGAAATAACCGAACGCATCAAAGAAGGGGTCGTCTTTATGCCTTTTCATTTCGCTGAAGCCGCAGTGAACCGCCTGATCGGCGGACAGCATGATCCGATCGTTCAAATCCCGGAATATAAAGTCTGCCCGGTCAGACTGGAAGGAGTAAAGTGATGGTTCG
Source organism: uncultured Oscillospiraceae bacterium (assembly GCA_964486295.1). GTDB lineage: Bacteria > Bacillota > Clostridia > Peptostreptococcales > Anaerovoracaceae > CALBZG01. The sequence goes on along the minus strand of CAZAMF010000009.1, from coordinate 61,033 downwards.
GCTGGAGAAAAGTAAATTGCAGCAGGTTCTGGAAATCTGGGCAAAGAACATAGAAGTCTACACGCCTCAGTCAGATGCAGGGCAAGTTATGCTTCTTCCTTATGAAAAAGACACTTTTACAATGGACTATATCAATTTTGCTTTTCCTGTAAAGGAATATATTTTCAGCCCGAAAGAGACACTCTTTTGTTGGGAAAATATTGATGGGAATATCAAAACCTTTACACCGCCCGAAAATGTGAAAAAACGCATTTACTTCGGAGTCAGGGCTTGTGATGCCTATGGTCTTGAATATATGGATCATTTTTATCTGGATGGGTACAGGGACGCTCTCTATGAATCAAAAAGAAAAGCGGCGATCATTGTTGCAGTCAACTGTGCGGAGGCAGGGGAACATTGTTTTTGCAGTTCCATGGGGACAGGGCCTTTTATGAAAAGCGGCTATGACTTACTGTTGACACCTTGGGGAGATTGCTATCTGGTTGAAACCGGAACGGAAACAGGAGAAGAACTCATCGCTTTATGCGGAAACCTGATCAGTGAAGACCACACGATATCCGATATAGAGAAAGCTTCCGTTGAGGAGGCGGCAACACGTTCATTCAGAAACAAAATCCATACGAACGAAATTTCAAAAGTTCTGGAAGCCGGATTTGGAGATTCCCTGTGGGACAGCATATCCAGGGACTGTATCTCCTGCACAGGGTGCACGACGGTATGTCCAACCTGTACCTGCTTTAATGCCGTAGAGGAAGGCGACGGTAAAAACAGCGGATGCAGAATACGGTATTGGGACTCTTGCCAGAGCGACTCCTTTACCAGAAATGCCGGAAAACATAATCCGAGAAGCAGAAGAGACAGGGTTCGCTATCGGATTTACGATAAATTCAAATATATTGAAGATAAATTCCATTACAAAGGATGCTCCGGATGCGGAAGATGTATCGGTGTCTGCCCGGCATCCATCAATGTGGTTCAGATCATCAATGAACTCGCTTGCAAGGAGGGAAAATAATGGAGCATATACAGCACCACGAAAAATGCGAAAACATCTATCTTCCAAGAATTGCGGTTATTCAAGAAATCTACAAAGAAACAAAGGATATCAAACGCTTCATATTGCAGTATGAGGATCCTTCTTTTCACGAGCTGGAAAAAACAGATGGGCAGTTTTATGAAATAACTGTATTCGGAGTGGGTGAAATAGCCATTTCCATACCGTATTCGCCAAGCATGAAAGATCGCTTTGAGTTTTGCATTAAACAGGCCGGAAAGGTCACTAATGCGATCCATACCATGAAAGCCGGCGACAAAGTGGGTTTAAGAGGGCCTTTCGGCAAAGGGTTCCCCTTTGAGGCATTTTTGAAGAGGGATGTATTGATCATGGGCAGCGGCGTGGGACTTGCGCCGGTCAGAACAATGATCCTGCGGATACTGGAGAACCGGAAGGATTTTGGCCGTATAGAAATCATAGGTAGTGCAGTTGGCTACGAAGATCTTATTTTCAAAGAAGATCTTGCAGAGTGGGGAAAAGTAGACGGAGTCCGGGTTCATTATTCCCTGAGCAAACCCACCGATTCAGTTGAAGCCTATCTGGGGTATGCAAATGATCTGTTGCCGGGGATGGGTCTGGATTGGGGGAACACTTCCGCTATCATTTGCGCATCCCCAAGGCGCATCAAGGCGATGGCGAGGGATTTGCTGAAGCTGGGAATGAAAGGCACCGACATTTACACTTCCCTGGAAACGCACATGAGGTGCGGTGTCGGGAAGTGCGGTCATTGCAAGGTCGGCAGTAAGTATATGTGCATTGACGGACCGGTTTTCAACTATGAGGAAATGCTGATGCTTCCACCGGAATTTTAAGGAGTGAAGGATTTGAAAAAATTTGGAACGGCGGCCATTCTTTGCGGCGGAAAAAGCCGAAGAATGGGTTTTGATAAAAGTGAAATCATGATCGATGGAAAGCTGCTCATCGAATACATTGCCGAAAGGCTGGAAGAATTATTCGATGAAATCCTGTTGGTCACAGACGATATCAGCAAGTATGAGCATTTGAAATATACGATCTGTGAGGATATTTACCGGGAGAGAGGCCCAATCGGCGGAATCCATGCAGCTCTTACCTGTGCTTCATCGAATTATGTATTCATCACGGCTTGCGATATGCCGGTAATCAATACGGACTTTATCCGGTATATGATGGATTTGATTGAAAGCATGGATGCAGAAGGCGTTGCCGCCTGGAAAAACGGATATGTTGAGACCCTTTACGCTTTCTATTCAAAAGACATGGCAGACCGGATCGGGTTTTTGATCTCGCAGGAAAACTTCAAATTGCTGCAACTGTTGGAATGCAGCAGAGTGCAGCTGGTCGAGGAAGAGGATGTGAACAATCTGACCGACGGCTCAGATGTTTTTGTCAACCTGAATAAAAAGAACGATTTGGCCATGCTGAATAAAATTTTCGGAGGCATTACGATTTCATGGAAAGCAAGAAGACTGTAGAAATCATCAAATGGGACCACGGAGAACTACGAAAACTCAGTGAACCGGTCATTGTCGAGGAGGCGTTGGAGATCCTTGTTAACGACCGGCATTTTGTTTATTTGATGTGCACTCCGGATGAGATGGATGAGCTGGCGGTGGGCTATCTTTTCGCTGAAGGCGTTATCGACTCTTCGGAGGATATTGCAAGTATCAATCATCCTGATTGGAATAAAATTTGCATATATTTAAAGCAGGAGTGCAAAATCGATACGGATCAGGAAAAATCCGGAGCAATAACGTCCGGCTGTGGGAAAGGCAAAATCCGGCTGGTACCTGTAGATGAAATAAAACGGATCGAAGGGGGACCGAACTTCAAGCCGCAGGAATTGATCGCCTGGATGCATGAATTCGGTCAACGGTCCGACCTTTTTAAAGAAACCGGCGGTGTTCACAGTTGTGGTATAGTAAGCTGCGGCGAGCTCCTGTTTTTTTCTGAGGATATTGGGAGACACAATGCCCTGGACAAGGTCATCGGGAAAACAATACTGAAGCAGCTTGCATTCAGGGATGTTGTTCTTCTGACCACGGGCAGGATCTCTTCCGACATTGCGCTAAAGGCGGCAAGGGCCGGAATCCCTTTTATCGTATCTTTTTCTGCCCCTACATATATGGCCCTGGAAATCGCGGGACGAGCCAATCTGACATTGATCGGATTCGTACGGGGAAACCGTATGAACGTTTACAACGGAGCGCAAAGGATCAATTTTGATACAGAGCGATAATTATGTTGGATTGGCATGTTTTAGCGTTTTGCTTTGGCGCACATAAACTTTAAAGGGGGATAAAAATGACAGCTAACAGCAGAAGAGTTAAAATTCAATGTGGGAGCAGAGAATATGAGTTGAACATTCCGGAAGGGATCAACGCGAGGGTTATAGAACCGAATCATGTTAAGAAGGCGAAGGATCCACGGAGCATGATCAAGGATGCGCTGGATCACCCTGTTGGGTCGCTGCCTATTGAAAAAATCGTGAAGCCCGGGCAGAAGGTCTGCATTATAAGCGACGACAACACCAGATTCACACCGGTGGAGACGATCTTGACGGAACTGCTGCCGCGATTGGAAAAGGCCGGCATTGCGAAAGAAGATATCGTTATCGTTATGGCTCTTGGGAGCCATCGGCATATGACGATAGAGGAGATGATAAAAAAAGTCGGGCGGGAGGTTTTCGATTATTACAGAGTGATCAATTCCGAATTCCATGATCAGGAAAAACTGGTGGCGGTAGGGAAGAGCAGCCTCGGAACCCCGATCCGAGTGATCAGAGATGCTATGGAAGCGGATGTCAGGATCGGTCTGGGCACTATTGCACCTCATGGATGCATGGGATGGTCAGGTGGAGCAAAAATTCTATATCCAGGGATCACTTCTGAAGATATCGTTTCGGAATTTCATGCCATGCAGGGATTTGAAGATGAGATCCTCTTCGGGATGGATGATTGCCCCATCAGGCTGGCTGTTGAAGAATGGACAGAACAGATCGGACTACACTTTATCGTCAATGTTGTTTTAACAGCCGAAATGGAATTATACCGCGCGGTGGCGGGGCACTATGTGAAAGCTCATCGTGCCGGAGTCGTTTATGCCAAAGAAGTCTGCGGAGCCGAACTGACGGAAAAACCCAATGTGATATTTGTATCTTCTTATCCACTGGAGACGGACTGGTGGCAATGCGGTAAAGCCCTTTACGGCAGCGCCGGAGTGATTGACAACGGAGGGACCATATTGGTCATGGCGCCTTGTACAGAAGGCTTCGGACCTCATAGGAATCTTAATCAATACGTTTCTATGAAAGACGGCAAAAGCGCATTGCGTGCGAAGATGGAAGCAGGAGAAACCGGAGAAGAACTTTTAACAATGGCTGTTGGAGTAAGCATGGGCAAAATCAATCAAACCAGCAAAGTCGTTGTCATCAGTGACGGGGTCACCGGCGAAGAAATGGAGTCCGGAGGGTGCCGGTGGTATGCTGAGAAGGACTTCCAAAGGGCCTTTGAAGGAGCAATAGCTCAATATGGTAACCCTAATGTGCTTGTTATTACGACAGGAGGGGAAACGGTCCCTTTCATTAGATGCACATAAATTAAAGCATGCATCGTATATGAGACATATAGATAAAATGCTTTTTCAATCCTCTTTTCAACAAAACGACTTGTAATGCAACATATTTGATACATTGCGAGTCGTTTTTGCAAAATTTCAACAATAAAAAAATCAAAATTGGCTAAAAATCCATTAAAAATTTTGAGATTTTTCGGTCTCTTGTAAACCAAGATTAACATCATATGATTTTTTTAAAATAAAATCATATGATAAACCCTCTGTTTTCAACCCATTTTTAATTGGGCAATTAAATTTTTAAAAAAACAAACAGCGTGTCATAAGTTTGGCACGCTGTTTGCGTTATAGATTTACAACTGATTGAATAAAGAGGAGGAAAAAAGTCATGGCAACAGCAATACCATTAAGCCATATCATAATCAGCGGGGTCTTTTTCATCTTGACCATCGCAATGCGTTGGGGATTGGCCGGACAATTCGTGTTGGCATGTTACAACCACATCCCAAAATTGCGAGTCCAAAAATTCAATGAAGCAGAAGTCCGAAGCTTTATCGGTGAGACTTCAAAGAAACTGGGTGTTGTTGTATTGATGATCGCATTCATTATGATCATTGAGCCCAGCCGTTCTTCGGATGCTTTGCTTGCAGGATGGGGCGCTTTTGCATTCATATTAGTTGGCTCCATGACTTTTTTCGGCAAGTTCGACATCGTTAAATGGTTTAAATCAAGATAAGCCAAAAATATGTTGAAGCAATGAAGAACTCTGACTACAGGGGGGAGGAAAGTTCAAAAGCTCTGCAATCGGTATATGTGTTCTGTATTAAATGTTAAATCATGAATGGAGGATTCAAATGAAAAAATTATTATCATTCGCATTAGCTCTGATGCTGGTTCTCAGCCTCGTTGCATGCGGCGGCAGCAAAGAAGAAACCACTACTGAAGCACCTATCGTAGTAAAAATTGCTAGTACAGTTCAGGATGATTCTGCACAAGGCAATGCGTTGTTAACTGTTTATAAAACTTATATCGAGGAGAAATCAGAAGGCAGGATCGAAGTCCAGGTATACAACAATTCACAGCTCGGTAACGATCGTCAGCTTGTTGAAGCTGCACAGCTTGGCACGATTCAAGCATCAGCAAGCCCTCTATCCGTATTGGCACTTTTCGATCCAAAGTTTATTGCCGGCGACCTGCCATTCCTGTTTAAGGATAAAGCGGCTGCATATGCCGCCCTTGATGGCGAGTTTGGCGATATGATGAAAAGCGGTTTAGGCGAATTAGGCCTGGTCGGTGGTGCTTATGGTGAAAATGGATTCAGAAATATTTCTAATAGTAAAAGGCCTATCCATACCCCTGCTGATATGGCCGGCATGAAAATACGTGTTATGGAAGCTCCTGCTTATATTGCAACCATGAAAGCTTTCGGCGCAAACCCAACACCGATGGCATTCAGCGAACTCTACACCGGACTTTCCCAGGGGACTGTTGACGGCCAGGACAATGGCGTCATTCTGACTTACACTGCAAAACTCTACGAAGTGCAGAAGTACTACACAATTAGTGAACAGCAGTATGCAGCAGTTCAGATCCTTTATAACAAAACATTCTTTGATGGACTGGATGCGGATCTTCAACAGATCCTGATAGATGGTTCACAGGAATTCGCAACAGCAGCCAGAGCTGCAAATGCTGCGGCGGAAGTAGACCTTCTCGAAAAGATGAAGGCTGAAGGTGTGGAAGTGAACGTTATGACCGACGACGAAAAGAAGGCATTTATCGAATTGGCAAAACCTGTCTACGATACAGTGGCCGCAGATATTGGAGATCCGGCACTTGTAGATTATGCAAAGAAAATCAGCTGGGCGTTCAATCAATAATCACTAAATAGACCTTTAAATAAGACATGCATGCAGGAGGCCCTGCATGCATGTACTTTGACCGACCAATTAAATCACAAAATTCAGAAGGGAGAAACAGTAATGTTAAAGAAAATTTGGGATCATCTGGAAGAGTACTTCCTGATTCCTACATTAACATTCAGTGTATTGCTGATCTTCGCGCAGGTCATCATGCGATATGTCTTTTCCAATTCGCTGACCTGGTCCGAGGAACTTGCTAGATATCTGTTCCTATGGCAGTCATGGATAGGAGTCAGCTACGGAGTTAAAAAGAATATGCACCTACGCATCCTGATTGTTCCAGGAAAATTAAAGGGAAAAGCGAAGGATATTTTAGAAGCGGTTGTCAACACAGTTTGGTTTATATTCGGAGCATTCATGGTAATCAAAGGGTTCGAACTTGCCATGATGATCGCATCAAGAGGACAGGAATCAGCTGCGTTGGGGCTTCCGATGCAGATAGCGTATCTGTCGGTCCCGGTTGGCTGTCTACTCATGGACATCAGATTAATTGAATCAACAGTATTGGCCCTGAGAGGGAAACAGAGAACGGAGGCAACAAGCGATGGTATTTAGTCTATTTTTATGTTTGATCGTGTTTGTCACTTTAAGCCTTCCTATAGGCATTGCGCTTGGCTTGTCTACTCTGATATCGATCACATTTTTTTCGGATATTCCGAGCATCCTGATACCACAAAATGCATTTGCCGGACTGGACTCATTCTCACTGCTTGCAATACCATTCTTTATCTTAGCCGGCAACCTGATGACTTTAGGAGGAATATCAAGAAGACTTCTGGATGCTGCCGATTCGGTTCTGTATAGAATAACCGGAGGAATCGGTTTGGCAGATACAGCCGCCTGTACCTTCTTCGGAGCGATTTCGGGATCTGCGGTCGCAACCGTATCAGCGATGGGAACAATGGTAGTGCCTGAAATGGTAAAGAGGGGCTACAAGAAGAGCTATGGTGCTGCTTTGACTGCAGCTTCAGGCGGTATCGCTGTTATCATTCCACCGAGCATACCGTTCGTTATCTATGGTGTTGTAACCGGTGCTTCCATCGGACAGCTGTTTATTGCAGGAATTATACCGGGGCTGCTGATGTGTGCGGCTTTGATGATTGTACACTATATGTATGCCAAGAAAAATGGATTCAAAGGCCAACCGAAAGATCCGAACAGACCGGGAGTGATCAAAAGCTTCAGAGACGCCTTCTGGGCAATATTGGCACCTGTGATCGTATTGGGCGGCATTTACGGAGGAATCTTTACTCCAACCGAAGCTGCAGTAGTATCCATTGTATATGCTTATTTCATTGGCGCTTTCATATACAAAGAACTTACTTTCAAGATGATATTGGAAGGGCTTAAAGACTGCGGAGCTGTTAATGGGATCAGCTGCCTTGCCATCGCTTTTTCCATGGGTTTTGCAAACTATCTGACTATGATGCAGATCCCGCAAAAAATGGGCGCCTTCATTACGGAATTGACTTCAAGCCCGTTTGTCATACTCCTGATCATCAATATCATACTCCTGATCGTAGGATGCTTTGTTGACAACATATCATCTTGTGTTATTTTGGCCCCAATATTTGTTCCGATCGTTACAACTTTTGGAATGAACCCGGTTCATTTCGGAGTTGCAATGACCATCGCGCTTGCAATCGGATTCATAACGCCGCCGTATGGAGCAAACTTGTTCATTGCATCAGCAATCACAGGATGCAAGATCGAGGAGATCGTCACCCACATCGTTCCGTTTATTTTAGCTTTAGTAGCATGTTTATTAGCGGTTACCTACATTCCTGCATTGACTTTGACGCTGGTTAACATAATGGGTTAGCGAACTCAAACAGGGGACATATTGTTAAGGATATTGGATTAGAATTTATGGAAAGGAAAAGATCCATCGCATTCAAAAAGAATGACTGGATTACATATAGAACATGGATGCTAGATATAACGAAATTTTAGATTTAACAAAGGAACTGGTTGCCATTCCAAGCCTCAACAACAGTATGGGTGAAAGAGCTATCTGCGAGCATATCGTTGATAAACTCAGACAGCTTCCTTATTTTATGAAGCACCCGGAACAGGTGATCGTGCAGCCGTTGAAAAACGATCCGTATGACAGAGTCAATGTCATAGGTGTTGTAAAAGGAGAAAAAAGCGACTGCAAGGACACCATGATCCTTCATGGTCATATCGACACCGTTGGCATTGATGACTTCGGAAGCATTGCCGAGTACGCCTTTGACTGTGACGCTCTTCCGGAAAAAATCAGGGAAATCACAAAGGATGAAGACGTTATCCGCGACATCGAATCAGGGGAATGGATGTTCGGAAGAGGGGCTTCAGATATGAAGTCCGGCGTGGCGGTCAATTTCGTTTTGACAAAACAAATGTCCGAACGTGTAGACGAGATGGACGGGAATATCATATTTATGATAAACCCGGTAGAGGAGAATCAGCATACAGGCATTATGAACTCTTTGGAGGTATTGGAAAAGCTGAAAGCGGAAGAAGGATTCAACTATGTCATGGCGATCAATACCGATTTTATTGCACCTGCTTACCCGGGAGACACTGCAAAATATTTTCACGCGGGCGCGGTAGGCAAGATCCTTCCATGCTTTTATATCGTCGGCAAGCCTACTCATGCCGGGCAGGGATTTGAAGGGTTCTCGGCGTCGAAAACGGCGGCGGAAATCGTTAATCAAATGGATTTAAGAGCAGAGTTTGCGGATGTCTATAATGGAGAATTTACGCTTCCGCCGGTTGCCTTGAAAGTCAAAGACCTGAAACCGTCTTATGACGTTCAGACAGCATTTGCTGCCTTCGTGTACTTCAACTATTTTATCCATAGCATGTCCATGGTGGATATCATGGAAAGGCTGAAGGATGTTGCCAGAAAATCGCTGTACAGCGTAATGGCCTATACAAATGACCAGTACAGGATCTACTGCAATATGACTGGAATGGAGTATCATCAAATCAGCTATCCGCTGGAGGTTCTTGAGTATAGCGAATTGTACGATAGAGTCAAAAGCATGCATGACGGTGATATCGATGAAGTCATAACAAAAATTACGAAAACAGGTCTGGAGAACAAAACAGACAGCCGGGAAATAACCAGAGAAATTACAGAAACTCTCTGCACCATGGCGAGTATCAATACGCCTACAGTCGTCGTATTCATAGCTCCGCCATATTGCCCAAGAAATACTTTGAAGTCCGATGTTCCGGAGGAAAAGGAAATTCTTGACAGTGTAGCGGGCCTTCTGAAAGAGATGGCGGCAGAAACCGGTGAAGACCTGAAGCTAATGCAATTCTTCCCGGTCCTGACGGACAGCAGCTACCTCAAGATCGACGACGACCAGGAGTCTGTGGACACACTGGTCAAAAACTTCCCGGACTTCAAAGGCTTGTATAATGTGCCGATTGAATCCATTCAGCGCCTGAATATTCCGGCCTTCAACTTCGGATGCCTGGGCAAAGACGCCCACAAATGGACGGAGCGGGTCAATACAATATTTTCCTTTGGCGTCTTACCGGGGATCATTCAAAGAGCAATTGACAAATATCTTATTCAATAGCGAAATCAGAATCATGTTTCTCTCAAATAACCTCTTTAGAACCGTCCGGGAGACTCACTGCCGCTTTAAAAACGGCAGTGTTTTCCGAGGCGGGCATTGTCAACTTTACTGTATTGACGAATTTTATTATAATGGGTAAGCAAATATATGGATAATACGGTAATATTTTTGTCTTGAATAGATACAGAAAGGTGAATCGAGAGATGTTGTCAGATTTAGAATTGAAAGGCCGGTGCCTGGAGCGGCTGATGGAGATCTCCGCAGACGGCTTTATACTTGTAAATAAAGATTCGATAATCATAGAAATTAGCCAGGCATATTGCGACAAGCTCGGGCGCAACAGAGCTGATACCATCGGGAAGCACGCTATGGAGGTGCTTCTAGATTCGCAGCTGCCCGGTTATATTGCATCCGGGACGCATCAGTTTGAAAAAGATGCGATCCACCGGCTGCGAAAGGAAATCCGGCCATATGACGATGAATATTGTTTTGTAAGCCGCGGCGCAGTTTTCTTGGAGGAAAAAGTGATCGGGGCGGTATCTCAGGTACAATTTGTTGAAAAAACAGCAAAACTTTCAAAAAGCATGAAAGCGCTGGATGAACAGCTGGAGTTCTATAGGGATGAGCTGCACAGACTGTCGACAGAATATTATTCCATGAACAAAATAATCGGGGATTCATCGGAGATGAGACGCGTCAAAGAAGCGGCATTGAAGGCGTCCGAGGTGGACTTCAATGTCCTACTCACTGGTAAAACCGGCTCTGGGAAAGAAGTGTTTGCAAATGCCATTCACTATGCAAGCTCTCGAAGAACCAAACCTATGGTCAAAATCAACTGCTCAGCCATCCCCGCGGAACTTTTTGAATCCGAACTTTTCGGGTATTCGGAAGGATCTTTCACCGGAGCGAAGAAAGGCGGTAAAAAAGGCAAGTTTGAACTGGCTAACGGCGGAACGATTTTTTTGGATGAGATCGCGGACATGCCACTGGCCATGCAGGTCAAAATGCTTCGAGTCCTGCAGGAACGTCAAGTCGATGTAATCGGAAGCGATAAAAGCATACCGGTGGATGTACGCGTTATCGCAGCCACCAATAAAAACCTGGAAGAACTAGTGAAGGATAAAAAATTCAGGGAAGATTTGTTCTATAGACTGAATGTGATCAATATCCATATTCCGTCGCTTAAGGAGCGAAGAGAGGATATCCCTCTTTTAATGGATTCCTTCCTCGATGAATTGAACAAAAAATACGAGAAAGAAATCAGTTTTTCCGACGAAGTTGTCAAATTGTGCTTGGATTATAGTTGGCCCGGTAATATCCGGGAGCTTCGAAACGCTGTGGAACGGATGTACACTTTCGTTGAGGGGGACACGATCCGGTTACAGCATGTACCCGGATTTCTATTGCAGGGGCATGTGGAGAAGTTTACTCCTGGCGAAGAAGGAAACACCCTGGAAAGCTTGTTGAATGAAGTTGAGAAGAACTATCTTGCAGGCATTCTGAGAGAGAATGATTACAACTTCAGAAAAACGGCAGACATATTAGGTATGCATCGAAATACCTTGTATAGAAAATTAGAAAAACATAATCTGACCAGAGACAATATGGTCAATGAGGGGTGAATGGATTAAATATCAATAGATTAATGATTGAAAGGGGAAAACCATGTCATTGACACCAGCAGACCGTATTTTAATAAACGGGAATGTCATTACAATGGAAACGGAAATACCATGTGCAACAGCGCTGGCTATTAAAGGGGATATAATATATTTTGTCGGGACCGATCAGGATGCATTGGAACTGAAAGGGCTGAATACGGAGGTCGTCGATCTGGGGGGCAAGACAGCCATACCGGGTTTTATTGAGAGCCATTCACACCCCTATTATTATGCCAAACAATTGCTGGGCGTGAAATGTGATCAGGAAGCAACGAATTCGATCGACAACATACTGGCCAATCTTGCAGAAACGGTGGCTCATACACCCGAAGGCCAATGGGTGATCGGATGGGGCTGGGATGACAGCAAATTCATTGAAAGGCGAAATCTCACCCGCTGGGATCTTGACAAAGCGGCGCCGAAGCATCCGGTCATATTGAGCAGGGGCTGCGGACATATTGTAGCGGTGAACAGCCTGGCTCTGAAATTATGCAATATTACAAACGCAACCGAAGATCCCGATGGCGGCCATATTGAAAAAGATCCGGCCACCGGAGAACCTACTGGTATATTCCAGGAAAACGCGCAGAAATTACTGCCGGTCATATCCTATAGCATGGAAGACATGAAGAGAGGAATTCTGCTGGCACAGAAAGAATATCAGAGACGCGGGGTCACGACGGTGAACGACATGTCCGCCCAACCGGAAAGCATGCGAATTTACCAGCAGCTTCTCAAGGAGCATTCGCTGAAGACAAGGCTGAGGATGTGGATGATGGCGGATACCACTTCTATTTTCAAGGGGATGCTGGACGGCCTCTCTGAATCGGGATTCGAAAGCGGATTCGGCAATGAAACACTAAATATCCAGGGCATGAAGTTTGTACTGGACGGAAGCATGGCGGGAAAAACAGCTGCGATCAACGGACTATATAAAGGCGAAACCGAACAAAAAGGGATCCTGTATTATACACAGGAAAATCTGAACGAACGTATCAGAAAATGCTTCAAATCGGGATTTCGTGTATCAGTGCACGGAATAGGGGAAAGGGCCATCGAACAAGCGCTGAATGCGATAGAAACCAGCGAGAGAGAAACCGGGTTTGTCGGGATGCGCAACAAAATCGAACACTGCTCCATCCCAACCGATGAGCAAATTGATAGAATCAAAAAACTGAATATTGTGGTGGGCTCATCCATCGGTTTCATTTACTTTATCGGCGGAGCATATTATTATAATCTTGAGCAGGAACGATTCGAAAAAGCATTTCCCCAGAGAACTTATAGCGACAAAGGAATCTATGCGCCGGGAAATTCGGATTGCCCGGTTTGCGACATTAACCCGATGTGGGGTGTATATGGCGCAGTAACAAGGAATACCATGAGTGGGCACAATATGGGAATGAAAGAGAGCATTACTCCGTTGGAAGCGCTTCGCGCATATACTCTGGATGCTGCATACAGCAATTACGATGAAGGGATCATCGGATCTCTGAAAGTAGGCAAATATGCCGACATAGCGGTTCTGGACCGGGATCCTTTAACCATTGATCCGGAAGACCTGAAGGATCTGTACGTATCCATGACGATCATGAACGGCGAAATAGTATACAAAGCATAGAGCTATAAAATAATAGGAGCAGATTAAAGATGAGCGATTATAAATCAAAATATGTGACGCCCGATGTTGCCGCAAAAGCAGTTCAGTCAGGCGATTGGGTGGATTATGGTTTCGGCGCAGGATTCCCCGAACTGATGGATAAAGCCCTTGCCGGGAGGAAGGGCGAACTCCGCGATGTCAGGATTCGTGGAGGTCTTGTCATACGTCCTCGCATCGAAGTCGTGGAGCAGGATGCCGAAAAGGAGAGCTTCAGCTACTACAGTTGGCATATTGGCGACTATGAGCGAAAGCTCCAGAGCCGGGGTCTGGTAAAATTCATACCGACTATCCTTCGCTCACTGCCTACCCTCTACCGTGAAAAGCACATACGCTGTGATGTTGCGTTTGTGCCGGTTTCACGTCCGGACGATCAGGGATACTGTGGGCTTGGCATTTCCAACTACGCCTGGCGTACGATTTTTGAGAGCGCCCGAACTGTGATTTTTGAGACCAACGAGCACTATCCCAGACTGCAGGGTGTGGATGGTTCCCACCGTGTGCATCTTTCCGAGGCGGACTATATCGTTGAGGGTGAGCATGAACCGCTGCCGTTGCGCAGCTATCGCGAACCGGTGGAGACGGACATTCAGATCGCTAAGCTCGTCGTTGAGCAAATCCCTGACGGCGCGGTGCTTTCACTTGGCGTGGGCGGTGTACCGTTCACTGTGGCCACGATGCTTGCCGCGTCCGACCGCAAAGATCTTGGCTGCCATACCGGTACCATCAGCGACCCTTTTATGGAACTCTATCGAGCAGGCAAGCTGACGAACGCATGCAAGGAGATCGATGGCGGCTATTCGACCTGGAACCTGGCTATGGGCTCGCAGGAACTCTACGATTGGTTGGACGCCGAACCGAAACTGTTCCATCCCGGAGACCTCGATTATGTTCACTCCATCCAGCGCATCAGCCAGATGAGCAATTTTATCAGCATCAACGGTGGCGTGGAGCTGGACCTGATGGGGCAGGAGAACGCTGAGTCTGCCGGTACCCGTCAACTCTCCGGCATCGGCGGTCAGTTGGACTTTCTGGAGGGCGCGTATCGCTCCAAGGGCGGTAAGGGCTTTGTTTGCCTCAACTCGACACAAATGAAGAAAGACGGCACACTCAAATCCAACATTGTTCCATTCATAGCCGGCGGCAGCACAGTCTCTGCGCCGCGCACGATGGTGCAATATGTGGCAACAGAATACGGCGTTGCGAACCTTCCGGGTAAATCATTACGCGAGAGAGCTGAGTCCATGGCGGCCATTGCGCATCCCGACTTCCGCGAAGGGCTTCTAAAGTATGCCTATGAGAATTTTTAATAAAAAACGGAGAGACTTATGAGTGATATTTTTACCATGGGGATCGATATCGGCTCCACCGCATCAAAATGCGTCATTATGAAAAATGGGACGGAGATCATAGCGAAATCCCTGGTGGATGTGGGAGCTGGGACCAGCGGACCTGAAAGAGCCATACAAGCGGTGCTTCAGGAAGCAAAACTGGATATGAAAGAGTTGGTCCATATCATGTCAACGGGATATGGAAGGCACTCCATGGAGGATGCGGATTCGCAGATGAGCGAGCTTTCGTGCCATGCCAGGGGAGCCTATTTCCAGTTTCCGAACGTGAAGACCATCATCGATATCGGCGGTCAGGATGCAAAAGTCTTGCGACTGGATGACGACGGCATGCTGGTCAACTTTGTCATGAATGACAAATGCGCCGCCGGAACAGGGAGATTTCTGGATGTAATGGCCAGAGTCCTGGAAGTCAAACTCGATGACTTGGAGAGCCTGGCGGAACAATCCACCAAGGACGTCACTATAAGCTCCACCTGTACGGTTTTCGCGGAGTCGGAGGTCATCTCGCAGCTTTCCAGGAATACCGATAAACGAGACATCATCCGGGGGATACACCGCGCTATCGCAAGCCGTGTCGGCGCTCTGGCACGAAGAATCGGGCTGGTAGACGATGTTGTCATGACAGGAGGGGTCGCAAGAAATGGAGGCGTCCTGAAGGCACTGGAAGAAGAACTGGGACATAAAATATACACTTCGGAGCTGGCGCAATACAACGGCGCCTTGGGAGCGGCATTATTCGCTTATCAAAAATCAAAGTAAAAATAGTGAGGAAATGAGGGATCAAAATGGCGGAAACAGAGAAAGAACTGAACACACCAGTTGAAAAAGTACCAGCGAAAAACATGCTCAGAGATGTGGTGGACAAGGTATATGCGGAAGCATGGGAGGCCAAAAAGAGAGGGGAGCCGGTGGGCTGGTCTTCATCCAAATTTCCTGCTGAAATTGCGGAAACACTGGGTCTGAAAGTATGCTATCCGGAGAATCAGGCAGCGGCCATATCCGCGAAGCATGGGGGACAGCGCATGTGCGAATATGCGGAGTCCATGGGATTTGATAACGATATCTGCGGATACGCAAGGATCTCGCTAGCCTATGCGGCGGGAGCGGGTGGCGATGAAAGACCGATGCCGCAGCCGGATTTCATGCTGTGCTGCAACAATATCTGCAACTGCATGACCAAATGGTATGAAAACATTGCCCGCATGCATAACATCCCTCTGATCATGATCGATATCCCATATAACAACACCCCTGAAGTAAACGAAGAAAACGTTGCCTATATACGCGCCCAGTTTGATGATGCCATCAAGCAGCTGGAAAAGATTTCGGGGCGCAAATTCGATGAGAAGAAATTCGAGGAAGTATGCGCCAATGCGAACCGGACCGCAAGAGCCTGGCTGAAAGCTTGCTCCTACTGTCAGAACGAGCCTTCTCCGCTGAGCGGATTTGATCTGTTCAACCACATGGCGGACGTGGTGACTGCACGCTGCCGCAAGGAATCGGCAGAGGCTTTTGAGGCGCTGGCAGAGGAATATGAGCAGTCTGTGAATGACGGCACCTCCACCTGGCGTTATCCGGAAAACCACCGGATCATGTTTGAAGGCATCCCGTGCTGGCCGGAACTCCAGAATCTGTTCAGGCCATTAAAGGAAAAAGGGATCAATACCACAGCCGTTGTGTATGCGCCGGCTTTCGGTTTCGTATACAACAACATGGATGAGATGATGCGGGCATACTGCAAAGCCCCGAACTCGGTTTGCCTGGAAACCGGCGTGGAATGGCGGGAAGGAATCTGCCGTGAAAACAAAGTGGACGGCGTGTTGGTCCACTACAACCGCAGCTGCAAGCCGTGGAGCGGCTATATGCCGGAGATGGAGAGACGCTTTAGAAAGGACGTGGGGATCGGCGTAGTCGGCTTTGACGGCGACCAGGCAGACCCGAGAAACTTCTCCAACGCACAATATATCACTCGGGTAGAAGGGTTATATGAAATCATGGAATCAAAGAAAATGGGAGGGCCGAAAAGTGAGTAATATAGAAACCCTGCTTACAAAATTCACCGAAATCGCCGGGAATCCAAAAAAACAACTGGACAAATTCGTTTCTGAAGGCAAGAAAGCCATCGGCTGCTATCCGTATTATGTGCCGGAGGAATTGGTCTATGCCACCGGCATGGTACCCATGGGATTGTGGGGAAAACCGGGCAGCCCGAATAAGGCGAAAGAATATTTCGCATCATTTTACTGTTCTCTTGTGCAGATGAATATGGAAATGGCCTTAAACGGCGATCTGGATAAACTGTCCGGAGTG
Organism: uncultured Oscillospiraceae bacterium; assembly: GCA_964486295.1. GTDB lineage: Bacteria > Bacillota > Clostridia > Peptostreptococcales > Anaerovoracaceae > CALBZG01. The sequence continues at coordinate 43,950 of CAZAMF010000009.1, read as the reverse complement.
ATCCATACCACCCTGTGCGATACCCTGCGACCGGCCTCCCAGAATTTCAGAGTGGGCATCAAGAATATCCCGATGATTTTCATGGCGCACCCACAGAACCGCAAGCCTGAGTATGGAATCGAATATACCATGAAGCTTTATGCCAAGGTTTTGAATGAACTGGAGGCCATCGCGGGCCATAAAGCAAGCGACGAAGGTCTGAATGAAGCCATCAGGGTATACAACGAAAACCGTCAGGCGAATCGTGAATTTGTAAAGAGAGCGGGCGAACATCCGGAACTGATTTCAGCCGTAGCGAGAAGCGCCGTTCTGAAGAGCTCCTATTTCATGGAGAAACCGGAGCATACAGCTATGCTGAAGGAATTGAATGCACTACTGGCCAAAGCGCCTATGGTTGAGTGGACGGGAACGAAGGTGGTCACGTCCGGCATCCTTTGTGACAATCCGGCCCTTCTGCAGGTATTTGATGAAAACCGGATGGCAATCGTAGCAGACGATGTGGCACAGGAATCCAGAAGTTTCCGAAAAGATGCATCCGAAGAGGGTGATCCGATCCGGGCACTGGCGATGCAATTTGCTGCGCAGGATCAGGACACGATCCTATATGACCCTGCGCTCACTACAAGACCTGCACATATCGTGGAGCTTGTTAAGAATTCAGGCGCCCAGGGCGTCGTCATCCTGATGATGACCTTCTGCGATCCGGAGGAGATGGAGTACCCGTCGCTTTCAAAAGCATTGAAAGAAGCAAAGATCCCGGCACTCAAGATCGCGTATGACCATCAGATCACAGACTTCGGCCAGGCCAGAACATCACTGCAGGCCTTTGCCGATGTGCTCAGCTTGAGAAAGTTGTAATCAGGAGCATTAAATGGACTGGAAAGAGACCTACAAGAGCAGGCAGTGCACTGCCGAAGAAGCCGTCAAATCAATAAAATCTGGAGATCGGGTCGTCTTTTCGGAGGCGGCGGGAGAACCCACGACTCTGGTGGATGCCATGGTGGCCAATGCAGCTGCGTACAAATATGTGACGATTTCGCATATGGTTACCGTCAGCGGTGGCCAGTATTCTCATCCGGAATATAAGGAGAATTTCCAGTGGGAAGGCTGGTTCGCAGGTCCTGCCACAATGAAATCCCTTGAGCAAGGTCATGGAGATTTTGTGCCGGTGTGTTTCAGCAAAATACCGAAGATGATCAGGGAAGGATATTTCCCCATCGATGTGTATATGGTGCAAGTTTCACCTCCAAACGAGCATGGATATTGTTCCCTGGGCGTGACTGTGGATTATGCGTATGAAGGCGTAAAATCAGGTAAAATCGTACTCGCCGAAGTCAACGAGCAGATGCCGATAACTTACGGTGATACATGGATCCATGTCAGCGAACTGGACAGGATCGTGCTGACATCCAGACCCTTGAATGAACTCAAATCACCTGAAATCGGACCTATAGAAGAAGCGATTGGAAAGTATTGTGCTTCCCTCATCGAAGACGGCAGCACGATCCAACTGGGAATCGGCGCCATACCGGATGCGGTATGCGCGCAATTAAAGGGCAAGAAACACTTGGGCGTTCATTCGGGGATGATCTCAGACGGATTGTTGGATCTGGTGGAAGCCGGCGTGATCGACTGCTCAGAAAAAAGCATCAACAAAGGCAAAATGGTCGCTGCAGTTTTGTGGGGAACTAAACGTCTCTATGATTTTGCCAACCAGAATCCGATGGTTGAAATGCGAACCTCCGATTATGTGCACAGTGTGCCGGTGATTGCTCAGAATAAGAAATTTGTCGCTATCAATTCATGCGTTCAGGTGGACTTCATGGGCCAGGTGGTTGCTGAATCCATCGGTACCAAGCAGATTTCCGGCGTTGGCGGGCAATTGGATTTCGTTAGAGGCGCTAATGAGTCTCTCGACAGCCAAGGCAAGGCTATCATCGCCATGACTTCCGCGATCATCATGAAAGACGGAGGTATGATCTCTAAGATCGTGCCGTTTATCGATCACGGGGCGCCGGTAACCGTCTCCCGGCTGGATGTTGATTATGTCGTAACAGAATACGGGATCGCCAGTATGAAGGGCAAAAACCTGAAAGACAGGGCCCGCCAACTCATCAATATCGCTCATCCGGACGCCAGGAAAGAATTGATGGCCGCGTTCAAAGAAAGATATAATGCGGAATTCTAAAAGCGCTCATCTATCATGAACTAATACTATTGCATTCAAGAACTTTAAAATACAGCGCTCCCGGAAATTTTTCGGGAGCGCTGTATTTTCTGCTAAAATTGTTCAATTTCAAATTATCATGTTTTGATCTCCGCCTGGATGGGAAAATATAAATAGTAACAAAACGCAAGAGAAAAAATATAAAAACATCAAAAGGAGGCATGAGAATGGAAGAAAACAATATCAGAATACCGCTGTTAGGCGAAGAGGCTCCGGAGTTCAGAGCCATTACGACAACCGGAAAAATAGAATTCCCAAAAGACTACAAAGGTAAATGGGTGATACTTTTTTCGCATCCGGCTGATTTTACACCGGTATGCACGACGGAGTTTATGACTTTTACCGTCATGGCAAAAGAATTTGAGGAACTCAATACAGAACTGATCGGTCTTTCTGTTGATTCCCTGTCCAGCCATATCGCCTGGCTCAGAAAAATACAGGAACTCAGATGGAATAAATATCAGGGTGAAGAGATCAAATTCCCTGTAATCGCGGATATCAGCATGAATGTTGCTAAAAAATACGGCATGATACACCCGAGCGCAGCCAATACCCAGGCAGTCAGGGCTGTGTTCGTTATCGATCCGAAAGGGATCATCAGAACGATCCTCTATTATCCGGCTTCAACCGGACGGAACTTCTCAGAAATAAAGAGAATCCTCCAGTCCCTGCAAAAGGTGGATGAGGAGCAGATCGCAACTCCGGCAAACTGGCAACCCGGCGATGATGTTCTGTATCATGTACCGATCACAACAGAAGAAGCCAGCAAAGTCATGAAGAATTGTAAACCGGGCGAGTGTGAAGCTCTGGATTGGTTTATTTGCTTCAAGAAAGAAAAAGCGAAGTAACTGATTGATTTTCATTGCTCAGATTAATTGCAATTGCCTCATGGCATAAAAAGCTCTCAAATTCGAGAGCTTTTTTATTGGCTTCAAACCGGGAACCCGAAGTTGTAGGAGTTGATGAACACATTTTGTAATAACGATAATATTTTAACAAATTATGTCTATACAAACTTGAATTAAACAAACGCCTATGTTAGACTAAATTCGTTAAAGCGCAATTATATAGACCAATACAACATGAAAGAAGGAATCACAAATGGACACAGGTTTACAGAAAAAATACGGCCTTCTGACAGCGATAGCAATGGTTGTCGGAATCGTTGTAGGAAGCGGCGTATTCTTCAAAGCTGAGAAAATCCTGAGCTGCACCGGCGGTGACCTTAAGCTTGGCATCTTGGCTTGGATTATTGGTGGAGTTATCATGATCGCCTGTTCTTACGCGTTTGCAATCATGGCGACTAAGTACGAAAAAGTGAACGGCCTTGTTGATTATGCCGAGGCCACAATGGGACCGAAGTATGCCTATATTATCGGATGGTTCATGTCCATGATCTATCTGCCGGCCTTGACATCAGTGCTGGCGTGGGTTTCGGCAAGATATACATGCGTTTTGTTTGGCGTGGAGGACATCACAGGTGGTATCTGTATGACCATCGCCTGCTTCTATCTGGTTTGTGCCTATGCACTGAATGCATTATCACCAGTCCTGGCAGGAAAGTTCCAGGTAACAACCACTGCCATCAAGCTCGTTCCGTTAATTCTCATGGCAATCGTCGGAACAATATTCGGCCTGGCCACAGGGATGACCACTTACAACTTTACTACAATTGTCAACGAAGTCGATTCGGGCAGCGCCCTGTTGACTGCTGTCGTCGCAACCGCTTTCGCTTATGAAGGGTGGATCGTAGCGACATCCATCAATGCAGAGCTGCGTGATTCGAAAAAGAATCTCCCGAGAGCACTTTTGGGCGGCGCGTTCATCATTATTTCAGTGTATATTTTATATTACATCGGCCTGTCGGGGGCAGTTACGAATGAAACCCTGATGGCGGACGGGCAGGCGGGCGCACATACGGCCTTTTCCACAGTTTTCGGAAATGTAGGCGGCACGCTGATCTTTGTTTTTGTTATCATATCTTGTCTGGGCACGGAAAACGGCCTGATGCTGGGGTGTACAAGAGGGATCCATGCATTATCAGTAAGAGGTGCCGGCCCGAATCCTAAAATGTTCGGTGAGATCTCGCCAACAACAAATATGCCATACAATGCATCAATTCTGGGCCTGCTCCTTTGCGGCTTCTGGCTGCTGTATTTCTATGGCGCCAACTTAACCGCACCTTGGTTCGGTATGTTCTCCTTTGACTCTTCGGAGCTCCCGATCGTCGCTCTGTATGCGATGTATATACCTATTTTCTTCAAGATGATGAAGGAGAAAGACCTTCCGGTATTCAAGAGGATCGTAGCGCCGGCAGCCGCGATTTGCGGAAGTGTTTTCATGGTATATGCGGCCTTTGTGGCTCATGGGCCAAAGACAGTACTTGGATTCATCATCCTGTTTGCAGTAGTGACTTTAATAGGCCTCGTCTGGTATAAACCGAAAAAATAGTAAACGAATTGAACATTTATTCATTCAAATATTCATTAAAAAGAGCCCAACCAACAGGTTGGGCTCTTTGCTTTATTTTTGTTTAATTTGATGTTTTAAGCCCAGCCAGCCCTAAACTGGCTCTGCGCATATACTTATACCAATGCCTTCTTTAATAGTTCGGTATAAGTCGTTGTTCCGCTGATATTTTCCGACTTCATCAGACTGAATGAATTCACAAAAAATTCTATGGGATTTATGGCCTTGTCCGATTTGTTTTTGAGTTTGACTTTTCTGCCGATGGTGAGATGAGGAGTATATTTTCGCTTTTCAATGTCAAAACCGCTTTCAGCCAGTAATTTTGATAAGGTGCTCTGCAGTTCTGAAAGCATGGGATTGTTCTCGGCACCGAGCCACCATATTTCGCCGTTTTCTCTTTTAAAGGATCCCGTAGCTGTGAACTTCAAAAAAAAGGGCTGTGCTTGGATGCTGTTCATAGCGTGCCGTATAGCGGGCACAAGGCTCTCATCAACTTCTCCTATGAAAACCAGTGTCAGATGCAGGTTTTCATCCCTGGTAAAATTACCCGAAAATGAATTAGCACGGAGATTATCTCGGACCATGCCAATGGCTGATTTTGTTTTCTCATCGAAGTTGATGGCAATAAATAGTCTCATGATGAACTCCTGAATTTGAAATGCCGGGTTTGAACTCTGACCGTACACGGGTATATAATAACATAATACAATAATCTATGTTATAATGATACAAATTAAAATATAAGGGATAGCAGCAGGTAGCCATCATGGAGAAAAGCGGTTTGACACAGTCCGATCTCGAACAATTTCACAGCGGAGGATCCGTTCGCGCATACGATTTTCTCGGTTCGCATCTCGAAAATAGCGGATGTTCTTTCCGTGTTTATGCGCCCCATGCAAAGGAAGTGTATGTGGTGGGCGAATTTAACTCCTGGAAACGCAGTCACCCGATGGTCAGGATTTCAGACGGAGGCGTCTGGGAAATCTTCATTACCGGGATCCATGAATATGATATTTATAAGTACCTGATCATCGATGAATGGGGTGGCGAACATTATAAAGCCGACCCTTATGCATACTATTCGGAAATCATGCCGTCAACCGCATCAAAAGTATTCAATCCGCACCAATACAAGTGGAACGATTCCGATTGGATGGAAATGCGGCAGCAGAGCAGCCTCGCAGAGAAACCGCTGAATATTTATGAGGTCCATCTCGGATCGTGGAAAACCCGGTTAGACAATCGGCCTTTGGGCTACGAGGAGCTTTCGGAAGAACTCGTGGATTATATCAGCCAAATGGGGTATACCCACATTGAAATTCTCCCCATCAGCGAGTACCCGTATGGGCCGTCCTGGGGGTATCAGGTTACCGGTTATTATGCAGCGACTTCAAAATACGGAACACCGGATAAATTGATGAAGCTTGTCGACGCCTGCCATCAAAAAGGTATTGGCGTGTTTCTGGATTGGGTCCCGGGACACTTTCCTAAAGATTCATTCGGTTTGTACCGTTTTGACGGTAAAGCGTGCTATGAATATGAGGATGACCTCAAAGGTCAGCATCACAGATGGGGTACCGCTGTATTCGATTGGGCAAAGCCGGAGGTGAAAAGTTTCCTGATTTCCAATGCATGTTTTTGGCTGGAAAAATTTCACTTTGACGGACTTCGGGTAGATGCGGTTTCATCTATGCTCTATTTGGATTATGATCGCGGGCCGGGCGAATGGAGACCCAACATACACGGTGGATTGGAAAACCTGGAAGCCATTGAATTTTTGAAGGAACTGAACTCAGTAGTAAAAGTAAAATTTCCAGGCACCGTAACGATAGCGGAAGAGTCAACAGCCTGGCCTTATGTCACAAAAGCGGTTTCTGAAGGCGGCCTTGGGTTTGACTTCAAATGGAATATGGGCTGGATGAACGATACCCTGAGATATATTTCACTGGAGCCGGGCGCCAGATACTATTCATCAGAACTAATTACATTTTCACTGACGTATGCATTCAGCGAGCATTATATACTTCCATTTTCTCATGATGAAGTGGTGCATCTGAAAAAGTCGATGTACGGCAAAATGATCTGGGGCGAAGAATGGAAGTTCGCCAATTTGAGAGCACTGCTGGGATTCATGATGGGCCATCCCGGAAAGAAATTGCTCTTCATGGGTGCTGAGATCGCCCAACCTGCGGAATGGTCATTCAATGGACAGGTTTCCTGGGAGATTCTTAATAATGAAAGAAACAGACATTTCAATGATTTCGTTAAGAGCCTGAATTATTTTTATAGAAGCCGGGATATGCTTTGGGAACGCGATTACGATTGGGGCGGATTTAGCTGGATTTCGGTGGACAGTTCAAAACAGGGCGTTATGGCATTCAGGCGTTATAATAAAAGCGGCGGTGAAATGGCAGTCGTTGCAAACTTCTCAAACAACGAGATACACGATTTCCAATTAAGCGAACATTACCAGGACAGCTATCGGGTTGTATTCACGACCCATGATCATCCAGGTGCGGCGGCAGCTTATGGAAACAAGGCCACACTTCCCGCTTTTAGCACAAGTTTCTTTTTAAAGGAGGTACTGTAGATGTTCAACATGAGAAAGAAAGAAACGATTGCACTACTGCTGGCCGGCGGGCAGGGCAGCAGACTGGGCGCGCTAACCGATACGGTGGCGAAACCTGCGGTCCCGTTTGGCGGCAAGTACCGGATCATCGATTTTCCGCTATCCAACTGCACCAACTCAGGCATCGATACGATTGGCGTGCTGACTCAGTACGAGCCTCTCGAACTGAATGCTTACATTGGAAACGGCCAGCCCTGGGACCTCGACAGACTCAACGGCGGAGTGACGATCCTGCCGCCATATGTCAGGGGCAAATCCGGAGAATGGTACAAAGGAACAGCCAACGCGATCTATCAGAACATGCATTTTGTGGAAATGTATCAGCCGGAATACGTGCTGATTCTTTCGGGCGACCATATCTATAAAGCGAATTACCAGCTGATGGTGGAGCATCACAAAAACAAAAAAGCGGATTGTTCCATTGCGGTGATCAATGTCCCGCTGGAAGAAGCCTCGCGATTCGGCGTCATGAACGCGGATGCCGACCTGAGGATATATGAGTTCGAGGAAAAACCGGAGCATCCGAAAAGCACGCTGGCATCCATGGGTGTATACGTATTTACCTGGGAAAAGTTGAAAGAATACCTGATCAAGGATGAAAACGATCCGAACTCCAGCAACGACTTCGGCAAAGACATCATACCGGCCATGCTGGCCGCAGGTGAGCGGCTATATGCCTATGAATACAAGGGGTACTGGAAGGATGTAGGTACTGTGGAAGCACTCTGGGAGGCGAATATGGACATATTAGACCGGAACAGGATCAACATCGATGACCCAAGATGGAAAATATACTCGAGAAACAGCGTTTTGCCGCCTCATTATATAGGTATGACGGCGGCTTTAAAAAACAGCTCTATAACAGAAGGCTGCGATATACACGGATCGATCGATCATAGCATCATTTTCCCGGCGGTCACCGTGGAAAAGGGCGCATATATCCTGAATTCCATCATCATGAACGGTGCCAGGATCTGTGAAGGCGCCAAAGTGGAATATGCCATTGTCATGCCGGAAGTAACGGTGAAAAAGGGCCAGACCATCGGGAAGATACCGGGACCGGGAGAGCCGGTCGATATAACGGTTTGGTCAGGAAAGGAGCGGTAAAATGGACAGCATTTTAGGTATCGTTTATGCCAGCAGCAGCCGCGAAGTATTGCGCGAATTGACAAAAATCAGAACACTGGCAGCACTGCCCATCGCAGGGAAGTACAGGATCATCGATTTCGTCCTTTCCGGATTTGTTAATTCCGGTATTTATGATATTTCCGTGATTACCACCAATAATTATCACTCTCTGATCGATCACCTGGGTTCCGGCAAGGACTGGGATCTCAGACGTAAAAACGGAGGTCTCAGGATACTGACGCCGTTGTCCGGCAAACAGGTAACAACCGGCTCCTACCAGGGATCTCTCGATGCTCTGTTTAAAAATCTGTATTCCATCAAGAGATCCACTGCGGAGTATGTTGTCATAACGGGAAGCAGCATCGTATGCAATATAGATTATAAGGAACTGTTGGATGCTCATAAAGTTAATGGGGCCGATATCACCTGCGTTTACACCAAATCGCTGAACGGCGGCAAAACTGTTCCGAAGGGCGTGGCGGTCATCCGAATGGATCCGCATAACCGCATCCATGATCTTTATTTCAACGAAGACGATATTACACATCAGGATGTTGACTGGTGCCTTGACATGATGATCATGAAAAAATCCCTGATGGAGACGCTGACGGCTGATGCTATTTCATCAGGGGGCCTTGATCTGTATCAGGATATCATAAAAAAACTTTCAAAAACTTTGAATATTTATGGGTATGAATTCAAGGGGCAGTTCTTTGAAATCAGCAATATCATGGGATACATGAGAGCAAACATGAATTTTTTGAATAAGAAATACAGGGAAAAAGCTTTTGACAAACCGATCTATACAAAGGTTAAGGACAGTGTGCCGACCACATATCAGGACGGGTGCTGCGTGAAGAATTCTCTGATTGCTGACGGGTGCTATATTGCGGGATATGTTGAAAACTCGGTAATATCCAGAGGCGTCAAGGTTGAAAGGGGCGCATCGGTCAAGAACAGCATTATCATGCAGGACACCGATATACTGGAGGGTGCGCGCATCGAATATGTCATAGCGGATAAAGAAGTAATCATCCGCGAGGGCAGTGAGCTGACCGGACATAAAAGGTATCCGGTGGTATTGGAAAAGCGCAGCATAGTATAAACGGGAAACAAACAGAAAAAAGGGAATAGAAGAAAACGGAATATGAAAATATTATTTATCAGTTCGGAAGCGGCTCCTTTTGCTAAGAGCGGGGGATTGGGCGATGTGATTGCAGCCCTGCCGAAAGCGCTGCAAAACAGGCACATAGAAGCCAGAGTGGTACTGCCTCTATACAAAAGCATTCAGGAGAAATACGGCGAGTCGCTTTATGAAGTGGCTGATTATGATGTACAGCTTTCATGGAGGCGGAGGCATTGCCGGGTTTTCGGCTTGAACTACAACGGACTGGAGCATTATTTCCTCCAGGGAGATGATTATTTTGACAGGGACGGCTTTTACGGGTTTCCCGATGATGCCGAACGTTTTGCATTTTTTTCGAAAGCGTCCTTGGATCTGCTGGAAAATATTGATTACACACCCGATATTTTACACTTATCCGATTGGCAGACGGCTTTAGTTGCGGTATATCTGAAAACAGAATATGAAAATCGCCTCGGATACGGAAATTATAAGACGGTATTTACAATTCACAATATCGAATATCAAGGTACATTTGATTCCGGAATTTTAAAAGATGTACTGGGGCTTGACGACGATGCGAACTTTTTGCTAAAGCACGAAAAACTGGTCAACTTTATGAAAGGCGGGATCATGGCTTGCGACCGGCTGACAACGGTCAGCCCTTCTTATGCGAGGCAAATCACAACGGAAAAATACGGCGCAGGTCTGGACAAAGTGATCAAAGCCGAATCCTTCAAGCTCAGCGGAATATTGAACGGGATCGATACAGATATCTATAATCCCGAAACGGACCCGGTGATACCGGCACGTTATTCCATCACTGACCTTGAGGGTAAATCCAAATGTAAAACAAGCCTTCAACGCGAGTTGGGCTTAATAGCAGATCTTAATGCTCCTGTTGTTGCCATGATCACGAGACTTGCCCATCATAAAGGGATTGACCATGTGATGGATCAATTTGATTTCATCATGTCCTTGGGCGTACAGTTCGTCATGCTGGGTGCCGGTGAGCACCACTATGAGAGCTTTTTCAGACGAAAAGCGTCAGAAAATCCTGGCAGGGCCGCTGTCTGCACCGGCTTTGACGCGGCATTGGCGAATCGAATATATGCCGGTGCAGATCTGTTTTTGATGCCATCCTTGACGGAACCCTGCGGTCTGTCACAGATGATCGCAGCAAGATACGGTACGATCCCTGTTGTTAAAAAAACCGGCGGCCTTGCCGACAGCATTTCGCAGTTCAACCCTGATACCGGAGAAGGCAACGGTTTTTCCTATAGCGGCGACCATTCGGGTGATATGGCGTCGGCACTCAGTATGGCTGTCGCCATCTACGGAGACACGGAAACATTCAGGCAGATTGTCTTTAACGCCATGAAGAGCGATTTTTCATGGGATCAGGGTGCCGCTCTGTATACCAGAGTCTATGCGGATATTTTCAGACAGGAAGAAGCGGACCTGGGAAGATCAGGCCAGAAAGCCCCGCAATGGCTTCGCGAAGGCGTCATGTATCAAATTTTTCCTGACAGATTTAATCGCAGCCAAAATTACAATGCACCGGTTCTGAATAAATCGCATGTGATCCGGGAGGACTGGGGTGGAAAGCCTCATGTGGGTGCATTCCCGGATGGCAGATGGAACGAAGAATTCTTCGGCGGCAATCTGGAAGGCATTATAGAAAAATTAGACTATCTTGAGGCCCTTGGTGTAACGGTGATCTACCTCAACCCGATCTTTGAGTCTTTCTCCAATCATCGGTATGATACCGGAAACTATATGGAAATTGATCCGCTTTTGGGTAACTACAAAGACTTTAAAAATCTCTGTGATGCTGCGGCCCGGAGGGGCATGCGCGTGGTGCTGGATGGTGTGTTCAATCATACCGGCAGCGACAGCCTGTATTTTAATAAATACGGCAGATACGCCAGCATCGGTGCCTATCAGAGCAAAGAGTCACCCTACTATTCATGGTATACATTTATTGAATATCCGGACAAATACGAATGCTGGTGGGGGATTGAAGACTTGCCTTCTATAAATGAAAACAATGGCAGCTATGTTGAATTTATAGCCGGAGGCAAGAATTCCGTCATCAGACACTGGATGAGGGCAGGGGTTTCCGGTTTTCGACTGGATGTTGTAGATGAACTCCCGGATGAATTTTTAGATACCCTATGCCGGACCATCAAGGAAGAAAAAAACGATGCTTGTATCATTGGAGAAGTGTGGGAAGACGCTTCGAATAAAGTGGCATATGGGATAAAGAGGAGATATTTCAAGGGAAAACAACTTGACAGTGTAATGAACTATCCTCTCAAAGATGCGCTGATCGCGTTTTTGAATTCCCACCACGATGGCAGCGAAATGTTGCACAGGGTTAATAAACTTTGGGAGAATTATCCTCATGATGCATTCAACTCGCTGATGAATCTGCTTGGCACTCATGACACGCCGCGGATTTTGACTGCTCTTATAAAAGAAAGCGCAGATCGTGAAGAAGCGATCTCAAAACTTCGAATCGCGCTGTTGATTTGGGGCTTCATGCCGGGGATCCCATGTATTTACTATGGGGATGAGTTGGGCCATGAGGGAGAAAGAGAGCCTTTCAACAGAAGATGCTTTTCAGAAGATAAAGCCGACGAAGGAATAAACGGATACTATAAAGAGGTATTGGGCTTCAGAAGTGGGATCCCTGATATTGGGAAGCTGGAGTATGCACCTTATTTAGGTGAAAAAGGCGCATTTGGATTTTTCAGGCGTGACCTGGACCGGCTATTGTTGATTGTGATCAATGCGGGGGAGGAATATGTACTCAAACCAAAATTGGAAAAAAATCAACGGATCATGAAACAGCTGCTCATCAAGACAATAATTCAGGAAGACGGCGAATTTCTGATGGGAAAATGGGGAGGCGTAGTTCTCTATTTGGAATCTGATAAGCCGGAGATTTCCGATAAAAACAATACAATAGCCTATAAGGAGAAAAAATCATTATGAGAGACTACGAAAGTGAACTGGCAGAAAGAGTGAAATTCATCAAAGAAATAATGGCTGAAAGCGGCGCGTCGGGGATCGTTTTCGGAAATAGCGGAGGTAAAGACAGCGCCCTTGTGGGAATCCTATGCAAGAAGGCCTGCGAGAATACCGTCGGGATCATGATGCCATGCGAATCAAAGCGAAATTTTGCAGAGGATATGGAAGATGCGATGAAAGTTGCTGGTAGGTTCGGTATCGAAAACAGGACTGTGGACCTGACAGCAGCAAAACGAGCGGTGATTGAAGCGGCTGAGAAAGAGTGTGCACTTACACCGACAGCCATTTCCAATATAGCACCCAGATTGAGGATGACCACTGTCTATCTGATCGGGCAATCCGAAAACCGAATCGTTGCAGGTACAGGCAATGCCAGCGAAAGATACATGGGCTACTTTACCAAATGGGGGGATGGCGCATTTGATTTTAATCCAATTGCAGATCTGACCGTTACTGAGATTTATGAGTTTTTAAAATATCTGGGAGCGCCGGAAAACATTATATCCAAGGCTCCTTCTGCAGGGCTGTTTGAAGGGCAGACGGATGAAGGTGAGATGGGAGTCACTTATGCCGCCATTGATCGATATATGGCAACTGGAGAGGCGTCACCGGAAGAAATGTTGATAATTGAACGTTTTCACAAAAAAACAGAGCACAAGAGAAGGCCGCCTAAGAATTTTGGAATCTAAATTTGTTGGTATAAATTGGCATAATATAAAAATTTAAAATTTTCTGATATTAATATTGACAAACATAAGACCCTATAGTATTATTACCTTACTCAAAGAAACAGATCCCTTGAAAAAGGAAATGGAGTAAGTGAGACGCTCCAAAATAATCGGCAGCAAATGTGGAGATTACCTACTGAAACAAAATGATTTAAATATTGGATCCGCTATACTGTTGCAGAAGCAAGTGCTAAAGCGAAGTTAAAGCAAAATCCGAACTTAGATAATTGAGATAAGTAGGGATTGTAAACGAAAGCAAATTAATAGAAGGCATAAGAGAGAAACTTGTGCAGTTGATATTAGGAAGAGCCGAAGAACCGAAGTAATGAAAATGCAGCCTTAAAGGTGCAGGATCAAACAAACGGTATGGAGCAGTAATAGAAAGGAGGAGGTACTGGAGCATGGTACAACCTCAAAAAGGGTAAACCGATTCTGAAAGAATTGATGTTTACCCTTTTATTTTATGTGAACGATCCTGACATGATAAACGTACTGAAAACGGGAGATATAGGGTGAAAGATAATAAACACCAAAATATAAATGAAATACCGGATTATGCTGATGACGATGAAGATCAGCTGCCGGAAGAAAAAAACAGGAGCATGGTTTTCAAAATCGTTGCCGTGATCATCCTGCTTTCATTTCTTGCCTTCTCGGTGCCGAATTTTGCGTATCTATTGTCTGATCGGCTCAATTTTTTGAACCAAAGCAAAGAACTGAGCGAGGATGAAATCGTGCTGCAGTGCAGACCGGCCGTTGTAAGCCTTGAGATATCTTCAGAGGACGGGGCGAGAAGCGGAACCGGCTTTAATATTGATCCATCTGGACTGATCGTCACAAACCGGCACGTCGTAGACAATGCCGATTCTATTACGGTTGAGTTTTCCAACGGCAGAACATTTTACACCAAAGACTACAAGAAAATTGAGGGAGTGGATGTCGCACTGATCAATATCGAAGGAGAGAACCTTCCGTCGCTTGATATGAATCAAAAGGATTTGGTCGGACCCGCGGATATCGTTACCGTGATCGGGAATCCTTTAAATTTCGACAGAGTATCCCAGAGAGGATCGGTGGGGAAAGTAGGCGGAGTCGGTGGAACCGGTTATCATATGTTTGAGATCGGGATCCCCATCAACCCCGGCAACAGCGGAAGCCCCGTCATCAACGGCCATGCGCAGGTGGTCGGGGTGGTCTATGCAGGAGTTGATATGCAAAGCCAAAGTGGCGGATATGCTTATGCCTTGGCTATTTCAGTTAAAGATTTACCGCTTGAATGGTAAATTTCAAAAAAATAACGGACAGGTGCTATTATGATAAAAATAAAAGACAACTTGGCTAAGCGAATGATAAAAGGCCTGATCGTAGGTGCTTCCATGCTGATCCCCGGCGCCAGCGGTGGGACCATGGCCATTATTTTGGGGGTCTATGATGATCTGATCCATGCAGTAAGCACGTTGAGACAGAATTTAAAAGAAAACGTCACTTTGCTGGGGCAGTTTTCTGTGGCCGTTCTGGTCGGTATTATATTATTCTCCGGACCGATGCTCAGCGCAGTGACACTATGGAACAAACCGATGATGTTCCTGTTTATGGGTGCGATTATTGGCAGCATCCCCCCGCTGTACAGAAAAGTGAGAGTATCAAGAATCAAGCCGGTGAATATGGTTGTGGCGTCTCTGGGAATGGCTCTCGGGATTGCTACGATGTTTCTCCCTTCCGGACTGATAAAGGTCAGCGAGGGATTCAACTTCATCAACTTTTTCATGATCATCATAGCCGGGGTGATCATCGCAGTAGCACTGGTTTTACCCGGCATAAGCGCATCTTACATCCTTCTGATGATGGGTATTTACGATTTGACACTGAATGCTATCAAGGAAGTCGATCTTCTTTATCTGACCCCATTGGGCCTCGGAGTCCTGGCAGGCACTTATCTTACTGCAGGACTTCTGGAGAGAGCCATGGATCGTCATCCTCAATTTACGTATATGCTGATCATCGGTTTTATGCTGGGATCATTGTTTGAAGTCTTTCCAGGCTTGCCCGGCCAGGCTGACATCGTGTATTGCGTTTTGACCTTCGCTGCTGGATTCTCTGCGATTCTATGGATCGGCGGATTTGACCGGTCTGAAAAGAATATTTAAACTTCAACAAACAGGGTAAAATATAATCAATAAACCGGTGAACATTTCCTATGCTCATCTATCGCCATTCGGCGGGGAGGTATGCTATGAAAAAATGGTTTTTCACCTCGGAATCAGTTCTCGAAGGCCACCCTGACAAAATCTGCGACCAGATCGCGGATGGCATATTGGATGCCATTCTGGAACAGGATCCGTACAGTCGTGTTGCTTGTGATGTTTCCGCAAGTACCGGCCTCGTTATGATTTACGGTCAGATCACAACACGCAGTTCAATCGACATTTCTAAGATAGCAAGAAATATTATGATGGAAATTGGCTATACGGACACCGAATACGGGATCGACGGAGACAATTGCTCTGTGTTGACGGGAATCGATAAGCAGTCTCTCGACATAGCTGCCGGCGTCAATGCCTCATTGGAATATAAGGCGGGTTCCGGTGACGAACTGGATCTTCTGGGTGCCGGCGATCAGGGCATCATGTTTGGATTTGCGTGCAACGAAACCCCGGAATTGATGCCTATGCCGATTGTTTTGGCACATCGGTTGGCCAAAAAACTTGCAGAAGTACGTAAAACCGGCGAAATCCTGTACTTGAGACCGGACGGGAAAACCCAGGTCACAGTGGAATATCTTGGGGATCGGGTCAATCGCATCGATTCGGTGGTCATCGCATGCCAGCATGATGAATCCGTTTCGTATGATCAAATCAAAAACGATATGATTAATCAAGTGATCCGAAAGGTTGTTCCGATAGAACTTCTGGATGAGAATACCAGGTATTATGTGAATTCAACCGGTCGATTTGTGATAGGAGGACCGGCAGGCGATTCGGGCTGGGTCGGCAAAAAAATCATAGTTGATACATACGGCGGCTACAGCCGGCATGGCGGGGGTTCGTTTTCCGGGAAAGATCCCACTAAAGTTGATCGCTCAGGCACATACGCCGCCAGATATGTTGCCAAAAATATCGTCGCGGCAGGGCTGGCGGACAAATGCGAAATCCAGATCGCTTACGTGATCGGAGTATCCCATCCGGTGTCTATTTTGGTGGACACTTTTGGGACGGGCAGGATACCGGAGGAGAGAATCGAAGAACTGGTCAGGATCCATTTTGATCTACGGCCATCCGCCATCATTGAAAACCTGAATCTGAGGCGTCCTATCTATAGAAAGACTGCCTGCTATGGCCATTTCGGGAGACCGGAGTTGGATTTGCCGTGGGAGAGGACAGATAAAGCCGATCTTCTCAGCAAAGAGTTGTAGGGAAGGAGGAACATCATGAAAGAAGCGATATTATATGAAAAGTTGGAATCCGGCGAGGTGAAATGTGGAGTTTGCAGCCATCGATGCAGGATCAGAGACGGAAAGCGTGGGGTATGCGGGGTCAGAGAAAACCATGGAGGAACACTCTATACCTTGAATTACGGTATTACCATCGCTGCTGCAAATGATCCCATGGAAAAAAAGCCTCTTTATCATTTTATGCCCGGAACCAGAGTTTATTCCTTTGCAGCGGCGGGCTGCAACCTGCGCTGCATGTGGTGTCAGAACTGGCAAATATCTCAAAGCCCGAAACCGGATAAAATCATCATCGGAGAGCCGGTATCTCCTGAAGAGCACGTTCAACGAGCCTTGGATTGGGGTTGCCCGTCTATAGCTTACACCTATTCCGAACCAACTATTTTCCTTGAGTACGCTCTGGACACAATGAAGCTCGCCAGGGAAAAAGGGCTGAAGAATGTATGGCATACCAACGGATTCATGACAACGGAAACATTGGAACTTATTATCCCGTATCTGGACGCAGCCAATGTCGATTTAAAAGGGCCAAAAGAGGGCGTATATGAAAAATACTGTGGCGGCAAAGCGGAACCGGTTATGCGAAATATAGTACAATTGTATAAGGCAGGTGTTCACTTGGAAATTACAACACTCATTATACCTGGCTTAAACGACCAGGTTCAGCAGTTGGAGGAAATGGCGAATTTCCTTGCAAAGGAAGTAAGCCCTGATGTAGCGTGGCATATAACTCGGTTTTTCCCGGCCTATAAAATGCCCGACACCCCTATCACCCCGCTGGAAACACTGCAGATGGCGAAAAAAATCGGCGAGAAAGCCGGCTTGAAGTATATCCATATTGGGAATGTGTAAGGAG
This sequence comes from uncultured Oscillospiraceae bacterium, assembly GCA_964486295.1. Lineage (GTDB taxonomy): Bacteria > Bacillota > Clostridia > Peptostreptococcales > Anaerovoracaceae > CALBZG01. The sequence goes on along the minus strand of CAZAMF010000009.1, from coordinate 26,306 downwards.
AATATTTGTAAAATGAAGATCACCGAAAATGCAAGAGCTGTATTGGAACACAGATACCTGAACAGGGATTCCCAGGGCCAGGTCATTGAAACAGTAGAAGAAATGTTTCAAAGAGTAGCGGACGCCATCGCTGCTGCAGACAGAAATTATGACCCCGAATCTGATGTTGCCGAAACAGCCCGTCGATTTTATGAAATGATGACAGAACTCGACTTCTTGCCGAATTCACCGACGCTGATGAATGCCGGCTGCCCGCTGGGGCAACTGTCGGCATGCTTCGTCCTTCCTGTTGAAGATTCCATGGAGGGTATTTTTGATGCTATAAAAAATGCCGCGCTGATACATAAGAGCGGTGGCGGAACAGGCTTTTCATTTTCACGACTCAGACGGCAGGGTGCAGCGGTCAATTCTACCGGGGGCGTCGCCAGTGGCCCGATATCATTTATGAAGGTTTTCAATGCCGCTACCGAAGCGGTGAAACAGGGAGGGACGCGCAGAGGAGCCAATATGGGCATCCTGAGAGTGGATCATCCGGACATCATTTCCTTCATCACCTGCAAAAATAATGAGAACGAACTGAATAATTTCAATATTTCTGTCGGCATTACGGAAGAGTTTATGAGAGCGGTAGAAACCGGCGGCCAATATGATCTTATCGATCCCGGCACAAAAGAAACAGTGGATAGAATGGATGCAAGAGAAGTTTTCAATACCATTGTAAATTCAGCCTGGCAGACCGGCGAACCCGGTATTATCTTCCTCGATCGCCTCAATCGAGACAATGTTGTTCCATCCCAAGGATCGATCGAAGCCACGAATCCTTGCGGGGAGCAGCCGCTGCTCCCTTATGAATCCTGTAACCTAGGGTCCATCAATCTGGCCAATCATGTAAAAAATGAATCAGGCCGTTATGCATTGGACCGTGATAAGCTCGAACAAACAGTACGGGATGCGATCCACTTTCTTGATAATGTCATCGATGCAAATAAATATCCGTTGGATGAAATTGAGCGGATTACAAAACTGACGAGAAAAATCGGGCTGGGCGTCATGGGATTCGCAGACATGCTGCTGCTGATGGAGATCCCGTATAACAGTGCCGAGGGCGTTGCTATGGGTGCGGACATCATGGAGATGATTAATGCTGTCGGGCATGAAACAAGTGAAAAATTGGCCGAACAAAGAGGCGCTTTTCCGCTATTTTCAGAAAGCATTTATAAAAACGGAAAGCCGATCCGCAATGCGACAGTAACCACCATCGCACCCACGGGAACACTCTCGATTATTGCGGGCGTATCTTCAGGAATAGAACCTGTATTTGCATTTGCGTATACCAGGAACGTGATGGATGGGACCCACCTTACAGAAATAAACCAAATCATGAAAAACAGGCTTTCAGAAAGCAATTTGTATTCCGCACGGGTCATCGAGGAAATTGTCAACAAAGGGTCGCTGGCAAAGGTGGAGGGACTTCCTGAAAGCATGAAAAAGATATTCGTTTGCGCACAGGATGTATCTCCGGCGTGGCATGTAAAAATGCAGGCAGCTTTTCAGAAATACACGGATAATGCGGTATCTAAAACAGTTAATTTTGCGAATTCAGCCACTCCCGAAGATGTGTCTGAAGTGTACAAGCTTGCCTACACCCTTGACTGTAAAGGGATTACCATCTATCGTGACGGCTCACGCAAGGGACAGGTTCTTAATATTGGTAAAATCCAGGAAAAAATTATACAGGAAAGCGGTGAAATCATACCGCGCTCAAGGCCTTCAGTTACCAAAGGTTTCACTGAAAAAGTCAGGATCGGATGCGGCAACCTTTATATCACCGTCAATTATGACGAACACGGCATTTGCGAAGTGTTTACCAATACAGGGCGGACAGGCGGCTGCCCTTCTCAATCCGAAGCCACGGCACGGCTCGTATCAATCGCCCTGCGAAGCGGGATCAAAAGTCAGGTTCTGATCGAACAACTGAAAGGGATCCGCTGTCCATCCACAATAAGACAGGAAGGGATGAGAGTCACTTCCTGCCCGGATGCGATAGCGAAGACCATAGAAAAGGTCATCAAGGCTTCAGAAGCCGGGAAGTTGACCACATCCGGAATTGCCTATACGGAAGCAGAACCGGAAATTTCTCCGGCCGAAGCAAAGCATGCAAAATTCTGCCCTGATTGCGGAAGCAAACTGGAACATGAAGGCGGATGCGTGGTCTGTAGAAATTGCGGATATTCCAAGTGCGGATAGAGACGGGGCCGGGCAGATGACCGGTCCTGATTATCCCAATAGAAGAAAGTATCCCATGACGATAAGCCCTAAGAGTATGCGGTAAAAACCGAATACTTTAAAATCGTTCGTTTTAATGTAACTCATGAGAAATTTGATGGAGAGGATCGAGACCACAAAAGCTACAACCATGCCGGTGATCAGTATGGCGATTTCTTGCCCCGTGAAATCCAGACCGAACTTAAACAGCTTCAGCGCGCTGGCGCCGAACATAACAGGTATTGAAAGGAAAAAAGAAAATTCTGCCGCAATGGAGCGTGAGGTACCGAGAATGATCGCTCCGAGTATGGTAGCGCCTGATCTGGAAGTTCCCGGGATCAGAGACAGCACCTGAAACATACCGATCAGAAAGGCAGTTCTGTAAGTCAGATTTTCAAAAGAACTGACCGTGGGCTCAAAATTCTTATTGCGGTTTTCTATCACGATAAAAAGGATTCCGTAGATAATCAGCATCACGGCAACGGTCTGGTAATTATAGAATTTGTCATTGAGCCAATCGTCAAACAATATCCCCAGAACAGCAGCCGGAAGGACACCTACCAATACTTTATACCAGATCGACATTGTTTCCATTTTCTCTTCTTTTGACTTTTTAGGAGAAAATGGATTTAGTTTATGGAAATACAGGATCACAACAGCCATGATCGCTCCCAGTTGAATGACCACTCGAAACATCTCCATAAAGGCATCCGAAGCATCCAGCCGGATAAACTCCTCTACCAGGATCATATGGCCGGTGCTGCTGATTGGAAGCCATTCCGTAATACCTTCCACAATGCCGAGAATAGCGGCTTTTAGAAGTTCGATAAAAATCATGATACACTGCTCCTTAACGTCATACTCTAAAATTCAAAACCATATTATAACATAATGTACGGAACAAATATACGAATATATGACAAATATATCAAATAGATAAGAAAATGGGTTTCCAATTTTTAATAATGTGCTAATATAAAATATATAAATTAATTCAATTCAAATTAAATATTTAGCTACTGATGGTTTAGCTTGAGCAAAATGCCCCAGACTATGAATTCAGCAACTAGGAAAGAGGTTTATTATGAAACTGTATGAGTTACAGAAAGAATGCTCCCCTAAGCGCGAGTGCTCGTTATCCAAGTATTGCATGAAACGAGAGTACAGCCGAACCAGACCGGCATGTATAATCGATATGGATAACATTGAAGAAACGGTAGAGGAAAGAGCAAAGCGATGGGAGGACTATCACACTCATCACTAGGCATGACCCGATTGCTCAATGTTAAGGTTCGTTTACTTGGGGCTTGGCCAGGATCTATACTGGGTCAAGCCTTTTTACTGTAGTCGCACGGTTGATACAAATGTATTTCCACATCGTATACCGTGACATGTAATTTTTTTCACAATTAACCGAAATCGGAGAGTATAGAATGATGTATTATCTCGGAGCAATATTAGTGCTAGGTTTGATAACAGGAGTAGGCCTGTATTCTGGGCGGCGGGTTAAATCCGCCGGGGATTTCGCTTCAGGAGGCAGAAAAGCCGGAATCGGAATAGTCGCCGGTACGATTATCGGAACTCTTGTCGGAGGCGCCTCGACCATCGGAACAGCACAACTGGCTTTCACATACGGATTCTCCGCCTGGTGGTTTACCCTTGGGGGAGGCATCGGATGTCTCGCCCTTGCAGTATTTTATGCGGAGCCCCTATACACCAGTGAAATCAAAACAATGCCGCAGGTTTTTTCACGAGAATATGGCAGAACATCCAGCACGGTTGCAACCTTGCTGACTTCTCTGGGGAGCTTTCTGAGTATTGTTTCTCAGATACTATCCGGAATTGCGCTGATCACGGCAGTCAGCAGCATCAATCCTTTTGCGGCGACTGCGATCATCATATTCCTCATGCTAGTTTATGTGGTTTTCGGAGGCGTCTGGGGCTCAGGCTATGTGGGCATTGCAAAAACCATATTGCTGTACGGATCAGTGGGGATTTGCGGCATTATCGCGTTGAAACTGGGTGGGGGATACGCGGCTTTTAGGGCTGCGTTGCCGGAAGAGCAATATTTCAGCCTGATTGCAAGAGGGGCATCAGTGGATATCGGAGCCGGTATTTCGCTTGTGTTGGGCGTACTCACAACACAAGCCTATATTTCTGCAGTGATATCGGCACGAAGCCTCAAGATTTCAAAACAGGGCGCGTTGCTTAGCGCTTTTCTGATACCTTTAGTTGGCATTGGAGGAATATTTGTCGGCTTATATATGAAATTAAATTACCCCGATATTAAATCATCCATTGCATTGCCGCTTTTCATCATGGAAAAACTGCCGCCGATCTTCGCCGGGGTCATCCTGGCCACGCTGCTGGTTGCTGTTGTGGGCACGGGAGCGGGCGTAGCATTGGGCCTAAGTTCGATGATAACTTATGACATTTATAGGGTATATTTTAATAAAAAAGCCGGAGACGCCAATATGCTGATGGCCGCACGAATCGTGATCGTCATCATCCTATTGTGCGCAGCGCTGCTGTCCAGTGGGAATATGGGCACTCTCATTCTGGGATGGAGCTTCATGTCTATGGGACTTAGAGGTGCAACCGCTTTCGGTGCGTTAACTATGGCGTTGTTCTTGCCGGGCAGGATCGATAAAAAGTATGCGATCGTTTCGATGATTGTCGGACCTGCTTTCGTGCTGATAGGCAAATTTATGATGCCGCCTGCATTCGATCCGCTTTTTCTTGGAGTCGGATGCTCGCTGATCGTACTTGCCATGGGATGGATTGCAGGTAAAAAAACGTTTTATAAGGAGGAAATAAAATGATTGTGACAACAACACCAACTGTTGAAGGGAAAAAGATCGTCGAATATAAGGGAGTTGTATTTGGCGAAGTGATAACGGGTGTGGACTTCATCAAGGATTTTGCCGCAGAGCTTACGAATTTCTTTGGAGGAAGAGCGAGATCCTATGAGGGAGAACTCCTTGTTGCCAGGCAGAGTGCGATTTCAGAAATGGAGCAGCGGGCTTTGGACATGGGAGCAAATGCGGTGGTCGGCATCGATGTGGATTATGAAGTGCTGGGCCAGGGCGGAAACATGATGATGGTTTCCGTTTCGGGAACTGCGGTTATTGTTGAGTAAGATCGATTGGCTAGTTGTTCGTAAACGTTTAAAGGGGGTGGCAAGATGAATTTTCAAAAATATACGCAAAAGAGCGTGGAAGCAATACAGAATGCGCAGAATCTGGCGGAAGAAAACGGAAATCAGCAGCTCCAGCAAGAGCACGTTCTGCTCTCTCTGCTTACACAACGGGATGGCCTTATACCGGAACTGATACGCAAATGCAACGCATCACCTGAAACGATGGCTTCACGCCTTACCAGAAGCGTCGAAGGTTTCCCGAAGGTGGGCGGAGATACGCGTGGCGTTTACATGTCCAGAGAACTGGAGCAGGCGTTTACCGAAGCTGAAAAACAGTCAGAAAGAATGGGAGACGAATACGTCTCGGTGGAGCATATTGTCCTTGGCCTGATCAGAAAACCGGTTCCTGTGATACGGGAATTATTTAGACAATCCGGCATAAGCGAGGAATCACTTTTGGCGGCGGTCAGCAATGTACGGGGAAGCCAGCGAGTGATGACCGACAGCCCAGAAGGAACTTATGATGCTTTAAAAAAATATGGCCAGGATCTCGTTGAGCTGGCGCGAAACCAAAAACTGGATCCTGTTATCGGAAGGGATGACGAGATCCGAAATGTGATTCGCATATTATCCCGCAAAACAAAAAACAATCCGTGCCTGATCGGTGAACCCGGTGTCGGTAAAACCGCTATCGCCGAGGGGCTGGCATTAAGGATCGTACGCGGCGACGTGCCTGAAAATCTGAAAGACCGCTCCATATTTTCGCTGGATATGGGAGCGCTCATAGCCGGAGCCAAATTCAGAGGCGAGTTCGAAGAACGATTGAAAGCCGTGTTGAATGACATCAAAGCCAGTGAAGGACGGATCATCCTGTTTATCGATGAACTTCACAACATCGTAGGCGCCGGAAAAACTGAAGGAGCCATGGATGCCGGAAATTTATTAAAGCCGATGCTGGCCAGAGGAGAACTTCACTGTATTGGTGCTACGACTCTGAATGAGTATCGTATGTACATTGAAAAGGATGCGGCGCTGGAAAGAAGATTCCAGCCGGTCATGGTGGAAGAACCATCGGTAGAGGACACCATATCCATATTAAGAGGTCTCAAGGAACGTTATGAAGTCTACCATGGGGTCAAGATTCAGGATAGAGCGCTGGTTGCAGCGGCCACACTGTCCAACCGATACATTTCGGACCGCTTCATGCCGGACAAGGCGATAGACCTGGTGGATGAAGCTTGCGCTCTGATCAAAACTGAAATCAACTCGATGCCGGCCGTAATGGATGACATATCGAGAAAAATCATGCAGCTTGAAATCGAAGAGACCGCTCTGAGGAAGGAAACGGATAAGCTTTCTGCGGAGCAGCTAAAACGGATCCAGTCGGAACTGGCCGATTTGCGCGACAGTTTCAAAGGCATGAAAGCCAAATGGGATAATGAAAAAGAAAGCATAAATCGAGTACAGAAACTCCGGGAAGAAATTGAAAAAACAAATGCTGAACTGGAAAAGGCACATCAGGAGTATGACCTGGGTAAGGCGGCCGAATTGAGCTATGGCAAACTGCCTCAGCTGCATAAAGAATTGGCCGAACTGGAAAATGAATCGGAACCCGAGAACAGAAACACTCTGTTGCACGACCGGGTAACCGAAGAAGAGATCGCCCGCATTGTTGCGCGTTGGACAGGAATTCCGGTAGCCAGACTGATGGAAGGCGAACGCGAAAAGCTGCTGCATATGAGTGAGATATTGCATCAAAGGGTCATCGGCCAGGACGAAGCGGTGGATAAGGTTTGCGATGCCATCCTCAGATCCCGGGCGGGCATCAAGGATCCGACACGACCAATCGGCTCCTTCATGTTCCTGGGGCCGACCGGTGTAGGTAAAACCGAACTGGCAAAAGCGGTGGCGCAGGCGCTGTTTGACGATGAACGCAGCATTATCCGGATCGATATGTCGGAATATATGGAAAAATACTCGGTTTCACGTCTGATCGGTTCTCCTCCGGGATATATCGGATATGAGGAAGGCGGCCAACTAACAGAAGCGGTTCGCCGCAAACCGTATTCCGTGGTGTTGTTCGATGAAATTGAAAAAGCGCATCCGGATGTGTTCAATGTTCTTCTCCAAATGCTGGATGACGGCCGCGTCACCGACAGCCATGGCAGAACAGTGAACTTTAAGAATACAATCATCATCCTCACGTCAAACATCGGCTCCGACATCATTTTGGAAGGCATCGATAGGGAAGGCAACATTTCTGATGAAGCTCGGAATGCGGTTTCTCAGACGCTGAGAAGAAGCTTTCGCCCTGAGTTTTTAAACAGGCTGGACGAAATCGTATTTTACAAACCGCTTACCCGTGATAATGTCAGGAACATACTGGATCTGCAAATATCCGAATTCGCCCACCGCCTCACCGACCGGCAACTTAATCTGACGATCACCGATGCGGCCAAAGAGCATCTGATATCTTCAGGTTACGATCCGGTCTACGGTGCAAGACCGCTAAAGCGTCTGATACAGTCTGAGGTGGAAACCATCGTTGCCAGAACCATCATAGCAAGTGACCCGGCTCCCGGTACAACCATCAAAATCGATTATGACGGCACCAAAATGTTTATCGCAATGTAGCAACATATAGTCTGTAGAATGCCTATGATAACTGAATTGCTTGAGTTTTTAACACCAATAAAGCTGAAGGAATGAATTTGGAGGTCTGGTAAATGAAGAAAGTTTTAATTACAGGAGCTGCAGGATATATTGGTTCCACGCTAACCTATCTGCTGCTTGAAAACGGCTATCAGGTTATCGGAGTCGATAAGCTGAAATTCGGATTTGAACCTATTATAGGAGCCCTGCAAAATCAAAATTTCAAGCTGATACGTTGTGATATAAACGAAACAGACGTGTATGGGCAGTACATTGATCAAGATACGACTGTTGTAAATCTCGCAGCAGTAGTGGGGGAGCCCGAATGCAATAAATACCCTGAAGAGGCAAGAAATACAAATTATGCCGGTACTAGACGCGTTATTGACTTGGCAAAATCAAAAAATGTCACTAAATTTATATTTGCCACTACTTGCAGCAATTACGGCACCGTGCCACAAGATGAACTTGCGACAGAGAAGTCAGTGCTTAACCCATTGGGTTTATATGCACAGTCAAAGGTGGATATGGAAAAGTACCTGTTTGACACAGTAGGGGATGAGTTGAACTGGACAATACTCAGGTTCTCCACTGTATACGGCATTGGGCCGCGTATGCGTTTCGATTTGACAGTGAATGAATTTGCCGCCTATGGTTACCTTAACAGGTCTTTGGAAATTTTTCTTCCTAAAACCGTAAGGCCTTATGTACATGTATATGATGTTGCCCGGGCAATAAAACTTGTCATTGAAAAACCGGAGGAATCCCGTAATCAAATATTTAACGTCGGTGATACCGATGAAAATTTCCAGAAACAGCAGATTGTAGATTTTGTAAAGGAGTTTGTGCCGGATTTAGAAATAAAATACGTAGATGTCGGGACAGACCTTCGGGATTACAGGGTCGCCTTTGAAAAGATAAAAAATGTGTTAGGTTTCTCAGTTACAAGACACGTCCGGGATGGCGTCAAGGAAATAATTGAAGCAGTTTCCACTGGAGCCATTACTGATGTAGATAGAAAGGCCTATAGAAACGATTTATGATGAAGGATAAAGGCATTACCATGAAGTATCTGATCGGGACAGTTGTATCATTGGCAGCGGGAATCATTCTTGGGTTCTTCGGCGTATTCAATTCGGTTTTTTCCGATGGGGGATTCGCCGAGCGCATGATGACAATCGCTGTAATATTAATAATTTATGTTATTTTAGGCGCATCGCTGGGATTTTTTCTACCGAAGTATTCATGGCTATGGGGCTTGCTGCTTTGCATACCGGGTATACTGATGCTGATTTTATACTTGAGATCTGAGTTCAATCCGGCGTATCCTGTTTACATGATATTGTTACTTGCCTTATCATGCCTGGGATCTTATGGAGGAGGCAAAATCAAGAGCAGGAGGAACCCTAAAGCCCCATGATATTTCATTATGAAAACAATAAGCATCCAATATTTTAGAGATTGGGAACAAAGATGAACAAAAAAAATCAGAAAGAAAAAAAGGAAGCAATTAAAACCACTCTTATCATACTAGCGTCACTGCTGCTGATTTTTTTTGCTGCAGGTTTTTTGTTATTGCATAATTACATCAGTAAAATAAATTTTGAATCGACATCCGGGAACATCTCAGAACAGTCAGATCAGACCACAGCAGAGGAGGATGATAACCAACAACCCGGAAATATTGAGACTTCTGCAGCTGCAGTGGCGGCGCTGGAAAATGCAATCAGAAAGAACATGGAAGAGAACAGCACCCCAATTAGAAAAGATGATAATGTGCTGAATGTGCTTATCATAGGAACCGATTCCAGACATTCGGCCAAGCCGGGACGAGCCGATACCATCATTATCGAATCGATCAATGAAAAGTCCGAAAAGATTGTTACAACGTCTTTGCTGAGAGATATCTATCTTCAAATCCCCGGGAAAAATAACAACCGGATCAACACAGCCTATTTATATGGCGGCGCAAACCTGCTGATGGAAACCATCGAGCAGAACTTCAAGATTAAGATAGATCGCTACGTTTTATTTGATTTTTATTCCTTTATTGAAGTAGTCGATATGCTTGGAGGAGTCACCGTAGTCGTGACGGAAGAAGATCTTCCGATCATTAATGATTCTGTTAAAGAATTAAACCAACTGATAGATCAGCCACGAGAAAAAGACATCCTGAAAAACACCGGTACCCTATTACTAAATGGGAAGCAGGCTTTGGGATATGTTCGCAACCGGTATGTCGGATCTGATTTCGACAGAACCGCTAAACAGAGAATAGTACTGGAACAAATTTTTACTAAGGTTAAAGATCTAAATCTAATAGAAATTAATAAATTGCTGAATTTGACCCTGCCTCATTTGACAACGAACCTGACAAAAGGCGAACTATTTTCTCTTATCTTATCACTGCCAACTTATCAGGATTATAGTCAGGAACAGCTGATGATTCCGTTAAAAGGGACGTATTCATACCTGAATATTGATGGGAAGTCAGTGATCGGCATTGATTTCTCCAAAAATATTGCTGAGATGCAGGGCCTTATATATGAAGGAAAATAAATTAATAAATCCGACTTTCATCTTGAAACTGCAGATCAAAAATCGTGATCATTAAGGAGATATTGGCAAATTTATGAAACTGAATGACAAGAAAAAGTGGGGGCTGATCCTTGTGCTGATTGCCAGCTTTGGTTATGGCACGTTGCCCATAGTTACTCAGCTCGGATATCAAGCAGGTATGTCTGCCGAAACAGTGTTGGCGTTCAGGTTTATGGTTGCCGTTTTATTGATATGGATATACGTATTTTATAAGAAACTTCCGTATAGTCTTCCTTTGAGAAATATTGTCTTTTTACTCTTTTTAGGGGCGTTGATGGTAGGTGCCAGCACTCTCGCTTTTGAGAGCTACAAATACGTACCCGGTGCGATCGCATCACTACTTATTAACCTATATGTTGTCCTGGTCGTTATTATAGAAATTGTGATCGGACGGGAAAAACTTAATATTAATATGCTGGGGTGCGTGCTGCTGGCATCAATTGGTGTTTTCGCCATTGTATCAGTGCCTGAAGAAACTGGCTCACTTCGTGTACTTGGGATCATTTTCGCTTGTCTGGCGGCATTTTGTTATTCCTTTTATACAATTGGAATCGGCGAAAAAAATACCCGGAAAACCATGCCCGAAATCGTCACAGCATATACCCTGATCCCGCCTTGCCTTTTTAATATTGTTCGATGTTTTTTTGGCGGTCAGCCTTTTTTGCCGCTTGGATTCGATCAATGGGTAATTGCTTTGTATATCGGTATTGTATCAACATTCATAGCCGGCATCTGCTTTATCATTGCTGTCAAGCATATCGGCAGCGGGAATGCTGCCCTGATCAACACTTCCGAACCGATGATCGCCTATATTACGGGAATCGTTCTGATGGGAGATGTGCTTTCATTGAGATCAACTTTGGGCGGCGTTTTGATTATTACAGCAATCATCTGGCTCAACCTGATGAACAGAAGTCCGAAAACGTGATCAATCCATTTGTATCAGACAACTGAGAAGAGGTAAAAAAATGATCCAAGATATAGAACCGAGAATATTCGACAACCATTTCATAAACAAGCCGGCCGAGTCAAAAGACCTTTTCCTTTCATATGAAGGAGATACAGTGCTGATCAGAGAGGATAAGGACAAATTATGGTATCCTTCTTTTTCTGATTTCTATCGAGAGTTCCCGCATTTGATAAATGACGCACAATTTCTTTTTTCTGTAGATGATATTAATTACTACCTAATAGACGAGAAGGGGCTCGATTCAGTGGAAGGGTGGTCTTACGTGAACACCTCGCGATTCAGGACAGAACCAAAATACTGGCGATCCTTTGCCGGAGCGGTTGGATGGCAGTTGAACCGATGGTATGAAAATCATCGCTATTGCAGTAAATGCGGCGGCTTTATGAAACGCTCAGAAAACGAGCGGATGCTATATTGCGAGACCTGCGGATTTCAGGCCTATCCGACTATATCCCCTTGTGTGATCGTGGCTGTTCATGACGGCAAACGACTCCTGCTCACCAAATATGCCGGGCGTGAATATACAAGATATGCGTTGATTGCGGGATTCGCAGAAATAGGAGAAAGCCTGGAGCAGACTGTGCACAGAGAAGTGGCGGAAGAAGTCGGGCTCAGAGTTAAAAATCTGAAGTTCTACAAAAGCCAACCATGGCCATTTACCGATACGCTCCTTGCCGGGTTTTACGCGGAACTTGACGGCAGTGACGTGATCACCATTGATGAAAACGAACTGGCTATCGGAGTTTGGATGGACCGGGAAGAGATACCGCCGGAAGAGTTAAAAATAAGCCTGACCGGGGAGATGATCGAAGCGTTCAGAACCGGTACCGCCAAACTGTAAAAGTGGATCGAACCCGAATTTCAAGGAACGAACAATCATAGCGCAATGTTACATACTATCAACGATAATGCCGGAAGAAAAATACCGGCATTTTTTAATTGTTCGAAGGAAAACTGTAGAGGATGCATTTATGGGGTATAAGTAAAACAGTAAGAAATGGCAGGTCAACAATATTAAATGTGAGAAGGCTGATAAATATGGTTAGAAAAAACAAAACATTTAGGGATAGAGTCCCTCGAAAAAGCTCCGGTGAGGAATTTGTGCGGGGTACACTATCAAAACATCGGAAAGAATTCGGATTTGTGGTACCTGAAACGGATAAAAACGGCGACATCTTCATTCCACCTCCCGCCATCAAAGGAGCTATGCACGGGGATCTGGTAGAAGTCAGGCTGGTATCTCCGGCAGAGACGTCCCGCGCCCGGGAAGGCGTTATTGTTAAAATCTTGAAACGCGCAGTGACCGAAGTCGTAGGAACTTTCGAAAAGAATAGGAGGTTCGGATTCGTGATCCCTGATGACCGGAGAATCAGCGAAGACATTTTTGTATCAGGGAAAAATTTCAATGATGCGCATCAAGGAGATAAAGTCGTCGTTGAAATCATTAAATATCCGGATCGTGACAACTGTGCGGAAGGAAAGATCAAAGAGGTCATCAGCCGTTTCGGAGAAGCCGGAGGTGACATCAAAGCGCTCATCAGACAGTACAATCTAGTACAGGAGTTCCCGAGAAAAGTCCAGGCCGAAGCGGAACGATCCGCTCAGCAGGAGATTACGGATGAACTGCTTACGGGACGGCGGGATTTAAGGGCGCAAACGATCATTACCATTGACGGAGCGGATGCTAAAGACCTCGATGATGCCGTTTCCGTTGTCCGTTTGGAAAACGGCAATTATTTCTTGGGCGTGCACATCGCGGATGTCAGCCACTATGTGGAAGAGGGCAGCCATCTGGATAAGGAGGCGTTAAATCGGGGCACCAGCGTATACCTGATCGATCAGGTAATACCGATGCTCCCAAAGGAACTATCCAACGGAATATGCAGCTTAAATCCTAAAGATGACAGGCTGACATTGTCCATCGATATGGAAATCGATGAGAAGGGCAAAGTAGTGTCCCATGAAATCTATGAGAGCATTATCCATTCAAAGGCCCGCATGGTATATGATGATGTTTCAGATATGCTGGAAAAAGATGATGAGGGACTGAAATCGAAATATTTTGAAATAGTTCCATATCTAATTGTTATGGAGGAACTTGCCGGGATACTCAGAAAATCCAGACAGGCAAGAGGCAGTCTGGACTTCGAGTTTGATGAAGCATACATCACGCTGAACGAATTCGGAGTTCCGGAAACCATCGTAACCGCCGAAAGGCGAGTGGCTAACAAAATGATCGAAGAATTCATGCTGATTGCCAACGAAACCATAGCGGAACATTTTTATTGGATGGAAACCCCTTTCGTATATAGGATCCATGAGGCCCCTTCCCTTGAAAAAATGGAGGAATTCAAGAGGTTTTTAAGAAGCTTCAACATCCAACTGAAAGGAAGCACAGAGAGTGTACATCCAAAGGCGCTGAATGAAGTCCTGAGTAAAGTGGAAGGGAAACCCGAGGAACACGTTGTCAACACTGTAATGCTCCGATCAATGAAAAAAGCCTTTTATGGAACGGAATGCGCCGGGCATTTTGGTCTGGGCGTGAAGTATTACTGCCACTTTACTTCACCGATACGCCGGTATCCTGACCTGATCATTCACCGGATCATCAAGGAGACAATCCATGGCGGAATTGATGAGAGGAGAGTTAAAAGCTTAAAACGACGGACTGCAATCGCTGCGGAAATCTCATCAGCAACGGAGCGCCAGGCTCAGGAGCTTGAGAGGGAAGTTGAGCGTCTGAAAAAAGCGGAGTATATGTCCTACCATGTCGGGGAGATCTACGAAGGAGTCATCAACGGGGTCGCCGCATTCGGATTCTTCGTCGAAATCGAAAACACCATCGAAGGGATGGTCCGTGTGGACTCGCTGCACGACGACTATTATGATTATGAAGCAGATAAATATCGCCTGATCGGCAGAAGGACCCATCGTATTTTTACTTTGGGCGATAAAATCACAATAAAAGTCCATTCTGTGGATATGCAGAATCGTGAAGTTAATTTTATCATATATGAAAATGAGAAGAATAAACGCCGGTAGAGGGTTGCTTATTGGCATTTGAGGAGAGGAATATATGAAAAAGGTATTAACATTTATTGGCCATGCTTCAATGAAAATCAAAACGGAAGAGGGTGCCGTTATATATATTGACCCTTATTACAAGGGTGATTATAGCGAAAAGGCGGATCTGATCCTGGTCACTCACGAGCATCAGGACCACAACCAGGTCGGACTTTGCAAACAGAATGATGGCTGCAAGGTCATCAGAGCAAAGGATGCCATCAATAATGATGGAAGCTATAATACCTTTGTGTGCCAAGATGTAAAAATTGAACCAGTACCCGCTTCAAATTGCAATCATCCATTGAAGAGCACTTGTGGCTTTATTCTTTCTTTTGACGGCATTACCGTCTATCATGCATCGGACACATCAACATTAGACTCGATGGAAGGTTTGAAGAGCAGAAATATCGATTATGCGTTTTTCCCGATTGATGGACAATACAATATGGGGCCATTGGAAGCAATGGAATGTTCCGCGATGGTAGGCGCAAAGCATAATACTCCCATTCATATCAACAAAGCAGATGTGAAAGAATTTAAGCCCGACAACCTCCTCAATGTTTCTTATGGAGAGACCAGCGAACTGGTCGCAACCCCAAACTGGACATGAACTCAGAAGATGAAAAGGAGCAAATTTCATGCTTGAAATACCTGAAAGTATTAATATGGCCGATCAGTTGAACCGGACGATCAGAGGTAAAGTCATCAGCACCGTGAAAGCAAATGCTTCTCCTCATAAATTCGCGTTTTATTTCGGCGATCCTGAGCACTATCAGGAATTGTTGGAAGGCAAGGCAATCGGCAAATCCATCCCAGTTGCCGGATTTGTAGAAATAGAGGCTGACGATGCCATAATCCTTTTTAATGACGGTGTTAATATACGGTACTACAAGGCGGATGAAAATACGCCAGAAAAGCATCAACTCCGTATTGAATTTACCGATGGTTCCTCCCTCGTATGCACCATAAGCATGTATGGCGGTCTGTGGGTGTACCGGGAAGGCGAAAACGAAAATGAATACTACCTGATAGCCAAAGCGAAACCAAATCCAATGTCCGATCAGTTCGACCGGGTATATTTCTCTGAGCTAATCGACAGAGCTAAACCTTCCATGAGCGCGAAAGCATTTCTGGCGACGGAGCAGCGAATACCGGGGCTCGGAAACGGCGTGCTGCAGGACATATTATATAATGCGGGGATCCATCCCAAAAGCAAACTTGAAAAGCTAACCGAAGAAGATAAATCAAGGCTTTTTTTGAGCATAAAAAACACTCTCTCAACCATGACGAAGCAGGGGGGCCGTGATACGGAAAGAAATCTTTTTGGCAATGAAGGGCAATATGAAACGAAGATGTCAAAAAAGAAACTCAGCGAACCTTGTCCGGTATGTGGCGGTGCCATTATCCGGGAAGCCTATATGGGCGGAAACGTTTATTTTTGCCCGACTTGCCAGCCGCTGAAGAAATAAAAGGTGAAAAGGAGAAAACCATGCCGACCACATATGCGCATTTCACATTTGGCAAACAAGTTTATAAACAGTTGGACGATGAGATGAAACAACTCATTGACAGGCATCCGTCCATGTTCCTGACAGGCTTGCATGGCCCGGACTTTTTGTTCTATTATAAACCATTAAGGAAGAACCATCTGGTGAAGTTGGGGCATGATATTCATCAGCAAAAAGCGGCGTTATTCTTCGAAAACGCAAGAAAAAAACTGCCGGAAAGCCGAAGCCGCGAAGCGGCTATCGCATATTTATTGGGATTCTATTGCCATTATATATTAGACAGAGAATGTCATCCCCTGGTAAGAAAAGTGGCCGGGACCGACAAAGCAGCACACAATCAATTGGAAAAGGAGTTCGACCGTACGATGATGCTGCGTGACGGATTGGATCCTATTTCTTTTAAACCCACGTGGCACCTTGCTCTGGAACCCGCCGATGCAGTGACGGTTTCTGCCTTCTACCCGGGCGTCCCTGCCGTGCAGATCGAGAAAGCGGTCCGCGATATGAAGCGATTTCTCGAAATTCTTGTAACGCCCGGGAAATTGAAATACAGCACTTTAAAATTGATTTTTTATATGACCGGGCGTCAGAAAAGTTTGAGCAGCCTTTTGATGAGCATGAAACCGATCTCTGAATATGAGCAAGTAAGCGGTGATCTGGCTGACTGCCTGGCCGATGCGGTACAACCAACCGCTACTTCAGTTAGAGAATTATATATGTATGTGATGAGTGACAATAATCAGCCAATCCCCAAAAAACTGGAATTTCAGCTGGGCCGGAATTTCGGATAATAACTGATCATGCTTTTCGGCTTTGGTTTTGGTTTGAGAGTAATAAAATGGGTATCATGTATGATAATAGGCAAAAACGAATGAGAAGGGTGATACGATGGAAGCGGAAATACCATTGAATTCTAGTCGGAGAGAATTAATCGGTAAATTGTGTTTTATAAATAACGTCAGCCAAAATGGTAGTTATATCTATATTTATGAATCGTTAATAAATGGGAGGGCTTCGCATGAGTAGCAAATTAAAGAAAAACCTTGAAGAAGTGCTTGATACAGCTGAAAACGCAGCGGAAGAACTGATCAGCAAAACCGGAGAACTTAAAGATAAAGCAGTCGACATTGCAGACGACAAAACGAAAAAAATCAGAAAGAAAGCCGAAAAACTGATAGATAAAGCAGCCGATGTCGCTGAAGATAAGACAAAAGAGATCAGAAAGAAAGCGGAAAAACTGATGGATAAAGCAGTTGATGTCGCAGACGACAAGACAAAAGTTATCAGAAAAAAAACTGAAAAACTGATGGATAAAGCAGTTGATGTCGCAGACGACAAGACAAAAGTTATCAGAAAAAAAACTGAAAAACTGATAAACAAGGCCTTGAATAAAACTGAGATAGCCGCTGATATAACACAAGACAAGGCGAAAGTTATCAAAAAGAAAGCCGATCAGCTAATGACAAAAGCGTCGGATTCCCTGGAGGAGAAAACAAAAAAACCGAAAAAAGTGAAAAAGGAAGAGGGGAAGCCTGACGCCAGAACATCTGAACTGATAGAAAAAGGCAAAAAGGAAGAGAAGGCAGTAAAAATAGTCACTAAGGCAAAACAAAAAGCAGACAAACAGACAGAGAAAATCATCGTAAAAGCTGAAGAAAAAGCCGTAAAACAGAAAGAAAAGACGGTTGGCAAGGCTAAGGGCAAAGCAGAGATCAAAGCAGAAAAAATTATCAAAAAAGCCGAACAAAAAGCAGAAAAAGTGAAGCAAAAACCACAATAAGTTATATAATATAAACATTCCAAATTTAAACCTCCAAACCCAAGAACGAACCGATGGCTTTGGGGGTTTTTAAAAATGAAAAGGAGAATCATTTATGGGAATGGGTATTCTTGCCTGGCTGGTGGTAGGCGCCCTTGCGGGATGGATTGCAAGCAAACTGACAGGCCGGGGCAATCAAATGGGCATTTTGGGGAATATTGCGGTCGGCATTGTCGGAGCTATGATTGGCGGATTTATCATGCGGATCTTTGGAGGAGTCGGTGTAACCGGATTTAACCTGTGGAGTATCATGGTGGCTGTGTTAGGTGCTTGTGTACTATTATTTATTGTAAAGCGCGCCAAATGATAACCATTCATTTAAGATAATAATGTTATCGTAACTAAAATTAGGAGGTTGCATCTGTGGAACAAAAAATGTTTACAAATGAGGTCGTTTTATCCTGGCTTCGGTATTTTTCTCAAAATGTTGAACTCAATCTGACTGATTTGAAAATGCTGGACATTACAGGAAGAAATAAAAACCTGATCCCAACTGTTTTGTGTAATCGGGCGGTTCTGGTCTTTACAGATGCAGGGCACGAGGAGATCTTTTATGACATGTGGAATGCAGAACTGGGGGATTGCGATATCTGGTATAACGAAGGGTCTGATCCTTCGGGTGAAATCAAGCATAACAAAATATCGAACATGATCAATCGAGGCATCAATGCTTCCGCAGCGATGCTGATCCTGAATCCTAATGCGGAAACAAATTATCATATAGGTATCGAGAATCGACGTTTCGCCTATGGATCGGTCCATTATGCATGCCGGGAAGTCAGAGCGGTTATCATGAATAAGCTTAATCTAGGGGACCGTGATAATTTATGCGTCATCTCCGGCGAGAGCATCGTGGTGGAAGCGGCCATGATTGCTGCGGAGGGCAATGTTATAGCCGTGGAATATGACAGCCATGACAGAAGCACTATGGAAGAGAATATGGAGAAGTTCGGCCTTCGCAATGTAACCGTTGTTGAGTCTCTGAATGATAAAGCTTGGGAAACCTTGCCTGCACCAGGCATAGCTTTTATCGTAGCGTCTTCCCGGATCAGTGAGGAGATCAAAAGTCTTCTGCGATTTAATCCTGATATGAACTTCGTGATCTATACACTGGATTTTGGTATTTTGACCTCGCTCACGTCATTGCTTGAGGAAAACGGCCTGGAACGCACGGAAGCAATCCATATGGAAGTATCAAGAGTCAACAGTAAGAACATGATGGAAAGTTTCCCCGCTCCATGGATCGTTTCATGCAGGAGAGCCGGAATAAATTAAGAAGTTACTGAAATAAGCAGAGCGTTTTACAATATCTAGGGGGCAAAATTTCATGAAAACATTTCTTAAAAATTGGGATTATAAAAAGCACGCGGCAGCAGTGACAGCTTTCTATCTGGGGACTGCGGTAGTAGGCAATGCATTCCTCGGTGAGCAAGTTAGGAAAGATGAAAAATCATCATATCCAACCACTGTCTGTTGCCGTATGACAAAGAAACAGAGCGTATTCAATTCTATTCTGGCCGTTTGTTACTGCATGGATATGAGTGCAACTTACTTAGTCTTGAAACACTTCAAGACTAAATGTAAATAACAATATCAGTTGAAATATAGGAGAATACTAATGGACGATTTAAAAATTCATCCCAACGTTACTCATCCGAGTGAGCTTAGGGCTAAGGAGTTTAAGGGCATATATAAGTTTAATGATTGGATCGCCGTAAAGATCACTAAAGGTGTTGGCACCATGTGGTGCGCTTATGCCTTTTTGCTTCTTGACCTTTGTATGTTACCGCCGGTTATTAAATCAGCCAGCGTAATGGTATGGGTAACTTATATCGCCCAAACTGTTCTGCAACTGATCCTTTTGCCGATCATCATGGTTGGCCAGAACGTCATACAAGCGCAAAATGAAGCTAAAGCAGAAACAGATCACAGAACATTGTCTTACCTTGCCACATTACAGGATGAGCAAATGGTTGAATTGAAAAATCAGACCGAAATTTTGCAGAGACTGGAAGAACTTTTGCGTAAAAATAAACTATAATTATTTATGGTTTTATCAGGAGGGTATGGTGGAAATTCGAAGTGCCAAATTGGAAGATGTTCCCGAATTATACAGTTGCTGTGTAGCCGCCTTTAAAGATTATATTTTACTCATCGGCAGGACCCCTGGCCCCATGCTGGAGGACCTTTACGAAGGAGTATTGCACCATAACACATTTGTTGCCATTGACGGGGATTCGATTGCAGGATTTATCCTGATCAAAGATGGAGAAGGAGACTTTATGTGGTTGGATATTCTTGCTGTATATCCTAAATTCAGAAACAAAGGTATAGGAAAAGCACTCGTAGAATTTTGTGAGAATTTCATCCGAAATAACGGCAAGTCGGAATGCAGATTATACACCCACGTAAAATATGTGAAAACACAAAAACTCTATCTTGATCATGGCTTCGAAATCTATGACAGAGTAAAGGAATATGGATTTGATAGATATTATATGAGGAAATATCTTAAATAAAAAGTTAGATGTGACAGAAAAAAAGCCTGTAACTACTGTGGTTACAGGCTCTTTTGATGGATGCGCCCCCTGGGTTTGGGTCAAAGCCTACAAAGAGTAAGACATCGGCACTCTGACTGAGCAAACGATAAATTCATTGTAGGAATATACTGAATATTATGATATAATTATAAAAATAATATCTCAATGAGAATTGGAAAGTGATTTTAATTAATATTAATACACATAAATAAAAGCGGCTGCAAGAACAGAATTTGTTATGAGGGAGGTAAAAAAATGGACCCGTTCAATAAACTAATTTATCGTTGGAGACAGATGGATAAATGCAAAGGCAAGAAGAATAGCGCTTCAAAAATCATCATGCTGGTTGCCATTGTGTTTGTCTTGTTCCTGGCATCGGGTTTTTTCCCCGCCAGCTCAGCCGTAGCTGAAGCCGGTTTTGAGGTCTATGATGATTTTGCCAGAAGTGATTTTACCAGAATAAGTGTAACAGCCGACCTGCACTTGGAAACCGAGCCCAATCGCACCCGTATGGTCCAATGTCTGAAAGCCATGGAAGCGGCGCAAGATCCACAGGTCATTATTTTCTGCGGAGATCTATATACGGGTAGCACATACACATCACCTGCACCGGGAGCCTATGAATATGGTTCGGGTTTTTCCAATGTCTATGATGAGGTTAAGGCTGCTGTCAGTCTTTATAACGGCAATGCCGTGCCTGTCTTTATTGCCGGTAACCATGACATGGACATACCTGGGGATTATTATTCACACTCTGGTTATACGTCCTATTTCGGTGTGTTACAAACCCTCAATTTCGATATATTTCTATTTGGAGCAAGCCAACAAAGTACGTACGTAGGGCTTTATACTGATAACCAGATAAATGCCCTGAATACATATCTGGCAACGAGACCTGACAAGTCAAAGCCTGTAATTGTTGCAGGGCACTTCCCGATCGACCAGGACCAGACTTGGAATGCCACCAATAGTGACTTAGTCAGAACTACCATGGGGGCCTATAATCAACCCATCACATTCCTATGGGCCCATAGGCATGCCGTGAACCCCCCGCCTTATTATATTGAATATGGTAATTATACGATCGCTAATGCCGGAGCCGTTTCATACGGTGATCCATCGTATGCACGGGAATTGAACCTGACCTTTAATCGTTTGAACGATGAGCTGGATTATGAATGGCTCATAGTCTTGACTTCAGATGGCAGTAAGGCGAGATCAGCCTATCTTCACCAAATACTGCCTGCATTCACACCAAAGCTATACCTTACTTATGCGGCGGGGACCTACGGAACGATTGCCGGTGAAGTGAATCAAAACATCAACTATAGCAGTGACGGCACAGCAGTAACCGCGGTGCCGGACGTCGGTTACCACTTTGTTAGCTGGAGTGACGGCAGCACGGCCAATCCGAGGACGGAAAGCAACGTAACTGCAGACCTGAATGTGACTGCGAACTTTGCAGTTGATCGCTTCACATTAAACTATAATGCAGGACCTGGTGGAGCCATCAGTGGTGAGACATCTCAAACAGTCAGCTATGGAGGAGACGGTACTCTGGTAAGTGCGGTGGCAGATAGCGGATATCATTTTGTGAGATGGAGCGATGGAAGCATAGCAAATCCGCGGACCGACGCGTATGTCACAGCAACCATCAGTGTTACAGCAATTTTTGAACCGGATATCAAAAAGGTAACGTCTGTAAACCTGAATTATGATAATTTAACACTGCTTGTTGGTGAGAAAGCAAAACTGGTTGCAAACATTGATCCGAGTGATGCTACAAACCAATTAGTCAGCTGGAAATCGAGTAATTCAAAAATAGCGAGGGTTGACGCAAATGGGCTGGTTACGGCTAACAAAGCTGGATATGCGGAGATTAAGGTTATAACCGCAGACGGAGGATATCAGGATTCCTGTGTAATAAACGTAGTGACTAGTTTACCACCAACATTTATTACTTTAACGTATATTTCCGGGGATCATGGTAAGATTGATGGGCTTGGAGTGCAGACCGTGAAGTATGGCGGTAACGGTTCAATGGTAACAGCGGTGGCTAACACTGGTTATCATTTTGTTGGCTGGAGCGATGGCAACACGGCTAATCCAAGGACAGATAGTAATGTAACCTCAAATATTACTGTAACCGCCATCTTTGAGATTGACAGTTCCATAATACCAGTAAAAGGTGTAATCCTTGAGCCAACACAGATCACACTAAGAGTCGGAGAACAATTTGGATTAAACGCAAAAATTGATCCGTGGGATGCTTCCAATCAAGCCATTACTTGGAAATCGAGTAATCTTCATGTAGCAGCTGTTGATACAGCGGGTATTGTGATCGCAAAAAAATCAGGATCTGCGCTGATTACTGTAACGACTATCGATGGCAATTACAAAGCAACCTGTTCGATTACTGTAATAAAATAAAATACCAATTGCGTAAAAATTTATACGGCAGTGGTTTTACTAAAAAGTTGAATTGATATGGTGCTTGGTAAATAAGTTGAAAAATAATAACCCTGTAATTATTGCAATTACAGGGTTATTGATTGAGACGATACCTAGATTTGAACTGGGTGTAATGTTTGGTAGACTAATTACGATCTGTTATCCGAGTGCCATTCAACCGATTCATTTTAATTGCGATAAATGTTCTTGGAGGTCAAAACTGTTACCAAAGTCATCAATACTATTTTCAAATCTAAACCGAATGAAAGATTATCAACATAAAAATTATCATTCTCGATACGTTCTGCAAGACTTGCCTTATTTCTCAGCATAATTTGATTATAACCGGTAACGCCAGGTAGAACCTCATATCTTCTGAAAAATTCATGGGGGTAATTGCTTTTATCTCCCAAGGGGCTTGGCCTCGGACCGACAAAACTCATATCACCGATCAGCACATTGATTACTTGAGGCAATTCATCAATACTCGCCTTGCGAATAAATTTCCCGACCCTTGTCAGCCTTGGGTCATCGGCGGAGTTATATGTCGAACCGTCTAAATTACGAATATCAGGAGCATTTACCTTCATCGACCTAAACTTAAACATTTTGAAGACTTTCATGTTTTTGCCATATCTATCTGCATTGTAAAAAACTGGCCCTTGATCGTCCAATTTGATCAATAAAGATACAGGTAATAAAAAGATAAGCAATAGCGGGAACACGGCAAAGCAAATTAGAATATCCAGAAACCTTTTCCCAACATTTCGATACATAATAGACTCCATTCGGCACTTTTTTATGTTTCAATACAGTTTTAATAATGCAATCATGTTTTGTATATGAAATATCCTATTTTTTCAAATTTGCCATTCACCGGTTTGATAGGATCTCCCTGCTCATAATAATTGAAATATGTTAATGAATTTTCTATTTTACGATGATATCTCGAATAATCAGCCTTGGTATTCGGCTCCTGACATATGAACTCCATGACATATTCGCCCTTAAATTTTTTAAATCGATTATTAAGTTCTGATGTATCATTATTCAATAAAAACTCAAATGTGAGTTTCAGTAAATTTATTCCTGTATAGAGACTTAAGATTTTCCAAAGGTGGCACCCATCCAAACGAGGCGTTACTTCAATTATATAAGGGACACCGTTTTCCATTTTCATTTGAGCATATACCGGCCCATTGGAAATATTTAACTTTTTGCATGCTGATATTATTATTCTTTTCAACTTTTCTTTTGCCTCGGAGGAAAGACCCCTCGCTGGAACGATGTGCTGATGTATCAATCCGATATATCCAGGCCAGGTAATTCTATCAGATGCAATTAGATATCTTAGTTCCCCATCTATAAGAAAGCCGTTAACTGACAACTCTCGCCCCTGGATATACTGTTCTATTAATACAAGCTTTGAACGAGAAAAGCTTTTTGAAATCTCGTAGCATTTCAAAAATTCGTTATAATTATTGATCAATGCCACTCCTCTTTGGCCTTGCGAGTCAGAAGGTTTCATAATGAAGGGGTAGTTTAACTCTATTGCATTATTGATATCCGAAATCACTTGAAATTTGATGTTCCCTTCAAATTCATTACTTAAAGCCGTTCGCATCAAATTCTTGTTGTTACATAAGCGGGCGGTTTTTTCTGATACAAAATGGGGCATATTCAGCTGCTCGCTAATCGAAGATGCGATGGGAATCGCAAGATCAGATCCAACTGAGTAAACCAAAGATACATTATTATTAATAATATATTTGATCAAGGAATCTTTGTCCAAAATGTTAATCTCTTCAAAGTGATCTGCCGCATCGGCCCCCGGACCGTCCTTTGCCATAGCACAAGCATAAATTTCATAGCCCATTTTTTTTAATTCTACAATAGCGTCCAATTGTACTGATGAAACACCAAGAATTAAAATTTTCTTTTTCATTAAAATACCCACTTTCTTGTAAGATATTAATAGAAATTGGTTGAAACCAACCTGATCATTGCCAGGTGCTATTCCACGACTTTCCGTATCATCTAATTTTTATTTATCTGTAAAAACTGCAAATAAGGTATGCACCATAGTAGCTAAATCTTTTCGGAAACAAAATTCTTCAAGCCATTTTAAATTATACTTCATCTTTTCGGGCAGTATGACCTCAATATAGGTTTTTTCTGCATTCGCAGCATCGGCTAGCATTTGTTCTTCATCTTTATAATGTATACTGGCTTCCGAAGTGATTCCTGCAGGCAAAAGTAATGTTGCCATCATCTCATCCGAATAATGGTCCACATATTTAACGACTTCCGGCCTGGTCCCGACAAAACTCATATCGCCGGTGAGAATATTAAGCAACTGCGGTATTTCGTCAAGTCGATATTTTCTGAGATATCTTCCGATTGGTGTGATTCGGCTGTCATTTGCCGTGGTGACTTGGGCCCCGACTTTATCTGCGTTTTTGATCATAGTCCGAAATTTGAATATTTGAAAGCGTTTACCATACTGGGTAACTCTAACTTGCCGAAATAATATTGGGCCTTCCGAACTGATTTTTATAGAAACTCCGATAATAAGCATCAATGGAGATAGGATTATTAGTGCGAGAATTCCGGCGATGACATCAAATACCCGCTTCAATAATAAACTGAAGATTTTCCTGTGTAGTCCGTCGTAATATTTACGAACGTTTGGATTATTCATAAATGGTGGTATGTCTTCCCATTTTTTTAATATCACCAGGATCATTCATCCTTTCGTAATCATTCAGTTTTTCAAAAAATAGTGTATTTTATTATATATGAAATACGGCAAATAAAAAAGCCTACAATTATTGATATTGTAAGCTTTTTGTTTTGATGGAGGCGACACCCAGATTTGAACTGGGGGTAAAGGTTTTGCAGACCTCTGCCTTACCACTTGGCTATGTCGCCATATAGCCGGAACCAAATCCGGCGTTATAGGTTGGCTAGGGTAGCAGGATTTGAACCTGCGAATGACGGAATCAGAATCCGTTGCCTTACCGCTTGGCGATACCCCAATGTCAGAATAAGAGTAGTGGGGTGGGTAGAGGGATTCGAACCCTCGTATACAGGAGCCACAACCCTGGGTCTTAACCGCTTGACGATACCCACCATGTTGTTGTATTAATAATAAAAAAATGGCGATCCGGATCGGGCTCGAACCGACGACCTCCAGCGTGACAGGCTGGCATTCTAACCAACTGAACTACCGGACCGCGAAATTGGTGGGCGCTATAGGGCTCGAACCTATGACCCTCTGCTTGTAAGGCAGATGCTC
>CAZAMF010000008.1:0-94568 GCA_964486295.1 uncultured Oscillospiraceae bacterium | reverse complement strand
ATTAGAGGTTTTTAAATTCTTGTTTTTATTTGTCCTGTTTTCCGGTCTCACTGCAGTAACAGATGGCTTTTTATCA
This sequence comes from uncultured Oscillospiraceae bacterium, assembly GCA_964486295.1. GTDB lineage: Bacteria > Bacillota > Clostridia > Peptostreptococcales > Anaerovoracaceae > CALBZG01. Next base: position 94,492 of record CAZAMF010000008.1, on the reverse strand, counting down.
TATAAGGCTGTTATTCGGGTTCAGTCCCTGCAGGCTCTCGGCCCCGTTCTGTCAAAGAAAGGATTTTTACCCATGGTTGCCAGGGGTATCGCAAAGCAGATCGTCACATCGTCAGGGACAAGGTGCAGTCTGGCAGCGGATCTACCCGCGGTATATAGACAGCGATTATCCATCCGATGATTAGCGGCGATAGAGACCATGGAACCGATGGCAATACCAAGATCAGTGATTTTGAAGGCACATTTTGAACCTGCTTTTTTTGCTTCGGAACAATTAGGGAATCCGCAGAGGCTGCAGCCTTTGAGACCCAATGGGACGTCATGGACACCAACAAGTATCACACAGTGGCTCTGATCAATATTACCTGCGTCTCTTTCGAAAAATTCCATATAAGGCTGTTTCCCGATCTCACGCATATCCGAAGTCAGAAGATCTTTTTCTTTACCATCGATGATCGTTACAAATATCTCATCGACACCGCAGCCTTTCGGCGCTGTTCTGGCGGCTGCCGCCATTAAATCAGCCACAGCCATGGCTGCGCGCTTTTCACATTCATCACTTTTATAAATCATACTCCACCTCCCTGATTTGCTTCAAAATAGCAAACACCTCCGAAATAATAAAGAAATTATACTACTTCAATAGGGTTATTACAAATACAGTCAAATATGCGGCACAGAATATGACGACAGGCAGACTGGGAGACCGCGAGACAGCAGCCAGGGGGAGCCAATAACGGAGGAAGCTCTGTCAGGCTTGAATTTACCGGTGATTTAAGGTACAATGAAAAGGCTGCAAAGTCTCAACTTTGACCAGCTCAAAATCTTTCAGGAGGAGAAAACAGTGAAAGAACCTACACTAATCATTATGGCAGCGGGAATGGGAAGCCGGTATGGCGGGCTGAAACAGATGGATCCAATTTCTGATAAAGGGGAAATTATTCTGGATTTCTCATTATACGATGCCATGATGTCAGGATTCAAAAAAGTCATTTTTATCATAAAGAAGGAAATCGAAAACGATTTTAAAGCTTTGATCGAAGGAAAGGCAGACAAACATTTGGAAGTTGCCTATGCTTTTCAGGAATTGGGAGACCTGCCGGATGGATTTCAGGTTCCGGAAGGCAGAATCAAACCATGGGGAACCAGCCATGCGGTCATGGCGGCGAGACATCTGGTGGACGGCCCGTTTTGTGTGATCAATGCGGACGATTACTATGGCCCCAGCGTATATCAGACGGCGTATGACTATCTGATCGGGGCGGAAGATGATGCAACCTATCGATATGCCATGATCGGTTATGAAATTGAGAACACATTGACCGAGCACGGATCGGTAGCCAGAGGAGTCTGCGAAATAAGCCCTGATGGATACTTGTCCCATATTGTGGAACGTACACGGATTATGTGGAAAGACGGAGAAATTGCTTTTACAGAAGATGACGGGATCAGCTGGATCACAGTGCCTCGGGGGACTACCGTTTCCATGAATTTCTGGTGTTTCACAGAAAGTTTTATTAAAGAGCTGGAAGGCCGGTTCTCTGATTTTCTGAAAGAAAATCTCCCTGTCAATCCCCTGAAATGTGAATGGCTGTTGCCTAGAACAGTTGATGAACTCATCAGGGAAGGCAAAGCATCGGTCCGTGTATTAAAATCTTATGACCAATGGCATGGCGTAACATATAAAGAGGACAAAGAACCGGTATCCTTTGAACTCCAGCGAATGAAAGACAAAGGTATTTATCCGGATAAGCTTTGGGGCTGAACGGGGGTCGACAATGCTTCTGCGAAACGGTCTGGTTTTAGATGAAAACTTTCACTTCATAAAACAGGATATCTTAATTGAAGGCGGACGGTTTACTGAAATTTCTGCGCAAATAAATTGCGACAGGGCAGGGAAAGAGATGAATGTGATCGATGTGGATGGAGCATTCGTCGTTCCGGGGCTTGTGGATATTCATGTGCATGGAGCAGACGGAGAAGACTATTCCAACGCTGACCGGGAAAGCTTGGAAAAAATCGCACGGAGACTGGCCAGTTTGGGAACGACATCATTTTTGGCGGCTTCTTTGTCGATGCATTCAGACAGATTAATGCAGCTTTACTCCATGACAGCCGATTACAGGGCGCAACAGAAATCTGTTGCCGGTGCAGCAAAACTGGAAGGGCTCTATATGGAGGGTCCTTATCTTTCCTTTGCTAAACGGGGTTCCCAGGATGACAGATTTTTGAAACAGCCGGATATGGAAGAATTTAAAAAACTTCAGGCAGCCTCGGGAAACGCCATAAAAATAATCAGTATTGCCCCGGAACTTCAGGGAGCGATGGAATTTATAACGAAAGCAGCTTCGCCGGAAAACGAAATGACGGTCATTCTTTCAATCGCACATACCGGTTGCGATTATCAACAGGCAAAAATGGCATTGGAATCCGGAGCCACCCATATTACCCATCTATATAACGGAATGCTTCCGTTCCATCATAGAAAACCGGGCATCCTGGGAGCCGTATCGGATAACAGTAGTGTAACCGTTGAACTGATTTGCGACGGAGTTCATGTGCACCCGGCCGCTGCGAGAATAGCGCTGCGCCTGGTATCAGAGGACAGAATGATCCTGATCAGCGACGGATTGGCACCCATGGGCTGTATTAACATGCCCCATTTGCAGACGGAATTCGATTTCGGTGAAAGAAAAGTGATCTTGAATAACGGAAGGGCGCAGTTGGAAGACGGCACATTGGCAGGAAGTGTGACCGATCTGCTGCAATGTGTGAAAAACGCAGTAAAATTCGGGTTTGAAACTACGGCGGCATTCAAGGCGGCCACCATCAATCCTGCAAAGAAAATAGGTATGGAAAATGAAATCGGCTCTATTGCTGTTGGCAAAAGAGCCGATTTTCTGATACTTGATAGGAATTTCAATTTATCTTCAGTCTATATTGACGGCACAGATATTCGGAACGGTCATCAGTCATGACTATCAACGCCATTCCCCGTGATGGGAATGGACGGGCCCAGAAAAGTTGGCTCTGGCTTCACCAACATCTGTATGAAATCCTTGTTCCTGGCGAGAAATTCCCTGATATCTCTGGAATCCTGGCCGGAATAAATCTGCTGATCCGAAGAAAACCCGCAGGATTCGATCCCAAAACCGTTGGCTGTATAAAGTGCCCGATACTGATGATATCGTTGCGTAACAATGACCATCCTCTTGACCTTGAAAATCACTTTCGCCCGGTACATGGACTCATAGGTTGAGAAACCTGCATAATCCAGAAACAGATCATCCGAAGGAACACCGGCTTCAAGCGCATATTTTTTCATGGCATTTACCTCATCGTAATATTCTTTGCCATGATCGCCGGACAAAAGCAGTTTTGGCGCCACCCCGGCCATATATAAGGAAATTCCGGCATCAAGTCGATCCTTCAGCATTGGACTCGGGGCTCCGTTGGAACTCAGACCGGCACCCAGAACTAAGATGCATTGCGGATCAAATTCCTTCAGCCTGGTCACCTCTTGGCTGGATAAAACCTTTGTATCGGACAAAGAACCGATCACAAGGTTTTCCGTTGAAGTTATGACAAAACGATTGATCGCCAAAGGCAGAACAGTAATCAGGATTAAAATGATGATAAATATAAAACAAACTTTACGCATTTTTATATAGTACACCAGGGAATTTAAAAAAACAAGGAGGTTTACCATGCTTCATGCAGGAATCGATATCGGTGGGACAACCATCAAAGCCGGATTGGTGGACGACGAAAGTATGAATATTGTAGCTTTCCGAAAGGAAAAATTCCCCGACGGAGGGTTTGATCAAGTGTTGTTGAAACTGGTGCAAACTATCTCGGATATGACGGCAGAAAGGGAAATCAGCCCTGATCAGCTGGGCTCAATCGGTGTTGCGGTGCCCGGAAGCATCGATCCCACCGGACAGAGGGTCATACACGCCCACAATTTGGGCTTTCACAATGTTCCCATTAAATCGGAAATAATGAACCGTTTCCCGAAAACGCCGGTTTTTATAGCAAATGACGCGGATGCTGCCGCACTCGGGGAACTGCATGCGGGGGCTTTTGTCAACGCAAAAACTGCGGTTCTGATTACCATTGGAACCGGGGTCGGCGGCGGACTGATCCTGAATGGCAGAATGTTTCGCGGAGGCTTGGGACATGGCGTTGAACTGGGCCATATGATGCTGATCTACGGAGGCGAATTATGCAGCTGCGGAAACAGGGGATGTGTTGAGGCGTATTGTTCCGCCTCATGGCTTGCAGAGCAAGGCAGGCGATGTGTCGAAGCAAACAAGGGTGGAATTCTGACCGGAATGGCCAGGAACAAGCCGGAAAATGTGGATGCTAAGCTTGTCATCGATGCAGCGAAGCAAGGAGATGCAATTGCAAAAAGCATTTTTGATACTTTTATTGATAACCTCAGCGCGGCTATCACATCCATCACTTCTTTGCTGGATCCTGAAATCATTGCCATCGGCGGTGGTGTGGGAGAAGCCGGTGAATTCCTCTATGAACCGCTCCGCGCCTTGGTCAGGGAAAAATCTTTTTACAAAGCAAGCTATAAAATCGTACCGGCGGTACTTGGAAACAAGGCGGGTTTGATCGGAGCCTCTCTCCTGCATAAAAACACGGATTAAAACACACCATTTTTGCTTTATAAGTCTGCTTCAAAAATGTGATTATTTTGCCCAATTTAACAGGCAAAAGCAGGAGCCGGGCTGCAACAACGAAAGTTGGCGCAGCCCGGCTTATTTTTTGTAAAAGTAAAACACGTTCAATTTACTGGGCTGCAGGGTTTGCAAATTATTTTGTAAAGGCGTAAAAACATGTAATTTTTATGCAAAAGGGGAATATTCAGACTAAACCCAATTTTGAGTATATTAATTGACTTTTAAAATCTTTTATGGAAAAATGAATTAGCCTGAAGGCATACGCAATTATTTTAAGTACAAAATATTAGTTTTAAGGAGGAGAACTATGACGGACGAATTAAGAACATCCGAGAAAAGCGAACGGACGCTGGCCCGTGGTATAAGACCTTGGCATGTTTCATTGATTGCACTGGGCGGCATCATCGGTTCCTGCTATTTCTTGGGGTTAGGCCTTACATTCTCTGAGATGGGTCCCGGCGCTGTAATAGTAGGGTATGTTATTGCAGGGATCGTCATCTATGGTGTTATGCAGTCATTTATGGAAATTCTGGTTAATATTCCGAGAAGAGGCTCATTCGTATCCTATGCCCGTGATTTTCTTGGAGACACGGCGGCAGCCGGAATCGGCTGGGCGTTTTGGGTAAACTGGGTTGTATATATCCCTTCCGAAGCGCTGGCAGTAGGAACATTTATGAACTATTTTGTAGAGCTGCCTTTTCAAAATCCGGTCTGGAGCACTTTTGTATGGGGCATCGTAGCACTGGCTCTCTTGACGGCAATCAATCTTTATCAGGTAACATGGTTCGGCCACATCGAATCTGTTATGGCAATCATTAAAATTTTAGCGATTATCCTGTTTGTAATATGCGGCGTTTTGATCTGGATGGGAATGATCGGTGGTAATATGCATCCTTTCACACAGGGAGGTGGCTTCATCGGATCGCAGATCATATTGGGCGGCGAGGGAAGCGCAATGTCGAAACTGTTCCCTGCAGGCGGATTTATCATTATCACATACATGATCTGGACACTGGTCAATTTCCAGGGATCTGAAATCGTTGGTCTGTCAGCGGCAGAAACTCAGGATCCCGCCAAAAATGTACCGAATGCATGTAAAAAGGTAGCATGGCGTATCATTTTAATCTATATCATTCCTATTCTGGTACTGACCCTGGTTGTTCCTTATGCAGAAGCCAGTCTGGATGAAAGCATCTTTGCTTATACCCTTGGAGTATACGGACTGAAATGGGCAGCCGGACTGTTCACTGTCGTTGTCCTCATTGCAGCCTTTTCCTGCGCCAATTCCGGATTTTACGGAACTGTTCGTTCCATGTACGGACTTTCGGTGGAAGGCCTTGCACCAAAATTCCTTTCAAATTTGAACAGATTTAATGTACCTTACAATGCAACCGTTGCGACGATCATCCCTTGCTGGCTGGTTTTCCTTCTTGGATTTGCTTCAGACTATCTCGGTGTATGGGGCGAAAGTGGACTTCCGCTCTATGCCAAGATGATTGCGATATCAGGATTTACAGGAACTCTTTGCTGGCTGAGCATCTGCTTCTCTCAATCCATATTCAGAAAGAAGCTTATTCAGAGAGGATATGTAGTGGATGAAGTGCTGGCAGTAAAAGCCAAATGGTATCCTGGCCTTTGCTACTTCGCTATCATCGTTCAAATTGCAGCCATGATTCTCTGCGTATTTGAAGACGTTGCCGTATTCATTATTTCGCTGGTTGCCATCTTCCTTCCGATCGCGCTTTATGTGATTATGAAGAAGCTTGGAAAGACCAGAACAAATGTCGTCCTGGGCGCGGATGAAGTGTTGTTTGACGAAAAATTCCCGCCACTCAAGAAATAAATGTAGAAATTAACTCAACTTCCAATAATCATGATCCATAAAAAAGCGGATGAGCTTTAAGCCCAACCGCTTTTTTATTGTATTTTATACTTTTAACAACCTTTTGACTGCAAACATGAATTATCCGAGAATTTTTTTGAGATCTTCATCCGGAGTGCTGATCGGGCTGATGTTGAAGTTCTCTACCAGGAAGTTCAGGACATTAGGGGATACAAAGGCCGGAAGGCTTGGTCCCAGATAAATGTTCTTGATTCCGAGGTACAGAAGGGTCAGCAGGATGCAAACAGCCTTTTGCTCGTACCAGGAAAGAACCAGAGTAAGCGGCAGTTCATTAACGGTACAGCCAAATGCATCTGCAAGGGCGACCGCAACTTTGATAGCACTGTAGGCATCATTGCACTGGCCCATATCCATGATCCGCGGCAAACCGCCGATGGTTCCAAGATCCAGGTCGTTAAAACGATACTTTCCGCAAGCCAGAGTCAGGATCACCGTGTCTGCAGGTGTCTTTTCAACGAATTCGGTGTAGTAGTTGCGGCCTGTTTTCGCTCCGTCACATCCGCCAACCAAGAAGAAGTGCTTAATAGCGCCTGCTTTTACTGCGTCCACAACTGTTCCGGCAACTGACAAAACGGTGCCGTGGCCAAAGCCTGTAGTTACCTGAGTTCCGCCATTGATACCTGTAAATGCAGTATCTTCCTTGTATCCGCCCAGCTCCAGCGCCTTATTGATCACAGGAGTAAAGTCCTTACTTTCTCCGATATGAACCATCTCAGGGTAGTAAACTACTTCAGTTGTAAAGATTCTGTCTGCGTAGCTTGCTTTAGGAGGCATCAGGCAGTTGGTTGTAAACAGAACAGGTGCGGGAATATTTTCAAATTCCTTTTGCTGATTCTGCCATGCCGTTCCGAAATTACCCTTTAAATGCGGATATGCTTTGAGCTTTGGATAAGCATGAGCCGGCAGCATCTCGCCGTGGGTATAAATATTGATACCTTTATCCTTGGTTTGCTCCAGAAGAATTTGCAGATCCTTGAGATCATGCCCTGAAATCACAATGAAAGGACCTTTTTCAACGGCTAGCGGAACGGTTGTCGGAACCGGTGTGCCGTATGTTTCAGTATTTGCTTTGTCCAAAAGTTCCATACATTTGAAGTTGATTTCTCCCACCTTCAAAACAAGCGGTAAAAGCTGGTCCATATTATAATCTTCGCCTATTGCGTACATCCCCTCATAAAGGAAGTCGTTCACGGTTTCATCGGTATATCCCAGAACCATCGCATGGTAGGCATAAGCACCGACACCGCGAAGTCCAAATAGGATCAGGGATTTAAGAGATCTGATATCCTCATTGTCATTCCACAGTTCGTTCATATCATAATTCTCTGTGGTGCCGCCGCAGGATCCGCAGCAGCTGCAGCCTCCCGAAATGGCTGCTTTCTCTGCTTCAACGGCTTTGATCAAAGCTTTGATGGATTCATCATCAAAATTTACGTTTGTTACCGTCGTGAATAAACCTTCGATCATCAATTTATCAGTGCGCTGATTCGGTGAACTTTTCATAGCAGCTCTGGCCAGGCCAATCAGTGCGCCTGTCAGCTGATCCTGGTACATCGAGGTGTCTTCCTTCTTTCCGCACACACCTGCTTTACCGGTACAGCTTTTTCCACCGGCAGTTTGTTCACACTGAAAACAAAACATCGACATAATTTTACCTCCGTAATTATCATTTATTGTTAATTTAACTTATTAAGAACAATTTGAAACATTATCGCTAAAACGGCTAGTCGAGAATTTCACCGCTCGTTGAGATGGTGATCACCTGCCATGGGATCATTTTTCCGCTGTTCCGCAATGCGGTTTTTACCGCATGTTCGATGCCGCCGCAGCAAGGAACTTCCATTCTGACCACTGTTACACTTTTGATATTGTTGTTTCTGATGATTTCTGTGAGCTTTTCGCTGTAATCACCACTGTCTAGCTTGGGGCATCCAACCAGTACCACACGGTTTTTGATGAACTTATTGTGAAAATCCCCATAGGCAAAGGCGGTGCAGTCGGCAGCCACCAGCAGATTGGCGTTGTTGAAGTAAGGAGCATTGACCGGAACCAGCTTGATCTGAACCGGCCACTGAGTGAGCTGGCTTTCGCAGGAGCAGGCACTGTATGCTTCATGTCTGACCGCTTCCGGCTTGCGTTCGATCGTTTTGGATTGGGTACCCGGGCAGCCGCAAGGAAGTGGTTCGCCCTGCCTGTTCATATGGTCTGATCCTGAAAGCTTACTCTTCAGGACGGCGGCTTCGTCATAAGCGGGTGCTTCCCGTTCTTCAAAAGTGATGGCTCCTGTCGGACAAGCCGGAAGACAATCACCAAGACCGTCGCAATAATCTTCTCTTAAGAGTTTTGCTTTGCCGCCAACCATTCCAATGGCACCTTCATGACATGCTGCCGCGCATAAGCCGCAACCGTTGCATTTTTCTTCATCGATCTTGATTATTTTTCTGATCATTTTTTTCTCCTTCTTTATACCGCGTAGATTATTTCTACACTTGTATATTGGTTTTAACCATGCTACTGATTGATTTGATGGCTTAACTATAATATAATCTAGGTCATCAGTCCGTTGTTTATACAACAAAAAAGGAGAAAATCGGCAAAAAATGAAAAATTATTTTAATATACTTAGAACTTGTACGCTGTTCCGCGGAATAGATGAGGTAGAAACTTCCGCCATGCTGGAGTGCCTCGGAGCCTCCATAAAAGCGTACGGAAAAGGCACCTATATCTGGATGGCGGAAAGCAAGGCAGTTCAAGTCGGCATCGTCCTTTCGGGAAGCGTCAATATAATAAAGGAAGATTATTGGGGCAACCGAACGATCCTGGCGAAGGCGGAAAAAGGAGAAATGTTCGGAGAGGCGTTTTCCTGTGCCAACATGGAACGATTGCCGGTGGGAGTTGTCGCAACCGAAAACACCGAAATCATGCTGATCGACTGCAAAAGGATTATTACAACCTGTTCGTCAGCCTGCATGTTCCACTCAAAACTAATCGAAAATATGCTGAAAACGTTGGCAGAAAAAAATATCATCATGACACAGAAAATGGAACATATGGGTAAGCGTACAACAAGAGAAAAGCTTCTTTCCTATCTTTCAGGGCAGGCGGTCAAGGCAAAGAGCAACAGCTTCACGATTCCTTTTGACCGTCAGGAACTTGCGGATTATCTTTCGGTGGACAGAAGCGCCATGTCCAATGAGCTCAGCAAGATGAGAGATGAAGGCATCCTTTCTTACAGGAAAAACTGCTTTGTGCTGGAAAGGGACGACGCTGAACAATAAAATGGGTTTGAAAATACAGGCTTGACAGTCCTGTGTTTTGTGATAATATCATATTGATATCAAATAAATATCAATTAAAGGATTTTTATCAATCATAGTTGTTTGGAAAAGAGGAGAATATGAACAGCGCAGACAAAGAAATTGAAAAAGTCGGACCTCAGAACGAGGAAAAATATGCCTGGAACATCAGCGGCATGGCGGTTCTGATCATCAATAGCTTTATGGAAATTATGACCGTGCTGATGTTTGTGGCAGGGATGGCATTTTATAACGGCTTTTTAGCCACAATCGCCGGACTTTATGCATTTATCATCGGACCTTTTCTATATGTGGGACTAAAGATCTTAAAACCGAACGAGGCTTATGTATTGACGTTGTTCGGCAAGTATTACGGAAGCCTGAAAGGCGCCGGCTTCTACTGGGTAAATCCGTTTTGCACCTCGGTGAATCCTGTTGCAGAAGCTGAAAGGCCGTCTTTTCTGACGGTCCTTACCGAAAGCTCCAAAACAAAAAAACCGCAGAACCAAAGTGTTACAAACAAAAAGATTTCTATGAAGGCTATGACCCTGTCCAATGAGAAACAAAAAATCAATGATGAACTGGGCAACCCTATCGAAATCGGCATCGTGGTCATCTGGAGAGTGGTCAATACAGCCAAAGCGGTCTTCAATGTTGAGAACTACAAGGAATATTTGTCCATGCAAAGTGACTCTGCACTGAGGGGCATCGTCAGGTTATATCCTTACGATACGGCGGAAGGCGGAGACGAAAAATCCCTGAGAGGCAGCAGCCAGGAAGTGGCGGAAAAGATCAAAGTGGCGATTCAGGATAAAGTAAATGTGGCGGGACTGGAAATAGTCGAGGCAAGAATAACGCATCTTGCATACGCGCCGGAAATAGCGGCAGCGATGCTTCAGAGACAGCAGGCGGCTGCCATCATCGACGCAAGAAAAATGATTGTAGACGGCGCAGTGGGAATGGTTGAAATGGCATTGGCAAAGCTCAGTGACAATGAAGTCGTTCAGCTCGATGAAGAAAGAAAAGCGGCCATGGTCAGCAACCTGCTGGTGGTACTGTGCGGGAATAAGGATGCACAACCCATCGTAAACAGCGGTTCTCTCTATTGATTGCCGGCATAGAATCCGGATCAGTAATTTGCAGAGGCAGATAGAATGGATAACAAAGATAAAGACAAAGAAAAAAAGCAAATACCACTTCGCCTCTCACCTGCACTGTATAAGGAAATTGCTGCCTGGGCGGAGGATGATTTCCGCTCAATCAACGGGCAAATCGAGTATTTGCTGAACGAATGCGTAAAACGCAGAAAGCATAACGACAATATAATATGAAACATTTATAAAAATTATATGGATGGAAACAATAAATCCTTGCAATCGCAAGGATTTATTGTATAATAAATAGGCATGCGGTTCGCAAAAGGCGTATTCGCAGTATCTCTGCGACGGGTGAGGCCGTCGCCATTTAGTCCATAGGGAGGTGAAACAAATGATGAATTATGAAATCATGTTCATTCTGGATTCTACTCTTGAAGATGACAAGAAGGCAGCGACCATTGAGACTGTAAAAGGAATCATCGAAGCTGACGGGCAGGTCACCAAGACAGACATCTGGGGTATGAGGAAACTTGCATACCCGATCCAGAAAAAGAACGAAGGCTACTATGTAGTTGTTGAATTCACAGGGAACCCAGAGTTGCCTAAAGAACTTGACAGAAGAATGAGAATCATGGATGCCGTTATCAGACATTTGATTATCAATAAAGACGAAAGGTAAAGCGGAGGGTGGAATGAATAGTGTAGTTTTAATTGGAAGACTGACTAAAGACCCCGAAGTGAGATATGTACCCGATACCCAGCTGGCTGTTGCAACTTTCACTATTGCCATAGACAGACCGGTCAGAGACGGCAAAGAGAAGCAGACAGATTTTCCCCGGATAACCGTCTTCGGCAAGCAGGCTGAAAATTGCGAAAAATTCCTTGCCAAAGGAAGGCTGGTTGGAATTCAGGGAAGAATCCAGACCGGAAGTTATAAAAACAAGGATGGCGCAACGGTCTATACGACAGACGTCGTTGCGGACAGAGTTGAGTTTTTGGAGTGGGGAGACAAAAAGGAGAACGACGCTCCAAGACAGAGCTTCGGCGTTCCGGAAGGCTTCCAGGCCCTGGACGATGATGATATACCATTCTAAATATTGAAATGAAATAACGGAGGAACAAAATGATAGATAGGAAAAAGAATGCCGGTGGCATGAGAAGAAAAAAGATATGCCAGTTCTGCGCCGATAAAGCAGAGTTCATTGACTACAAGGATGTTGAAAAACTGAAAAAATATGTAACTGACAGGGGTAAGATTTTACCGAAAAGAATTACGGGCACCTGTGCAATGCACCAGAGAGAAGTGACAACGGCGATTAAGAGAGCAAGGATCGTAGCGTTGCTGCCATATGTTGCCGACTAGCAATAAGGAACAATTGCGATGGGAAACGGGCCTTTAGGGTCCGTTTTTTATTTGTAAACCAGGCAGAATCGTGTGGTGGATTCAGGGATATATATGTAGAGGACAAGGAACTGAATATATGGTATAATACCATGGTGAATCTGCAAAACTGCGATTCGGCAACTATTCCTATAAAGAAAGGTAGGCGGGGGAAACGGATGTACGGTCTGGCAATCTTATTGATAATCTTCATCGTCCCTGCGGCGATCATAATAAAATATATACCCATGCGGGAGCGTCCTTATGGAATATTGGTGCAAGCAACGATTGCGGCTGCGCTTCTCATCATTTTTGTATTCATGATCGCATCTACTACCGGCATCAGCCTGGGTGAAAGGCTGGGAGAGCTGACAGATCAGGCTATACAAATATTGATTTCAAATGAGTCCTTCATGAGCAACTCCGCTATTGCCGGAATGTCGGTGGAGGAAGTCCGGAAAGCGCTGTCCCTATTTTACGCAATGATGATCAACAGTCTCCCCGGGATGCTGCTGATGGTAACAGCCATCATTTCCTATATAGAATACCGGCTGATTTCCAGGATTATGGCCCGGAAAAACGACAATGTCCGTTTGCTGCCTGAGTTTAAACAGTTCTCCTTACCGAAATCCGCATTATGGGGATGGCTGATCGTATTCTTCGCTTCCTGGCTGATCAGCCAGGGTACACATATAGGTGCGGTGGTTCTGGCCAATATCGGACTCCTGATGCAATTTTCATTTTTATTACAGGGCATCGCAGTGCTGCTTTATTATTTTGACAGCAGAAGGCTGCCAAAACCGGTATCTGTGATCCTGATCATATTATTTATAAGCACAAGAATTACCCAAACATTGATTTTCATGATCGGCGTCGGCGATCTTGTTTTCAATCTGAGAAGCAGGATGACCCGTAAACTAATATAAAGAGGACACGAGGGTGACATGTCAGAAAAAAATATGTTGAAAAAACTAATTGAATATTCTCCGATGCCTTCCTGCGCCATTGATGAAAAGGGTCTGATCATCGCGGCAGACAAAAGGTTCTCCGGGATATTTCATTTAGAAGACGCCACCAACATGGATATCCAGAACCTTCTGAATATCAAACTGAAACAAATACAAACCGAGGATCCTGAAAAGGGTCTGAAATTTGTTTCCAATAATAACTATTACAAAGTGCTTGTCACCAAAATGGCAGAGGAAGATGGGCCTTATATCATCGTGTCCATGAAGGATGTGACGGCATTTAAGAATCTGAAGGATCTTTATAACGGCGGACGGGATGTGATTGCCATCGTTAATATCGATAACTACGAAGAGCTTTATCAGGGTACATCGGAGGAAAACCGCGCCATGCTGTTTTCCACCATCGACAAGGTGATCAGAAACTGGGGAAACAGAATCGAAGCTTCGGTCACCAAATATACAAACAGCAGATACCTGATGGTTTTTTCCCATCAGCAGCTTGATTGCCTGACCGAGTCCAAGTTTGCCATACTTGATGAAGTAAGGGCGATTGAAACCGAAACGGATTTTCCTGTGACTTTATCCATTGGCGTCGGTGTGGGAGGGAAAACACCGGCCCAAACTGACGGATATGCGGTAGAAGTCCTGGATCTTGCCCTGGGACGCGGCGGCGACCAGGCTGTAGTTAAAAAAATCAATAAAATTGAATATTACGGCGGCAAAACGCAGGCAGTGGAAAAGACGAACAAAGGGAAATCGCGGGTAGTAGCCCATGCCTTGATCACGCTGGTCAATCAGTCATCCAAGGTGCTGATCATGGGACACAAGAATCCCGATATGGATTCATTCGGGGCAGCACTGGGCGTTTTCAGATATTGCGATAACCGATACAGTGAAGCCTATATCATATTGAACGAATACAATGAAACACTGGACGATATCGTCAATCTGGCGACCAAGTCCAACAGCTATAATTTTGTAACCAATGAAGAGGCTCTTGCTCTTGCGGATAAGGATACGCTGGTGATCATTGTGGATTTCCACAGACCGGTCCTCGCCGACTGTCCTGAACTCCTTACGAAAACCGATAGGATCGCGATTATCGACCATCACAGGAGAGCGGCGGATTGTGTGGAAAATCCGGTATTGATGTATCTTGAACCTTATGCTTCATCCACATCGGAGCTGGTTTCGGAAATATTGAGATATACCGGGGAACGGAAAAATGTCGACAAATTTGAAGCGGAAGCGATGCTGGCAGGGATCACCATGGATACGAACCGCTTTTCAGTGAAAACAGGGGTGCGTACCTTTGAGGCCGCTTCCTGGTTAAGAAGACAAGGGGCGGACACCACCGAAGTTAAGAGATTCTTTCAGACGGATATGAGACTTTTTAAATTGAAGGCGAAAAGCATCGCTGACGCATCCATCACGGAAAAAGGCGAGGCGCTTTCCGTATGCGAAGGGATGCACAGCAACGCCCAGATCATCACATCCCAGATTGCGGATGAGCTTTTATCCATCAAAGGGGTAAAAGCCAGTTTTGTGGCAGGCAAAGATAACTTTGGCTGTACCATGGTAAGCGCCAGGTCTCTGGGAGAAGTTAATGTACAGGCGATCATGGAGAAGATGGGCGGCGGGGGTCATTTGACTACAGCCGGCGCGCAACTCAAGATTTCTCCTGAAGAAGCCATTTTCAAGTTGAACGAATTACTGAAGGAGGGACAGATATGATCGTAATACTGCTTAAAGATCTGAAGGGAACCGGACGTGCCGGAGAAGTAGTCAAGGTGAGCGACGGCTACGCGAGAAATATGCTTATTCCAAAGGGGATCGCAAAAGAAGCAACTGAAGGGAATATTCGCAGTCTTGAAAAGGCGAAGGCTTTACAATTGGAAAAAGCCGCAGCCGATAAAGAAGCTGCCCGCAAACTGGCTACTGATATCAATGAATTGACTGTAAATATAGTTACGAAGGGCGGTGAGGGAGGTCGGTTATTCGGGTCCATAACCACAAAGGACATCGCGGAAGCCCTGAAAGAACAACATGGCATCGATATAGACAAAAAGAAAATGGTTTTAGAGAATCCGATCAAGCATACCGGAGACTATACGGTGGAAATCAAGTTGTTCTCAGAAGTGGCGGCGTCTATAAAGGTTAAAGTGACCGCATAGGATCCGGATCAGATCATTTATCGGTTCAGCAAATTGGAGAAATGTAATGGTTGAGAGAATACCTCCCCATAATAATGAAGCTGAAATGTCGGTTCTCGGAGCAGCGATGCTGTCCCGGGATGCCCTGTTTGAAATCATGGAAGTGGTCAGGGCAAACGATTTTTACAGCGAGATGCACAAAGAAATTTTTCAGGTCATTACCGAACTGTATCGGGCATCCAGACCTGTAGACACCGTAACGGTGATCGAGGAATTAAAAAAGCGGAATTCCCTTGAGATGGTTGGAGGGCGCGGATACGTATTCACACTGGCTTCCGGAGTTCCGTCCACAGCAAATGCAAGAGAATACGGAAAAATTGTAGCCGAAAAAGCCAGCCTGCGGAAATTGATTGAGGTTTCTTCCGAAATCATTGATTTGGGATTCCAGGAAAAAGTCGAGGCAAAAAATGCCCTGGATATTGCAGAGCAGAAAATATTCGAAATCACCCAGTCGCGCCAATCCAAAGAGGTTGCGTCGATCAGAGACGTTCTGGATGAAAACCTCAATATGATCGACGAAAATTCAAAACTGGAAGGCAAAGTGACCGGCGTAGCTTCCGGATTTGTAGACTTTGACAAAAAATTCGGAGGCTTTCAGAAGTCCGACCTGATCATTCTGGCGGCCAGGCCTTCTATGGGGAAGACCGCGTTTGCCCTGAATGTGGCGCAGCAGGCTGCTTTAAAAGCCGGCGCGAAGGTTTTGGTTTTTTCGTTGGAAATGTCCAAAGAGCAGCTGGGTCTGAGGCTGCTGGCCATGGAGTCCAGGATAGAATCGCAAAAGCTCAAAATGGGGGATCTGCAGGGGCGGGAATGGGAACAGCTCAGCACCGCAATCGACGCGTTGTCAAAGGGCGAAATATACATTGATGACACGCCCGGAATCACGGTATCCGAAATCAAAAATAAATGCAGGCGGTTAAAAGCGGAAAAGGGTCTGGATCTGATCCTGATCGACTATCTCCAGCTCATGAGCTACGAAGGAAGAACAGAAAGCAGGCAGCAGGAGATCACGGCCTTATCGCGATATCTTAAGCAATTGGCCCGGGAAGTCAATTGCCCGGTCATCGTTCTGTCACAGCTTTCCCGTGCGCCTGAGCAGAGGGCGGATCATATCCCTGTGCTATCGGACTTGCGTGAATCGGGATCCATCGAGCAGGATGCCGATATCGTGATATTTCTCTATAGAGATGAATATTATACTCGTGAAAACACTACGAAACCGGGTGTCTGTGAAGTCATTGTGGCAAAGAACAGAAGCGGCCCAACGGCAGCCATTGAATTGACCTGGCTCAGCAACTATACAAAATTTGTTGATAAAAGCAATATCGGAGGAGAATTTTAGTGAAACTGATCCCCGCAAGCTGGGGAGATCCCTGCTATAAAGACACACATGTGAATAATACATTTATTAATAACTATATGGCAGATGCTCCTGGTGACTTTATTAAGGTTTACCTCTATTTTTTAATGCTCTCTGAGCTTCATAAAGAAATAGAACTTACTGAGGCGGCGGCTGCCCTGAAACTCAACAACAGCAGAATAGAAGAAGCTCTCGATTACTGGCGTAAAATGGGGATTCTGGAAGACGGTGCCGGGTTTGTAAAGAAGGACATCGAGCCGCACCACTGTCCGCTGAATGATCAGGAGCTGGCAGATATGTTTTCCATGATTCAGAGGATATTAGGCAGGCCTCTGGGAGGCTCGGAACCGGCGGAAATCGTATCATGGCTTTCGGATTACGGAGCCACGCCGGAAATGATCATATACGCATTCACCTATTCTTCAAAAAACAGACACAATAGCAGTATAAAATATATAAGCGCGATCGTAAAAGACTGGGCCGAAAAGGAATTGACGGACGCCGAAAGTATTGAAAAACACCTGGAATCCTGCGATGTTTCAAATCAGAAACACCGACGTATTTTCAGGGCTTTAGGCTTCCTAAGAAATCCAACAGAGGCCGAACGTGAACTCATGGATACCTGGTTCGAGGAAAAGGGGTTCACTGTGGAGAAGGTCCTGGAGGCTTGCAGCAAGACTACAGGCATTTCAAATCCGAATCTGAATTATATTGATAAGATATTGTCCGATTGGCAGAAGACAAAGGGCCAGGAAGCAAGAGGGCCTGGCTTGCAGGAAACCGGCAGCGGCAGTGTCGAATCCAGATACGCCCGGCTGCGGGATGCAGCCAAAGAGGCAATGGAAGAACGGAAAAAAGAAGTGTACAGAAATGTACCTGACTTAAAAAGTCTGGATGAAAAAATTACGAACATCAGCCTGAGCATGACACGCACAGCGCTGCAAGGCGGTTATGATCATTTGAAGAACCGCGAAATATTGAAGGAAAAGCTGGAGCGCGCCCTTGAAGAGAGAGCGGTCCTGCTGACAGAATCAGGATTTCCACCTGATTATACAGACATCAGGTATCGTTGTTCGGTATGCAGGGATACAGGCATGACTGCAGAAGGACTGAGATGCACCTGCTATGAGGACATGCGAAAAGAAGCGGGCTTGATCAAGCTGTAATACAAACGGAAAGGCACAGTTAATGGCATTATTCGATTCCGAAAAAAAGAAGAAATCAAACGAGTTCAAACCGAAAACCGAGAACGACAGTGAAAATAAATCGCAGGCTGCCGGAAGCTTGCTGTCTCAATATCCGGACTATGAAAGTCTGACCAGAGAAGAAGCCAAGAAACTTCTTCAAAAGAGGATTTCTGAGAAGCTCAACAGCATCGCCGACATAGATTATGAAAAAGCGTTTAGCAAAGCAGTATCGGCAGGCAAGGTAGAAAAAGAACTGACCACAGAGGATGTTGACAAGAGGATGGAAGAGCGCCGGATGAGGCGTGCTCAAACCATTGCGATGCAAGCCATCACCCAGAGCCAGATCGATGCGGCTTTGGCAGAAAAGGCAGCTGCGGCGAAAACAACGGAACCGCCTGTTCCCCGCTGGGCTCAGGACGAGGAGAAGGTCGCTAAAATTCCGGGGCAGACAATGGACCTTACCCGCGTTGTGGAGATGGTTCGTGAAGCGGAAAAACTATCGAGAAAAGAAGCACTGGTATTTGCAAGGGAAGAAAAGGCTGTGGCCAAGGCTAGCGCTATAGCCGAAAAGGTCGCCAGCAAGGAAGAAGCCTCCACTGAAAGACATGCCCGGGCTATAGAAAATTATGCGGCAAGAGAAGAACGTGATGTACGGAAGGCCGAAAAAGAAGCGGCAGAGATCGCCCAGAAACAAAAGGCCGATATCGAAAAGCTTCATAGCCGCGCCATAAAAGAAGAAGAAAAGGAACTGAGCAAAGAGCAGAAGCAGGCGGCCAGAGAAGCCAGATGGGAAGCGTGGAAAAAGTCCTGGGAGGACCGGCTAAAGGCAAAAGAAGAAGCCAAGGCTAAAAGACCGCCATCGTTCTGGGTCAAGCTGATAGAAGCCAGAGATCTGATGTTTGCGCGATCCGACGAAAAAGCGGCAGAATCAGAGAGACAATTCGAATTAAAAAAACTGCATGCGATCAAAGAAGAGAAAAAGAGGGAAAGACGCCACAGGATCGAGGATAAAACAGCAAGACGAATCTATGAGGACGAAATCGCTCTTAGGAAGATCGGCATTATAGAGCGCGAGCAGCTGCGTGCCCGGGATATGGCAAAGAGAAGGGAACAGAAAATCGCCGCAGCCGTTGCCAGAAGAAACGCCAGAAATATCGAAATGGCAGACCGAGAAAGGACTTTCGTTCTTTCGGTTGCTGCCAGAGAAAATATGCTCAGAGAAAGAGCGGAAAAAATTCTTGATCTTAATAATCAGAAAGCCGCTTTCAGAGCACTGCCTAAAAACGAAAGAAAAGAGAAGCAGGAACTTTTAAAAAGACAGCTCCAGACGGAACGGCTGGCGGCATTGAGGATCAGGGATCAGGTCTATGTCTCTAACCAATCCCTTCCGGAAGATCAAAGAGATGAATTGCCGCCTAAAAATCCGGGAGGCGTTTCAGACAGGCTCCGGCATTTTATCAGAGTCAACATTGACAAGAACATGATGACTCTGACAAAATTCAAACACCGACTGATCGATAAGGAAGCTATTTTATCCAACAAATTAGTCGCTGCTGTGGACAGGATCGACAGAAGAGGAGATCAAGCGGAGGATATCATCCTATCAGTGCTTGCATCGGCAGACTGGCACTTTGACCGGATAAAAATATACTGCGACAGACACAAGAAAGGCCTGCTGGGGGCCATGGCGGGTGCTCTTATTGTAGCGATGCTGGCTATCAGCTTTTATAATTTCGTCACCGGATATGAATATGCATATAACGGGAGAACCCTGGGTATCGTCAAAGAACAGGAGAATGTGACACTCCTCGTTGATGTAGTCAATGAGCAGCTGTCCAAGCAGCACGACACTCAGATCAGTATTGATAAAACAAACGACATCACTTTTAAAAGAGTATTTATCATGGGCAAGGAGATCGATAATCAGGAGCAGGTCCTGAGAAGGTTGACCTACATGCGCGATCTTTCCGCTCAGGGCTTTGCTGTTTACGTGGACGACGCTCGAGTGAGCGTTCTGAACAGCGAGGAAAATGCTCAGAGGGCTTTGGATACGGTTATTAACTCATTCCTGACAACCAACGCCGACACGAAATATGAAAGCGTCGGATTTGCAGAAGTGGTGGAAATCAAACAAATTGAAACCAAACTGGGACAAATTGACAGCGTGGATGATACGGTAGATAAGCTCCTGACAGGTGGCCGCAAAACAGCCACCCATATCGTCCAGGCAGGAGAAACCTTTGCCGACGTAGCCGAGGCATACGGGATCAGCCAGGAGCAGCTGCTTGCATCCAACCCGGATGTCAATATGGCTCAACTGGAGATCGGACAGACTCTTTATCTCACCGAAAACACGCCGATCATCAGGGTCCAGACGGTTGAAACGAAGTCTTATACCGAATACTTGAAACATACGACAGAATATCAGGATGATCCGTCTAACTGGAAAGGTGAAGAAACCGTTAAAACCAAGGGAGCGGATGGCGAGCGGAAGATCGTAGCTAAAATCGTCCGGAACAACGGCGTGGAAGCCGCAAAAATGATCCTGCAGGAAGAGGTCATATCGGAACCAGTGCCGGCTGTTATACTGGTCGGAACCAAACCGCCTCCGCCACTGAAGGGAACAGGGACTTTCATTTATCCGGTATCAAATTATAAACTGACATCCAAGTTCGGATTCAGGTGGGGACGCATGCATACCGGTATCGATATGGCAGCGCCGATTGGGACTAAGGTCAGAGCATCCGATGGAGGCACCGTCACTATGGCAGGCTACAACGGACAGCTCGGCTACTGCATCATGATCGATCACGGCGGGAATCTGAGTTCTGTCTATGGACACTGCAGCAAGCTGTATGTTTCAGTAGGCGAAAAGGTATATCAAGGCCAGTACATCGCCGATGTCGGGAATACCGGCAGAAGCACCGGCCCGCACCTGCACTTTGAGATCCATTATCTTGATGAAGCCAGAAACCCGTTCACTTATCTGTAGCGGGCTTCAGCATGGCGGATCATGCGGCATGAAGGAACGTAGTGCTCAAACGTTTATTCGGAAGGAGACGTTCAGATGGACTTAAAAAAGGTTCTAATTATTGAAGATGAAAAAGCCATTTCGGACATTATTAAATATAATCTTGAAAAAGATGGCTTTCAGGTTGAGGCGGCTTTCGACGGGCTGGATGGCCTGACCAAAGCGCTGATGTCGGAACCCGATGTGGTGCTTCTGGACGTTATGCTTCCCGGGATCGATGGGTTTGAAGTCCTGAAAAGAGTCCGCGAAAAAAGCAGGGTCCCTGTTCTGATGCTGACAGCCAAAGAGGAAGAGGTTGACAAAGTGCTGGGGCTGGAACTGGGTGCTGACGATTATATAACAAAACCTTTCGGCATGCGGGAACTGATTGCGCGGATCAAAGCCAATATCCGGAGAACAGACAACAACGAGGCGCCGCGGGATGAACATTCGAACCTTAAAACTTTCGGGAATCTTGAGATCGACATGAACCGGTATGAAGTCAGAAAGGGCGGACGTGCGCTTGAGCTGACACTCAGGGAATTTGAACTGCTGAAATATCTGGCCGAAAGAGAAAATAAGGTTTTTTCAAGGGAACAGCTTCTGGAAGAAGTCTGGGGTTATGAGTATTACGGAGACATTCGCACTGTAGATGTAACAGTACGAAGACTTCGGGAAAAATTGGAAGACGATGCGGGAGAACCGAAATATATCATGACCAAAAGAGGTATCGGTTATTACTTTACAAGACCGTAAAACCGGAAGGGATATGGACATTAAAAAGAGAAGCCGCGGCATACGTTTAAAAATAGTACTGATCTATTGCCTGTTAGTGTTTATCGCTACTACCATAATAGGCGCCTTTATTATGTCTCAGACGGAGGACTATCTTCGTGGAGTTACCAGGGACAATATGCGCAATGCGATCCAGGAAGGTACGCTCCTGACATCTCTCCAGAGTTATAGAAGTCTGAAGGAAAACAGCGAAGCCATCCAGGCCAGCGTTGATGCCTGGGGAGGAAGTCTGGAAGAGGAGCTGTTTGTAGTAGACAGCAACTTTAATATCATAGCAGCAAACAACACGAATGCCGGCAAGAGCGCACTGGGCATACTGGATGAAGCGCTTATCCTGGAAGGGCTTTCAGGCGGGAATGCGGAAAGCGAAACCTCCCTGATCACGGCAGCGGGCACCATACCGGTACTGAACATGGTGTTCCCGATTGAGAGCAGCGGCCAGCTCACGGGTGTCGTTTACCTCAGAGCGGACCTGAGCGCTATCGGGGATGCGGTCAGCAATTCGCGAAACATCTTTGCGAAGGCAATGGCAATTGCCTTTTTTGTAACAGTGGTTCTCGGCTATTTCATTGCGAAAAGCATTACAGAACCGATCAACCATGTTACCGAAAAAGCCCAGCTGATGGCTGCAGGCGACTTCAGCCAGGAAGTCAGGGTCAAATCAGATGATGAGATCGGCCAACTGGCCGAAATGTTCAATCTCCTGAGGCTGGAGCTGAATAAGACGCTGTCTCAGATATCAAATGAGAAGAGCAAACTAGAGACTGTATTGCGGCACATGGCAGACGGGCTTATCGCGATGGACGCCAACGGTAAAATTATCCATGCCAACCAGGCCGCCATGGATATTCTGAAAACCACACCTGAGCAGGTGGATAAGCTGGATTACGACACTCTGATCGAAGGAATTCTGAAAGAAGAAATGTCTCTCGAAGCCTTGAGAAAAAAATGTGAAAAAGAGGCTTGCACGGAAACCTTCGAGCGGGATGGATATATTTATAATGTACGGTATGATAAATTTAACTATGAGAACGGCAAAGAAGCCGGCCTGATCATGATCATTCAGGATATAACGGAGCGGCATAAACTGGAGAATATGCAGATGGATTTTGTCGCGAATGTATCCCATGAACTGAAGACACCGCTGACAACCATAAAAAGCTACACAGAAACTTTACTTGAAGGCAATGTGGAGGATCCGGAAACGACACATAAATTCCTGGAGATCATTGATTCCGAAACAGACCGCATGACCCGGCTTGTGCGGGATCTGCTTCAATTGTCAAGGCTTGAATACAAGCAGGAACAAATGCATAAGCAGGATACCAATCTGACGGAACTGGTAAAAGCCGCCGTTACTAAGGTCACGCTGCAGGCAAAAGGCAGAAATCAGCACCTGAACAGCATTTTCGATGAGCAAGTGGTTGCCAGTGTTTTTGTAGACAAAGACCGGATCGAACAGGTTTTACTTAATATTCTGATCAATGCGATCAAGTACACGGAAAATGGCGGGCGTATAGATATAGACCTCCAGATCATCAGGAATGAAGTGCATGTGACGGTCAAAGACAACGGGATCGGGATCCCGGCGGAGGATATTTCCAGGGTTTTCGAAAGATTTTTCCGGGTCGATAAGGCCAGGTCAAGAGCCTTGGGCGGAACCGGTCTCGGACTGGCCATTTCCAAACAGATTATTGAGGAACATGATGGTAAAATCAGCGTCGAAAGCAAAGAAGGACAAGGGACAAAGGTGACTATCACCCTGCCGTTGATATCGTATCGCGGAAAGCGCGACATCGAATAGAGTTCAGGAGTTTCGAGATGCCAAGAAAAAGATTGAGCCGCAGCCAGGAATATGTCCGAAACAGCATGAAAAAACCGGTGGATTCAGCGGCTGTCAAGGTGCGCCAACAAAAAAGACAGGAAGAGCTGGCAAAGAGAAAAACAAAAGTCAAGGCAGTGCCAAAGGCATCGGTACGGCTGAAGTCCAAGCATCTGCGGAGGAAGACATTATATGCACTGGTCATACTGATGATCATTGCGGCAGTTACAATACAAGTTGTCAATATTATTTCGTTGAACAAAGAAAAGAAAAATCTTGAAGCGGAACAGCAGAATCTGAAAAAGGAACAAGCCAGGCTGGAAGAAGAACTCAATAATGTGAACAGCCGGGAATATGTCGAGCAGCAGGCAAGGCAACAATTGAAGTTGATCATGCCGGGTGAGATCCTTTATGTTTTTCCGGATATAACCGGCAGCGGCATTGACAATATCAAGGAAGAAAGCGGTACTGGTAGTGAAAGAGAAAGCAATTAAGGAAATCATTGTTGTAGAGGGGAAGGACGACACTTCCGCTTTAAAACGCGCATGTGTTTGTACAACACTGGAAACCCACGGATTTGGAGTGACTTCAGCAACTTTCTCATTACTGGACAAGGCATATAAAGAAACCGGCCTGGTTATTTTTACGGACCCGGATCATGCCGGCGAATTCCTGCGAAGAAGACTGGCATCCAGATACCCGCAGGCCAAGCATGCTTTCTTAAGCAGAGAAGAGGCTACGGATTCAGCAGACGGCGATATCGGCATAGAGAATGCAGAGCCGGAAGCGATCATTCGTGCACTGGAAAACGCCAGATGCCTGATGGAGGAGATTCCGGAAAAACCCGAGTTTACCAGGCAGGATCTTTTTGACTCAGGGCTTGACGGAGCGCGGGAATCCGGCCGAAAGCGACAGGAAATAGGGAAGATCCTTGGGATCGGATATGGAAACAGCCGGGCATTTCTGGACAAATTGAACAAGTTTAAGGTGACGAGGGAGGAATTCAATGAAGCTTTACGCACCCTCAACGATTAGAGATATCAGAGATAAACATGACCTCAGACTTTCGAAAAGTCTGGGGCAAAACTTTTTGGCAGATAAAAATATCGTCGACTCCATTGTAGAACAATCACATATCGGCAAAGAAGATCATGCCATCGAAATAGGGCCCGGGATAGGCGTAATAACCCGGGAGCTCTGTCAGGCCGCCGGCATTGTAACCGCAATAGAAATTGACAGCTGTCTCATACCGGTGCTGGCTGAAACCCTGGCCGATTTCGACAACGTTGAGATCATTAACCGTGATATCCTGAAAACGGATTTAAAAGAGGTCATCCTTCATGCGAAACTGCCTGATGGGACAAAACCGAAAAAGGTAAAAGTAATCGGGAATCTTCCGTACTATATCACGACACCGATCATCATGAAGCTGCTTGAAGATAAGATCCCTGTGGACAGCATAACCATCATGATGCAGAAGGAAGTAGCGGATCGGATCATCGCTGAACCAGGAAGCAAAGCATATGGTGCGATTTCTGCAGCAGTGGCTTATTATTGCAGAGTTTCCAGGGTGGCCAATGTACCTAAAGAGGTTTTTATACCTCAGCCCAAGGTGGATTCAACGGTTCTCCGTCTGGATATGAGAAAGGAACCTCCGGTTGATCTGCTGAGTGAAGAGACTTTTTTCAGCTGCATTAAAGCCGGATTCGGGCAAAGAAGAAAAACACTGCTCAACGCCCTCTCGGCGAATCTTGGGATTGATAAGGAAACGATTTTCGGTGCTCTGACGGAAGCAGGTATTGATCCTGCCCGCAGGGCAGAAACCTTGTCGATTGAAGAATTCGCTCAGTTGGCAAATAGTATCACAAAGGTAAAAAGATGAATTTTGGTAATATAAAGAACAAGCTTACAAACAAGCTCAATATCAAATTAAAAAGCAGGAAAGTCAAGCCTGCAAAAAAAATCCGGGAGAAAACCCGGATAGAGAAGTTTCATGCGAAATATATCAGAGATACCCTTTGGGTTCCGGCAATTCTGGCGGTCATCCTCAACTTTGCCATTGAATCAATGGCCCGGCAGTCTATCGCCGGCGGTGCTGCCTATCTGGTGGGTAGCCCAATTGTCTTTCTTTATAATGCACTGATTATTTTCGCCACCATGAGCTTAGGGCTGCTTTTCAGACGGAAGGTGCTCATCTATCTGTTTATGAGCTTGATCTGGATGGGGCTCGGCATCACCAACGGTGTTATCCTTTCAAAGCGTATGACCCCTTTTACAACGAAAGACCTGTCGAATGTAGGGGATGGACTTACGATCGCCACCAATTATATGTCCAAATCCATGCTGATTCTTTTCGGCGTGCTGCTGGCTTTGACAATAGCGGGGGTCGTTTTGTTCTGGTTCAAAGGTCCCAAGAGCGCCCGGCTGGATTACAGAAAGATAATCGTCATCGTGCTTTCAATCGGGCTGGGCACTTTTGCCGCTACCGGTATTGCAACACGCACCGGCCTTGTTGACACCTATTTCGGAAACCTTGCGTATGCCTATAGAGACAACGGATTTCCGTACTGCTTTATCAGTACCTGGCTCAATACAGGGATCAGCAAACCGCTGGATTATACTGCAACAGCCGCAAAGAATTATTTTTCGGAACAGGAACTGGGCGACGACGGCGTTATGAATTTTGAAATCAAGGATGATGGCATAAAACATCCGAATATCATTATGCTTCAGATGGAGTCATTTGTAGACCCAATGGAGTTTAAAAACGTTTCATTTTCTGAGGATCCGATCCCGTTTTTCAGAAGCCTTTCTGAGAAATATTCCACCGGGCTGCTAACAGTGCCCGCTGTCGGCGCCGGCACGGCAAATACGGAGTTCGAAGCGCTTTGCGGCATCAGCCTGAAGGCTTTTGGGCCAGGTGAATACCCTTATAAATCGGTTCTGCTGAAGGAACCTGTGGAAAGCGTTGCCAGGGATTTAAAGAGCATCGGTTATACCGCTCATGCCATTCATAATCATAGAGCGGTGTTCTATGGTCGTAATAAAGTTTTTGCCAATATGGGGTTTGATACCTTCACCAGTCTTGAATATATGAACAATGTGATCAAAACTCCTAAAAACTGGGCGAGGGACGGCGTACTGACGGACTATATCATGGCTGCGCTTGAATCAACGGAGAAAGAAGATTTTGTTTATACCATCAGCGTTGAGGGTCATGGAGCATATCCTTCGGAGGAGGTTCTGGTGAACCCAGAAATCAAGGTATTGAACGCACCCAGTGATGCACTCCGTTGGCAGTATGAGTATTATGCCAACATGGTTCATGGCATGGACAGTTTTCTGGCGGATCTGACAAAGGAACTTCAGAACTATGATGAAAAAGTTGTTCTGGTCATATATGGCGACCATCTGCCGGCCATCGATATGTCGGAGGACGATGTAACTACAGGGAATTTATATCAGACAAGATATGTCATCTGGTCAAATTATTGGATGCCGAAAAAAGATCTGGATCTTGCAGCCTACCAATTATCGGCGGAGGTGCTGAACCGTCTGAATATTCATGTGGGAACAATGATAAATTATCATCAGCACCACCAGGATAGTGAAACATACATTGAGGGAATGTATTTCCTGGGGTATGATATGCTGTATGGCAGGGATTTCATCTATGGCGGATATAATCCTTTTAAAACAACAGATATTCAAATGGGCATCAAGCCGGTCAAAATCAATGAAGTGGTTCAGGTCGGACAGGATTACTATATTAAAGGCGAGAATTTCACCCAGTACAGCAAAATTTCTTTGGATGGAAAGATACTGAAAACCATCTACCTCGGCCCGACCGTTCTTGGCCTTCTGGAAAAAATCAATCCAGATGATGTTGAAAATATGAGAGTCAGCCAGGTGGAGAAATATAAGGAGATATTAAGTACCACAGAATAGGAGTGAAATCATGGCATACGGTCTGATCGGAAAAAAACTGACGTATAGCTACTCAAAACTGATCCATGATGCTATCGGCAGCTATGAGTTCAAATTATTTGAAGTTCCGGAAGACGACTTTGACCGATTTATCAACGAAAGGCAGTATCAGGGGCTGATGGTCACAAATCCTTATAAGATCAGGGCCATGAACCTGGCGGATGAGATCAGCGAATTGGCGAAAGAGGCCGGATGCGTCAATATCCTGTATTTTTCAGGAGACGGCAGTCAGCGTCTGCTGGGCGATAATACCGATTATAAAGGCTTCCTATATATGGCGGACAGGGCAGGCATCAACTTTGCCGGGAAAAAAGTTCTGATATTGGGTGACGGGGGTGTCAGCCTGACCTTACGGAAAGCAGTAAAGGACCGCAGTCCGCTGTCTATTAAAATTGCAACAAGGAAACTGAACGGATATTCCACCGAGGAACGTTGCAATGCAGAGGTTTTGGGGTATGAATATGTAAGTTATGACGATCTTCGGAAATATCCGGATATAGAAATCGTCATCAATGCTACGACGGTGGGGACCTATCCGCACAACGATGATAAGCTGATCGACCTTGGCGGATTCCCTGGATGCTGCGGTGTCCTTGACGTGGTATATAACCCTTTTGCAACAGATTTGCTGCTTCAGGCCAGGGATAAGCGCATCCCTCACAGCAATGGACTCTCGATGCTGGTTGCCCAGGCCACGTATGCGGCAAAGCTTTTTACCGGAGGCAGACTGCCTGATGGGCGGGACCCCGAAACTCTTAACGAATCTATCATAGAAAAATTGGAAGAGATGCTCACCAACATTGTACTGATCGGGATGCCGGGAGCAGGGAAGACGTTCCTGGGGCGGAAATACGCCGAAGCCATGAAAAGAACCTTCTTTGATATGGACGATCTTTGTGCGGAAGAAGCCGGCATGCCGGTCCCTGAATTCATAAATCAGCACGGCGAGGCGGCCTTCCGGGAGTTGGAAACCCTTGTGGCCAGGAGAATCGGGAAAGAGCATTCCCTTGTGATTGCCACCGGGGGCGGCGCGGTGCTCAGAAAAGAGACCATGGATGCTCTAAGGCAGAACGGAAAAATTCTGTGGCTGGAGGCTCCCATAGAGGATTTGGCTTTAGAAGGGCGTCCGTTGTCAAAAAACAGGGAAACCGTTAGAAAATTGTATGCGGAAAGAAAACCGCTTTACGAAAGATATGCAGATGAAAAAATCCATAGGTCCCGGGAAGATCGATAAACGGATTGGAATAATCTGACTGAAGGCTTGTATCTTAAAAAAAGAGGGGAAATCAATATGATCATTATTTTAAAAAACAACCCTGATATGGAAAAATTGGACAAGCTATTGAATATGCTTACTGAGAAGGGCTTTACTTACCATTTCAGCCAGGGGCAGAAAATCACGATTCTCGGGATCGTCGGTGACACGGTGGGATTGGATCCAAATCAATTCAAAGCTCTGGATATCGTGGAAGGAGTCAAAAGGATCCAGGAACCATACAAGCTGGCAAACAGAAAATTCTTCCCGCAGGATACCATTGTGGATGTAGGCGGAGTCAAGATCGGAGGCGGGCATTTCCAGGTCATTGCCGGGCCTTGCTCTGTGGAATCCCAGGAGCAGATTTGCGGTACAGCGCTTCTGGTAAAGGAGGCGGGGGCTTCCATCCTGAGAGGCGGCGCATTCAAGCCGAGGACTTCTCCTTATACTTTCCAGGGACTTAGAAAAGAAGGCATTGATCTTTTACTGAAGGCCAAAATAGCCAGTGCAATGCCCATCGTTACCGAGGTCATGGATGTCAATCACCTTTCCATGTTCGATAAAGTCGATATGATCCAGGTCGGTGCCAGAAATATGCAGAACTATGAATTGCTTAAAGAACTGGGTGGCGTCAGGAAGCCGATCCTGCTGAAAAGAGGTGCTGCGGCGACGCTGGAGGATCTGCTTATGAGCGCAGAATATATTATGGCTTCCGGCAACAATAAAGTAGTGCTTTGTGAAAGAGGCATCAAGACTTTTGAAACCGCCACGGTGAACACACTGGATCTTTCTGCGGTACCCCTTCTGAAAGAACTCACTCATCTTCCGGTAATCGTAGATCCGAGCCATGCCACGGGGATCGCAAGGATTGTTAAACCGATGGCTTTAGCCGCTGCGGCGGCAGGAGCCGACGGCGTCATGATCGAAGTGCATCATAAGCCGGAAGAGGCCCTGTGCGACGGTGCGCAGTCCCTTGATCCAAAGCGGTTCAAGGATCTGATGCAGGCGTTGATGAGATTAAGAGAATCGTTATAGAAAAGATTACTGAGAGGGGCAGAAGAGGTTGAAAACAATCAGAATGAACCTGCCGGAACAAAAAATCGGTACATCCTACGATATTTTTGTCGGATCCGGTATCCTAGACACACTGGGAGAGAAGATTTCTACAGTTTTTAAAGGGGCAAGGCCTGAAAAAGCAGGGATTATAACCGATGCCCATGTGGCAGGAATACATCTTGAAAGAACGGCGGATACCTTGGAGAGATCGGGTTTTACCGTATGGACCCATGTATTTGAACCCGGCGATGCTTCCAAGAATATGTCGACCCTCAATGATATTTTGTGTGGACTGGCAAAACAAGGATTTAACAGAAGCGATTTGCTGATTGCACTTGGCGGCGGAGTGACCGGCGATATCACCGGATTTGCGGCTGCGGTTTTTATGAGAGGGCTGGCATATGTGCAGGTTCCGACGACTTTTTTGGCAGCCATCGACTCTTCAGTGGGGGGCAAGACAGCAGTCAATCTGGAAGCCGGAAAAAACCTGGCCGGCGCATTTTGGCAGCCATCTATGGTTCTATGTGATGTCGATACATTGAAAACATTACCAGCCGGTATTTTCAGAGAGGGCTTGGCAGAAGCCGTCAAATATGGTTTTATTAAAGATAAGAGTATTTTAACAACAATCCGGGATTTAAAGGCTGAAGACAGCCTGCTGGCAGAGGAGATCATCAGCAGATGCATTGAAATCAAATGTGCCATCGTCGAAGCAGATGAACGGGACTTCGGAGAAAGAATGCTCCTGAATTTCGGTCATACCATTGGACATGCCATAGAAAAACTGACGGATTATCAAGTCTCGCACGGAGAGGCGGTAGCGCTGGGCATGATAGCCGAGGCAAAGGCCGCTTACCGAATGGGTTATTGCTCACAGGACTTCAGCATCATCCTTAGGGAACTACTCAGGGATCTGGGATTTGAAACCGACATGAGGAGATTTGAAAAGAATCAGCTTTATGATACCATCATGATCGATAAAAAATGGATGGGTAAAGGGCTGACGATCATCGTCCCGGAGGAAATAGGCAGATGCCGGCTGCAGAAAATCGATTCCGGCCAGTTGATGACCTATGTAGAGAATATATTTTAAATAATAAGGAGCGGCAAAATGAAGGCGAAAATAACACCTAAAATATTGTCTGGAACCGTTAAAGCCCCTGCTTCCAAATCTATGGAGCAGAGATATCTTCTGGCAGCAGCATTGGCTGGTCTGACGGGAGATGATTCTAAACAAAATGCAGCCGCACCTGTGGTGGTGATCAACGAAAAAACCTGCGCAGATACAAGGTATATGTCTGAAGCGGTCAAACAGCTAGCGGACATAAAAAACGGCAAGGACGCAGTCCTACAATGCGGTGAAAGCGCCACTTGCCTCCGGTTTATGCTGCCTGTAGTAGCAGCATTGAAAACAGAAAATAACCGGGTGGCTTTTAAAGGTAAAGGCTCAATTTTCGGAAGACCCATCGGCGTGATCAAGGATAAGCTTTCCGCTCACGGCTGCGGTTTCGAAGCATCTCTGGAAAAAGACACGATTTGCGTCATGACAGGAAAACTAAAACCCGGAGTCTTTAAATTTCCGGGGGACATGACATCCCAATATATTTCCGGAATGCTCTTTGCAATGACACTATTGAACGACAAAAGCAAGTTGATTGTAACCATGCCTTTGGTTTCAGAGGGATATATCGGACTCACCCTCCAGACGATGGTGGCTTTCAGAGTGGATATCGACGGGTCCGAAAAAGATGGATATTATGAATTCAGCTCTCAAGGAAACCAGAAATACATAAAACCTTCCGGGGAAGTATTCGACATTGAGGGCGATTGGTCAGCCGGTGCATTCTGGCTGGGTGCAGGGGCTTTGGCTGTTGCGTCCGGGGGCTCCTATTGCGAGCATCCGGAGCTTACGGTTGAAGGGCTGTTTCCAATGTCCATGCAGCCGGACCGTGAAATATTTATAGGAATATCCGCGTTCGGCGCCAAGTTGACGCTGCTGAAAACCGGAATTTCAGTGAAAGCCGGCGCGAACAGGCCGCTGGATATCAGCGTGGCGAATATACCGGACCTCATGCCAGTTCTTGCGGTTCTGGGATCAGTTGGGGTTGGGAAAACCATCATCCGGAATGCAGGGCGCCTCAAAACAAAAGAATCTGACAGACTAGCCGTTATGGCTGAGGGATTAAATAAAATCGGAGCGCATGCGAAGGTGACTGAGGATGGAATGATCCTTGAAGGGGTGGAAACTCTGAATGGCGGCGAGGTCAACGGTTATGGAGATCATCGTATCGTTATGGCTTTTGCCATTGCGTCGGTGGCCTGTAAAGAGCCTATCATCATCAGCACTGCTGAGAGTGTATCCAAATCCTATCCGGGATTCTGGGAAGACTTCAAATCGCTTGGCGGGGAGGTAGAATTTTATGAAAGCTAAACTGGGAAAGAATCTGGAATTGGATTTTTTCGGTGGGACTCATGATCCGGAAATTGGCATTATTATTACCGGCTTGCCCGTTGGAATGAAAATAGATCTGGAGGAGCTCCAGAAATTTGTAGATCGCCGAGCTCCGGGAGGCACGCTGGTCAGCCGAAGGCAGGAACCGGATAAAATCATCGCCGATCAAGGTTTCGCCATGGGGGAAACCACCGGAGAGGCCCTGAAGTTCGTAGTCAAAAACGTAGATTATATCGATAATGACTATGACGAATTCAAAGATATACCCAGACCGGGACATGCCGATTATACCGCTGCTTTGAAGTACGGAAAATCAGTGAGCATGATAGGCGGCGGGCCTTTCTCGGGCAGAATGACGCTTCCGCTTTGTATTGCAGGCGGTGTCGCGATACAGGCTCTTAAGAAGGAAGGCGTTTCGATAAAAACCGAGGCAATTCCGGGAGGATCCGTTGAGGAGGCCATTTTAGAAGGGGACTCCATCGGAGGCACGGTTTTCTGCAAAGCCGATCATGTGCCCGCCGGGCTGGGCGGTCCGCTGTTCGAGGGGGTGGAAAGCCGATTGGCCTATGCGATTTTTGGGATACCGGGAGTCAAGGGGCTGGATTTTGGTAAAGGCTTTGAATCCGTCAGCATGAAAGGATCCCAGCATAATGACGCCTATATCATATTAGACAACAAGATAACTACCCGCACCAACAACGCAGGTGGGATATTGGGCGGAATCACCAATGGCATGCCGCTGGAGCTCAGAGTTGCTTTTAAACCGACTCCTTCCATAGCGAAAGAGCAGGATAGCGTGAACATGTCTACTATGAAGCCTGCCGTTATCTCAGTTAAAGGCAGGCATGATCCCTGCATTGCAATAAGGGGTGCAGTTGCAGTAGAAGCGGCGGTAGCGCTGGTCCTGTACGACATGATCCTAGAGTCCAGGTAAAACCGGCGTTTTCGTAAACAGAAGACTGCTGGCCGGTACGGCAGAAGAACAATTTTATTTTAACGGAGCGACTCAATAGTCTTGCGGATGAGACATTCAATACTTATCCACGAGACTATTTTTTCTTGCAGAGCAGTTGACAGCGGGAGCAAATGTGGTAAACTGTACAAGTTAAGTAATTTACTAAATTACTGCGTAACTAAAAATATGAGGAGCTGAAATGGACAGAAAAAAAGAACTCAAAGAAGCCTATAAGAACATGAAGTTTGACATGGGGGTTTTTATGCTGAAGTGCAATGCCACCGGCAAAGTCTATCTGGGTGCGGATAAAAACGTAAAAGCGACGTTGAACGGCATTTTATTTCAATTGAATATGGGGTCATACCTTCCGAATCGCAGACTGGAAAAAGATTGGAAGGAATGGGGAGAGCAGGGATTTACCATTGAGATCCTGGAGCTCCTGAAATATGAAGAGGATGAAAGCAAGACGGATTATTCCGAGGAACTGGCGATTTTGAAGGAAATCTGGAGAGATAAATTTGAAATTGTGGAGGATATAAAAAAATGAATATACCAACGACATTGAAACACAAACCAGTTATTGTCGCGGCTAATTATGAAGCGGTGGACGGACGGAACGCGGGAAAGTCCGAAGCGAAAGGGCTTTCTGTGGGACTTGCTCAGTGGAACGAAAGGGGCCGTGTCGATGTATCGGCCAAAGTATGGAGATATACCGGCAACAAGTGGTCAAGACAGTCCGAAGAGCTTCCGCTTCATCGGGTGCTGGATCTGGCTGTTCTTATTGCGAAAACGCAGGCCTATATCAGGGAATGCTATCGCATGCCGAAATTATATGATCCTGAACATCCGGTGATCGATATAGTCGGGCTCCAGGGAGATGCCATGACCATACAGGTGTGCACTGAGAACCCGATGATCGATGAAGATATCAGGTTACTGAGGGATGCCATATCCAGAGACGATGAAATGATCAGCGAACGTCTTGCCGTGCTTGCCCGGACATTGAGAGACCTGGGTTACTAGAAGGCATTATTTTCATTGAAATATCACGAAGCGTGTGATAATATTATTTAGTCTATGGAAAAATACATGAAAGAAGCTCTCAAAGAGGCTGAAAAGGCGAAAACTTTGGGAGAAGTGCCGATCGGATGCGTCATCATAAAGAATGATGAAATCATCGGCAGGGGACACAACTTAACAGAGACTGAAAAAGATCCTACGGCCCATGCTGAAATGATAGCCATAAAGCAGGCCGCAAAAGCTTTGGGAGGATGGCGACTCCTGGACACAACCATGTATGTAACCTGCGAACCATGTTCTATGTGCGCAGGAGCTATTGTGTGGGCCAGAATCGATAGAGTTGTGATAGGAACAATGGACCCAAAGGCAGGAGCTGCCGGTTCGGTGTTCAATATTCTGCAATCAGAAAAACTGAACCACCGGGTGGAGCTCGTTACGGGCATCATGGCCGAGGATTGCGCGGCCCTGATGAAGGACTTTTTCAGAGACCTTAGAAATAGGAAATTGGAGGATGTATCGTTATGAGAAGAATAGGCGTGTTATTGAGCCTAGTGTTTGTTATGGTCTTTATGACCACCTCGTTGGCATTTGCAACTTTGGAGCTTGAGAGCAGTTATCCGGAAGACGGGGGAACCGACTATCAGTCTATGAATTTTGCGGTAAAGCTTTATTTCAATGAAGATGTCAGAGCAGAAGGAAATTCAGATGCGGTCCATATGTATGACAGCGACAAGAATAAAGTTGACTGCAGGTTGGTATACAGCAATAAGGAAGAAGGATTGGCGCTGGTTGTTGTAAACGGAGACCTGAAGCAAAACGCCGAATATAAACTGGTCGTCGACGATACTTTCCAGTCAGCCAGCGGTGAACTTCTCGGTGTGCCGAAAGAGATCAGCTTCAAGACCCGCGATGCCTCAAAAGATGCAACGATCAATATGGTCATGATGGGCGGCATGATGCTGGCCGTGATAGTGCTTACGACCCGCACCATGAAAAAGGACAAGGAAAAAGCGGTTAAAGAGAAAAAAGAAGACAATAAAGTAAATCCTTACAAGGTGGCCAAGGAAAAAGGCACATCAGTTGAAGAGGTTGTGGCGAAGGATCAAAAGGCAAAGGATAAAGCTGCAATAGCCGCTGCAAAAGAAAAAGCTTTAAAAGAAAAAGAAATCGCAAAAATCCTGAAAGAGGAAAGCAAAGGCGTAAAGTATATCAGAAGCGATTGGAAAAAAGTAAAGGTGCCTCGACCAATCAGCGCAGGAGGCAGCACCTATAAATCAGGAACAAAAGCAAAAGCGGAAGCTGAGGCCAAATTGGCAGCCGCCAAAAAAGCTGCGGGCACTACGAACCCGAAAAAAGGAAAAAGCAAGGCAAAGAAAAAAAGCAAATAATGAACCAGAAGCGGGATGAGCCGAAAATGCTCATCCCTTTTCACAGTGAGAAGACGTAGAATGATAAAGAGTGATAAAGAAAAATACACGAAGAAAACGCCAATGGAAGGCAGCCAAATAACGATTCATTCGAATGCAAAAATTAATCTGTCGCTGGATGTTCTTGGCAAGATGGATGACGGTTATCATCGTGTGGAAATGATCATGCACCAGATACAGTTGCATGATGATATCGCAGTGACATGGAGCCCGGAAAATAACGGAATAAAAATATCCACTAATCGGCGATATCTACCCACCGATGAAAGAAACCTGGCCTTTAAGGCAGCGGAATTGATGATCAGCAGTTATGGGAAAAAGGGTTCTGTAACCATTGACATCAGAAAAAGGATCCCGGTGGCGGCAGGGCTGGCCGGAGGCAGCGCCAATGGAGCATCTGTGATTTTGGCTCTAGCGTACCTTTGGCAATTGGATGCAACTGTCAGCGAGCTTTGCGCTCTGGGAGAAAAGCTTGGTGCAGACGTACCATTTTGTCTCAGAGGACAGGCGGCTTCCAACAAAGCGCTTGGTGATAAATACAACAGGGACCCATATGCGGGAACGTGTGCGCTGGCCGAAGGGATCGGAACCCAATTGACATCGATACCGCCTCTGGATTGCTATATTGTATTATCTAAACCTCCTGTCAGCTGCTCCACCAGGGAAATCTATAAAGAAATCGACCGGGTTGAAATTGCGGCCCGACCGGATACGAAAGAATTAATTGACGCGATTGTACAAAAAAACTGGCCGATTATAGCAAAAAATATGGTGAATACACTTGAAAATGTAACGTTAAGAAGGTATCCTATTGTAGTGTATACAAAGAACAAGATGATTGGCTGTCGAGGCGCGCTGGCAGTGATGATGAGCGGAAGCGGCCCTACGGTATTCGGTATATTTCCAGACAGAGAAAAAGCGAAAGCATGCTATCTGCTGATGAAAGCGGAGTTCAGAGATAGTTTTTTAACCCATACATCATATCTATCATTATGTCCGGAGGAATTGAAACATGATAAACTTTGATATCCAAAACCATAAACCACTTCGTGAAATCGTCTATGAAGAACTTAAAATGCAGATATTGACTGGCAAGATCACGCCGGGCACCAGAATGATGGAAGTTGAGCTGGCTGAGGATATGGGCGTATCCCGCACGCCGGTCCGCGAGGCGATCAGAAAGCTGGAGAAGGAGGGCCTGGTTGTTATAGAACCCAGAAGAGGAGCGTACGCTTCTCAGATATCAACCAAAGATATGGTGGATATACTCGAAGTTCGTCAGACCATCGAAGGGCTTGCGGCGGCATTCGCGGCTAGCCGTATGAACGAAGAACAGAAAAAAGAACTGGTAAAAGTATACGACGAATTCAATGATGCTGTTGAAACCGGAAACATGAAACAAATGATTGCTACTGATGCAAGATTTCACCATCTGATCGTGGAGGCCAGCGGCAATAAACTTCTGATTTCTATGGTTCAGCAGTTGCAGGAGCTGGTGCTGCGCTTCCGATATCTGTATTATGATGACTTCAGACGAGCTGAAAAAATGCCGGATGAACACAAGTACATCATGGAAGCGATTATCCGTGGTGACGAAGATAAGGCTCGTGCCGCTGCGGATGCCCATATCGACGGACTGAAACAGCTTGTTCTCTCAGAAGAGGTATAGTGTAAACCGGACCGCTGATAGACAGCGATTGATGAGATGATTGAGGAAATAAGACAAAGGCTTCTTGAGAAAGCAGATCAGGAATACAAATTATTCAGTGAAAAAATTAACCCTGGCGTTCGGAATATACTCGGCGTCAGAGTTCCTTTTTTGCGGCAGATATCCAAAGAAATCATCCGGAACGACTGGGAGGATTA
Source organism: uncultured Oscillospiraceae bacterium (assembly GCA_964486295.1). GTDB lineage: Bacteria > Bacillota > Clostridia > Peptostreptococcales > Anaerovoracaceae > CALBZG01. Next base: position 56,752 of record CAZAMF010000008.1, on the reverse strand, counting down.
TATCAGACAGCTTGCTTGCGAGAGCGCGTTGTATTTTGAAGAGAAAATGCTTTGGGGATTGCTGATTGGAAACGCGCCGATGCCGATGGAGAAAAGAATCGAACAGATCATCGCTTTTATTCCGCAAATTGACAACTGGGCAATCTGCGATATTTGTACCGGAGATCTCAAATTTGCCCGTCAAGAACCGGCCAGAACAGCTGTCTGGGAATTCCTGACCCCGCTCTTTGATTCGGATAAGGAGTTCGAGGTGAGATTTGGGGTTACAATGGCCATGAGCCATTACTTGACCGATGAATACCTGGATAGGTTTCTGAATATACTGACTCAGATCAGCCACTCCGGATATTATGCAAGAATGGGAGTCGCATGGGCTGTTTCCATGTGCTATATAAAATTTCCGGATCAGACTAAACCCATCCTTTCAGAATACAAGCTGAAAGATCAGTGGACACATAATAAGGCCATTCAGAAAATCAGAGAATCCTATAGAGTGCCCGCTGCAGATAAATCAAATCTTAATCAATTCAAAATCAAATGAAGCTTATATAATCTAAGCAGAGTTTGAAGGCAAAACGAAACAGAAGCAAATTATAATAGCATGCTTGACTCTGGCTCAGCATAGAAAAAAGCTGTCGAAAAAATTTCGACAGCTTTTTTCTATGCTGAAATGCAATTGCCGGATCCGACCAGAGAAGAACTGCTATCAGTTTTTCCGCTCTCCCAGCTTCAGTTTCAATACTTGAGTTTTATCTTCACGTACCACCGTCACCTTCACTACATCACCCACCGAATAACTCTGAAGAGCCGTAACGACGTCGTTGTAGGACGAGATAACATTATCGTCTAATGCATACAGCAAGTCTCCGCTTTGGAACCCGGCTGCTTTGGAATCGGAGGTATCCGCGGAAACCACATAGACGCCGGTCCTGGAAACTCCATATCTGGCAGCTTCCATGGCGTCGGACAGATCTACCAGGGTGATGCCCATCGACGCGCGTCCCGTAACATAACCGTTTTTGATGATTTCATCTGCCATCTTGTAAGCCGTATTAATCGGGATAGCGAATCCGAGCCCTTCAACGCCTGAACCTGAAGACTTCGCTACCACCAATCCTACCAGCTGCCCATACTGATTGAACAAGCCGCCTCCTGAGTTTCCGGGATTGATTGAAGCATCGGTCTGCAGCAGTGACATGGTTTTGCCTTCTATCGAGAGCTCTCTGTCCAGAGCGCTGATGATTCCTGCAGTAGCGGTTCCGCCAAGCTCTCCGAGAGGATTTCCGATGGCTACAGCCAGATCGCCCACAACAAGATCATCACTGTTGCCGATTTCCGCTGTGGTAAGTCCTGAAGCCTTGATCTTCACAACAGCGACGTCGGTCAGCGTGTCTGTGCCTACAAGTTCTGCATCATAGGAAGTGCCATTTTTTAATGTAACGGTAATTTTATTTGCATTATTTATGACATGATTATTTGTCATGATATAACCGTCAGCTCCGATTATTACACCGGACCCGGCACCTTTCGTGACATACTGGCCCATCCAGGTGTCGGTGGCAACTGATTCGGTGCGGATTTCCACTACCGCATTTGCGGCCTTGTTTATGATTTCCTGAATGGTCATTTCGCTGGCTGTAGCGGTATCGAGATTGAAGCCGGTTTTAGAATATTCAGCGGTAGCTCTATCTGGGAGCATGGCGCCGATGGTGTCCGACAGCGAAGCATGGTTGGCCAGGCTCGTGGCGGCAAGCGCTCCACCGAATCCCAGTATCGTGGATAACAGCAGACAACAGCATATGATCAAGGCGATCGCTTTTCTTGATAGCATATATGTTTTGCCGGTCTTTTTTTCGGCAGTTTGTCCGGCATACGGCTCTGTTTCAGGCTCCGAGCTTTTGGATTCCTCCTGCCTGTTTTCTTCAACATCAATGACCGGATCATTTTCGGTTGCGGTTACAACATCATTTTCCTCATTCATAATATCACCCTCCTGCATATATGTTTTACCCCTTTTGAAATGTATTTTCGCGCCTATGGTTTTAATCAATTCAACAACTGTTTGCACGAATGTAAATTACCCCTGATAAGAACAATATAATCACTCTCTATGAAGATTAAGTGTCGAATTCGTGTCAAAACAGGCCGCTCCAGGTGTAGAATTACATCTTTATGAAACAGTAATATTATGATATAATTCAAAAGTTAAGTAGCACCCGATCAAGCAAAGGATCGGCTTTTGCAGGATGATATACGATAGCCCCCCAGATGGAAAAAGGATCAGGAGATGGATAAGAAAACCGAAGAGAAACTGAATCAATGGCTTCAGCAAAAAGACCTGGATGAAGCGATTAAATCTGAGTTGACAGATCTTTTGAAAGCCCGGAACGAAAAGGACTTGTCTGCAGAAGAGGAACTTTCGGACAGGTTTTACAGAGACCTGACTTTCGGCACTGGCGGTCTTCGCGGAAAACTCGGCGCCGGAACCAACAGGATGAATATTTATACGGTGGGCAAAGCCACCCAGGGCCTTATAGACTATATTCTTGCAGGGAATCTCGGCAAAGCAGTGGCGATCGGATATGACAGCAGGATCAATTCCGATATTTTCGCCGAACATGCGGCGAGGATTGCGATAGCCAATGGATTGGATGCCTTTCTCTACGACACGCTGATGCCTGCACCGGCACTCAGCTTTGCGGTGCGATATCATCATTGCGCTATGGGCATCATGATAACAGCAAGCCATAATCCTTGCGAGTACAACGGATACAAAGTGTATAACAGCAGAGGCTGCCAGGTGACTGACAACGAGGCAAACGCCATCCTGGAACAAATTGAGAAGCTGGATATTTTCGAAGATGTTAAATCAATATCATCGGGAACGCAGCAATCCGGCCGTCTTACCTACTTGACAGACAGTATAAAAGAGGCTTATTATGACGCAGTCATGAAAGAAAGCATGGGGATCCGGTGCAGCAGTCTTCGCGTGGTCTATACACCGCTGAACGGTGCCGGCCTGGTTCCCGTGACAGAGATATTAAAGCGGACGGAAGTGGGACAAGTTACTTTAGTTCCCGAGCAGGAAAAATGTGATGGTAATTTTCCGACATGCCCTTATCCGAATCCGGAGAAGAAGGATGCCCTTGAACTTGGACTCGCCTTGTGCCGGGTGGTCAAGCCGGATCTTTTGCTGGCCACGGACCCTGATTGCGACAGAGTGGGCATCGCTGTCAGACATCAAGAAGACTATGAATTGCTTTCGGGAAATGAAGTCGGTGTATTACTGACGGACTTTATATGCCAGGCGAGAAGCGCGGCCGGTGCGGCAAAGCCGATGCCGGAGAATCCTTATATGGTTAGGACTATAGTAACAACAAAAATGGCGGATGCGATCTGCAGAAAATACGGTGTCAGTGTCATTACGACATTAACGGGATTTAAATATATCGGTGAAGTAATCGGCATGCATGAAGACAGAGGTCATGAGGAGGACTTCATATTCGGATATGAAGAGAGCTACGGGTATCTGTCCGGAACTTATGTCAGAGACAAGGATGCGGTCAATGCCGTCATGCTGATCTGCCAGATGGCTTCGTTCTATAAAGAATCCGGAAAAACACTGGCGGACAGGATGCAGGAACTCTATAAGGAACATGGCTACAACCGCAACGAACTCTTGGATTTCCAGTTTCCGGGTGAAAAAGGCATGGAAGAGATGGCTGAGATCATGCGGATATTCCGACAGGACAAAAGTCCCGGGTTCGGAGGCAAGAAGGTTCTGAATATGATAGATTATCAAAAAGGCGGAGAGCTTCCTCCGGCAGATGTTGTCGAATTTAATCTGGAAGATGGGTGCGGATTTACTGTGAGACCGTCCGGTACCGAGCCGAAACTCAAGATTTACCTTTTCGGCAGCGGAAAAACGGAAGAAGAGGTTATGGAATTCCTGGACAGGATCCGGCAGGAACTGATAGGGAAAATCAGAAACTAACGGTCGATTCGGGGGATAAAGGAGAAAAAATGGACAAGATCAGGTTGGGTATTGTATTTGGGAGCCGCTCGGGGGAGCATGAAGTGTCGCTTATGTCAGCTACGTCTGTTATAAAGGCGGCCGCAAGTCTTGATAAATATGAAATCGTAACCATCGGCATTACCAGGGAAGGTGAATGGCGGCTCTACCAGGGCGAGCCGGATCTGATCGAGCAAGATCGGTGGGTTCAAAATTCCACGCCTTTCAATCCCGGCGACATCAAGAAAACCGCCGATTTTATACTACCGGTGCTGCACGGGCCTTACGGTGAAGACGGAACGATTCAGGGGCTGTTCGAGATGCTGGATATCCCTTACGCCGGATGCGGAGTTCTGGCTTCCTCAGTGGCAATGGATAAAGGTCTGGCAAAGGATGTATTTAAAATGGCAGGGCTTCCGATTTGCAGTCACAAATTGATTTACAGCGAAGATTTCAACGAATCGAAGGAAAGCATACTGAAGGAATTAGAGGAATCCCTGGGCTGGCCGGTTTTCGTCAAGCCTGCAAACATGGGCTCCAGCGTCGGGGTGACAAAGGCAAAAGACCCGGGCACCCTGGAAGAAGCCATCCTGACTGCGATGAAGTATGACAGAAGGATCGTTGTTGAAGAGGGCCTTGAGGTCAGGGAGCTGGAGACCTCTGTCATCGGGAATCATAATGGCAATATCGAAGCGGCGGCAGTGGGAGAGATCCTTCCTTCTGACGAATTCTACGACTATCATGCCAAATATCTTGCGGGTGGCGCTTCCAAGCTGATGATCCCCGCCGATATTTCTGATGAGCAGAGAGAAAGCATCAGAGAAATGGCCAAAACAGCTTATAAAGCCATCGATTGCAAAGGATTCGCCAGAATTGACTTTTTTATGGATAGGAATACAGAAAAGATATATTTAAATGAAATCAACACGATTCCGGGTTTTACCAGATTCAGCATGATGCCTCTGCTCTGGGCGGAAGCGGGTGTGCCATACCCGGAATTAATTGATCGGATAGTGAGGTTTGGATATGAGAGATATTATGCTAAAAATCGTAGGTAGACAGATTTTTTCGGAAAAAGAAGAAGATAAAATCGAATTGGTCACAGAGGGAAAGCTTTATAAAAGCGGGGATTCGCTTTTTATCGAATATGAAGAGAGCGAATTTTCCGGCATGCCGGGCTGCAAGACGAATCTTCAGTTGACCGGAGAAAAAGTCAAAATGAAAAGGATCGGCGATCCTTTGGATAATACAGTGATTGAATTTGAAAAAGGCAAACGATACAAAGGGGAGTATGAGACGCCTTACGGTACGTTCGAAATCGAAGTTTTGACCAATAATATAGAAAACAATCTGGCGGAAAACGGAGCCGGGACCCTTGATATAGACTATGACATCAGTCTGCGCGGACTGGCAGAAAGCCGGAACAGACTTAAAATCGAAATCATGTAAGCAGAGGAATTTGTATGAATCAGAAAACTGTTAAGGTAATCGCTTTGATCATTGCGTTGGCGATGGTGATCACTTCTATCGCCTTTGTATTTTTTTCGACAGGAGCCTATGCAGCCGAAACTACACAGACCGCTGTAGCCAGCGAAACCGAGGTCCTGGAACTGGAACAGCGGATGGATACATTGGAAAATTACATCCTGTTCATAAAAAAATTCTTCAAGGATGATGTGAGCCTGGATAAACTCGTGAACGGCGCATTTGATGGAACAACGGACATTCTTGGAGATCCATTCAGTATTTATTATGAGGATGCGAAAACGGTCAATAGCTATCGCCAGAATGTAAGCGGCAACTATGAGGGCGTAGGGGTCACCATCCAGAGCAGCGGGGGCCAATGCGTCATAACAGACCTGTCATACGGCGGACCTGCTGCCACGGCAGGGATCCAGACAGGGGATATCATTACCGGCATCGATGGGATCTCAGTATCCGGGAAAACGCTGACTGAAATATCCGCTATGCTCAGAGGTGCTGCAGGAACTCAGGTCAACATAAAAATCCGAAGGAACGGAACTTCATACAATATCGTTGTCACAAGAGCGCTGATTGCGGCGACATCCGTCAAGTATGAAATGCTGAAAGATGACATCGGGTACATCAAGCTGTCAGGCTTTGATGATGATTCCGATATGGAATTGAGCCAAGCCCGGACTGCGCTGATCAACAGCGGCGCCGACAGCCTGATCCTGGATATCCGGGACAATGGGGGCGGGCTTATCAATGTCGCCATCCGGATAGCCGATCAGTTTATTTCCCAGGGCGCTATCACTCATCTGTCCAGACAGGGTGAATTAGTTGAGACCATTGAAGCGAAACAGTCCAACGAAATCATCATGCCGATGGTGGTGCTGACGAACTCCAAAAGCGCCAGCGCTTCCGAGCTTTTAGCCGGTGCACTGCAGGACTCAGGGAGTGCGGTCATCGTAGGAACAAAGACCTATGGCAAAGGGATCGCTCAGACCATCGGGACCTTTGGGGACCAGGGCGGGTATAAACTTTCAATATGCTATTTTCTTACACCAGACAAAAATGAAATTGACGGTGTCGGAATAAAACCCGATGTGGAAGTCAGAAATAACGTGGCTGACGATCTGGCGGAAGCGCAATCATACTATGCGGGCTTTGCTCCTATGACCGAAAAAGTCAAACCGTCTCCCGGCATGACGGGGTTAAATGTCTATGCGGCGCAGCAGAGGCTTCAACTGATGGGATATCCCGTTAAGATCAACGGTACGATGGATGCGGAAACGGATGCTGCGGTTAAAAGTTTTCAAGCCGGAGCAGGACTCTGGCCTTACGGAGTGCTGGATTATACCACGATGAGCAAGCTGGATACCGCCGCATATAACTATGCATTCGGCATCACCACGGAAGATAACCAGTTGGATAAAGCAATTGAGATACTAGACAAATAAAATAAAGAATTGGGAAAAAGTAAGAAATCAAATGAAAAACGAAAGAGGTGAGATCATGGGCAAGATCGGTTTTGATGCTAATATTTACATGGAAGAGCAGGCAAAATATATTCAGGAGAGACTGAAAAGCAGATCCTGTGAAAGACTATATCTGGAATTTGGCGGCAAACTGGTTCACGACAAGCATGCTATGCGGGTATTGCCCGGCTTTGACGAAAATGCCAAGATCAAGCTGCTTCATAAATTGAAAGATCAGGCAGAAATCATCATATGCATTTATGCCGGAGATATCACAACAAACAAGACAAGACAGGATTTCGGCATCACTTATGATCTGGAGGTCCTGAGGTTGATTGATATGTTCAGAAAATACGAACTCCACATCAACAGTGTCGTTGTGACAAGATATGAAGATGCGCCGGCGGTCAACATGTTCATCAACAAGCTGGAAAGAAGAGGGATCAAAACATACAAACATCACTTCACGAAAGGTTACCCTACCGAAGTTGAAGTGATCGTATCGGAGGAAGGGTATGGGGCCAACCCATATATCGAGGTGACACAGCCGCTGGTCGTCGTCACCGGACCGGGAGGCGGATCCGGCAAGCTGGCAACCTGTTTGTCTCAGCTTTATCATGATAACAAAAGGGGGATAAAAGCGAGATATGCCAAATTCGAGACGTTCCCGATCTGGAATCTTCCGCTGAAACATCCGGTAAATGTGGCATATGAAGCAGCTACCGCCGACCTGAAGGATGTGAACATGATCGACAATTTCCACCTGGAAGCTTACGGGGAAACCGTAGTCAATTATAACCGTGACCTGGAAGTCTTCCCTGTAGTAAAACGGATCATCGAAAAGATAACCAACGAAGAATCAGAATACAAGTCGCCTACCGATATGGGTGTTAATCGTGCCGGATTCGGCATTATAGATGATGAAGTGTGCAGAGCAGCCGCGAAACAGGAAATCATACGACGCTATATCATTGCAGAATGTGATTACAAAAAAGGAAAGATATCTGAAGAGGCGCTGAACCGCTCCAAACTCCTGATGGATGAGATGGGGCTGCGCGTTGAAGATAGGGCTGTTGTCAATCCGGCCAGGGAATATGCGGAGTATAAGCGGAACTGTGATCCGCGTTACCTGAACGTCGTCGTAATGGCCATGGAATTACCGGACGGAACCATCATAACCGGCCGAAGCTCAAGAAGGATGGTTGCTGCTGCTGCTTGTATACTCAATGCCATCAAGAAGCTGTCCAACATCGGGGATGATATTCCGCTGATTTCATCCAGCGTTTTAAAATCGATCCAGGATCTTAAAACCAATATACTCAAACAGGATCGAAGCAGCTTGAACTGCGAAGAAGTCCTCAGTGCTTTGATCATATCCTCCACCACAAATCCGGCGGCAGAAATGGCTGCCGAAAAACTGGAGTGCATCCGGGGGTGCAGGGCTCACTGTACGGCAATATTGAGCGACCGTGATGAACAGACCGTAAGATCCCTGGGGATCGATGTAACATGCGAACCGGAATATGTTACAACCAACCTGTATTACAGCTGATCCACCTCATGAGGGTCCCGTATGACAAAGAAATTAAAAATCGTATGTATCGGAAATAGCATTACCAATGGATTTCCGTATCGCAGAAGCCTGAGCTTTCCAAGCATTATCAGGGAAGCAACCGGTTATGATGTGATCAATAAAGGCAATAACGGTGAAACCACCGCGGATGTTCTCGCCAGATTCAGGCATGATGTTCTGGACCATAAACCGGACATTGTTACAATCATGACCGGTACCAATGACTTCATCTACAAAACCGATACGCCGGAAGGCGCAATGGAAAAAATCAGGACTATGTGCCGGTTAGCTACTGATGCCGGGATCCGCGTCATTCTGATGACTTCGCTGTTGACGGATGCACCGAGAGCCCGTAGAGAATGGCTGGATACCATGGATACGGACTACGATGAAGTCAACAGAAAAATTCAGGAATACGACCGCCTCATGCGGGAGTACGGGAATGCGGAAGATGTTACGGTGCTGGATACACAGCATGCATACATGGAATATGCGAAAGAAAAAGGATCGGAAGCAGCTTTCCATGACGGCTTGCACCCGACCCCGGAAGGCTACCGCTTCCTGGCCTCGCTCATCATGGAAGTATTATAACGGAAATCTGATAAAAAAAAGCCGGCTAATAGCCGGCTAATTCATTTCCAGATATTCATCAAACGGCATCACCTTGTCGATGGTGCCGCTTGGAAGCAATTCGATGACTCTGTTTGAGATGGTACTGATGAAGTTGTGGTCGTGAGAAGAAAATAGGATCGTTCCCGGGAAGGCAATGAGCCCGTTGTTTACCGCCGTAATGGATTCCAGATCCAGGTGGTTGGTAGGTTCGTCCAACATCAGGACGTTTGCGCTGGACAGCATGAGCTTCGAGAACATACACCGCACTCTTTCGCCCCCGGACAGGACCTTGCAGCTTTTGAGGGCATCTTCTCCGGAAAAAAGCATTCTTCCCAGAAATCCCCGTAGGAACGTTTCGGTTTTATCCGCCGAAAATTCACGAAGCCATTCGATCAGGTTTACATCCAACCCTTCGAAATATTGCGTATAGTCTTTTGGCATGTACGCAAAGGAAGTGGTCACTCCCCATCTGTAGGATCCTTCATCCGGCTCGATTTCTCCCGCAAGAATTTGGAACAGGGCCGTTCTGGCCGCTTCGTTTTTACTCATGATCACAATTTTGTCTCCCTTATTGACGGTAAAGGAAACGTTGTCCAGAAGTTTTTCTCCGTTTATTGTTTTTGATATCCCTTCAACAAAAAGGATGTCCTTTCCAGCCTCTCTTTCCGGGTTGAACCCTACATAAGGGTACCGCCTGGAGGAACAAGGAAGGTCATCGATGGTGATTTTATCCAGGAGCTTTTTCCTGGAGGTAGCCTGCTTCGCCTTGGATGCGTTTGAACTGAAACGTGCGATAAAGTCCTGAAGCTCTTTGATCTTTTCTTCCTTTTTACGATTTTGATCCTTCAGGAGGCGCTGGGTCAGCTGGCTCGATTCATACCAGAAATCGTAATTGCCCAGGTAAATGGTGATCTTGCCAAAATCAATATCCAGCATGTGCGTACAAACTTTATTCAGAAAATGCCTGTCATGGGATACGACAATGATCGTATTCTGGTAATCCATCAGAAAATCTTCCAGCCAGCCGATTGCTTTGAAATCGAGATGGTTTGTCGGCTCGTCAAGTAAAAGGATATCCGGGTCATTAAAAAGAGCCTGGGCCAGCAGCACTTTCACTTTTTCATCTCCGGTCAGATCTCTCATGTCTTTCTGGTGCAGATCTTTAGAAATCCCTAATCCCATCAAAAGCTTTTCCGCGTTGCTTTCCGCTTCCCAGCCATTCAACTCGGCAAATTCCTGTTCCAGCTCCGATGCAAGAATCCCGTCTTCATCCGAAAAATCCTCTTTGTTATATAATGCTTCCTTTTGGTGCATGATGTCATAAAGCCTTTTGTGCCCCATGATCACCGTGCCCAGTACCGGATAGGAATCAAAGGCAAAGTGATCCTGGCTCAGTGTTGCCATACGCTGCCCCGGCTGGATGCTGACCTCTCCGCGAGTGGGCTCCAGAACACCGGACAGAACCTTGAGAAATGTTGATTTTCCTGCCCCGTTGGCGCCAATGACGCCATAGCAGTTGCCGGGCGTAAATTTGAGATTTACATCCTTAAAAAGATATTTATCCGAAAAGCCCAGGCTTAAATTATTTACAGTTAACATATAAACTACCTCCTGCATCAAATGATGCTTATCGTACTCAATAAAAAAGCGCACAAACCGTGCACTTTTTGAAATCCACCTTGTGATTATACTTTAATGCCACTCAAAAAGCAAGGATAGAGAATGGAACCTTTACAGCCACTCGAAATATCTGCAGGCATATTCGATGCCGTTATCATCCACATTTTTCGTGATGAAGTCCGCTTTTGACTTCAGCTCTTCCCGGGCATTGCCCATGGCGATGGAAGTCCATTCGCCGGTAAACATTTTTACGTCGTTGGTGCCGTCTCCAAAAACGACAACATCCTTATAGGGGGCGTTGAGGTAATCCATCACTCTTTTAATGCCCACAGATTTGTCATCGGGCTCGATAAAAAGACATCGGGAGCTATAACGCACAACCGGAAGGCGCTTCAGTGCATCTATATCTTTTTCGTTATCCATTCGGCATCCGATATAGATTTTCAGAAACTGCGGGATCTCATTATAATCGATATTCGGCCTGATGATCGTCTCCATATAATTGTCCGAAACATCATTGACAAAATCAGCGGAGCGTGTATAGCGGATGCAGGCGTTTTCCACAGTGACCGCCCAGCTGAAGCCCTTGTCATCCAGTTCCTGAAGCAATTCAATGGAACGCTCCCGGTTCAGCGGAACCAGATCCACAAGACTCCAGTCTATCGTAATACCGTTGCCTCCGTCGCTGACCAGGTTCCCGATTTCAAGCTTTTTACAAATCTGAATCGCGTCCGCCTGAAGACGACCTGTGGCAATTGCTAACGAATGACCTTTTTCCTTAAGCTTATTGAGAACTTCGATATTTGCTTCGGGGATCACACAGGTTTTCCCGACGGCCAGTGTACCGTCAAAATCAAAAAAGAAATATTTCATATCAGCGTGTTCTGCCTCCTTCATGGTTAACATAATAACAGAAAAAAAGAGGAATGTGAAGAATTTGTGAAAGTTAGCACTCGTCTATTGACAGTGCTAACAATCTGGTTTATAAAATAATTACATTAACCATAAGGCTTGAAAAAGTCTTAATAAACAACATATCAAATGAATGGAGGAGAAGAGAAATGTTATTACCAAGCATTTTCAGAAGTAACTTTGTGGATGATTTTATCAATGATGCGTTTTCGACACCGGTCAATTATGGCAAAGAAACGTATACTCCGAAGTTATTGAACACGGATGTCCGCGAATTTGAGGATAAATTCCAATTGGACATCGAACTTCCGGGATATAAGAAAGAAGATATCCGCGCCGAATTGAGAAACGGGTATCTGACAATCGATGCTTCCCGCAGCGAGGGCATCGAAGAGAAGGATGCCGCTGGAAAATACATTCGGAGAGAGAGATACATGGGCAGATGCCAGAGGAGCTTTTATGTAGGCGACCAGGTTGTTGAAGAGGACATCAATGCCAAATTCGAAAACGGGATGCTCAAAATCGAAATTCCAAAGAAGAAAGAAACTCCTGAAGTCGAACAGAAAAAATATATCCAGATCGAAGGATAAACAACTAACAAGTTAATAATTTGATTAGTAAATTCCATCTGTAAAATCCGGGCGATTGATGATAATATTAGTTGCCCGGATTTTCTTTGAACAGGAACAGGAGAACATATATGGAAATAATAACCGCAAAAGGGAATACGTATATCATCGATACCGGCATGACCTATATCCCTTTTTATAAAATCAACGATCAGGAAATCATTATGCTGGATACCGGTTGGGCCGCGGGAGAAAGAGTTGGCATCCAAAAGGTGCTGGATGCTAACTTCCTGAAGGTCGCCGGAATCATCAGCAGCCATGCTCATGTGGATCACATCGGAAACAATTCATATTTTAAAGAAAAATACCATTGTCAGATCGCCATGCACGAAGTGGAAGCCGCGCTCTGCAGTTCCATATACAATCTTAAATTTTTTTTCAGTGGGCATCCCCTGAATGAAGTTAAAAAACATTACGGGAACATGGTGTGCGAGCCGGATATTATAATACGGGAGAACCAGAAAACCGTTTCCGTTTGCGGTGTGGAATTCAGACTGTTTCATAATCCGGGACACAGTCCTGCTCATATCTGCATTATTACACCGGACGATGTGGCTTACCTTGGAGACGGACTTGTAAGCCATGAGGTAATGAAAGGGTCGAAAATGCCGTATGCCAATGTTCTGTCGGAAGATCTGCAAAGCAAGGCGGAACTGCGTGCCCTGATCTGTTCCTGCTATATAATCGCACACAAGGGAATCTATGACAGTATTCAAAATTTGATCGATGAGAATATAGAATTTTACAAATACTGCGCCCAAAGGGTTTCAGAAATCATAGACCGGCCGATGACGATGGAGGAAATAACTAAGGCAGTAATCAGCACGCTTAAAATATCAGTCAGCACTGTCAACAAATATATGGCTATCGAAAAAATGCTGCGCTCCAATATCGAATATCTCCAGGAATCAAATGTCATTGAACTGAAAGTAGATGACGGGTTCTTAAAATATTTCAAGCGGTTTTAACATAGAATTAACAGTTCCAATATTTTATTAAAAATTTTAACATAGAATTAACTTTTTCTTGCCTTTGTTCTTAACAATCCCACGATAAAATCATTTTGAAAAGAAGATGAAAAAATGAAAAATCTGAAGGAGAGATTAAAGAATGAAAACGAGAAAAATCATAGGATTATTGCTGACCGGAGTATTGGTCATGTCCTCTTTCGCTGCATGCGGCGGCGGAAATGATACTGACGACGGATCTGCCAATAAAAGCATTTCTGTAGTGTCCAGAGAAGACGGTTCGGGTACCAGAGGAGCTTTTATAGAGCTTTTCGGTGTTGAAGAAAAGCTGGCAGATGGAACTAAAGTCGACAACACAACGATAGATGCCGAGATCGCTAACAGCACGTCCATCGTTTTATCCACCGTCGCAGGAAACCCGAATGCTATCGGCTATATCTCACTGGGCTCGCTGAACGATTCGGTAAAAGCACTTAAAATCGACGGCGCAGCACCATCTGTAGAGACCATCAAGAACGGCACATACAAAATATCAAGACCTTTCAATATTGCCACAAAGTCTGAAATAAACCCTGTTGCCCAGGATTTCATCAACTTTATTCTGAGCGCAGACGGACAGGCTGTCGTAGAAGGCAAAGGCTACATCTCCGCAGTTGAAGGTCAGCCTTATGTTTCATCCAATCTATCAGGAAAAGTAACAGTCGCGGGCTCTTCCTCCGTTACCCCTGTCATGGAATCCCTCAAAGAAGCGTATGTCGCTTTAAATCCGAACGTGACCATTGAAGTCCAACAGAGTGACTCAACCACCGGCATGACATCCACAATCGAAGGTATCTGCGATATTGGGATGGCTTCACGCGAACTGAAGGACAGCGAGCTTGAAAAAGGGATCACCCCGACAGTCATCGCCCTGGATGGGATCGCTGTGATCGTCAACAACGAAAACAGCATCAATGAACTTCCTTCCGATACCGTTAAAAAAATATTCACTGGCGAGATCACGGACTGGTCGCAGATATAGCTTTAACAAGGAGAAGGAATGAAAACGTTTAAAGAAAAATCAATGCATATGGTCTTTCTGATCACAGCGTGCACATCTATTCTGGCAGTAGCATTGATTTGCCTGTTTCTCTTCGCAAACGGAATACCGGGTATGATGAAAATTGGGTTCGCTGAGTTTCTCACCGGAGAGACCTGGAAACCCGGCAACAATATCTATGGAATACTCCCTATGATCATAGGGAGTATCTATGTTACCGCTGGAGCCATCGCCATCGGTGTGCCGATCGGTGTGCTCACGGCTATATTCATGGCCAGATTCTGCCCCCGCATTCTGCACAGATTGATGAAGCCTGCTGTGGATCTTCTGGCCGGCATACCGTCTATTGTATACGGATTCTTCGGCCTTGTGGTTCTTGTACCTTTTATGCTGCACACTTTCGGCGGTAGCGGTAAAACCGTGCTGACCGCATCGATCATCCTGGGGATTATGATCCTCCCAACCATCATCTCGGTTTCAGAAGCGGCTATCCGGGCAGTCCCGGAGAGCTACTATGAAGGAGCACTGGCCTTGGGGGCGACCCACGAAAGAAGCGTATTTGCCGCACTGGTTCCCGCTGCGAAGTCAGGTATCCTGGCCGCCATCATATTGGGCATAGGGCGGGCTATCGGTGAAACAATGGCTGTGATCATGGTGGCAGGAAATCAGGCGAAAATTCCGGACGGGTTGCTGAGCGGAGTGCGGACAATGACAGCGAATATCGTTCTGGAAATGGGATATGCGGCGGATTTGCACCGCGAAGCCCTGATATCTACGGGAGTTGTACTCTTTGTGTTCATTCTGATCATCAACTTATCCTTTTCAATCCTTAAAAGGAGGGTGAACTGATGGAACACATCAATAAACATACATGGTCACAGAAGATCAAGGGTTATCGAAGCAAGCCATTTTCTTTCTTTCTGTTTATGCTGGTCTGCCTGGCAGCTCTCATAACCGTTTCGATTCTGGCTTTGCTGATCGGCTACATCCTGATAAAAGGCATACCGAATCTGAATCCCGGTTTATTCGCCTGGGAATATAACAGCGAAAATGTTTCCATGATGCCTGCGATCATCAACACTTTGAGCATTACAGCCATGGCGCTGCTTCTGGCTATTCCGCTGGGAATCGGATCTGCCATATATCTTGTTGAATATGCCAGGAGAGGGAACAAACTGGTGCATCTCGTGAGGATCACCGCAGAAACACTTTCCGGAATTCCTTCCATTGTTTACGGGCTGTTCGGATTTCTTCTGTTCGTCATCTATCTGGGGTGGGGATTTTCACTGCTGGCCGGCGCGTTCACACTAGCTATCATGATCCTCCCGCTGGTGATGCGTACGACGGAGGAGGCACTGCTCTCAGTACCGGATACTTTCAGAGAAGCAAGCTTTGGTCTCGGAGCGGGCAAGCTCAGAACAGTATTCCGGATCGTGCTTCCATCAGCTGTTCCGGGGATCCTGGCCGGTGTGATACTGGGCGTTGGAAGAATAACAGGAGAGACAGCTGCGCTGATCTATACTGCGGGTACGGTTACCGGAGTTCCGCTTGATGTGATGGGCTCTGGAAGGACGCTTTCCGTACATATGTACGCGCTGCTAAGTGAAGGTCTGTACACAGAACAGGCACAGGCAACGGCGGTGATTTTGCTGATCATTGTGGTGGGAATGAATGCACTATCGGCGGCCGTGGCAAAACGGCTGACGAAAGTGTAGAATGAATAACGAGGGAAAAGAATCAATGAATAAATTTACGATAGAAAATTTAAATCTTTTTTACGGAGATTTTCAGGCGCTGAAAAACGTGGATCTGAACATACCGGAAAAAGAAATCACCGCCTTCATCGGACCTTCGGGCTGCGGTAAATCAACTCTTCTGAAATCCCTGAACCGCATGAATGATCTGGTGGAAGGGTGCCGGATCACCGGAAAGGTGCTTTTGGATCAGGAAGATATCTACGGCGAGATCGATATCAACCATCTTAGAAAACGGGTAGGAATGGTTTTTCAAAAACCGAATCCATTCCCGATGAGCGTCTATGACAACGTTGCATTCGGTCCGAGAACGCACGGTGTCAGGGGCAAGGCAGAGCTGGATATCATCGTTGAAAAATCATTAAGGGATGCGGCGATCTGGGACGAGGTCAAAGACAGGCTGAAAAAAAGCGCTCTGGGATTGTCCGGCGGACAACAGCAGAGGGTCTGCATCGCAAGAGCATTGGCTGTCGAACCTGAGGTGCTTCTTATGGACGAACCGACAAGCGCTCTGGATCCGATCTCCACATTAAAAATAGAAGACCTGGCGGCAAAACTGAAAAACGATTATACGATTATCATGGTTACGCACAACATGCAGCAGGCAGTCAGAATATCTGATAAAACAGCTTTCTTCCTGCTAGGAGAAGTTATAGAATATGCAGATACAGAGACACTCTTTTCTCTACCGGTTGATAAAAGGACCGAGGATTATATAACAGGAAGGTTTGGATGATGAGAAACAAATTTGACGAACAGCTGGATTTGCTGAACCGTGAGATCACGAAAATGGGCGATTTATGTGAAGTGGCTATTACGGCTGCCGTTGACTCCCTGCTGGACGGGGGAGATGAAGAACTGGTGAAAAAGGCCATCGAATCAGATTATGAAGTGGACCGGAAGCAGAGGGACATCGAAGACTTGTGTATGAAGCTCCTTTTGCAGCAACAGCCGGTGGCAAAAGATTTAAGACAAATCTCGTCCGCGATGAAAATGATCTCCGACATGGAACGAATCGGAGACCAGGCTGCAGATATCAGCAGACTGGCAAAATTCATAGGGAACAATCAGACAAAACGGCTGACCGATATTGACAGCATGGCGAAGGCCACGATCAAAATGGTCAGCGACGCAGTGGACTCTTTCGTGAAGAAAGATCTGGAACTGGCGAAAGCAGTGGTGGAATACGATGATGTCGTAGATGATCTATTTATAAAAATAAAAGACAAACTGGTGGCGTTGATCCGGGACAACCCGGAGGAAGGCGAACAGTGCCTGGATATCCTGATGGCTGCAAAATATTTTGAACGGATCGGGGATCATGCTGAAAACATTGCCGAATGGGTCCAATACTCAATTACCGGCATTCAAAGTGATCACATCGACTAATGGCGATTCGATCTAATCGTTCGCGATTTCTCCCACACCGGAGAGGATCAGGCGCGGTTTATACGGGTAGTTCTGCATGCTTTCTCTGGAGGTAACGCCGGACAGTACAAGAACCGTATCAAGACCGCTTTCTATACCTGCAATGATATCGGTATCCATCCTGTCTCCGATCATTGCAGATTCACTTGAATGTATGCCCAGCATCTGAAGCCCGGTCC
Organism: uncultured Oscillospiraceae bacterium; assembly: GCA_964486295.1. Classification (GTDB taxonomy): domain Bacteria; phylum Bacillota; class Clostridia; order Peptostreptococcales; family Anaerovoracaceae; genus CALBZG01. Next base: position 39,084 of record CAZAMF010000008.1, on the reverse strand, counting down.
GCATCATCAGCGGATTGGGCTTTCCTATGTAATAAGCGCTCATACCGGTGGTGAGCTCGATAGGAGCCACCAGCGCCCTGCAGGCCGGGATCATCCCCGTTTCCGAAGGACCGATCAGATCACTGTTGGTTCCGATGAGTTTGGCGCCCTTCATAACAAGCCGCATGGCTTTGCAGATGCATTCGTAATTGTAATGTTTTGTTTCACCGATGATAACATAGTCGGGATCCGTTTCGTTGATCGTGACTCCGACGTCGTGCAGTGCATTGAATAAGCCCGGGTCGCCGATGACAAAGGCGCTGCCGCAGGGCTTTTGCTTCTTTATGAATTTGGCTGTCGCCAGGGCGCTGGTATAGAAGTGGCTTTCATCGATATCCAGGCCAAGCCGCCATAATTTCTGCTGAAGTTCCTTTGGCGTTTTGCCGCTGGCATTGGTCAGAAAGAGAAATTTCTTGTTTTCGTGAACCAACCATTGCACGAATTCCTTCACCCCCGGCAAAAGCCTGTCGCCGTGATAAATCACGCCGTCCATATCACAAATAAAACCCTTTTTCGCTCGTAATGTTTCCATAAGCACCCCCCCATTTTTCTTACTGATTTCCTATACAGATTATATCCTTAATCCTGAAATCCAACCATCATTTTCTCACAATAAAACCTTGTCATTATCAGAAAATAAAGACAATAAATTGTGTATAAAATTAAATAATTAGAACATTTTCTAAAATCATGTTTTAACAAAAAAACATGTTGACACATACTTTGCTGTCGAATATTCTTAACTCACTCAAGAACACATAAGAAAAACAGATTAAGCGTAGGCCAAGTTGTTTAGAGCAGCTTGACTATTTTTTTACAAAAAAACCATCAAATAGTTCTCCATAATTTGGCTGAAACTAATGAGGAAGCGTATCGCTGGCATCGTCCTCCAAGGTTGTTTGCTGGAGTCATGCCTTAATAATAAGTTAAATAAAGGTAAGGAGGATTTTACATGAAGGAGAAGGAGTTATCGTTCTGTTCTGCATGGGTGGGGTATACACCTGGAGCGTATTGTGCTAAAAAACAAAGGGACTGTAAAGAGATGCAGATGAACAGGACCAGTAAAGAGATGCAGATTAACAGGAATAGTAAAGAGAATCAGGTCAATCGGTAAAAAGTCGTCATCGGAGGAGTTATCGTTCTGTTCTGCATGGGTGGGGTATACACCTGGAGCGTACTGTGCTACAAAACATAGTGATAGTAAAGAGAAGCAGATGAACAGGACCAGTAAAAAGATGCAGATTAACAGGAATAGTTAGGAGAAGCAGATGAACAGGACCAGTAAAGAGATGCAGATTAACAGGAATAGTAAAGAGAAGCAGATTAATCGGTGGCAAGTCGTCATCGGAGGAGTTATTGTTCAATTCTGTATGGGCGCGCTTTATACCTGGAGCGTATTCCGCAATCCTATACAGGAAATGTTCGGGTGGGATACTACTCAAGTTTCTTTGGCTTACACGATCAACCTCGCCATGATCCCTGTCATGATGATCGTAGCGGGCAGGTTTGTTCCAAAATTTGGACCAACGAAAATGGCTATTTTCGGCGGCGCGGTATTATCAGCGGGTCTTATTATTGCCAGCCAGACGACTTCATTGACTATGCTGTACGTCGGTTACGGATTTTTAGGAGGCTCAGGAATAGGAATCGCTTACGGAGTTCCAATCGCCACTTGCGTCAAATGGTTCCCTGACAAGCGCGGAATGATTACCGGCCTGGCAGTTGCCGGATTCGGCCTGGGTTCTGTATTCTGGGCACCGGTAGCCGTAATCCTGGTGGGCAACTACGGCCCGCTAAACACATTCTTAATTCAGGCGATCTATTCAATAGTTGGTATCATTATTGGCGGCAGCCTGATGAAGGCCGCACCTGAAGGATACAAACCGCCGGGTTGGAATCCGCCTGCTGTAAAAACCGGTCAGATCGGTCCAAGCAAGTATGATTTCACTTCCAGGGAAATGTTAAGAACGATCAACTACTATTATTTACTGGTCATGTATGCTTTTGCTAATATTGCCGGACTCATGATCATCGCGCATGCATCCCCGATCGGCCAGCAGGTTGCGGGCCTGACCGCTATGGAAGCCGGATCCATCGTAAGTTTATTGGCGTTATTCAACACCTTCGGTCGTTTATTCTGGGGAACAATATCAGACAAAATCGGCCGTACCAGAGTTGTTTTCATCATGTATGTTTTGAGCGCTGCAGCCATGTTCGGCATGAACGCACTGAATACATTCTGGCTGTATGGCTTGGGCGTAGCGGTCATCGCGTTCTGCTTCGGCGGGGCTATGGGAACATTCCCTTCCATCGCGGCGGATTTCTACGGACCTAAGCATGTGGGAACAAACTATGGATTTATATTCCTGGCCTACAGTATCGGCGCCATCGTCGGACCGAGACTTGCAGCAGTCATCGTAGAAAACAACAATGGTGATTATAAAATGGCGTTTATGATAACGGGCGTACTTTGTTCCGTGGGCGCCGTAATGGCATTGCTGGCAAGAGCGCCGAAAGAGCCTGCTCACAGTCAGGTAGAAGTGAAAGCCGCCGGCGAGTTCAGCAAGTAAGCACGATCTTACAGAATCGATGCGATTCTATCCTATCGATACAATATTATCATAAACATATAATATGGTAAGAAATATAATGGCTCCGGACTACCGGAGCCATTTATTGTGCGATTTAACTATTTACGGAGCGGAATCTTAGCGGTCTTTCCGTCTTTGCCCAGCGCAACCATAACAAAATACGCGGTCAGAGCTCAGTTCCCCTCCATGGACGTTGCCGGCAGGATTCGCCTGATCCGGAAGCGCCATCTGCGCCATTATAGTTCTGGAGCGTGTTGCGGAAATTTTTTCGTTCATATTATATATCCTCCTAATCACAATGCTCATTATGGCATGAACAAAGGGTCTGCCTGAAGCACCGCAGTTCAATGATAGCTCATCCGAATGCAAAATTGAATGGAAGTCTGGGAATAATGTCCGGAATCCGGATTTTGTAGTATAATAATTTTGCCATGACGCATTGCGCCCGCTGGTTAAACAACGGGAGCAATATATTTTACAGAATAGGAGTCAATAGATATGCTGAACAAACAAGAAACCGCATTATTGGTCGTAGACATGCAATACGGAGGCGGAGCGCCGGACGGCTCGCTGGTCAAGATGCTGAATGTCGATGTGACAAAGCAGGAGGATATTGTTACACCGATCATTCAGCTTAAACAGTACTTCAATAGCAGTGGCATGCTGGTGGTGAACATCAAAACCGAATATGAGCCGGACTTCAGCGACTGGGAAATGCTGGCCGAACGTTTTGAAGTTAAAAAATATAAACATTTTGTCAAAGGGACCCCGGATGCGGAGATCATCCCGCCTCTGGCGCCGGCAGAAGGGGAAGAACTCATCATCAAGAATAGATGGAACGCATTTTTTAATACAAAGCTGGACGAGCTTCTTAAGTCCAAAAAAATTAAAAACCTGGTGATCACCGGAGCTGCGACGGATGTGTGTGTCCTGGAGACCTGTAGCTATGCGTTTTCGTTGAATTACAACTGCATCGTTCCCGTGGAAACCACGGCCTCTTTTACTGCCGAAAGGAAAATGATGGGACTGGAAATGCTCCGCTTTGGCAGAAGCAAGGTGGTAGGAGTGGAAGAGGTATACAGGCTGCTGGAAGATTAGATTGCGGCCAAAATCTGAATATTTCCATTATATTATTGTGCCAGTTCACAATAATAAGTCTTGAAAAATCAACATTTTTGTGTTGTTTTACAGTTCCGGAAAATTGTTATCTCACACAAATTTTACAGACAGAAATTGGTTGACAGTGACATGATAAAAAAGTATCATAAATTGAAAATAAATAAAGGTGGTGTATTATGAAAACAAGGAAATTTTTAGTTTTATTACTCGCATTGGTTCTTGTAGCCGGAGCTTTTGCCGGATGCGGCGGAACGAAAGAAGAAGCTGCGACAGAAATTAAAATCGGCGTAAACTACGAACTGACAGGCGCTGTTGCTTCCTACGGCGAAGCCTCTGTAAACGGAATTCAGATGGCATTTGACGAAATCAACGCAGCAGGCGGCATCAACGGAATGCAGATCGTTCCTGTAATCGTTGACAACAAGTCCGACGCAGCTGAAGCCACTTCTCTGGCAACCAGACTGATGACCGAAGAGGGCGTTGTTGCTTGCCTGGGTCCTGCTACTTCCGGAGATTTTATGGCAACGATCCCTGTGGCAATGGGCAATTCCATCCCTGTAATTTCCAACTCAGCAACTGCTGACCAAGGAATCACAACAGATGCAGACGGAAACGTCAATGATTTCGTATTCCGTATCTGCTTCAACGATTCATTCCAGGGAATCACTATGGCTAACTTTGCTTCTAAGAACCTCAGCAAAACGAAGGCCGTCATAATTCAGGACAACTCCAGCGATTACGCAAAAGGACTTGCCAAGAATTTTATCAGCACGTTTGAAGCAAACGGCGGAACAATCGTAGCACAGGAAGGTTATGTAGCTAAAGACAAGGATTTCAATGCTATTTTAACCAGCATCAAAGCAAAAGACTTTGACGTGATTTTCCTCCCTGGCTACTATCAGGAAGCTGGCCTTATCATCAAACAGGCTCGTGACCTCGGCATAACCGCTCCGATCCTCGGAGCAGACGGCTTTGACTCCCCGGTTCTTCTTGAACTGGCCGGAGCTGCCGCACTGAACGATGTATACTTCTCCAACCATTATTCTTCACTGGATCAGAGTCCGATCGTTCAGGATTTCATTAAGGCCTATACAGAAAAATACGGCGTAGAGCCAAATGCATTCAATGCGCTTGGTTACGACCTTGGTAAGTTCATTGCGGATGCAATCACAAGAGCAGGCTCAACCGATCCTGTAGCCATCAAGGATGCGCTTGCCGCAACTGAGAATTTTGAAGGCATCACCGGTTCCTTCAGCATGGGTGCAGACCACAACCCGGTTAAGTCCATCGTTGTTATAGGACTTGTTGACGGTGTTCAGACTACAACAGTCAGAGTGGACCCTAAATAAACCGGTATCAGAAAGAATTATCATCTGAAAAGATAGGACAATTAAGTTAGGGCATTCGGTTGCTCTAACTTAATTGTTTTAGTGCTAAATCGCTCTAATGCGGTAAGGCAACAAAACGAAGGTTATATTCAGAACACGGAGGTGCAAACCTTGGATCAATTTTTACAGCAAATGGTAAACGGAATATCACTGGGCAGCATATATGCACTGATTGCCCTTGGATATACCATGGTTTACGGAATTATTAAACTGATAAACTTCGCCCATGGCGATGTTTATATGGTGGGGGCTTATGTAGGGTTTGCAGTAACGACCTATGCGCATCTGGGATTTTTCCCCGCACTTATCATATCAATATTATCATGTGCACTTCTCGGGGTCGTGATCGAAAGGATCGCCTACAAGCCGCTGAGGAGTTCAACCAGGATCGCAGTGCTGATCACTGCCATCGGCATGTCGTTCCTTCTGGAATATGTCATGATGTTTTTCGTCGGAGCGGAAGTCAGATCCTACCCTAAACTATTATCGGACAAAGTATTTCGCTTAGGCGAAATCATGATCAATATGCAGCAGATCTATATCATCGCTACTGCCATTGTGCTTATGGTGTTATTACAGTTTATTGTGCATAAAACTAAAATGGGCAAAGCCATGCGGGCCGTTTCCATTGACCAGGACGCGGCGCAGCTGATGGGGATCAAGGTGGACAGAACCATTTCGTTTACCTTTGCTCTCGGCTCAGGCCTTGCCGGCGCTGCCGGTGTTTTAGTAGGAATATATTATAATTCGATCGATCCGCTGATGGGCATGATGCCGGGGCTGAAGGCATTTGTCGCAGCGGTATTCGGCGGGATCGGAAGTATACCAGGAGCCATGATCGGCGGCCTGGGGATCGGAATCATGGAGACACTGGTTTCCGGATATGGCAACTCCATGTACCGGGATGCCGCGGTATTCGCTTTCCTGATCGTAATCCTGATCGTGAAGCCGACAGGAATACTCGGCAAAAATACGAAGGAGAAGGTGTGATATATGAGAGCATTAACGAAAAAGAATTTCATTATTCTGGGTTCTGTTATATTGACCTTTGCCATCATCCAGATACTGCTTTCGTTGAAAATACTGAGCAGTTTTTATGAAATCACCCTGGCGACAATCTGTATCAATATCATACTTGCCGTGAGCCTGAACCTCGTGACCGGATTTACCGGACAATTTTCACTGGGCCATGCGGGCTTCATGTCGATTGGTGCTTATGTCTGCGCCTTGGTCAACATGGAGATGAAATCCACCGGGGGCTTCCTGATCGGCCTTTTTGCAGGAGCGGTGGCGGCGGCCTGCGTAGGTGTCCTGATCGGCATCCCGACCTTGCGTCTGCGCGGCGATTACCTGGCCATCGCGACGCTGGGCATGGCTGAAATCATCCGGGTCATATTTCTGAACCTTGAAATAACAAATGGCGCAGCAGGGCTTAACGGAATACCGCGATTTGCCAATTGGTGGTGGATGTATTGCTTCGCGGTATTAAGCGTGGTGCTGATCAATAACTTTATCAAATCCTCTCATGGACGTGCTTGCATTTCTATACGTGAAGATGAAATCGCAGCGGAATCCATGGGGATCAATACCACCAAATATAAAGTCATGGCTTTTGCCGTGGGCGCGTTTTTCGCCGGTACCGCAGGTGCGCTTTATTCATCTTATTTCTATTTCCTGAAGCCGGATCTGTTTGGATTCATGAAATCAGTGGACATTCTGGTCATTGTTGTTCTGGGCGGTCTGGGCAGCCTGACCGGGTCCGTGGTGGCGGCCATTCTGCTTGCGGTTCTGACCACCTTCCTGCAGTCCTTTACAGCGGTCCGGATGATCGTATACGCTGCTTTGCTGGTGCTGATCATGATATTCAGGCCAAAGGGGCTGATGGGAGATAAAGAAATCAATGATCTGCTGCGGTTCGGAAAAAAAGGCGAGAAAATTGAGTAAAGGAGGAGCTGAACATGTCACTTTTGACCATCAATAAATTAACAAAATCATTTGGCGGCTTGACAGCGGTCTCCAATGTCAGTATGTACATCGATAAGGGTGAACTGGTCGGACTCATCGGACCGAACGGGGCGGGAAAAACCACTTTGTTCAACCTGCTGACCGGCGTTTATGTTCCCACATCCGGTTCCATCAAGCTGGATAAAGACGGCGCCGAAAAAGAACTCGGAGGCATGAAGCCTTATAATATCACGAAAACCGGCCTGGCCAGGACATTCCAGAACATCCGGCTGTTCAAAGACCTGTCGGTCCTGGACAATGTTCGGATCGCCATGCACGGAAATGTACGGTATCAATTGCCATCGGCATTTCTGCACCTGGATCGATTCCATAACGAAGAAGATCGCCTGGAGGAGGAGGCCGATAAACTGCTGGAGATCTTCCGGCTTTCGGACAAGAAAAACGAGCTGGCCCGAAATCTCCCGTACGGAGAACAGCGACACCTTGAAATAGCCAGAGCGCTGGCAACAAGGCCAACGCTGCTCCTTCTGGACGAACCTGCTGCCGGAATGAATCCATACGAAACAGCCAGACTGACAGAAACGATTTCCTGGATCAGGGAACAATTTGATCTGACCATCCTGCTGATTGAACATGATATGTCCCTCGTCATGAAAATATGCGAGCGGATCTACGTTCTGGATTACGGTACATTGCTTGCTTCGGGCAAACCGGAAGAAATCAAGGCGAATAAGCGCGTCATAGAGGCATATTTAGGGGAGGATGTCAGCAATGCTTGAGATAAAAGATCTTCATGTTCATTACGGCGTGATCCATGCCCTGAAGAATATTTCACTGACCGTTCACGAAGGTGAAATCGTCACCCTGATCGGCGCCAATGGGGCCGGCAAAACCACCACTCTACGCACCATTTCGGGACTGATCAAAGCCACCAGCGGACAGATACTCCTACATGGCGAGGATATTACCAACATCAATGCGCAGCGCAGAGTAGAACTGGGCATTTCGCAGGTTCCGGAGGGAAGAAGGATCTTCCCGCCGATGAGCGTACTTGAAAATCTTGAGCTTGGCGCTTTTTTGAGAAACGACAAGGCTCAGATCAAAAAGGATATGGAAAACGTATTCGAGCGTTTTCCCATACTCGGACAAAGGAAAAAACAAATGGCAGGCACTCTGTCCGGCGGTGAACAGCAGATGCTGGCCATGGGAAGAGCGCTGATGTCCAGACCAAAGATCCTTCTGATGGACGAACCATCCATGGGGCTGGCACCTTTGTTGGTCCGGGAGATTTTTGAAATCGTGAAAGATATCAACCAGAGCGGTACGACCATCCTGCTTGTGGAGCAAAATGCCAATATGGCGCTTTCCATAGCGGACAGAGCTTATGTCATCGAAACCGGATCCATCGTGATCAGCGGCATCGGTGAAGAATTGGCCAAGAGCGATCAAATTAAAAACGCTTATCTAGGAGGTGAGTAGCATGTATGTAAAGAATAGGATGACTGCCAACCCGTTCACAATCGGCTCAGATGCATCGATCAGTGATGTAATAGAACTGATGAGGGAGAAAAACCTGAAAAGAGTACCGGTTGTGGATGGCGAAAAGGTTGTCGGACTGATTACCCAGCATGACCTTCAAAAGGTTTCGCCAACGAAGGCCACCACACTTAGCATATTCGAAATCAACTATTTGCTGTCCAAGGCAAAGGTCAAAGACGCTATGACGAAGGATATCATAACCATCTCTCCGGATGCGCTTCTGGAGGAGGCCGCTGTTTTGATGCGTGACAATAAAGTCGGAACACTTTTAGTAGTCAGAGAAGGGAAACTCGTCGGCATTATCACGGAAAGCGACATCTTCGATGCATTTATCGAGCTGCTGGGATTCCGCGACGTCGGCAGCAGAATAACGATACAGGCTGAAGATACACCCGGAGCTCTGGCAGATATCGCAGAGATATTCGAATCCTTTGACGCCAATATCAGCCATATCGCTGTTTATCGGGGAAGCGACGGGAGAAGCGATGTGGTGATCCGGACCAATGCCATCAACACAGATCCCATTGAAAAAGCTCTTTCGGAGCATAACTACAAAATTGAGAGCGTGCTCAGAAATGAAGGAGATTGATCAGAACGTCAATTTTTTGTCAATATGATCGGAATAGTTAGGCCCTGCAATCCAGTGATTGCAGGGCTTTTGTAAATCAGACGCTGAAATATCGCCGTTATAAGCGTCAAAAACTGCAAATTTTCAACTATATTTTAAATTTATTTCATTAATATAATACTTGAAAATTAATGAGATATATAATACAATTCAATGCAATATATGAATGTATTTTATTAAGTACAATGGGAAAACATACCATCATTAGAATAATGATTTTCAATAAATTTCGGAAAAGATGCGAAAGGAGAACCCTTCAATGAAAGTTGAAGAAGGTACAGTAATAGAAGTAACCGGACAAACAGCAAAAATAAGGGCCGGAAAACATAGTGATTGTGTCAGCTGCGGCGCGTGCCCGGGCAGCGATTCACCTATCATAGAAGCAGATAATAAAATCGGTGCAAAAGTCGGCCAGCGTGTATTATACGAAGTTGTGGACACCTATAAAGTGAAAAGCGCGCTGATCATCTTTGCGGCACCCCTGATTATCGCTTTTTTAGGTGTGGTGGCAGGTGGCCTCGTTGCGGAATCAGCGGGCTGGGAGGTACTGACCGGGAAGATCATCGGCGGTATCGCCGCATTCATCATTGCGGGGATCCTGATCAAATTGTTTGACAGTCACGTGGGGAAAAAGGCCAACGCTTTGCCTGAAATAAAAAGCATCGTGAGGTAGCATCTTTTTCTTCCTATTATTTATTTATAGTATATATTGAATTATAGTATATAAAACAGCAATTATAGTCTTTATCAATTGAAGGAGGTGATTCTTGTGCTTAAAAGTTTTCGTGGCGGAGTGCATCCACCGGGAAATAAAAGCTATTCCGAAAATGCCCCTATCGTCAATGGGCCTCTTCCAAGCAGGGTTGTCATACCGGTCAGTCAGCATATCGGAGCGCCGGGCACACCGATCGTACAGGTAGGGGACATGGTCAAAAAAGGACAGCTTATTGCCAGGTCCGATGCCGCCATGACAAGTTTTGTGCATGCTTCAATATCAGGAAAGGTAGTCGAGATCGGTGAATATCCGAGTTCATACCGCGATAAGAGCATAGCAATTGTAATTGAAAGCGATGGATTGGATGAGTGGGCTCCCGGTCTTCCTATGAACAGGGATTGGGAGAAACTTGACATAGAAGAGCTCCATTCCATAATCAAAGAGGCAGGACTGGTCGGAATGGGCGGCGCTAATTTCCCTTCAGCAACAAAGTTGACCTATGGTCCCGATAAGAAAATCGATACTGTTCTCTTGAACGGCTCCGAATGCGAGCCTTATCTGACCTGCGACTATCGCCTCATGGTAGAAAGAGCGAAGCAGATTTCCGCCGGATTCCAGATCGCTCTGAAATCATTGAATGTTAAGCGTGGAATCGTAGGAATCGAGGACAACAAACCGCAGGCTATAGAAATCATGACCAAAGCATTTGAAGGCACCGGTGTCGAAGTCGTCCCTCTGGAGACAAAATACCCGCAGGGAGCCGAGAGAATGTTCATCAAGGCGCTGACCGGCCGTGAAATTCCTGCTGGCGGCAGGCATTTCAACATCGGAATTGTCGGACTAAATGTAGGAACCGTGAACTCCCTCTATGAAGCGGTAGTGCATGGGATACCTGTCATTGAAAAAGTCGTGACAATAACCGGCGATGCGATAGCCGAACCGAAAAATGTAATGACCAGGATCGGAACAAGCTTTAAGGATCTGGTAGATTTCTGCGGCGGATTCAGCAAGACCCCGGAGAAAATTATCAACGGCGGACCGATGATGGGTTATGCGCAATCATCTTTGGATATTCCAGTGGTTAAAGGCGTAGCGGGCATTACGGTGCTCAGCAAGGATGCGTTGAGTTATGGCGAGGAATTGCCTTGCATCCGCTGCGGAAGATGCGTGGAGGCATGTCCAATCGGTCTGATACCGAGCATGCTGAGCATACTGGGCGAGCGTCATAAATTCAAGGAAGCAAAAGATGAATTTGGTTTGCTGAACTGTATCGAGTGCGGCAGCTGCGCATATATTTGCCCGTCAAAACGAAATATCGTTCAATACATCCGTCACGCGAAATCGCAAGTTCCGTCTGCGCATCATTAGGAGGGGGGATATCAATAAAATGAGTTCACAAACCAGTGTACAGGAAAACATCTATTCTGTATCCACATCACCTCATATTAAAGCTGACGATACCGTACAAAAAATCATGTGGAAAGTCGTTATGGCTCTAATACCGGCAGCGGCATTCGGAGTGTTCTATTTTGGACTATCGGCTTTCATCAACATAGCAGTCAGCATCGCTGCCGCAGTGATATCAGAATATCTTGTTCAAAAAGTAAGAAAAATCAAAGTAACCATCACGGATGGAAGTGCCGTCATCACCGGACTCCTTCTCGCGATGTGTCTCCCTCCGGATCTTCCATATTATATGACCGCGCTGGGCTCCGCATTTGCTATCGTTGTGGCGAAGCATTCAATGGGTGGCCTCGGATTCAATATCTTCAACCCGGCACATATCGGAAGAGCGGCCCTGATGGTATCATGGCCGGTGGCCATGACCTCCTGGAGATCGATGCAGACGAGCATTGATGCAGTATCCACTGCAACGCCATTATCCGTATTAAAACTGGAAGGGTATGATAGCCTTGTAGAGCTTTTCGGAAGCAAAACTGAATTGTATAAAGCCATGCTGCTGGGCACAAGAAGCGGAAGCATCGGGGAAACCTGCACGATATTACTGGTGCTTGGCGGTGTCTACCTGATTTACAAACACATCATTAACTGGTATGTACCGGTTTGCATGATCGGCACGGTTGCTGTCACAACCTGGATATTCGGACCGGAAGGCCTGTTTACAGGCGACCCGATCTTTCACATGATGGCAGGAGGCCTGATCATCGGCGCGTTTTTCATGGCGACCGATATGGTTACTGCCCCGATCACAAAAAAAGGACAGATCATTTTCGCTGTGGGCGCCGGCCTGCTGGTTTCACTGATCAGATTGAAGGGTGGATATCCGGAAGGCGTGTGCTACTCGATCCTGCTTATGAATTGCGTAACACCTTTGATTGACAGATATGTCAAACCAAGAATTTATGGCGTAGGAGGTGGTAAGTAATGTCAGATATGCATGAAGAAAAGAAATACTCCGTCTTTCAGATCGCGATCAACCTGACCATAGCCTGTCTGATCTCAGGTGTGATCCTCTCAGGCGTATATTATTTCACCCATCCTCTTGCAGTCAAAAATGCAGAGATGCTTTTAAAACAATCCATGAAAGAGCTGGTTGCGGATGCGGACGATTTCAAACCGGTAGACGGCAAAGAAGGCTGGTACGAAGCTGAAAAAGGCGGAGAAGTCATTGCCTACCTCGTTCCGGGTGAAGCAAAAGGTTACGGGGGACCAGTGGTGGTCATGGTAGCGGTTTCAGACAAAGGCGAGATCATAGACTACAGCATCACAAAGGCGAACGAAACTCCGGGACTCGGTACAAAAGCCGCTGAAGAGGATTTCAGAAGCCAGTTCTGGGGCAAAACCTCTGACGCCCTGACGGTGGTCAAGGATCCGCAGAACACTGAAAATATCCAGGCGATCACCGGCGCCACCATCACCAGCCGTGCAGTAACGAAAGCCGTTAAAGAAGCCGTAGATGCTGTTACAGAATATACGGAGGGTGAATAAGATGAAGAATAGTTTATGGAAAATATTCTCAAAGGGAATCATTGACGAGAACCCGATACTGGTACTGGCTCTGAGTCTCTGCCCTGCGTTAGCGGTCACATCCAGTGTGTCTACAGGGCTTACCATGGGCTTGACAGTTATGTTCGTTATTACTGCAAACAACGTCGTCGTTTCCCTGATCCGCAAATGGGTCAATCCAAAAGTACGTGTGCCGGTTTATATCACATCCATCGCTACGATCGTTACGCTGGCGCAGCTGATCCTGGAAGCATTTGCTCCTATGCTGTATAAGGCTTTAGGAATCTATCTGGCTCTGGTTGTAGTATTTGCAATCATCCTGGCAAGAGCCGAAGTGTTCGCGTCGAAAAACAAACTGATCCCTTCGTTCTTTGACGGTTTGGGCATGGGCGTAGGATTTACTCTGGCTATGCTGGCGATCAGTGTTATCCGTGAAATTCTCGGTAATGGAACCCTTCTGGGATTCCAGATTTTCGGCGAAGGCTACAATGCGCCGCTGATCATGATCCTGCCGGCAGGTGCGTTTGTTCTGATTGGATATATGGTTGGAGCAGTGAATATCTACAACAAACGAAAAGAGAAAAAACTGAAGGAGCGTGATGCATAATGGCAGAATATTTAACATTATTTGTAAGCGCGGCTATAGTTAATAACTTCGTTTTAACAAGATTTTTAGGATTATGCATCTTCTTTGGCGTATCGAAAAAGTTGGATGCTTCTTTAGGCATGGGAGTAGCGGTTACCGCCGTCATTACGCTGAGCTCGATGCTCGCCTGGGTGGTATACACGTTCGTCCTGGCGCCTTTCGACTTGATCTTCCTGAAAACCATCGTTTTTGTTATTCTGATAGCAAGCTTTGTTCAATTGCTGGAAATGATCATTAAAAAGATGGCTCCTGCATTATATGGCATGTGGGGAATATACCTGCTGCTGATTGCAACGAATTGTGTCGTTTTAGGTGTGCCTCTCATCAATGCCGAATCCGATTATACATTTATTTTCAGCGTAGTAAACGCTTTGGGTTCCGGCGCAGGATTCGCCCTGGCTCTGGTCCTGATGGCAAGTCTCCGTGAAAAACTGGACTACGCAGACGTGCCGCAATCGATCCGTGGTCTGGGAGTCGCGTTTATACTGGCCGGCATGCTGGCCCTGTCATTCCTGGGATTCTCCGGAATGATAAGCATGTAGGAGGGATAGCGAATATGGAAACTTCAATATTAATCATTGCAATAATGCTGGGCGTAGGACTGCTGTTTGGATTCACACTGGCCATAGCGAATAAAAAGTTTTCGATCGAGATCAACCCGCTGATCCATATTGTGGAAGATGTGCTTCCAAAAGGACAGTGCGGTGCATGCGGTTACGCCGGATGTATGGCATATGCTGAAGCGGTAGTGCTGAATCCTGATGTTGCACCGAACCTCTGCATTCCGGGGAAAGCTGCTGTAGCGGACCGTGTTGCGGAGTTGACCGGAAAGGTTGCCGAAGCAGTAGAACCGAGGGTGGCTCATATAGGCTGCGCGGGTGGCACGGGAAAAGCAGTCCTGAGCTTCAACTACACCGGTATCCAGGACTGCGTGGCGGCGAATCTTGTTGGCCAGGGTCAAAAGGGCTGCAAATACGGCTGCCTGGGATTCGGAACCTGTGTGGGGACTTGTGCGTTTGATGCCTTATCCATGGGCGAAGACGGTTTGCCTATTGTCAATAAGAAAAAATGTACAGGTTGTGGCGCCTGTGAAAAGGCCTGCCCGAAACACGTCATCAGAATGCTTCCGCTTGACGCACATGTGAAAGTGGACTGCAATTCCAAAGACAAAGGAGCAGTAGCCCGGAAACTCTGTACAGCGGCCTGCATCGCATGCGGGATCTGCGCGAAAAATTGCCCGTATGAGGCAATCAAAATTGTAAACAATCTTGCTGTCGTAGACTCAAAAATCTGCGTGGAAAAATGTTCGGATCCGACTTGCGTTGTCAAATGTCCTACTAAGGCAATCAACACCGTTCTGAAAGCCTAAAGCATAGTATGATCTTTGCAAAACCCGGAGTGTATACTCCGGGTTTTTTTTCGCCAAGCAGCGCCGGTGATATTTGATTCACCGGCGTGTTGTTTATAGATTTAACAAACATATAACATAGGCATAATATCCCCTTAACACAGATCATTTATGATAAGACTGTAAAAAATTATCATTAGAAGAAAGGAGGGATGAGAGTGATGCAAAACAACACATATTTTGAAGGCAGCGAAACATTTTATTCGAACTGCATTACCGCTATGGAAGACTCGACGGAAGAAAACATTGAAATTGCACTGTGGGTCAGCCAAAGGTAGGTAAAACACCAAACATTGATAACAAAAGTAAAGAAACATGGCAAAAGAAAGCAGTCCTGAGGGGGCTTTTTTTATTTGCCGTGAAATGCTACACTCATATAAATAGAAATGCTGCCTTATACCATGGATAAACAGGATAACGGTAAAAATATGATACATCGCTTAATTATAATCGGAGCCGGCGCGGCCGGCCTATATGCCGGAGCAATGGTGAAATCGGCGGAGGGCGTGCTTATCCTGGAAAAAGGAAGCCGGGCGGGACAAAAGCTGCTGCTGACAGGCAACGGGCAGTGCAATCTTACGCACGGCGGAAATATAAAGGACTTCGTCGGGCATTACGGGCAGAATGGAAACAGGATCCGCACAACTCTTTATCGTCACAGCAACCGATCTGTGCTGGAGAGCTTTGAGAAAATGGGCATACATACCGTGGAAAGAGAGGACGGGAAAATCTTCCCTTCATCATTAGACGCACGGGACATCGTGAATGCGCTTACCAGTCAATGCAAAATGAACGGTATCCCCATTGTCTATTCTTCGCCTGTGGTCGCATTGGAACGCACCGGTGACCATTTTACAGTCATCTGCCCGAATCAGCGATACGAATGCCAAAGTGTCCTGGTTGCTACGGGTGGATGCTCATATCCTTCCACCGGATCCGACGGAGGATTTTTCAAGTTGCTGGAAGATCTGGGGGTGAAGGTTACAGAACGCCGTCCGGCATTGACCCCGGTTTACGTATTCGAATATCCCTATGAGTCCTGTGCCGGCATCACGTTTAAGAACGCAAAATTATCCATCATGAAAAGCCTGCACACCGATCATTCAAAAGAGACTTCTTTAGAATTCAGCGGTTCCTTGCTGCTGACTCATCAGGGATTTTCGGGACCTCTTATTCTCGATCATTCCAGATATTTGGCAGCCGGAGACAGCATCCGGTTCAACTATAACCCCGGAATATCCGAAGATCAGCTGGCGGTTGAAATCAAAAAAGCGGTGGCAAACAGCAAGAAACAATGGATTACGGTGCTGACGGAGCTATTCAGCGGAAGCGAAGCCGAATCTTTTGGTGAACTCCCAAGAAGGTTTCTGGAGATATTATGCAAACGCTGTAGGATCGACCCTGCCATAAAAGCGGCGCAGATGTCCCGAAGTGACATGGAACGGATGATAAAAAATATCCTGCGGGACGAGTTCACTGTTGAAAAGCTTGGCTCCCTGCGATCCGCCATGGTTACGGCCGGCGGTGTGAGCCTGGATGAAGTGGACCTGAAAACGATGGAATCGAAGCAGGTATCCGGTCTCTATTTTGCCGGTGAAGTGCTGGATGTGGACGGTGATACAGGGGGATACAACCTGCAGTTTGCTTTCTCATCCGCCTATAGCGCAGTGAACGGTTAACGGAGGTCAGTTATGAGAAATCGGTATTACGGGCTGGATTTCTTAAGAGGGGCGGGAGTTATGATTGTCATCGTATTCCACTCCGCCTTTTATCATTATCGGGATCTTTACGACATCGACTTCAGTGATCCGCCGGTTGCCGTAACAATCATCGGATTGCTGCTGATGTTCGCGGGGCTCTTCGGCATGATCAGCGGCGCTTCCCATACCATCCAATCGATGAGAAAGATCGGACAGCAGGGCTTCCTGCCATCCGATCTGCTGAAATACCGGCTAGCTTCAGGAGCCTTTATCCTGCTGATCGCGTATTTATACTTTTTCTTCACCGGCCCGGGAATCGTGAACTTTTCGGAACGATCCATGGATCGGAGCCTTTTGATTCAGATCATACAGGGGACGGGGATCACAGGGTTTTCTCTTCAGAGGATTCTGTATATAGACAGCCTGGTGATGATCGGCCTCAATATCATACTATTGGGTTTTGTCACATACCTTTTGCAGCGTTTACACCTTCGAAGCGGCATGGATCATGCGGGGTTTGCTCATCGCATCGGGAAGGCTTTCCTCTGCATCGGCCTCATCTTTTTTGCTCTTTCATACGGCAGGATCCCGCTATATGAGGTCTATCTCAGCGCTGTAGATAACAGCCGGTGGAGCCTGATGATTGCGCTCAATTGGCTTGTCAATAAGAACAATCCGGTGATGCCGTTTTTCTCTTTTGCACTATTCGGAGGATGGCTGGGCTGCCTGCTGCTGAGGAACGATTACAGGTATCTGACCAGACGAGTCGCTTCTTTGGGTGTTCTGCTGCTGGCTGTTGGGATCGCAGCATATATCAATTTACCGGATACCATGCTGGAACGATCCATCGACCCGAAATGGTACAGCATCATGACAGCACAACTAGGCCTTTTCCTCCTCCTGACTTTGGGGGCGCTGGGAGTTCTGGACTTCGGGAAGCGAAGCGCTTCCATCAGGGAAAGTGCGCCCATCAAATTTGTCATTCGCTTCGGTGTGGCGGGTCTGACACCGTTCTTTCTGGAGTCAGTGGTCAGCGAGCTGATTTTTCAAAGCCTGGGCCGAATTTTCAAATGGTCCTTTGATATCAGCGAGGCTTTGATCTATGGAGCCGTATTAGTGGTCCTATGGGGATTCGTCCTTGTCATATGGGAAAAACAATCTTATAAATTTTCAATCGAATATTTCTATGGCCTCTGGATGAGAAGGTTCGGGGGAAGCGAAAAGGAAAGAAAACTGAGGGGGGAAATCGTATGAATCTCATCAAAGGGCTTCGGGATTTTCTGCTCCTGCAAAGGAACCGTGCCCGCCTGGATGATGCCGGCATAATTCAGTATCAGCAGACAGAATTAAAAAAGCTGCTTGAATATACTCTGGCAAGAAGCTCTTTTTATCGCGATCTCTATAAGGATCACCGATTGGATACCATGGAGGATTTCTTTACCCTACCCACCATTAACAAAAAGATCATGATGGATCATTTCAATGAACTGAACACCTGCGGGCTGGATAAGGACGATGTACTTGACTTCGCACTGGAAAAAGAAAAGAATAAAGATTATGAGGGATATTATCAGGATCGGTATGTCGTCGGATTGTCCAGCGGAACCAGCGGAAACAAAGGGATCTACATTACACCGAGAGAGCTGACGGAACGCCTGCCTTTCGTATTTCTGGCCAGAAGCGGCTTAAGGCTCCGGCATCTGCCGTTTCGGATCCTGTTCCTCTTACGGGTGTTCTCCCAAGGATTCCGGGATATCAACTCGCCGCTGGTCAAGCTCGAATATATGAGTACCATGACGGACCCGGAGATCATAGTGAAAGCCTTGAACAAAAGCCGGATCAACATCCTCATGGCGCCGCCGAGCCTGTTAAGACTGCTGATCCCATTGAAATCCAAGATCACGACAAAGCTCAAGCAGATCGTTTGTTACGCAGAAGTACTGGAAACAGAAGAGAAGCACCGCCTGGCAGAACTTTTCGGCGTACCGGTGATCGAGATTTACCAAGCCAGTGAAGGGCAGATCGCAAGCGCCTGCAAATGCGGCAATCTGCATATCAATGAAGATCTGGTCCTGATTGAAATCTACGATGAGAACGATTGTCCTATAAACCGGGCTGACGTAGCAGGAAGCCGTATGATGATCACCAATCTGGTGAATTACGCCCAACCGCTGATCCGGTATGAAATGAATGATATGATCGTATTGGGGGATCCTTGCCCCTGCGGCTCCCGCTTCAGGACGGTGAAAAGAATCATCGGAAGAAATGATGACATCCCGACCTTCATAACACAGGAAGGCGCTCGCAAACAAGTTTTTCCTGACCTGTTTGCCCGCTGGATCATCACCGCTTCCGATCATATACGGGAGTTCAAGGTGGTGCAGCAGCGGGAAGATGCCATCACCGTTTATATTGATTTTCTGAAAAGCAATAATCCGTCAGATCAGGAAAGGGACGAACAGGCGATGGAAACAATACAAAAAAATCTGGAGAGGGAACTGGCCGAATTCGGATTGAATCCGTCTGTATATATAGAAAAAAGAACTATTGAGCTGCCGAAAGACCGGAGCAAGTATAAGAGATTTGAGTGTATCGATTTGGAAAAGAGGGTGGAAAACGAATTATGAAGAAATCAGAAGCAAGCAAAATCAAATCATTGGCCTGTGTCGTGATGAGCCTGATGCTGATGATCGCAGGGCTTACAGGCTGCACCGGACAAACTGTGGAACCGGATGAGAATCCGGTTCCGGAAGAACAGACCCTGAAACTGTCTTTGGAGGAATATCCGAAAATCGATGGATCCACGGCAACTATTCCGCTTTCGGAGGCGGTGGCCGCAAAAGTGCTTTCCATGGATATCGAGGAGGCCAGACAGTATATCGTCCATAATACGACCCACAACGCCTATGTCAACCTGCTGGATGGGAAGGCCGATGTCATATTTGTGACCTCGCCTTCCGAAGAAGAGCTGGCAATTGCGGAAGAAAAAAATATCAAAATGGAAGTGATCCCCATCGTCAATGAAGGGTTTGTCTTCTTCGTCAATGCGAAAAATCCCGTTAAAAGCCTGACACTGCAGCAAATCAGGGACATTTATGCCGGAAAGATCAGCAACTGGAAGGATGTCGGCGGGCAAGACAAGAAGATCGTCGCCTATCAGAGGCCGGAAAATTCCGGAAGCCAGACCGGGATGCTGGATCTCGTCATCGGGAAAGAAGCAATCATGGATCCGCCGCTGGAACAGGTGATAGCAGAAATGGGACAGATCATTGACGCCGTTGCCGTCTACAGCAACGAACAGGATGCCATCGGATATTCCTACTACTATTTTGCCACGGATATGTGGAAAAATGAAAAAGTGAGACTTCTCGCCATCGACGGCATAGAACCGAATCAGGAGACCATCGGCAACGGGACCTATCCCATCATGACCGCTTATTACGCGGTGATCCGATCGGATGAACCCGCAGACAGCAACGCACGAAAGCTGGTAGAATGGATCCTGAGCGAACAGGGTCAAAAAACCGTGGAGGAGGCCGGCTATGTCAGGTTGCAGACTCAATAATTCAAAAAAGCATAAAGCCGGGGTTCTCCTGATGGCCATCTTGATGGCCGCTTTGACATGCGGAGGATGTTCCAACGGAAACACTGATGGACAGGGGCAAAATGGATCAGGTGTTAAGGGGCCTGTTGAAATTAAATATTTAGTAGAAAATCCCATCACAGAAGTCCCGGCAGAAGAGCAAACCGATACTTCTTATTACCGATCCATTACCATAACGGGACTAAAGGACGCAGAGGTGGAGAAAAAGATCAACGAGCGTCTTACGGAAAGCTATGAACAGGCAAGATCAGGCGAACAGCCTCCTTACCGGGGGATCAAAACGCTGATACCGGAGGGGTCTCAGTTGATTTGGGATAATGTCAGCATGAATATATACGGATCGTTTAATAACGTTCTTTCTGTGATGCTGAATCGTTATGCCTCTTATGCCGTGCCGGATGCCAGCGGCACCATCGTGGAAATCAGTCCGGGCGGATACCGGGATGTGCAAAGCTTCAGCACCATGGACTGCCTGAATTTCGATTTGAATACCGGTGAAGAGATCCGGCTGGAACAGGTTTTTACGGACAACTCGGATTATCCGGGGCTGCTCAACCGGATCATAGACGAGAAGCTGCTGCAGGCACAAGCCTCGGAAGAGGGGTATTTCGATATGAACCTGTATAATCTGAAGCAGGTGAAGCCGTTTACGGGAGTTGTAAGCGACCAAGCTTTCTTTCTCAGTGATTATGGCTTGTCTCTTATTTTTGATTACCGCACTGCGGAGTTCGAGACGAATATGCAGGCGGTTTCATTAACCATCCCTTGGGCTGAATTCCAGGGAGACGCAGCCATCACAAAAAGATTTTACGACGAATCGAAAGATCTTTATACCAGTGGAGAGCCTATCGTAAAGACACTGCTGGCCGGTACGGAAAAAATCGACCGCCAGGAGCAATTCTACGAAAAAATCGGAAAAGTCAATGTATATACCTCGGCAAGCTATTCATCATCCTATCCGGAAAATGTTAGGGAAAAAGTGCTGGAACTGTATGCCATGGATGAAAAAGAAATTCAGCGGCTCAATACCGCAATGGCAGAGTTCACACCCGAAATGATTGAACAGAGCGGAGAAGCTTATTATGAATTAAGAGTCAGCGCCTATTCAGCCGGGCATTTCGTCAGTGTCACCAAAGAAGTATATGATGCCTTGCCTTCTTCCTCTTCGCCGGATACCAACGGGATGCGGCAATGGAGAGAGTATCATTGCTATGACAAAAATTCCGGAAAAGAGATCCTGTTCAACGACGTTTTTAACCAAGGATATGACCCTTCCGCCGTCGTTAAGAAAGCAATCGTAACCGCAATCCAGAATGATGTCCTCAGCTACGGTGAAGGGCAAAAACTCAGCAGCGAAGAGAAGGCGCGTCTATTGGGAGACGACAATATAGACGTACTGTATGATAAAATACAAGGCGTTGGTCTCTATACGACCGGAATGGATCTGAGCGTTCCTCCGATTGAAATCGGCAACAGCAGTTATCTGCTGATGATCAATATTCCGTATCAGGATCTCGGTTCCGATAATCTGGCGATTTATTAGGGGTATATTTTAGGGGTATCAGGAGAAATCAAATGAATAGTTTACAAGAAATAAGAGAATACTTTACAGCAGACGCATTTATACAACACGTTGGAATATCCATCGACGAAGTTGAGCCCGGGTTCGCCCGGTGCAGCATGAAGATCCAACCAAAGCATTTAAATGCGGAGGGAGTTGCCATGGGAGGGGCGCTTTTCACCCTTGCGGATATCTGCGCAGGCATTGCAGCAAATTTTGGTGGTGTTCCAAGGACGGTGTCATTGACCGCTGAAATCACTTACCTCAACGCTGCTAAAGGGGGTACACTTACTGCGGAAGCCCGCACTATTAAAAGCGGTTCCAGCACATGTTCCCTTTTGACAATGATCTATGATGAAGCCGGCGTTGAAATTGCCTCTGTATCCTCAACCAGCTTCAGACTTACTGCTCCACCGGCCATTCATGATCCCCAAGCCTGATCAAATACGCACCGCTCTGCTCGATCAGATGCCTGCAAAGTTCATGATAGGCCGGGCGCGACAGCTTTGTATCGGAAGGCCAGAACAGGGAGATATACGGGATATTGTTTTTCAAGACAACGCTACCTGGCGGCATCGGGAGTTCCCGGCCATCAGAAAGCAGCAGCATAAACCGGCCATCCTTTTCAAATAACGAATTGACGAAAAAAGGGGAGTCATCCACTCTCACGGGGCAAGTCTTGTTTTGCCAGTCGATCTGATAGCTCCCAGTGCCTGTCATCGTCAGATGGGTAGAAAACAAGAGGATGATTTCCGGCCGGGTCATTAAAACGCCATCGGAATACCATTTGCCGTCTTTATCGATATGCAGTTCGGGTACGTGAAAAGTTTCCAATAGGGCGTACCTCCTTCAATTTCATAGTAAACGAGATTAAATAGTGAAATCAAGTGTAAAATAAAGATATATTGGAACAGGAGGGTTGCATCATGCAGGAGATACAGAAGGGAAAAAATGATTTCAGCATCGTAGACGATAATGGGGAGGTGCTGGCCGAGATCACCTTTTATCCTACCGGATTGGACAAAATCACCATCGACCACACATATGTCTGCAATCCGATGAGGGGACAGGGCGTAGGTGAAGCGCTGGTTTTCAAAGTGGTGGAGTATGCGCGGGAAGAAAATAAAAAGATACTGCCCGTATGCCCATACGCGAAAAAAATCATGCTGAAAAACGAGGATTGCCATGATGTCCTGATCAAAGGATAAACCCAGGGGATATCCCCTGGGTTTTAAACTATTTTGAGGGTCCAGTCCTCGATATTGACGATATCTGAAACCCAGTCCTGATAGAATTCCGGCTCGTGGCAGACCAGTAGGATCGTGCCCTTGAATTTCATGAGGGCATTTTTTAATTCTTCTTTGGCATCGACATCCAGATGGTTTGTGGGCTCATCCAGTATCAGCCAGTTGGTTTCTCTCTGCATGAGCTTACACAATCTTACCTTGGCGTTTTCACCCCCGCTCAGCACCTTCATCTGGCTGGTGATATGCTCATTGGTCAATCCGCATTTTGCCAGGGCCGAACGGACTTCTCCGTTGGTATAAGACGGAAATTCGTGCCACAGGCTTTCAAGTGCGGTATCGGAACTGTCTCTGTCTGCTTCCTGTGCATAATAGCCCGGCACGAGAAAATCTCCCAATTCCAATTGGCCGGAGATCAGGGGGATTTCACCCAATATGGTTCTCAATAATGTTGTCTTCCCCAAACCGTTGGTACCGACGATGGCGACCTTCTGGCCCCTTTCCAGTGTGAAATTCACCGGTTTCGTCAGGGGCTCGTTATAACCGATCACGATATTCTTCGCTTCCACGATGAAACGGCCTGGCGTCCTGGCCATTCTGAATTCAAAGGATGCTTTCGGCTTCTCCCTGGGCTTTTCAAGAACAGTCATTTTATCCAGCATCTTCTGTCTGCTGTTCGCCATCCCGCGGGTAGCCACCCGGGCTTTATTCCGGGCGATCAGGTCTTCCATGCGCTCGATTTCCTGCTGTTGTTTTTCGTAGGCTTTCACTTCCTGGTTTTTCTTCACGGAATACATCTGAAGAAATTTCTCATAGTCTCCGGTGTACCGAGTGAGTTCGCCATCGTTCACATGATAAATGATATTGACAACCGAGTTAAGAAATTCCATGTCATGAGAGACCAGTATGAAACTGTTCTCATATTCCTGCAGATATTTTCTCAGCCATTCGATATGCTCATAATCCAGATAGTTGGTAGGTTCATCCAGTATCAGGATCGATGGGTCCTCAAGCAGGAGTTTTGTCAGCAGCACTTTGGTACGTTGTCCGCCGCTCAAGGCAGACACATCATTATCCAGCCCTATACTTCCTAAACCCAGCCCGTTTGCGAATTCTTCGATTTTGGCGTCCAGCGTGTAAAATCCGCTGTGCTCCAGCATGTGCTGGATTTCACCGGCATCCTCCATCATCGCTTCTATTTCCTCGTCACCTTGGGCGGTAGCCATGGCTTCATAGAGCTCAAGCATCTCCTTTTCCAGGTTGAACATGCCGCGGAAAGCATCCCGAAGCACCTCCCGGATCGTGCTGCCTTTTTTAAGAGATGAATGCTGGTCCAGATACCCGACCGTGACCCGCTTCGACCACTCAACACGGCCTTCGTCAGGCGACAACTGCCCGGTAATAATATTTAAAAAGGTTGTTTTCCCTTCTCCGTTGGCTCCGATCAGACCGATATGCTCACCCTTCAACAGCTTGAAAGATGCATTCTCCAGAATTCTCCTGTTGCCGAAGCCGTGCGTTACATTTTCTACGTTTAATAAACTCATTTTACTCCTTATAAGATCGTCGGGCTTGAAAAAAGAACATCGACGAACTCCTGAACTGCAATACCAAAATATTTTATATGCATTCAGTGGCTGTGTCAAACTGGAATTTTTACAAAAGAATGTTATTCCGGCTATCCGAAACAGCCGTTTCAAAATGCTTCAGTATAGCAGCCTGGCTGGCAATAGGATCTTTTTTATAAATCGCATCATAAACTGCTGTATGCTCCTTCAGAGTCAGCTCCAGCAAACCTTCTCTCTTCAGAGACTGAAGAGCATAAACATCGATTCGGTCCCGCTGATTTTCAATGATTTTATCCATTTGTTTATTATGCAGCTCAGCCAGCAACAGATTGTGAAATTTGCTGTCGACCGCCCAAAATTCTACCGCGCCCTGTTTTTTCTCAACGATATCCCGCTGCATATCCAAATTTTCCTTTAACTGTAAAAGGATCGCATTATCATTGGTTTGTTTATATTGCAAAGCGATCATATAACAACAGTATCCCTCTATTGCGCTTCGCAGTTGATAAAGTTCAAAAATATCCTGTTCTGATATCGGCTTCAGGCGAAACCCGCGGCTGGGGAGGCATTCCAAAAGATCTTCCTGAACAAGCTTTTGGAGCGCATCACGAACCGGAGTTTTTGACATATGAAGCATACCGGCGATGGCGCTCAGGGAATAAATCCTGTCTTTTTCAAAAACGCCGTCTTTTATCTGCTGATATAAGTAATGGTAAGCGTCATCCTGAAGGAAATAGTTGTTTGCCATAGCTGAGCTCCTTTCACACTATTCGAAGTTTCGTTAACAACTCCATTTTTTGGATTAACAAGTCTACGCCAAACAAAGACATTGACAATAGAATGGCCTCTTGTTATTATACCGATATACCGGTGTATTGGCAAGAACCGTTTGAACAATGGCTTAAATTGCTGGTTAACACTGTATAAATTCAATCATCAAAGAAGAAGGCAAACATTTAGGGGGTATAATCACATGATAACCGATCCGGTACGCACATCGCATTTCGGCTCAAGAGCAATGACAGAAGAGGAAGTGCAGGCATTTCTAAAACGAATTCGGTATGGGACTATGAGCTACGTCGGTTCAGAAGGATGGCCAGATTCCCGGGTATTAAATTTCGGATTGCATGAAGGGGATTTCTATTTTCATTCCCATAAAGCTCAAGGAGAAAAACTACCGTTCATATCCGACGGGCAGAAGGCATGCATCAGTTTTTATGAACCTTCACCCGATGTCGGGCTGATGCGCTTTTGCCAACATAGCAGCTTGCTCGTTTATGGTAACGTGGTAAGACTCGACAACAAACCGGAATATCTTGAAGAAGCTTATGACGGCCTTGCAAATATGTGCGATTATGGCGGCACACCTTGGAAGGCATACCCGGAAAAGTTCGAACAGATCAAAAGAACATGCAGCATTTTCAGAATAAAGCCTACTTACACCGTAGGGAAACTGACGATGTTTACCTCACTCCCGGAGATGTCTTATCTGGAGGAGCAGCACTGCAGACTGGGAGGAAAATTAACACCTAATTTTTAGAGCATGGTCTATTACCTTTACTTTTCAAAAGGAGTGAAAAAAGATGAGAGAAATGAGGAGAACGGACAGACTGCTGAGCGAGGAGGAAGCGCTGGCTATTCTGAAAAAAGGAGAGTATGGAATTCTTGCTACGGTCGATGGCGAAGGGCAGCCGTATGGGGTTCCGGTAAGTTATGTGCTGGGAGAGGGTTGCCTGTATTATCATAATACAAACGCAGGCGGTACTAAGAATGACAATATACTGGCCAATAAGAAGGTAAGCTTTACGGTAGTCGGAGACACCAAAGTAATGCCGGATAAATTCGGCACGCTGTACGAAAGCGCTATCGTTTGCGGAGAAGCGGAATTGGTAACCGACGAGGAAGAAAAATTAAAGGCTTTCAGGGAATTTCTCAACAAATATTGTCAGGGATTCCTCACAGAAGGCGAAGAATATATCAAGAATGCCGGGCCAAAGGCCGACATGATAAAGATCACCATCAAAAAAATAACAGGAAAGCGTAAGGCATAACCCGGCACAGAGCATTGACTTTCGGGTGAAAAAATATAAAATAAATTTGCGCTGAAAGCATAATGTCCTGACAAAAAATTAAATAGTATGTTCTCTAGGGTTCCGCAGTCTGACTGGCCAGTGACCGAGAGAGGACTCACGGTTTTTTAAAGCCGTGTCACGGAAGGATAAAAGCCTGGGAGATATCAAGAGGATATCTTTCGGGCTTTATTTTATTCTAAGGGGTGACAATATGAAATGGATACTGGGTTTGAAATTTACATCAACCTGATTCCGGTTTTGAACGATTGTGTTATTATAATATTGCATGCATTGCATGAAGTTGAAAGGGAGGGATATCCATGTTTAGAGAAATGAGAAGAGCCAAGCAATTATTGTCAGAAGAAGACACTGCGGCGGTGATGGAAAGGTGCACAAATGGCACACTGGCCTGCCTTGGAGATGAAGATTATCCATATGCCGTACCATTGAGCTATGTATACCACAATGGGAAAATCTATTTTCATTCGGCTAAAGCAGGGCATAAAATCGACGCCATAACGAAATATCCTAAGGTGTCTTTTTCTGTAACAGATGAGGATACCATCGTAAGCAAGGAATATACAACTTACTTTCGGAGCGTGATCGCTTTTGGAAAGGCAAGGATCGTACAGGGCGAAGAAAGGCATCAGGCCTTTATGTCTATGGTCAAAAAGTATTCCGGCGATCAGCCGGAAGAAGACCAGCTGAAGGAAGTGAATAACTGTGCGCAAGCCTTTATTGTTGCAATCGATGTTGAGCATATCACAGGCAAGGAAGCGATTGAATATGTCAGGGCTAAAAGCAAATAACTAAAACAAAAGGCTAGAATATTAATTCGAACTGTTTATTTCATGGTTTACAGGATATGAATAATCTATCGAAACATATTTTAAAGTATAAAAAGGTTTGTTTAGGGGGAATTTTTATGGATAAAAAAATTTTAGTGGCTTTGGACAATTCGGATTATGCGATCAAGGTTATGCATCAGGCAGTTGAACTTGCGGATCTCTATAGATGTCAGCTTTACGGAGTATCCGTAATAGACAAATCCTATTTTACGGCAGGGGACACTTCGGATGCCTATTCCGATAATGCCGAGAGTTTTTGGACAACGTCTTTTCAACATGTCCTGGATGAATGTTCGAAGCTGGCAGCGCAAAAGGATGTATGCTTCCAGCAGAATATGATCAACGGTAACCCTGCCGAAGAAATCATTAAATATGCAGCGGACTTCAATATTGATATCATTGTTCTCGGCCATCTGGGCAAATCCGCGGCATCTGGGTTTGGCATCGGCAGCGTCGCTCAGAAAGTGGCTGCATATGCAAAATGTTCGGTTTTAGTTGTTAAATAAGGATTGCTTTTAACATTATTGTACAAGAATAAAATGCTGACGCTGCCTTCCGGGTTGATACTAAAAAAATCGATCTGGAAGGATTTTTTATGACAAGACAGCATTAGAATCTCAATCTGATCCGGTCATCAAATGTACCACGATGGCAATAACGGTGAATAATGAAAGAGTCCTATGAACCATTAACCATGACCCTCCGAACTTGTTTTTCCTCAACAGACCCAAAATGCAGTGCAGGAACAATATTAATAATAAGAAGGAAGCAATTTCGCCGGTGATGCAAATGCCGCTGTCAGTATATGCGGAATAGGAGTGCAATATCATGGAAAGCACAGCAATCACGCCAATAGGCTTATGTGTTTTTGCAGTAAGCTTCATGACTTTCCGGTATGCTGTTCCAACGGCCGGATGAGATTTGCTCATGCGGCTCACAAAATGTCTGTAGATATATTTCACAAAATAGTTCCCTATCGCAAGACAAAAGCTGACCGCTGTAAGGGTACCGGAAACTTCAATCAAGTCCTCAAAGCCCACTGTATACCTCCTAAATGAGATTTCTTCCTGGCTTAATATTTTTCTAATACAACTTCATTACATTATAGCAATAAATCGGAATATATAATAATACTTCTTTTAGGCAATTCGCAAAAAGAAAAAACTCTGCAACCCTCTCATTGCAGAGTTTTTCGTTGCGGTTCACTCTTCTTTCCGTTATTTTAAAGCTGTTTCTTAACGGCTTCTATTTCTGCACTGGTGCTATGCTTCATATTTACTGTGACAATAGCCCCAAGCCCCGCAAACACCACGATCAGCCAGATCAAAACTTTTAAGATTGGGATCATTCCCAAAACCGTCAGCATTACCAGGCTAAGCAAAACCAGCCATACGCCCTTATGAATTTCAGCCCATCCAAATCGTGTAGACAGCCAGGAACCGATGAAGACGGCCGTGATTAATTTTGACAGATACAATGATACGGCATAGGCAATACCAAGCAAGACTCCAATAGGGATCCCGATGATAGTGATCATCAGCAGAATCGATAATATCGGAGTAACAATTAAAGCAATTGCCCCTATGCCCAATGTTTTGACAGGCTGCTGGGATATCGCCTCAGACGTCTTTTTCCAGATTTCCGGCTTCCAAATTTTTATGATGAACCAAAGCAGCAGGGCGCTTGCTATATTTAAAAGTCCCATTCCGAATACTATGATTGGTTTATTAACTTTTTTCTCAGGTGTGCGGTCCACAAATTCCCAATCAGTCTGTCCGGCTATTTTCGAGTTGGAACTGATAACTGCCTCTTTATCGCTCTTATAAAAAAGATTGCCATTGATCACTGCCTGATCCAGGATCGCAATATTGCCACCTTCCAGTTTAGCATCTCTGCCCACTGACCCGTTAATTGAAACAGCTCCCCCACCGGCACCAAAATCACGCTGCACGGAGCCATTCAGAATGATGGTTGCTCCGGCGGCTGATAAATCGCGTCCAAAAATAGATTCTTTTTCAAGGTTTATAGTCTGCCCCGCAAGAAACACATCCCCTGTGCTCCGGCCTTTCATCGTCAGCGACTGTCCTGCACAATAAATGTTTCCGGAAACAGTTCCGTTCACCGTAATCGTCTGGGCAGCCACAAATAAATCTCCATTAATAGTCCCGTTGATCGTCACATCCTGCCCTGTAACGAAGGTTGTCCCTTCCACTGTTCCATCGACACGAATTTGATTTCCTGCGAAGAATCCGGGCCCATCGATAGTTTTTCCCGCTTCCAGAATCGATATATTTGATGGCGGAGCTACGTCCGCTGCAAATACAATAGCTGGCAGTACCATTAAACACAAGAACATGACGAGGAGTATGATTCTTGCGCCTTTACGAAAGTACTTACGTTTCATATTTTGCATTACTTAACCTCCTTCCTTTATTGAATCAACATATAGAAAATCATCAATGCATTCTAAAATAGTTATACCATCTTCATATTTTTCTAAAACATTTCGTAGGAGAAAGATTGGATTGAATATGCTGAGGAACATGCCTTTGAACCAAAAAATAAAAAGCTCTGCAATCTTATAATTGCAGAGCTTTACGTTGGTACACAATTAATTTTTTTGGACGTATTGTTCATCTAAATCAATCTTAGTACATTCAACATATTCAACTTCTCTTTTTGAATTATAAATATTATTTTTCATTAGAGAATATGCGGATACTCCTGTAATTAGTATTATAACTGTCAAAATTAATACAATAGTCGAAATTTCGAAATGAAGTTGCTCATATGCGACTTGATATGTCCCTATCAATCCAAATAGTATGAAAGCAGCCGCCGATACAAGCTTGACTTTCATTTCAGGTATTTTTTTACATAATACTATTCCGATGACAATACCAATTGCATCTGCAATCAACATACCAGTAGTTGTCCCTAATAAAATCCCCAAAGGAGATGATGGGAATTTAGTTGCA
Source organism: uncultured Oscillospiraceae bacterium (assembly GCA_964486295.1). GTDB lineage: Bacteria > Bacillota > Clostridia > Peptostreptococcales > Anaerovoracaceae > CALBZG01. The sequence goes on along the minus strand of CAZAMF010000008.1, from coordinate 8,504 downwards.
AGTGCTATTGTAGCCAACTGTGTTTTATCTCCCATTTCAGCGAAGAAAAATGCAATGGTTACGGTAATAATAGCCCCGTATTTAGAGACTTTATTTTCCTCGCCATTCAGTTTATCTCCCTTTATTGTCCATAGGCCAAAGAAAATAAAGGAGAGAGATGCAATTCCTTGTATCCATACTTGCGCTGAGTCAAAACGTGTAATATAATTTCCAACCGCTACTGCCATAGCATGATTAAATACAGTGGCTATAAAAACACCAATCATAACTTTTGATGCTTTATATTTTGTAGCGAACGCCATGGCTAAAAGCTGAGTTTTATCACCCATTTCGGCTAAAACAACAGCTGCACTCGCGAATAGGTAAACTGTAAGCATTGAATCCATAATCATTCCCTTTCCATAAAAACCTTCATAATAATAAAAAAACTTCTAACATAATCTTTCTAAACAGAAAAATTATGTTAAAAGTCTCGTTACCTAAAGTGGTTATAAAGCCAGGCATAATGCCAGCATGTTGACTTTATAATTACAACTACTCCCCTTTAACTTTCTCAGTTTAATATAACCATTTTACTATGTCAATGAATATTTTAATGCCGGAAGGTATTTGCTAAATTTCATTGGAGATCGCTTAGGATGATCAAAGAATCGTAAAAACGGATCTTAAGCATCAAAAATAACATATCTCTTACAGACAAGATTTTTTGCCATGGACCATGTTTTATAATTTAATAGAAAACAAAAAACCTTGAAACGTTTAATTTCAAGGTTTTTGTATGGTACACCATTTGGGGCTCGAACCCTGGACACCCTGATTAAGAGTTCTTGTAAAGACGTTGCTATTTATTACAACGCAGATAAAATAGAGTTTAATGGGTATAATTATTTTAAGTTAATTGTGTAGAGATTTATTAATAGGTCGCTATTTGTCTTGGAATAAAGAAAGAAGGTATTAATATGAAAGGATGGGGTATACTTGGAACAATACTGGTTATTTTGCTGATTATTTATTTACTTCAGAGAATATTCTAGAATAGATATTTAGTAAAGAGAACCAGATACTCTCTCTTTACTAAATATTGTTGTAAAGGAAAACCTCCTACTGTGCAGATGAGGTCGAAGATCTTCAGGTAAAAATAGAAAAAACCTCGAAAATGATGGAATTTCGAGGTTTTTATTTGGTACACCATCAGGGGCTCGAACCCTGGACACCCTGATTAAGAGTTATACTATTAAGTTTTTATCAATTAGTAATACGAATCTTATAAAATTTACTAGTGATATAATCACACCTTTATATTCTGTATTAAGTAAATAACATTGATATTTCATTATATATTCGAACTATTATAACGTGTAAATTATTGGTAATATTTAAACTTTTAATTTATTATAAAAGGGTATAAGATGATGATTAGATGATTAAAAGAAGAGGTGGATATATATGAAAAAAACTCATAAATCAAAGAATGCAACAGATAAGAAACCAAGAGGACAAGCTTTAGCAATACATATACCAGGTCAGCATGAGCAAATATCTGTAGTAGTACATAAAAACGGCAATGTTGAATTTTACACCCCAGAAGGTGAAAAATTAGACGCAAAAACGAATTATGTTATGGCTATTCCTAAACGCAATAAAATAAAAGAAACTACAAGAGTGCCTCTATCCAACCCATCTTTAACGGGCCCTTATGAAGCTATAAAGCAAGGTGACTATCTTTATGCAGTTGATACCAATACGCACATTTATCCAAAGAACGGATACTATTTAGCAATCGGTGTTGCTTGTTTGTTTAAAATTAATAAAAATCCTGATCGTCTGGATTTTATCGAAAATAAGGTATTTGGATTTGAACTTTTTGATAAATATAGCGGTGAAAAAATAGTCATAGCTGAACTAATAAATTCAGCTATTGAAAGATTTGATTTATCTGATGATAAAGTTTTGAAAATTTATATTGTAACTGACCAATTAATGAATATTGACGAACATAATAGTAGGAAGCTTCCTCTTATAGAAGGAACTAATTCATACTTACCTAATGGATTTCAACTTATTTATGCAAGTGCAGATAAGAAAAATGACAATATTTTTACTCAGCTTATACATAAATGTGATGAAAGTGCCAAAAAAATCCTAAAGAAACAGATTGATGAATTGGGATATCCTACGGAATAAAAAAGAGGTAAAATGAGCCTATGTAAAATAATAATTCGTCTTATATAGTAACATAATATGACAATTATTGATCTTAAATGAATTAATTTTGATGTCTATATTGCTCATTATACAAAATGTTTAATAAAGGCATAATAAAATCAATTTACACTACCTCAATAATTCCTAATTTGATTAAACATTTTTTCGATAATAGGGCCAATATCGGTATATGCTTGATCGATATAGGGGAATATCCTACTTGTATTAAGAAAACCATTTTTATTATTTAAAATACTTGAAGCTTCTAGGTGTTGTAAACAATAAAACCAGCCTACTACATTACGATATTCATTAACTGATAAATCAAAGCTGTTAATTTGTTCGGGCCATTTAGAATCATATATAATTTCCAAAAGATAGTATTCGTTCTCAATTCCGGGATTAATTTTACTAATCATATCATAAGTAAATTTAACTTGTGTATATAACATTATTCTTCTTTTATTTTGCATAACATTATCGTAATTTTTTTGATTTGATATTGTTAGTTTAACCCCTAAAAATGTTAATATTCCAGATATTACACCTCCAAAAATAGCCCCATAAAATGCAGCATAAAACCCTATCCAAGTTAAGTTTGTGGGTCCTTCTAAATTAAATGGTTTGTATGAATCAACAAAGTTTTTAACTCCCATTGGAAACAATACGAAAAAGATAATCGACGTGACAATTATCATAAATACGATTATTTTTATGTTTTTCTTAATATAATTCATTATCTTTTACTTTCCAGATCATATTAAACAATAATTATTTATAGCTATTTTTAAATTAATTTTAAGAATAAGATTTCCGAAAATGTATATTTGGGGAAGTCTTTTGATTTAGATATCATGGTTAAGAGTTATGATTACATTTAGAATTAGAAATTTGGTCTGATAAATTTCTAATATTGGTTAACAACTTTTTTATATTTATACTAGTTATATAGTTGTAAGCTTCTTGAGTTTCTATGGCAGATTCATTTAAATCTTTTTCGTGTTTTCCCATTATATCAGGAAATATTATATATGGCATTATTACTCCTTTTAAATCATTTCGGATTTCTAGAATAAGAGAATACTGGGACGGTGTAAATTTGTTGTTAAAAATTACAAGAAGCTGGTCGACTTTTTCTTGTATTTCTTTGATTCTTTCAGCAAATTCTTTCCATTCATTATTGTCAATTGAACTGATTCTCATAAAAGAGGATGGCTCAAGGATTTCCTTTGAAATTCTTATTAATTCCATATTCATTGCATGCTCATTATCAAGATTAGGATTTCTTTGAAAGTTTTGAAATGTTTCTTTACTAAAAGAGTCAATACCATAACCAAATGTAACCCTAATATTTGTAATGTTGAGGTTTATGAAACTTCTTATTTCTTCAGATACCTTATCATTTACGTCATTCCATTTTTCCATTTCTCTTTTATCTAAAATAATATTAACATAAATGATAGTTAGTATTATGCCTATGATTTCTGTAGATAGATTAATAAAAAGTCCATCAAATTTAAGAAAATGGTTTATGATTAAAAATACAACTGTGGAAATCGATAGAGGTAATACAAGTTTATTAATAATTTTTTTGTCCATTTATTTTACCATTGTATTTATTTGGAAAGTCTTAATCTTATTATATTTTATATCTAGACTATTAATTAAAAGCTATATATCTAAAAGTCAAATACTTGTCTATTCTTGATTCGAATGCCATCTATATGCGTGCCTGAATCCTAGATCTTCGGCTTCTTTTACTGTCCATGCATAAAAATCTTTCCCAGTAGGCACCATCCGATCATATTGCTGGTCAAATGGCAAATGGTAAATTTTTTCGCCGTTACTCGAATAGTTACATTTTATCATAGGGTAAGGTTCTATATTTGTTTTTTCGATACACTCGATCTTAAGGTAATTGGCACATTTTTTTGCAAAATCAGATAAAGTAGCAGTTGTAACAAAGACACCACTATACTTTTGATTTCTATTTTCTAAATTAAGTTGAACGACGCTGCCAAATAATTGGAAAATGTGTTTTTCATGTATAGTTTTTTCCTTTGCCCAACGTTTACACTGAATAACAAGATTTGAATTTTCTTTGTAAGCAATCACATCTCGCCCTCTGTCTTCTAGACCAAACAAGGCGCCGGTATATTTAACAGTATATCCGTCTTTCTCATATTTATAGCCAATATATCGTTCAAAATCTCTTCCAACTTCCCACAATTTTTTATTTTTAGATAAATACCTATCTAGTGCAAGTTGCCATTTTTTTGCTGATGACAAATTTTGATATTCTACTGGCGATAACCATTCTCTTACTTGGTCATATTCATCATCTCCGGTATAAGCGATCCTGTTAGCTAAGTTATAGCCTTCTTTTGGTTCTAATTCTTTAAATTCTTCTAGTAAAGGGAAAATAGTCTCGTAATAATTGATCTGGTACTCATACATCTTACACGCTTTCAATAATTCTCTTTTTTCCTTTGCGATTATTGAAACTTGTTTAGCTGCCGTAGGTGCAGGATTTTTTTTGTTATACAAATATTCAACTATTGTTTGGTCTCGTAAATACTCCAGATCTGATATTTGTGTAGACAACCAAGGATACTTTTGTTGCTTTTCAGCCAGGACAGTATTGATTCTTTTTACATGAACCTTTAAATCTTCTTCCTTCTTCTCAACCGAGGCAATTCGTTGGCCAACAGTTTTATTTATACTTTCCTTTTCTGCCTCAAATGACATTATCTTATTTGCTATTATTTTATTATTCTCGTCGATACCATTTTTTGCACATACAACGGCATATAGGATAAGGAAAATGGAAATAAGTATAAAAATTTGATATAACCTTATTTCCCCCAGATCACTTACGCCCAAGTTTTCTGCAAACAAACCTACAATCCACATAATCAAAAAAGGTGCACCAAGAAAGCTACTAGCGAGAAGCAGTCCAAATGATTCTGCTAAGGATCCAATTAAGATACCTCTTGTGCCAACTCGATTCGAGTCTTTCATAATAAGACCTCTCTTATAATAGTAAGTGTTAAAGCTTTTTAACAACTCGGTTTACTGTAAATAGAATATTATAGTCGCTGGCAGTAAGGATTTCAGTTTTATAATCACTAGATAAAGGGATAAAAGCTGATTTCTGATCATCAATTACAGCGAAGAGCCTGATTTTTTTCTCCTTTGATACTGTATTTTCATAATAAACTATATCACCATTTTTCAAATCATTTGTGGGACTTGTAATAATTTGACTACCTTTTGTAATTAGAGGTGACATCGAATCATCTTTAACGGTTATGTTGCGTGTATAAATACTATCTGAAAGAATATCCTCGATATTTACTTGCTTTATATCTGTTGTTCCCGATAGGCATATAAACTCTGCAAGAGACATTGCTTTGCCAGCTTCCTGGATTTCCTGTACTTCCTCATCACTAAATTCATTAGGCATTACTTTTAAACTATTTGAAAACGTCGACTCTTTAATACCGTTCAAAATATTGATTATAGGATTCGGAGCCGTATCAATATACGCTTGAACAACGAGGATGTTATCATATTTCGAATTACACGCTTTTGCAAGTGCGTATGAAACACTATCTGACGGGATTCTGCCTTCCGTATTTTTCAGAACACTTACATATGATGGCGTAATTTTTTCGCCATATTGATTACACCTTTCAGCAATTTCGATAAGCTGCAATCCAGATGAATCGATGAGCTTATTTAAAAGTGATGTATATGTCATATTTAATCCCTCCTTTAACCCTTATAAAAAAATTAACACAAAATTAGTAAGTTAGCAATACTGACTTGACAAACCGATAAATTGCCACTATATTTAAACTAACAATTCAGTTATGTTAAATTAACAAAATAACAAATCAGATATATAAATGAATACTAACAAAAGCCCACCACCTCAAGGGGAAAAGGGGCATAGGGGCACCCCTGGCCCTTGAGGGGCGGTGGTGTTCAGCAAGTGTATTACTTGACATAGTATCATAAATGTATCTGTAAACGATTAAATTAAAAGAGAGGTGTTACCAACTAAAGTCTTAAACGTAGTAAAAAATCATGGTCTATATGAACATGACATATCAACCATAAAGCGTATGGGTCATATTATTAAAGTCGCGAATTTAAATGCAATAAGAATTAATGGTCTTGAAGATAACCACATAATCAATGTAAAAGGTGCTATTAATGATTCGAAGCTTGATAATAATATTGCCAGAGCAAAATCGAGAGTGAAGGAATATGTTTTATGTAATAAATGGGATTACTTTTGTACCTTTACAATTAGTCCTGAAAAGTACGATAGACATAATTTTAATTTGTATTATACCGACTTTTCAAGATTCTTGAGAAACTACAATAGATACTGTACTGAAGAAGAAAAAGTAAAATATATTTTTATACCTGAAACACATAAAGACGGTGCATGGCATATTCATGGATTCATTAAAGGGATAAAAGATAAGGATATTTATAATAATAGATTCGGATATCTTTCTTGGAAACAATATGAAGAAAGGTTTGGATTTATAAGTTTTGATCGGATAAAAGATATAGAGGCTAGCTCAAATTATATTCTTAAGTATATTACGAAAGATGTTAGTAAATGTGTATCTGATTTAAATTGTCATATTTTTTATTCAACCAAAGGTTTGAAAAAAGCAGAGCTCATATTTAGAGGCAAAATTCAACTTAATTGTTCGTGGGATTATGAAACTCCAGATGGCTACTGCCGCCTTAAATATTTCGATGAAAGAAAAGAGAACTATTTAAACTTTATCGAGGTGCTGGAATGACACTTGAAAAAGCAATTGCGAGGTTTATCACCTCAAGAAAACTTCATGGCTATTCGGAGAACACTATTCGAGATTATCAGGATTTCTTGAAGAGATTTTTGAAGTATGCAGGAAACATTGAGGTTGACGACATAACGCTTGATATTCTTGAAGATTATACCGAATATCTGTTTAATCACAATTTGGCTAAAGCAAGTGTTGGGACATATTTAAGGCATTTAAAAGCGTTTATTCACTACTTATGTGATAATGGTTATATTTCAGAAAAACAACTGTATACTAAAATTACAGTTCCAAGAGCGCCAAAGAAAATATTAAAGATCTATTCGGACATGGAAGTTGAAAAAATCTTTCAATCCGTAGAAGCAACTCCGGAATGGATCAGGCTTAGAAATTGTTGCATTATTGCTTTCATGCTAGATAGCGGATTAAGGCAAAGTGAAGTATGTGCTATTCAAATTCAGGATATTTATTTAGGAGAACATTTGTTAAAAGCGAGGGGCAAGGGCAGTAAAGAAAGAATTGTACCATACGGAGTAATGACTTCGCGATATCTTGAAGCATACCGCTCACAATGTCCATATAAAGAAAGTGATATTCTGTTTGTTAATCGTGATGGAACGCCGCTTACTAGAAATGCAGTAAAGTTATTTGTTAATAGAATAGAAAAAACCTTGGGATTTGAGCTTTCATCACATAAATTAAGGCATAATTTTGCTACCAACTATTTAATTGATCAATATAATGAAAAAGGCACGATCGATATATACAAACTAATGGCTTTGCTAGGCCATGAAGATATTGAAACAACTCGAAGATATTTACATATCGCAAACGGTTTTATAGCTTCAAAAGAGAATATATCCCATATAGATAGAATCTTTTTCCCGTAGACACCGTTTTCTCGATTTTACACAAAATAAAAAACCTTGAAATACTTATATTTCAAGGTTTTTATGTGGTACACCATCAGGGGCTCGAACCCTGGACACCCTGATTAAGAGTCAGGTGCTCTACCAGCTGAGCTAATGATGCGCAATATACTGTTTTATGCATTTTTCAACGCAATAATGAGTTTACCACCCAGTCTTTTCATTGTCAACAAAAATTCGGAAAATCAACAAAAAGTGAGCCTCAAACAAAATCCCGACATGTCGTCAGGGTATAATTCACGCCCTATCATATGGATAGGTGGGTTATCTGTCCACTGCTTCTGTCTTCCCCTACTGAGGGGGCCTGACATCTACAGCCGGAACGCGAAGTCCCAAGGAATTAGTGTAGGTTGAATTATAATTCCTAACGAGCATTTCAGGATAGCTGTATTATAGCATAGCTGAAATTCTATATCAATATATACGAAAATATTGTATTCGATGTGATTTCAGCAGGAATCCGCATGACGGAATTGCCTGAATTGTAGGTTTGTCAAACATATGTTACACCGTCCTGTAAAAAATCCACGAGGGTTTG
>CAZAMF010000007.1:0-95204 GCA_964486295.1 uncultured Oscillospiraceae bacterium | reverse complement strand
CAAACCCTCGTGGATTTTTTACAGGACGGTGTAACATATGTTTGACAAACCTACAGCTATAAATAGCTATATATAGCTGACTTCCTTGAAATAGCCAGCAGTATTGTGTTATAATAATTCGTTAATAACAAAATCGGGAGGAAGCGCTATGCTCGTTTTGAAAGTCATATTTGTTGCTATCCTATGTGTTCCGATTTTCTGTTTAACCGGATATCTCGTAATTAAACTCATAAAAGGAACAAATCAAAAGTCAGGATAAACCAAAAGCACAGGGAATGAAACAGATGAGTAAAGCATTGTTTATAACAATAGAAGGACCGGATGGGTCCGGTAAATCGACTCAGATAGCAAAGCTGAAGGAATTCCTTGAAAAATCAGGGAAAGAAGTTGTGCTTACGAGAGAACCCGGCGGTACCGCAATCAGCGAGAAAATAAGGCATATCATTTTAGACAGGCAGAATAAAGAAATGTGCGCGATGACGGAAGCATTGCTATATGCAGCCTCCAGAGCGCAGCATGTTGAGCAGCTCATCAAGCCGGCCCTGTCTGCAGGGAAACCGGTCATCTGCGACCGGTTTGTAGATTCCAGCATAGCATATCAGGGCTATGGGAGAGGCTTGGGCGATGCCGTCCGGACTATTAATGAATACGCTGTTGCAGGCTGCATGCCGGATGTAACATTCCTTCTTTATATTGATCCGGAAAGAAGCAAAAACAGAATAAGAGCTGAAAAACTGGATCGCCTGGACCTTGAAGAATTGAATTTTCATAAGGAAGTATACAGGGGATACATGGAACTCTTGAAGCAATATCCCGAGAGAATGATAGCTATTGATGCAGATAGAAGTATCGAAGAAGTTGCGGAGGATATTCAAAATCATTTAACGAGGCTGTTAAAATAATATTCAATCAGATCGGTGGGAAATGCTTTTAAAGGACATATCGGGGAATGATAAAGTAATAGAGAGACTGCAGTCAGCGGCTTTGTCGGGACATGTTTCACACGCCTATATCTTTGAGGGGGAGTCTTCTATTGACAAAAAGGCTGTGGCAAAAGCTTTTATCAAGGCAATTATTTGTGTGGAAAACCATGGTAAGGGCTGTGACATATGCCTCCCTTGCAGAAAGATTGAAGATGGAAATTACGAGGACATTCATTACGCGGAAGCAACTGGGGCTTCGATCAAAGACGAGGTGATCAGCGGGATTCTTCGCAATCTGAGAAACAAGCCGGTGGGAGGGGAAAGAAATATAGCCATCATAAAAGATGCCGACACCATGACAGTAAAAGCACAGAACCGCCTGCTCAAAACCTTGGAAGAACCCCCGGAGGGCGCCGTTATCATTCTGCTCGCCGAAAACAAGGAGAGATTGTTAAAGACAGTAAGGTCAAGATGTGTATCCGTCAGACTGGAACCGTTCATGGATAAGGATGAATCTGATATGGCCAGTCTCGCCAGGGATACTGCCAAAATACTGAGAGAGAAAAAAACATTCAGGGAAAGCAGGGAGCTTCTTGCGGACATCTTAAATGATAAAGAAAACGCTAAAGCAAAAGCATTGATATTTCTTGATGTCCTTGAGCGATTTTACAGGGATGCTCTGATCGGGAGGGATCCTGACAGCGGATATTTCGAGAAGATCTATATATGTGAAGCGATAGATTGCGTAGAAAAGGCCAGGAAGGATATTCAGATGAATATTGGTGTTGGCTATGCGCTTAAAAATATGATAATTGAAATTGGAGGATAGATAATGGTAAAAGTGGCAGGCGTTAAATTTAAAAATGCCGGCAAGGTATACTACTTCGACCCAAACGGCCTCGATGTGATCCAGGGAACGAACGTCATCGTTGAAACCGCCAGGGGAGTGGAATTCGGAACCGTTACACAAGGAATAAAAGAGGTGGATGAATCGGAAATCGTAGCCCCTTTGAAACCTATTGTCCGGATAGCTGATGAAAACGACATAAAAAAACACGAACTGAACCTTGAAAAGAAAGAACAAGCATTAAGACTATGCCAGGAAAAAGTCGATAAACATAAATTGAACATGAAATTGATCGATGTTGAATATACTTTTGATAACAGTAAAGTCATATTCTATTTCACGTCGGATGGAAGAGTGGATTTCAGAGAATTGGTCAAGGATCTTGCTGCTGTTTTCAAAATGAGAATAGAATTAAGACAAATCGGAGTGAGGGATGAAGCAAAAATGCTGGGCGGGATCGGCACCTGCGGCAAAGGGCTTTGCTGCCATACATGGCTATCCGATTTCCAACCGGTTTCTATTAAAATGGCAAAAGTCCAGAATCTTTCACTCAACCCGACAAAAATATCCGGGATATGCGGCCGCCTGATGTGTTGTTTGAAGTACGAAAACGACGTGTACATACAGCTTAAAAAAGGGATGCCGGAGCCCGGCGAAAGAGTCAAAACAAGGGATGGGATCGTTCAGGTTGTTGATGTCAATATTTTCGAAGATTCGATCCGTGGAAGGCAAGTTCTTAAAGAGAAGGATGCCAGCGGAGAGGAAAAGCTGACTCCGGACATTTACACTTATAAGAAAAACGAGATCCAAAGATTGGGCGGACATAATAAAAAGAACAAGGAAAAGGATATTTTTGAGGAAATACCTGAAGAACTTGCAGTCGAGCTCAAAGAAATCCTGAAGGACTGATCATGCAGATGCTGCAAAACGGCGAAAGATTAAATGATATCGGTTTTGGGGGTCTGAAACTTATACAGAAACCCGATGAGTTCTGTTATGGCGTTGATGCGGTGATTCTGGCTGATTTCGCTGCGGGAGGCGGGCGCTCCGCAGATACACAGGCGGGGAAAAAGGTAATGAAGGCCATAGACCTGGGAACGGGGACGGGCATTATTCCTTTAATTTTAAGCCACAAAACCGACATCCCGGAGATTTATGGGCTGGAAGTTCAGGAGGCTTCTTACGAAAGGGCATTAAGAACTGTAGAGGCAAATAATCTTTCCACCCGGATCAAACTGCTGAAAGGTGATGTTTCGGATTTTATGCTTGAAGACGGTAAAACCCTTACCTGTTCTTTTGACATGGTGTTGACAAATCCTCCTTATGTTGCAAAAGGTACCGGAATCGAGAACAGTTCATGTGCAAAACTGGTAGCCAGACAGGAAACGACAGCCGGGATAGAAGATTTCATCTTCGCAGCCTCTAAGCTCTTAAAAGAGAAAGGCGATTTTTATATGGTTCACAGACCTTCCCGACTGACTGACATCATCCTGTCGATGCATGCACATTCGATAGAGCCTAAGGAAATGCGCTTTGTGAGTCCCAATGCGATAAAAGCGCCCAATATCATTCTGATTCATGGAATAAAGGGCGGAGGGAGATCCCTCAGGATTCTCGACCCTCTTTTCATATATAATATCGAGGGAGGTTATTCCAAAGAGATCAATGAGATCTATGAGCGCGAAAAACTTATTGAATAAAGGCGCATCGTAAAGGATAATAAAAACAAAAGTACTTTAGGATTATTAAAGTGTTTGGAGGGTTTTGATATGGCTGTTGAGTTTACTCTTACATTGAAGGATCTGTTCTTGCTGGTCATAGGAATCGGCGCCATTGTACTGCTCGTATATTTAATCGTCTTATTTAAAAATCTGATTGTCACAGTGAAAAAAGCAAATAAAATCCTGGATGATGCCAATGTGGTTACATCCATAACCGCTTCAAGAGCAACGGAAGTCAACGGTGTTGTAGACGATGTGGTTGGAGCTTTGGGATCAGTTGCCAATTCAGTAAAAGGAAATCAAAGCACTATGGCTGCGGTATCCACTCTGATCAATGCTCTTGGTTCACTGAGAAAAATAATTAAAAAAAGCTAGCGGGGGAAATAAAGTTGGCAAAATATATTGTTAATAACAGCGGACCTCTGATGGGGGAAGTTGAAATAAGCGGCTCAAAAAACGCTGTTCTGCCCATCATGGCTGCTGCGATATTAAGCGAAGGCAAGTGTGAGATCACCGGTGTGCCCGAGCTGCGTGACGTAGAAGTCATGTGTAATTTACTTCGAAGTGTCGGAGCAACGGTGACTGAGAATTACGATGAAAATAAAGTTGAAATTGAAATGACAGGGCAGATCGAAAACCAGGCACCTTTTCATCTGGTGAATAAAATGAGAGCTTCGGTATTGATTATGGGCCCTATTCTTGCGAAAACAGGAAATGCGAAGATGCCCCTTCCAGGGGGATGCGCCATTGGAGAACGTCCCATAGATCTTCATCTTAAGGGGTTCGAAGCGCTTGGCGCTGACATTGTGAGAGGACTTGATTTTGTCGCCGCGTCGTCCAGCAGACTCAAAGGCAACACGATTTATCTGGATTTTCCCAGCGTAGGAGCAACGGAAAATATTATGATGGCGGCGGTGCTGGCAGAAGGCATCACAATCGTTGAAAATGTAGCAGAGGAACCGGAAATCGTTGACCTGGCAAACTTTCTGAACAAAATGGGCGCCAAAATCAAAGGTGCAGGGACAGATACGATCAAGATAGAGGGAGTCTCTGCATTGCATGGGGCGAAGCATTCGGTCATACCGGACAGAATCGAAACAGGCACATTCATGGTAGCCGCTGCCATCACCCGAGGCCACGTCACGATCCGGAACGTGCTTCCCAATCATGTAAAACCATTGATCGCAAAGCTTAAAGAATGCGGTGTAGAGGTTGAATTTCCCGAGGATGAAACCATAGTTGTCAAGGCAAATACTCTTCCCCTGCATCCGGCAGACATAAAAACATTGCCGTATCCTGGTTTTCCAACAGATATGCAACCCCAATTCATGGCGCTTCTTTCGTCTATCAAGGGCAAATCTGTGGTCGTTGAGACCGTTTTTGAAAACAGATTCATGCATGTACGGGAGCTTAACCGGATGGGCGCGGATATTCAGACTGAAGGGAAACAAGCCTATATAAACGGGGGACGGCCTCTGAAAGGCAGCAAGGTGATCGCAACGGATCTTCGGGCGGGAGCAGCCCTGGTTCTGGCCGGACTTGCAGCCAAGGGTACTACCAGCGTCAATGAGGTATATCATATAGAGAGAGGCTATGCTAATTTCATTGAGAAAATGAGAGGGCTGGGAGCGATTATCAAAAAAGTTGAAGATTAAATATTTTGGGAGATTTTGATATGATTGACGAACATTTTCTGAGATTACTTGCAAAGGACTATCCAAGTATTAAAAAAGCATCCGCTGAAATCATCAACCTCCGGGCGATCCTCGCTCTTCCGAAGGGCACGGAATATTTCCTGTCCGATATTCATGGCGAGCACGAAGCGTTTATACATATGCTCAAAAGCGCTTCCGGAGTGATCCGGTCCAAAATCGATGAAGTGTTCAGAGCGGAATTGAACGAGGCAGACCGGGATAGGCTGGCATCCCTTATTTACAATGCTGAAGCCGAGATCGCGCGAATCCGTAGAGAAGGCGAAGATTATGACAGTTGGTGCAGACATAATATCTTCAGGCTGATCCTGATCCTCAAATCGGTTTCCACAAAGTATACCCGGTCCAAGGTCCGGAAAAGAATGCCTCAGGAATCCGGATACATCATGGATGAATTGCTCCATGCTGATGATGAGGCAAACAGAGCTCATTATTATGGCGAAATTATTAATTCTCTTATTGAAACAGGGATGGCAACGGATTTTATCATTGGCCTGACCAACACAATCAGCAGACTTGCAGTGGACCAGCTGCATATTATTGGGGACATTTTCGATAGAGGGGCGCATCCCGACGCCATTATGGATTATCTGATGGAATATCACGACGTCGATTTCCAATGGGGCAATCATGATGTGGTATGGATGGGGGCTGCCGCCGGAGACTGGGCCTGTATCTCAAATGTGATCCGAATGAATATCAGTTATAACAATTTCGATATGCTGGAAATCGGTTATGGGATCAACCTCAGACCGCTGGCTGTCTTTGCCAAGGATGTTTACGGTGATGACCCTTGTGATTTCTTTAAGCCTCATATTCTTGATGTGAACAAATATGATCCCGTTTCGGAAGAACTGGCGGCAAAAATGCATAAGGCTATAGCCATATGCCAGTTTAAAGTTGAGGGGCAGAGAATCAAAGCCCACCCGGAATACGAAATGGATGAAAGGCTCCTACTGGATAAGATCAACCACGAAAAAGGGGTCGTGATAATCAACGGCATTGAATACGATATGAGGGATCATAATCTCCCGACCATAGACCCTCAAGATCCATATCGTCTTACTCCGGCTGAATCCGAACTTCTGAGCACTTTGGAAGCCTCTTTCCTGAACAGTGAGAAACTTCATAAACATATAAAATTTATGTTTAATAACGGATCCATGTATAAAATAGTGAATGGAAATCTTTTGTACCATGGATGCATCCCCATGACTTCGGACGGAGAATTTGAGGAATGCGATTTCAACGGGGTTTCTTTAAAAGGCAGGGCGTTATTGGATTATATTGACGAGCAGGTACGCAAGGCTTATTTTTCATCCAAGGATCCCGAAGAATCCCGTGCGCCGGGTCAGGGAGCTGAACTGATGTGGTATTTATGGCTTGGCAGCAAGTCGCCGCTTTTCGGCAAGGACCGGATGACAACTTTTGAGAGATGCTTTATTGCCGACAAAGCCACTCATAAGGAACATTCTGTGGCGTATTATCAATTAATTGACAGCAGAGAAGTATGCTGCAAAATACTTGGGGAGTTCGGACTCTCTCCTGAAAAATCGCACATTCTGAACGGACACGTTCCGGTCAAAGTAAAAGACGGAGGCACACCGATCAGAGGAGAAGGACTGCTGTTCATTATTGACGGGGGGATGTCGAAGGCATATCAGAAAGATACCGGAATTGCAGGATATACTTTCATCTTTAATTCCAGATTCATGGCGCTTTCTGAACATAAGCCATATTCGCCGCTGATGGCGGATGGGTCGCAAACCTTCAACACGCCTTCGATAAGGACGGTTGAGGTCCTGGAAAAAAGAATGACTGTGGAAGATACCGACATCGGAAAAGAACTCCTGCAGCAGATCGATGAACTTCAGGCGCTGGTCAATGCATATAGGGAAGGAACAATTAAAGAAAGAGATCAGGTAATATATGGCAAATGAACAAAAATTCGCGGTGCTGATTGACGCAGACAACATATCAGAAAAATATATAAAACTCATCCTGGATGAGATCTCCAACGAAGGAGTGGCCACTTACAAAAGAATATACGGGGATTGGACAAAACCATCCTTCGGCGCATGGAAAAATGTTCTTTTAGAGTACTCCATAACACCGATCCAGCAATATGGATATACCACGGGCAAAAATGCAACCGATTCCGCAATGATCATCGATGCTATGGATATTCTTTACTCTGGAAGCGTTCAGGGATTTTGCCTTGTGACCAGTGACAGCGACTTCACCAGACTTGCTGCCCGCCTCAGAGAATCCGGAATGGACGTCGTAGGGATGGGCGAGAAGAAGACGCCGAAAGCTTTCATAGCGGCTTGCAACAAATTTAAATATCTGGATATCATCCTGGAACAAAGCATCAAGGATGCAGAAAGAGTCCGGAAGGAAATTCAGGACAGACTAAGCGAATCGAAGCCCGATAAAACGAAAAAGCAGAAAATCTTTATACCGCTTCCTGAGGGCTTTGATGAAGGAACCGACAAAAAGGAAGAAGCCGAGATGACCTCTCTGGAAACCATCAGAGAGTCGATCCTGACCATCATCAGAGAAAATTCGGATGAGGACGGGTGGGTCTTCATTGGAGATATCGGTGGGATGCTACTGAAGCGGCATCCGGACTTTGACGTGAGAAATTTTGGATATAAAAAATTGACGCCTTTTATCAATTCCATGGAAAATTTTGAAATCAGATCAGAACGGCATGGAAATGTGAGCCTGATTTATGTCAAAGAAAGAACCCGGCATGAAGGGGATGAAAGTGTTGACAAAGAAAAAAGTCCGGCCAGAAGAAGGACGGGCTCAAAACGAAGAAAACAATCATGATAAAACAGGGCTTGGACTATATTGGATCCAAGCCCTGTTTGCTTATTATTTTAGATCACCCTGACTGATTTCTTTATCCTCATCGATTTCTTGCTTCAGTTTGATTGCACCTACGGTCAATGCCCCCACCACAGTGAGTTTTACTATTGTTTTAAGACCTTCCCCGACTTTTTCCTTATCGCCGTCACGTGCGCCCCTCAGAACGTTTCCGCTTTCTCCCAATACGAGCTTCGTGTTATCGAGCCAGTTCTCGACGATCATTTTTCCGCCATTCTTAAGATCACTCAAACCGTCTTCCACCTGATCTCTATCTTTTCGTACATTGCCAGCCACCAGATCTGCGGCTCCGGAAACAAGATTCCCCGCGATATTGCCCGCATAGATCATCGAATCCACGACACTTTCCCCTACATTATCAACGGTTTTCTTACTGGCTAGTTTGCCTATAACGGATACAGTGCCGCCAATAATTCCGCCTGTTATGGCGCCGGCTAGGATCCCGGCTTTCTTTATGGATTTCATAATTTCATCTCCAACATCCTGATATATATTGTATTAATTATACAACAAGCACTTTTTCTTTACAAGCATGTCGTTTCTGTGTATAATATCAAGGTACGAATTGATGCGCGCCCGTAGCTCAATTGGATAGAGTGTCTGACTACGAATCAGAAGGTTGGGGGTTCGAGCCCCTTCGGGCGTACCATTGATTGCTTAATGGATATCTTCTGTTTGGGGATATCCTTTTTTTATTGATAAAAAAAAATATTTTTACTAAAATAATGTTTTTTTTTCAAAAAATAGGTATAATGTGTCCAATATGTTTTACAGCTGTATGGTGCTGATCAAACAAGATTACGGAAGGAGTTTTAGTATGATTATTGGTGTTCCGAAAGAGACCCTGGCAGGAGAAAGACGTGTTGCCGCTACGCCTACAAGTGTTGCGCAACTGATCAAGCTGGGGTTCAACGTTGTTGTTGAAACCGGAGCAGGTGAAGAAGCCAGTCTGACTGACGACCTTTATACTGCAGCCGGAGCAACTATTGCAGATAGTGCAAAAGTTTGGGAATCCGACATTATTTACAAAGTCAATGCCCCTGATAGTGAGGAGATCCCGAAACTCAAAGAAGATGCTACGCTGGTAAGCTTCATATATCCGGCTCAGAACCCTGATCTGGTAGCATCTCTCTCATCAAAAAAGAACAATGTGCTGGCCATGGATATGGTGCCAAGAATATCCCGCGCTCAGTCCATGGATGCTCTTTCGTCCATGGCCAACATAGGCGGATATCGAGCGGTTATCGAGGCTGCACATCATTTCGGCAGATTCTTTACCGGACAAATCACTGCTGCCGGCAAAGTGCCTCCTGCAAAAGTACTGATTATCGGTGCCGGTGTTGCAGGCCTTGCAGCAATTGGTACTGCAAATTCCCTGGGCGCTATCGTTCGTGCTTTTGACACTCGTCTGGAAGTTGCCGAACAAATTGAATCCATGGGCGGTCAGTTCCTGAAACTCGAATTCGCTGCAGCTGAAGACGGATCAACCTCCGGCGGATACGCAAAGGTTATGTCTGACGAATTCATCCAGGCAGAAATGGCGCTTTTCGCAGCACAGGCAAAAGAAGTAGATATTATCATTACCACAGCACTTATTCCGGGCAAACCTGCTCCTAAACTGATATCAAAAGAAATGGTTGACAGCATGAAACCGGGTTCGGTTATCGTGGATATGGCAGCACAAGCCGGCGGAAACTGCGAGTATACAGTTCCGGGCAAGCTGCATGTTACCGACTCAGGTGTTAAAATCATTGGTTTCACAGACTTACCGAGCCGTCTGCCGACTCAATCTTCAGAAATGTATGCCACCAACCTTCTTAACCTTGCCAAACTTCTTTGCAAGGAAAAAGACGGCAATATCAACATTGATTTTGAAGATGTAGTTCTGCGCAATATGAGTGTTATCCATAACGGAGATGTAACATTCCCACCTCCGCAGATCAGCGTAACTGCAGCTCCGACAGCGAAGAAGGAAACTGCACCGGTCGTCGTAAAAGAAAAGAAACCTTCGAATGCGAAGTACATATTCGGTATCATCGGCGTTCTTCTGCTGGGTTGGATGGGTTACTCCTCACCTCCTGAATTCCTCGGTCATTTTACCGTCTTCTCCCTCGCTATTATTGTAGGGTATTATGTCGTATGGAATGTAACACATGCGTTGCATACACCGCTGATGTCGGTAACAAATGCGATCTCAGGAATCATTCTGATAGGTGCTTTGCTGCAAATCACTGCTGAATTGAATGCGATTACAATTTTAGCCTTTATCGGAATTCTGGTAGCAACCATTAACGTTGTCGGTGGCTTTACCGTCACCCAGCGTATGCTGAAGATGTTTAGTAGGGATTAAGGAGGGACTCTGATGAATCATGGATTAGTTACGGCAGCATATATAATTGCCGCCATACTCTTCGTATTAAGTCTTGCGGGACTGTCAAAACAGGAAACCGCAAAACGTGGAAATAAATTTGGAATTGCCGGTATGGCCATTGCCTTGATAGCGACATTGACCAGCGCAGATCCTGGCGCCTTCGTGTTTATTTTAGTCGCAATGGTGATCGGCGGAGCCATCGGTGCGCGTCTGGCATTAAAAGTAGAAATGACAGAGATGCCGCAATTGGTTGCTATGTTGCATAGTTTCGTTGGCTTGGCGGCTGTTCTTGTCGGGTATAATACATTCCTAAAATTGGCGGGTGCTGCTCATGTGGACGAGACAATGATCACCATTGAGCTGACCGAGATTTATCTGGGCGTATTCATAGGAGCCATCACGTTGACCGGTTCTTTGATTGCTTTCGGAAAGCTTCAGGGTAAAATCAGCTCAAAAGCCCTTACACTGCCGGGGAAAAATATATTGAACATATTGGCGCTTGTTGCTACTATAGTTCTTATGGTTATGTTCATCAATCAGGGGGGCAATCTTATCATACTAGCAGTGATGACTGTGATTGCGCTCTTATTCGGAATCCATTTGGTGGCTTCCATAGGCGGCGCGGACATGCCGGTAGTAATTTCGATGCTGAACTCCTATTCCGGATGGGCAGCGGCGGCAGCAGGCTTTATGCTTACCAATGACCTGTTGATCGTTACCGGATCCTTGGTAGGTTCTTCCGGTGCCATTCTTTCCTACATCATGTGCCAGGCTATGAATCGTTCATTTATTTCCGTAATACTTGGAGGTTTCGGCAACAAACCGGCTACAAAGGGTGCTGCTGAAGAAATGGGCGAGTATAAGGAAATGAAACCGGATGAAGTTGCAGAACTTCTTAAGTCATCTAATTCAGTTATTATTACCCCTGGATATGGCATGGCTGTTGCTCAAGCTCAATATCCGGTTGCTGATATGACCAGAAAACTCAGGGAAAAGGGAATCGAAGTGCGCTTTGGAATCCATCCTGTTGCAGGGCGTCTCCCTGGACATATGAACGTACTTCTGGCCGAGGCAAAAATTCCATATGATATCGTTCTTGAAATGGATGAAATCAATGAAGATTTCCCAAGTACCGATACTGTATTAGTTATTGGCGCGAATGATACTGTTAACCCATCTGCTCAGGAAGATCCAAACAGCCCAATCGCAGGAATGCCTGTACTGGAAGTATGGAAGGCTCATAACGTAGTCAGCTTCAAGAGATCTATGAGCACTGGTTATGCGGGCGTTGAAAACCCTCTGTTCTTCAGAGAAAACAACTATATGTGCTTTGGAGATGCGAAAAACACAATGGAAGAGATTCTGAAAGCACTGTAAAGTGCTTCTCCTCTAACAAAATATTAAAAAAATTAACCGGCCATTTGCGTATTTTCGTAAATGGCCGGTTTTTAAGAGGATTTTTATGTAATTTATGTTATAATCATAAACGAAATAAAAACGGGCACGGAGGATGTTGTATGATAAGAATTGATATCAGAGCGAGGGTGGAGGATCTGGACAGTATGACCGCGGCTTTGGAGAGAGTCAATTTTAAAAAGTTGAAGCAAAAAATAGAGCATGAAATTCATTATTGTCTGGATGATGAAGATCTGAAAGGCAGCGGAAAAAAACTATGTCTGTTTTATGAAGAAAATATTTCATCCGGAGAGAAAAAAGCATCAATTATTTATAAATGTCCCGGCACAGATCGCTTTTCTATAACCGATGTAGAATATGAAACAGAAATAGCGGATTTTGAAGCTGCTGCAGGAATATTTGACCACCTTGGATATAATAGAGCCGCTGAGATCAGGAAAAATCGAATGTACTTCAGCAATTTTGAAGGGGTGAGCGCATATCTGGATGAAGTCCGGAAACTGGGAAAATTTCTCGAACTGGAGATTTTGCTGGATGAAGAGTCGCGGCAGGAATACGCTGTTGAGGCGCTCGCTATCATTTTAAACGAGCTGGGCATCCACAAATCTGCCGTAGTAACTAAGACTTATATCGATTTGATGAAGTAATCATTGATAGTTAAAGCGACACTATGCCTTTAAGTGCATGGGAGGAGGAGAAGCGATGGAAACGAAAAGGCCGGGAGGATTTTATGAAACAAGGCCGATTACTTCAATTAAGGATCTGCTGGATTCAAGCACTGAATTATATGGTGAACGGCCGGCCTTTCTGGTGAAAAAAGAAAAAGGCGGAGAATACCATGAAATAAACTATAAACTCCTCAAACATGATGTGGATGCGCTCGGCACCAAACTGATTGAAATGGGCCTCGAAGGCAGTAAAATCGCTGTGATCGGCGAGAACTGCTATGAATGGATGGTTACCTATCTGGCGGTTGTCAACGGAGTCGGCGTTGTCGTCCCTTTGGACAAGGAACTGAACAAAGACGAGATCCGTAATCTTTTAAACAGCGCTGAGTGCAAGGCGATTTTTTTTACCGATACGTTCGAAGAAGCCATTCTGGACTATGATGCGCCCTATAAAATCCGGATGAAAGTATATGGAGATAGAACAGATATCAACGAGAAACCCGAATTGATACAGGATGCAGACCGAATCATCAGCTGGGGCAATCTGGTTGAAGCGGGCGAGGCTCTGCTGGCTTCGGGGGTTCATGGCTTTTCAGAGAAAATAATCGATCCCGACAAAATGTCTATGCTGCTTTTCAGTTCGGGCACGACTGGGATACCGAAAGGGGTTATGCTCTGCCATAGAAACATTGCTTGCAACATCCGGGACATACGGAGAATAGTGGTTGTATATCCGGAGGACCGGACGCTCTCTATCCTTCCGATCCACCACACCTTTGAATCAACAATCGGCATTCTTACGATCCTCTACAGCGGAGGCTCCGTGGCTTTCTATGAAGGATTGAAATATGTCAGCAAGAATCTTGCTGAGGCGAAAGCCACGCTTCTTGTGGGAGTACCGCTGATTTTTGAGTCCATCTATTCAAAAATATGGAAGCAGGCAGAGAAGAACGGAAAAGCAGGCGCTCTGAAAAAAGCCATGAAAATCAATAGATTTCTGAAATCACTCGGGATAGCAGCCGAAAAAAAATTATTCGCTCCCATCTATGAAACCTTCGGCGGAAGACTCCGCATGATGGTAACCGGAGCTGCTGCCATCGATCCTAATGTCTGCAGGGGATTTGAATCGATGGGCATAAGAGTGGTTCAGGGATATGGGCTCACCGAATGCGCACCTTTGGTTACGGGCACCCCTGATTTTGGCGACACCTATACCAAGGCCGGCTCCGTGGGTCCGGTGGTTGCCAGCGGAGAACTTCAAATTATCAATAAAGATGAAGACGGAATAGGAGAAATCATTTTTAAAGGCCCGAACGTAATGCTGGGATATTATCGTATGCAGGAAGAAACGGACAAAGTCATGATAGACGGATGGTTCCATACCGGAGACCTAGGATTTTTGGATGAAAACGGCTGGCTTTACCTCACCGGCAGAAAGAAAAATGTGATTGTAACCAAAACCGGAAAAAATATATATCCGGAGGAAGTGGAATATTATGTGAACCGAAATAAGTATATTCGTGAAAGTCTGGTGCATGGTATAGAAGACGGGAGCGAAGAAGGGACCATAGTAGGCGTACAGATTATCCCGGATTATGATGTGATTTTTGAAGAATTCGGACCTGATTTCTCCGAAGAAAAGATCAGCGCTTTAATAAGAAAGGCAATTTCTGAAATCAATGACAAACTGCCGATTTATAAAAGAATCAGAAAAATATCCATCAGAAAAGATGAATTCATCAAAACGACTACCAAGAAAATCCAAAGGCATAAAAACATTTAGACAGTCATAGCAAGCATTTAGTTATTATGCACAGATATTTCAATGTTATTTGTTCTTGACAACAGAAAACTAATATGTTATTTTTACAATATATTTTGCGTCTTATGGAGAGGAAATCCGATGAACATGAATATTAGCTTCTATGCAGATAAAAAATGTGGTAAACGGAAGCTCTGCCGATGATTGAATAAAATCATGGGCAGGCGAACTTTCACTTGCCCATTTGATGCAGTATTCGAAATTACTGATAAACGTCTTTTGGGTCACTACCGGAAGACGTTTTTTTAATAGGTTTGGCTTTAACCATTTAATTCAGGAAAGAAAAAAAGAAGGAAAAAATATGAATAGCGACGCTTTCAGAATAAGCGGAGTATCCTGCGAAGAACTGGCAACTAAAATCGGGACCCCCATTTTCATCTATGATGAAGAAAAAATCATAAATAACATAAGAAAGTTCAAAGAACATTTTCTATCATCTCGTTTTGATACGAAGATATTATACGCATCAAAAGCTTTCTTATGCGGCGCGCTGGTCAAAATACTCCGTGAGGAAGGATTTTGCCTTGATGTGGTCAGCGGGGGCGAGTTGTATTGCGCGAAGTCCAATGGATTCCCGACCCAGAACATTTTTTTTTATGGCAACAATAAATCAGATGAGGAGATTGCTCTGGCTCTCGAGTTTCAAGTGGGTGGGATCATTCTGGATAGTGAAAGGGAATGCAGCCGGGTCATTGAGTTGGCTGAGGCATTAAGAAGGGACATCAATGTGATGATCCGAGTAGACCCGGGCATCGATGCTCATACTCACAATTATAAAATGACTGCAGACTCATATAGCAAATTCGGAATATCCATCAAGGAATTCGAAACAATCATCGCTATGATTCGTAAAATCAACAGCACCAAACATGCCAGATTTATGGGATTCCATGCCCACATCGGTTCCCAGATATTCGAACCGTCGGCTTTTATTTCTGAAATAACAGTTATGATGGATTTTATTGAGAAAATCGAAGGCGCCGCGATGATTGAAGTAGACGCATTGGATCTCGGCGGCGGATTTGCTGCATTCTATACGGAAGAAGATGATCCGATCCCCACTGAGGATGTCTGTCGTGCCATCATTGCTCAATGCGAAACGGAGGTGATGCAGCGTAAGCTGCACTTAAAAACTTTGTTGATCGAACCCGGACGCAGTATTATTGCAGAAGCGGGATACACACTATACAGAGCCGGCTTCCTGAAAAAAACCGCGAATAGAAATTACGTATTTGTCGATGGCGGAATGTCAGATAACATTAGGCCGGCATTGTACCGGGCAAAATATCGTTGTGACAATATCAGCCGCCTGGGACTACCCAAAACACAAAAAATGACCATTGCAGGAAAATGCTGCGAGTCCGGCGATGTTTTGATAGAAGAAATCATGATGCCGGAAACAGAAACCGGGGACCTGATGCTGATGTACACCACAGGGGCTTACGGTTACAGTATGGCATCCAATTATAACAAATTCGGCAGGCCGCCTGTTGTGTTTGTGAACAACGGCAAAGCGAAACTGGTCATAAAACGTGAAAGTTATGAAAATCTGATTGCTCTGGATTGCAATAAAGAGATTTTGTAGAAATGAAATAATCATAATCATATTAAAAGAAAAGAGGAAAAAATGGAAACGATAAGGGGTTCAATTGTAGCATTAATTACGCCATTCAATGAAGACGGAAGCGTTAATTTTGACAAACTGGGAGAGTTGATCGAATGGCATATAGCGAAGAAAACCGATGCCATACTTGTATTAGGAACAACTAGCGAATCACCAACGATGTCTCATGAAGAGGACGATGAGATCTGCAAATTCACGGTAGACCTGGTTAATAAGAGAGTGCCTGTTATTGCCAGTAGCGGGTCCAACTGCACGCAGACCATGTTAGAGAAAAGCCTTTCATTTCAGAAACTCGGAGCGGATGCGCTCTTGGCAATAACGCCTTATTACAATAAAGCGAATACAGAAGGCATGTATCACCACTTTGCGGATGTGGCGGATGCTGTTGATATTCCGGTTATTCTATACAATGTACCGGGCCGGACCGGCTGCGGAATTTCCGTAGATCTACTTGAAAGACTGGCGGTGCATCCAAATATCATTGGAATCAAGGAAGCCAGCGGAGACATGAGTTATATGGCTAAAATTGCGAAGCTTGCGAACGAGAACTTCGCCATCTATAGCGGGAATGATGATATCATTGTACCGATTCTGTCGATGGGAGGTTCCGGAGTTATTTCTGTTCTCGCAAATATTATGCCGGAGGAAACACATGATCTGGTCATGGACTATCTCAATGGGGACGTTCGTAAAGCCATGGAAACCCAGATCCGATATCTGAGCCTCATCAACGATCTGTTCATTGAGGTCAATCCGATCCCCGTTAAAGAAGCAATGAACCTGATGGGAATGAACGTAGGAGGCTACAGGCTTCCGCTATATCCGATGGCCGATGCCAACAGGGAAATCCTGCGCAGGGAAATGGAAAGAGTGGGATTGATATGATGAAATTAATCCTTGTTGGTTATGGGAAAATGGGGAAGCAGATCGAAGCAGCAGCTTCCGCATACCAGGATATGAGTGTTCTCAGAGCGATCGATATCGACAATATCAATGAGTTGGAAACCGGAGAAAAAGCAGATGTGATCATCGATTTTTCCCACCCGGATATGGTAGGACGCGTATCGGATTATGCTAAATCAACAGGCACGGCATTGGTTTGCGGCACAACAGGCCTTGAAGAAAGCCATATGATTTGCCTTCGCCAACTGGGGGGTTCCGTTCCGGTCATTTATAGTTCTAACTACTCTTTTGGAGTTGCGGTTTTTGAACATATTCTGACAGAACTGAGAGATATTTTCGATGACAACTGGGATATTGAAATGACTGAAGTCCATCACAACCAGAAAATCGACGCGCCCAGCGGCACAGCAAAAAAACTTCTTGATGCCCTGGACCCGGATGGCAAGTATCAGAAGGTCTATGGCAGGCAAGGGATCACCGGAGCCCGGACCAAAAAAGAAATCGGCGTGCACGCGATACGCGGAGGAACAGTTGCCGGTGAACATACTGTCAGTTTCTTTGGCAAAGACGAAGAATTTCAAATAACGCACAAGGCCGCCAGCCGGCAGATATTTGCAGAGGGAGCGCTGAAGGCCGCGAGGATGCTATCTTCGATGCCGCCGGGATATTATACGCTTCGTGAACTGCTGTTCAACAACGATTCTCTTTAATCCTGGCACATTGACAAAAATGGCAAATGGCGTTACACTATAATGCAGTATCAAAACAAGGAGCAGGTGTAATTATGAAAAGAATACAGACGATTGAAACTCGTGATCTGAAAAAATCGGCAGAAAACGGCGGCTGCGGCGAATGCCAGACTTCCTGCCAATCCGCATGCAAAACATCATGCGGTGTAGCCAATCAGCAATGTGAAAAATGCCACGGCAACAACGAATAATTTTAGGATTAGGGGAATCGGAAAAAGCAATAATTGCCGTTCTTTCCTTAGGGAAGCGAACGGCTTTTATTTTACGGAGAATTATAATGATACATCAATATAAAATGAATGGCTTAAATATTGTTCTGGATGTGAATAGCGGAGCGATCCATAGCGTGGACGAACTGGCATATGATGTCATCGAAAGGTTTGAACAACAGGACCGGGAGGCGATTACTGCAGAAATGCTGCAAAAATATTCAGAGCACCCGGAAATCGACGAAGGTGAAATCTGCGAAGTGTTTGAAGACATTGAAGAGCTTAAGGAGAGCGGCAAACTGTTCTCTCCGGATATTTACAGTGGTCTGGTACCGGAAGCCAGCGCTTCTGAACCTGTTGTCAAGGCGTTATGCCTGCATGTTTCGCATACCTGCAATCTGAATTGCGAGTATTGTTTTGCCAGTCAGGGGAAATACCACGGAGAAAGGGAGTTGATGTCTTTTGAAGTCGGAAGGAAAGCGATTGATTTTCTGATCGCAAATTCGGGGAAAAGAACAAATCTGGAAGTGGATTTCTTTGGGGGTGAACCTCTCATGAACTGGGATGTCGTTAAACAAATCGTTTCGTATGCCCGCAACATCGAGAAGAAATTCAATAAGAATTTCAGATTTACGCTGACCACCAACGGCTTGCTGATCGATCAGGATGTTATGGATTTTGCCAACAGAGAGATTCATAACGTGGTACTGAGTCTGGATGGCAGGAAGGAAACCCACGACCATCTGAGAAAAACGATCCGTGGAGATGGGAGTTATGATCTGATCGTACCTAAATTCAAAGAACTGGTTGAGTCAAGAAAAGGGACGGGTTATTATATAAGAGGAACGTTCACACACCATAACACAGATTTTACGAATGACATTCTTCATATGGCTGACTTGGGATTTACGGAACTTTCTATGGAACCGGCTGTGAGCAGCCCTGATGAGCCATACGCATTGACCGAAGAAGATCTGGACAGAATTTATGAACAATATGAAATACTTGCCAGTGAAATGATCAGGAGAAATAAAGAGGACAGAGGGTTCACTTTTTATCACTTTATGATTGATCTGACAGGCGGCCCGTGCATTTATAAACGAATTACCGGCTGCGGTTCGGGCACCGAATATCTTGCGGTTACTCCGGCAGGGGATCTCTATCCTTGCCACCAGTTTGTGGGCGAACCGGAATTCCTGATGGGTAATTTATGGACTGGCGTGACTAACGACAGCCTTCGGGAAAAATTCATGCTCTCAAACGTCAACACAAAGGCTGAATGCAGGGAATGCTGGGCAAGATTGTATTGCAGCGGCGGGTGTGCTGCAAATTCATATCACGCCACCGGATCGATTAATGGAATTTACGATTACGGCTGCAAACTGTTTAAAAAACGGCTGGAATGCGCAATCATGATTCAAGTGGCTGATTCGTGCGATCATGATGATCAGTGCTGACCGGGGAGGGGAATATGAATAAGAAACTTTTGTTTTTAGCGATTATGATGGTTGCTACACTGCTTACGGCATGCGGCTCAGGTAATTCGACAGAGAATTCAAACACCGGCGAAAATACCGGTAATACCGATGTAAGCTGGGTAAAACAAGCCGTATTGCCTGAAGAAAACGGTGTGCCGGACGGGCTCGATAATTTTGCCACTTTGGATCTATACGGAAAACAAGTTGATCAAAACATGTTTTCTGATTATAAGATCACTATCGTAGATGTTTGGGGGACCTATTGCAATCCTTGCATCGAAGCGATGCCGGTCCTGGCCTCGATCCACCAAAAATATTCCGGTCAGGGAGTCAACGTTGTGGGAATTGTAATCGATGTGCAGAGTGCTGATGGGACTCCAAAAGCGGATTTCATTGCGAAAGCCATTGATATTAAAAATCAGACAGGCGCGGAATTCACCCATATGCTGGTCTCTGACAATATCAGAAGAGCCATCATAAAGGACATCAGCGCGATACCTGCTTCATTTATCGTCGACAGCCAGGGGAAAATTATCAGCGAAGTGGCTTACGGAGGACATAGTGAAGAGGAATGGGAAGCGATCATCCATGAATATATCTAGAAAGATTGCAATACCTGCCATTTTTCTTGGAACGGGGATCCTGTTCATTATACTTGGAGCAAGCAGAGGGGAAGCGGCAGTCGTTTTCGTCAAAGCAGTCAATATCTGCCTGGCATGCATCGGGATAGGGTAAGACGAAATGGGCAAAAAAAGAACCTTGATTCAAGTATCCTTTACGATCTTAACCAACGCCTATTATAAGGGTTTCCTGGAAGGCAGCATTTATAAGGGAAGCGGAAAATATTCCTGCCTGCCCGGATTGAATTGTTATTCATGCCCCGGAGCGTTGGGCTCGTGCCCCGTCGGATCGATACAGGCAGTGATGACAGAGAGGAATTATCATTTTCCCCTGTATGCAACAGGCTTCATTATGCTTTTTGGTGCAGTATTTGGCAGAGCGGTATGCGGATTTTTGTGCCCTTTTGGTTTGATTCAGGATGCGCTTGATAAAGTCCCTTTCAGATATAAGATCCGAAAAGCATATGGAGACAAGTATTTGAAGTTTCTGAAATACCTGATCCTGATAGTTTTTGTATTACTGTTGCCTGCATTGATCAAGAATGACTTTGGCTCGGGTGATCCATGGTTCTGCAAATATATTTGTCCTTCCGGGACTATCATGGCAGGATGGCCACTCTCCCTGTTAAATGAAGGGATACGTGCGGCTGCCGGATTGCTTTTTGCCTGGAAGTCGCTGATATTGATCCTGCTGGTGGTATTATCCATCATGATATATCGGCCGTTCTGCAGATACCTCTGCCCTTTGGGTGCGGTTTACGGTCTGTTTAACAAAGTGTCTTTTTATAAATTTGATATCGACCAGGCGAAGTGCACACATTGCGGCGCATGTCAGAAAGTTTGCAAGCTGGATATTAACGTATCTGAGCATCCGAACAGCACGCAATGTATCAGATGCGGAGAATGTATCAATGCCTGCC
The DNA here is from genome assembly GCA_964486295.1 of uncultured Oscillospiraceae bacterium. GTDB lineage: Bacteria > Bacillota > Clostridia > Peptostreptococcales > Anaerovoracaceae > CALBZG01. The sequence continues at coordinate 74,329 of CAZAMF010000007.1, read as the reverse complement.
CCGAAATTGCCATCAGTAAAAGCAAGCCGGCATTTATAAACAAGGAAAGGGATGGGACGGATGTTAAAGAAATTTGATTGGAAAAGATTACTGATGCTTCTGCTCATTACCGTTTTGACTGCCAGCAGTATCTTTACCGCGACTTTCGCTGCGGCTGGTGAGTATGTTTCGCCTTGGGCAAAGACGGTCGTACTCAAAGCTCAGGCTTACGGAATACTCCCTTTAACGTTCAAAGACCAGAATATGGCTGATTTGATCAGCAGAGCCGATTTTGCCAGGGTAACCGTACTGCTGTATGAAAAGTCAACTGGAAAGTCCGCAACGCTTCCGTCTGTCAGCCCTTTCACCGATACCGATGATCAGGATGTTTTAAAAGCGTATTCTTTAGGAATCGTCCGGGGAATGGGTGACGGCATTTTTGCTCCGGAATCGTCCCTTACCCGTGAACAGGCGGCGGTCATGCTGACCAGAGCTTATATGAAAATCACCGGCAGCCGACTTACTGCTGCAGCAACAAAAGCATTCAATGATGACGGGAAGATCAGCGCTTATGCAAAGCCTTCCGTATATTTTATGGTTTATAAAGAATTTATTCTGGGTACAGGGGAAAACTATTTCTCGCCGAAAAAGCCGGCGACACGAGAACAGACCATCGCTATGGTTGTAAGGATGATAGAAGACATCAAGGAAATGCCGGCTCCTGAACCAATACCTGAATACAGCCCCGGAATCGGAGTGTCCACTCTTGAAGAGGCGATAGCGATCATAAAAAGCGGGCAAAAGGATCTGGCGCCTGAAATCACAATGACCATCGATAAGGATCTGTATGAGAAGCTCCTCGGGGACCCATTCATTAATGAAACAGGCATCACAAGCCTCTATTATGTTTACAATGCAAACACCAAAACATTAGCGGTGAAAATAACATACAGCCGTTATGCACAGATCATGGCTTTGACGATCAATCCCGGACTGGCGAACTTGTATGCCACTGACGAGGCAAAAGAATTAAATAAGCAGTTAAACGGGATCTTATCAGATACCCTTGCTCCCGATATGAATATCTATGACAAAGAAAAAGCGGTTCACGACTATATCGTGAGCCACTATAAATTCGATACTTCTCTGACAAGATATGATCTGGAACATCCAAGCCTGTCAGTAGCAGGACTGCTTTATAATCAAACCGGCACGTGCAAGGCGTATGCTGAGATGTTTAACATCATGATGACGAAACTCGGCATCGGTGCGAAAATGGTTTATGGTTCTGCCGGCGGCAATGAGCATATCTGGAATATGGTCAGGCTTTCCGGAAACTGGTATATGGTGGATGTGACCTGGGACGATCCTGTGCCTGACCGAGGATCAGAAATTTCATACAGTTATTTCAATATAACTGACGAAACTATATCAAAGGATCATAGTTGGGATAAAAGTCAATATCCTTCCTGCACATCCGCGGAATACAGTTACGAAAACATGCGCTGACCGATTTTACAGATCCTTGAATTTGAAAGTTTTTCGGCCCTCGGCGTAATCCGAAACAACATGGCCGTTGCCGTACAATTTATATTTGTAGGTTACAAGTCCATCAAGACCTACCGGACCCCTGGCGTGCAGTTTCCCTGTAGAAATACCGACTTCAGCTCCAAAGCCATAACGAAAGCCGTCGGCGAAACGGGTTGAACAGTTTTGATATACGCCTGCCGAATCAACCAATGACATAAACTTAACGGCAGCCTCCGGATCTTCGGTTATGATGCTGTCTGTATGGTGAGAGCCATACGTGTTGATGTGCCGAATGGCTTCGTCAATATGATCAACTATTTTTACAGACAAAATATAATCCAGATATTCTGTTTCGAAATCTTCTTCTGTCGCAGGATCGCACGGAATGATTTTCCGGGTTTCGGCGCAGCCACGGATGACTACCTTGCCTTTCAGAGCATCCCACAGCAGCGGGAGGAAAGCACCTGACACCGCCTTGTGGACGAGCAGGGTCTCTAGCGTATTGCAAGCAGCCACATATTGAGTCTTGGCGTCTATCACAATGTTTAAAGCCTTTTGAACAGATGCCTTTTCATCGACATAGATGTGACAAATTCCATCCGAATGACCCATAACAGGGATCCTTGAATGTTCCTGTATATACCTGACAAAGGCATTGCTGCCTCTTGGAATGATCAAATCTATGTATTTGTCGCATTTCAACAGTTCTTCCACACCTTCACGATCCTCCACCAGGGATATGAATCCTTCAGGCAGACCGGCTTCACAGCCGGCTTTTTTTATAATATCAAAAAGTACCCTGTTGGTATGGAGCGCTTCACTGCCGCCTTTCAAAATGGCACAATTGCCGCTTTTGATGCATAACGCCGAAATCTGGACCAGTGCATCCGGCCGGGATTCGAAGATTACGCCTATAATGCCGATGGGACAGGTCTCCTTGACTAAAATAAGCCCTTCGTCGAGTTGACGCTTCAGCAATACCTGATTCAGAGGGTCCGGCATGTTGGTCAGATCTGAAATTCCTTTCAGTACATCGTCCAGTTTATGCGAATCGAACTTTAGCCTGTTATACAAAGGTGGCGCCAGATTTTCCGCTTCTGCCTTTCCTAAATCCAACTGATTTGCCTGGAAGATCCTATCCTGGGCGCTCTCCAAAGCACGCTGGATGGCCGCAAGAGCGCTGTTCCTGGTTTCAACGGATGTCGCACCTAAAATAAAACTGCTTTCTTTCACATCTTTTGCCATTTGATTATAATCCATCATCGTTCCTCCGCGAACAAATAAATACTATCTAAAAAAAGTTTAACAAAGTGGTTGATTTCCATATAACTTATTTTCCCGGATTTTTCAATGATCAAAAATCCGCTCTCTTCTGCACTGTACCCCGTCAGGGGCCCGAAGTCAAAGCCCAGAGAGACAAGGTCTATATATGCAGCGTCGCTGTTTCGGAACATCGGAATCACTATCTCAAACGATGCAGTCGATTGCTGAAAAGCAATTTTATAGTTGCTGCTGTTGTCGCCGAAAGAATAATAGTTTACCGGGATCCCCCGCTGTTTGCCGGATATTTTCAGATGGTTTTTCCCCAACTCTATGTTTTCAATATGCAGCTTTCTGCCTGCCGGGAAACCCTGGCTAAAAAGTCCTTTGTGAAAATCACTCTTCTCGATGACTGGAAGCAGTCTTGCGAGCTGTGCCAGGTCATCCCTGTTATGCAGGAGGACCTGCCTTTTCAGCTCCGGATCCCTGGAACGCAGATACTGATTATAAATTTCTACGCTTTCCGCACCGTTGATCAAATCCTTCCGCTGGGACCACAGTCCCATATAATTTTCCACCGTGGATTGTTTAAGATTGGGCAGGAATTTTCTCAATGGGCTAGCATGGTTGATCAGCAGATATAAATCGAGATCATAAGGAAGTCCTGAAGTGTCCAGCGCATATCTTGTACTTCGGCCGCAGATAAAAGGGACGTCGAAATGCCTTCCGTTATATGTGATGACCACGTCAAGAGCCTTTACCGCATTGAGATAGGCGCTGAGCAAATCCGGCTCGTTGTCGAGATCCTCTGCAAAGAATTGTTCAATTTTTGCCATCCCTGGAGTTTCAAAAGTCAACAGACCTCCCAGTATGATTTTATGCATAGCAGGTCCCAGACCGGTGGTTTCAATATCCAGCACGCCAATCGTCAAATCTCCGAAGTACATGGCAAAGGCTTTATTATTGAATGCTTCTGTTTCAAGTTTCTCACAAATATATTCCATGTGGGTATTATAGCATGGCGAAATCAAAAAACAAAATAGAACGCAGGGGTGCGCTCTATTTTGTTCAAAAGGGGTATTGGGATTAGAGATTAATGAGGTTATCAGGGGGATAACCACATATGTAGTATAGTAGAGTGTTAAAAAAATTGCAATATTATTAACAAAATTCTTCTAAAAAACGGGACGCGTCTTTCGCAACCAGTGGAATTCGAGATTTTGGCCGGCAAAATCATTAACAACAATAAGCAAAGTGATACAAAATCGGATTCGCTTGAACATGAATATGTTATGTGATAATATTAGCCGTGTCAAAACTTGTACTGATGAGAGGTGGATTTATCTTATGGAGGGGATCGGAGCAGTCATTAACCAAAGCAGAAAAATAGTAATAAAAATAGGCAGCAACGTGCTTTCAGACGATCAGGGCATGGTCAACAAACAGATTTTTCATGAAATAGCTGAGCAGACTGCAGAACTGATCAAAGACGGGAAACAGGTTGTTATTGTATCTTCCGGCGCGGGTATATGCGGTGTCGGCGCCATCAATAAATGGTCAAGAAAAGACGATATCAATTACAAGCAGGCACTTTGTGCCATCGGGCAGGTGGAACTGATGATGGCCTATAAAGAATATTTTGCAGATTACAACCTCCATGTGGCGCAGATCCTGCTTACCAGGGAAGACTTCAAGGACCGCAACAGGACCCTCAATATCAGGAATGCATTATTCACTTTGCTGGATGAGGGGGTTGTTCCGATCATAAACGAAAACGACAGTGTATCGGTGGACGAGATTAAAATCGGCGACAATGACACGCTGAGTGCATTCACCGCAAATTTATGGAATGCTGATTGTCTGATTATCTTGTCGGATATAAACGGCGTTTATGACAAGGACCCTAAACGTTTTGAAGATGCGGAGCTCATAGAAGAGGTCTGGGATATCGACGGGCTGCTGGAGGAGATCGATGTACGGGGGAAGAGCGAATTCGGAACCGGCGGCATACTGACAAAAATTGAAGCAGCCAGAAGAGTTAACGGCTACGGGATCCCAATGATTCTCTTGAACGGCAAGAAGTCATATATTATAAGAAGAGCCAGAGAAGGCAAAGAATCCGGTACGGTATTTTTTGCAAAATAAGGAGGCGTTCATGAAATACGGATTTATTGGCGCGGGTAACATGGGAGGCGCAATATTAAAAGGCTATATTGAGTCCGGGCGTGTATTGAGCAAAGATGTATTTGTGTGCGATAGTGATCCGGAACGAAGAAAATCATGGCAGGAACTCCTGCTGGTCAATACTACGGATGACATCAAAATGCTGGTGGAGGCATGCGACGTCATCATAGTGGGCATCAAGCCAAATGGCTTCGAACAGGTTATGCCATTGATTGCAGATAAATGGCAGCCATCCAAGATCCTGATTTCCATGGCAGCCGGTATCAGTATCGAATTCATTGAAAAATTTTTACCGGCCTCGCCAAAAGTGATCAGAATCATGCCGAATACACCGGCCATGGTTGGAGAAGCCATGGTGGCAGTCTGTCGTAACCGATACATTTCAGATAAGGACATGGAAACCGTTTTTGATCTATTCAGAAGCATAGGTCGTGCCGAAGAAGTGCCTGAAGACCTGATTCATTGCGTGATCGGGGTCAGCGGCAGTTCTCCTGCATATACCTACATATATATTGACGCCTTGATCGATGCTGCAGTGAAAAACGGGATGGAAAGAGAAAAAGCCACTATCTTCGCTGCCCAATCCGTTTTGGGCGCGGCGAAAATGGTTCTGGAAACAGGGGTATCCCCGGAACAGCTGCGTATCAATGTATGCTCTCCGGGCGGGACCACCATTGAGGCAGTCAATGCACTTTTTGAGAACGGTTTTCAGGACAATGTAGCGGATGCGTTTCAGGCCGCTGTCGAAAAATCTAAAGCGATGACAAAGTAGGTATGGTATGACCTTTGAAGAAATAGTTCTTGAAAGCGAAATGATCTATGAGGGAAGGATCCTGAATCTCCGGCGCGACAAGGTGGTCTCGGTAAATGGCGGAACATCCTTAAGAGAAATCATTGAACATAATGACGGAGTAGTCATGGCCGCGATTACCGATGAACTCAAGATGGTCATGGTAAGTCAATATCGCCGGGCTGTCGGGCATGTTGTATTTGAAGCTCCGGCAGGGAAGCTTGAAAAAGGAGAAAGCCTGACGGATACATGCCTCCGCGAATTGAGAGAGGAAACCGGATACACGGCCAGAGATATAGAGTATCTAGGCGGATATTATTCCAGCTGCGGATACTGCACCGAAAAGATCCACGTATATCTCTGCACCGGGCTCATCCCCGGAGAGACGGAATTTGACGACAATGAAGCGCTGGATGTAGAAGAATACCCCCTGGACGAGCTATACGAAATGGTCATGGACGGTAAATTGGAAGACGCAAAATCGGCGTTGGCCATATGCCTTGCTTATCAAAAAATCAAACAGCCTTAGGGCTGTTTTTCATCGTACGGGGGAAGACATAAAAAAACAATAATGGCATCGATATGCTTATTGTAAACCCGATTGAAAGGGTATATAATACATTTCGCTCATGCAAAAGGGTAAAGTGTGGCAGAAACCGGAGAAACATTATGGACGCGTATATGAAGGATTTTTTTGCATGTTTGAAGAACGAAAAAGGCAAAGCGGAGAATACACTGGAGGCCTATAAACGGGACCTGTTGGAATTTTCCAGGTTCGTAAAAAGCGGCGGTTTAGAAGGGCTAGAAAACGTCACAAATGCTGAAGTTGTGGGGTATCTCCTTAAACTCAAAGAGGAAGGAAAATCTGCTGCCACCGTGAACAGAAAGGCGGCTTCTCTGAGGGCGTTTTACAAATTTATGATCGAAAAAGGCTATGCCAGAGTAAACCCGGCTCTGGACATCAAATCTCCGAAAATAGAACGTAAAAGTCTGGAATATCTTACAGTGGAAGAGGTCGACAAATTATTATCTCTACCGGACGGCTCCATCAGGGGAATCCGCGACAGGGCTATATTGGAAGTTCTTTATGCAACGGGGATTCGCGTAAGCGAGATCATTGAGGCTGATATCGAAGATATCAACCTGCGGATGGGCTTCATCACCTGCAACGGGGAACATGGAAAGGCCAGGATTGTACCCATGGGAAGGCCGGCAAAGGCCGCACTGGAGGAATATGTTTATGATGCCAGACCCCATCTTCTCCGGAAAAACCAGAAAGGCGGCAAGGTTGAAAATGCTTTGTTTGTCAACTATGCGGGAGATCGTATCACCAGGCAGGGGCTTTGGAAAATTATTAAGGAATATGCGGTCAAGGCTGGGATCGAGCACAAAATAACTCCACAGACATTGCGGAATTCGTTTGCCGTCCACATGATACAAAATGGCGCCGATCTGAAATCTCTTCAGGAACTTCTAGGTCATGAGGACATTGCGGCGACACAGATTTTTTTAACGGTCACGAAAAATCGAATTAAAGATGTCTATGACAAGACTCATCCCCGGGCATAAATCCGTCAGCCGCAAATCTGTCAAATCAAGAAAAAAACATTGCTATACCAATAACAGTGTGCTATACTATGTAAGTTATTACGGGCGGTCCTCTGGGTAAGGAATCAATAGGATACCATGAACGTCTTGGGAGAGAGGAGGAATAACAGAATGGATATTATGCAGGCTGTTGGCCAGGAATATCTCAAAAGCGACATCCCTGCCTTTAATGTAGGAGATACAGTAAAAGTCCACATTAAGATCAAGGAAGGCGCTAGAGAAAGAATCCAGATTTTTGAAGGCTTTGTCCTCAAAAAACAGAACGGCGGCGTTGGCGAAACCTTTACAGTAAGAAGAATTGCTTCCGGAGTAGGCGTTGAGAAAACATTCCCTTTGCATTCGCCGAAAATCGACAAAATAGAAGTGGTCAGAAAAGGCGAAGTGAGAAGAGCGAAGCTCACCTATATGCGTGAAAGAACAGGAAAAGCCGCTAAGATAAGGACTAAAGAAACGAAGAGATAATTCTTTAAAGGACCCATAGGGTCCTTTTTTATACTATGGAATAAATCGGGAGAGGTGATTTACTTGATCGACAATATAAATTGGTATCCGGGTCATATGAAAAAGACGAGAGAGATGATACGGGAGCATCTGAAGCTGGTCGATCTGGTCATTGAGGTGGTTGATGCCAGAATTCCCATATCCTCAAGGAATCCGATCATCGATGAGATTATAAAATCAAAAACAAGAGTGATCGTTCTCAATAAGAGCGATCTTTCGGATGAAAACAGCAACCGGGAATGGATGGAGTATTTTAAGAGCCAGGGCCACTCTGTTGCTGCCATGAACTGCCTGACAGGGGAGGGCATTCAGGGGCTTTACCAGATACTTGAAAAGATTCAGGCCGACAGGAACAATGAGAGCCTGAGAAAGCGGTATCTGAGAATCATGATCGTAGGTGTGCCGAATGTCGGGAAATCTTCCCTGATAAACCGGATGACGGGAAAAAAGAGCACCCAGACCGGAGACAGACCCGGTGTTACCAAGGGAAAACAGTGGCTCAATCTGGAAAATCACATGCAAATGCTGGATACTCCCGGAATCCTTTGGCCAAAATTTGAAGACCCAAAGGCCGGATTGTACCTGGCCTTTTGCGGTTCGATCAAGGATGAGATCATGGACTTGGAAACGCTGGCACTGGAACTGATTAAACTGCTTTGCAGCCGGTATCCGAATCTTCTGATGGAACGGTATAAAATGACGGAACTGCCTGAAACAGCGTTGGAAACTATGGAAGCTATTGCAGTAAAAAGAGGATTCCTGCTGCCCGGCAAAAAAATCGATTATACACGATGTGCGAAAACAGTGCTGGATGAATTCCGCGCAGGGTTAATCGGCAGAATTACGTTGGAAAGTGCGGCGGACTGATGGAAAGACGGATAGATAAAGAAACAAAGCTGCTTGCCCGACTTGCGGAGCTTAAATCTATAGAAAATGATTTGAGGCTGCAGGGGATCCGAACAATAGCGGGAGTGGACGAGGTCGGACGCGGCCCGTTGGCTGGCCCGGTGGTCACGGCCTGCCTGGTCCTGTCACCGGATTTTGATGTATTGGGCGTAGATGACTCAAAAAAACTGTCTGAACGAAAGCGGGAGGAATTATATCCTTTGATTTTAGAAAAAACATTGGCGTACGGAATCGGGATGGTGGATAACCTGATTATCGATGAGATCAATATTCTAGAAGCGACAAAGGCTGCGATGATCCAGGCTGTAAAGATATGTGAATGGAATCTTAGAGATACAGGATGCGGAATCGATCATATACTTTTCGATGCCATGACCATCGAATCCATTGGGATCAGCCAGACATCGATAATAAAAGGGGACTCAAAATCGTTGTCCATCGCGGCGGCGTCGATCATTGCCAAAGTCACCAGAGACAGACTGATGAATGAGTACCATCAGAGTTATCCCGATTACTGCTTCAATGCCAACAAAGGATATGGAACGCGTGCTCATTACGAAGGAATTGCAAAGGCCGGACTTTGCCCGATCCACCGGAGAAGTTTCTTAAAAAACATTGAAAATACAAACGAAAGCAGGTTATAATTAGCCATTAATAATTTTCTTTGAAAAGGAGTGCATCATGGGGTTTAAAAGCGATATTGAAATAGCGCAGGAAACGAAACTGCTGGATATAAGGCAGATTGCTTCCGCTGCAGGAATTGATGAAAAATATCTGGAACTGTACGGAAACTTCAAAGCAAAAATCGATTACAATATTCTTGAAGAAAAGAAATCGGTAGCAGATGGTAAATTGATTTTGGTAACGGCTATTACACCGACACCAGCCGGTGAAGGAAAGACCACTACGACAGTGGGACTTTCAGATGGGCTCAGAATAATCGGGAAAAAATCATTTGTTGCATTGAGAGAGCCTTCAATGGGGCCGGTTTTCGGCGTAAAGGGCGGCGCTGCAGGCGGCGGATATGCACAAGTTGTCCCGATGGAGGATATCAATCTTCACTTTACCGGTGATATGCATGCGGTGGGGGCTGCAAACAATTTACTGGCTGCAATGCTGGATAATCATATTTATCAGGGAAATGAACTGGGTATTGATGTAAGAAAGATCACCTGGCATCGATGTGTCGATATGAACGACAGACAACTGCGTTTTATAACAGACGGCCTTGGCGGCAAAGTCAATGGAGTGCCGAGAGAAGACAATTACGATATTACGGTTGCATCTGAGGTCATGGCGATCTTGTGCCTTTCAAATGACATTGACGACCTTAAAGCCAGACTCGGCAGAGTCGTAGTGGCTTACACATTCAAAGATGAACCGGTTACAGCGGCGGACCTCAAGGCAGAAGGGGCTATGGCCGCTTTGCTTAAAGATGCCCTGAAACCAAACCTGGTGCAGACGCTGGAACATACACCGGCATTCATTCACGGCGGACCTTTTGCAAATATCGCTCACGGCTGCAATTCCATCATGGCTACAAAAACGGCTTTAAAGCTTGCGGACTACGTGGTTACAGAAGCCGGATTCGGAGCAGACCTCGGTGCAGAAAAGTTCCTCGATATCAAATGCCGGATGGCTGGCCTGAGACCTCAGGCGGTGGTGATCGTTGCCTCGATACGTGCGCTTAAGCATCACGGCGGGGTCGCTAAAACCGAACTTGGCAATGAAAATCTGGATGCGCTGGCCAAAGGACTTCCGAACCTGTTGCAGCATGTGGAAAACATTACGAAAGTATATAAATTGCCGGCAGTGGTTGCAATCAATCGTTTTCCAACCGACTCCGAGGCAGAACTTGCCTTGGTTGAGGCAAAATGCAGAGAACTTGGCGTAAATGTGGCACTTTCAGAGGTTTGGGCAAAAGGCGGCGAAGGCGGAGTCGCTCTGGCTGAAGAGGTGGTAAGGCTTTGTGAAAAAGAAAGCGCCATGGAATTTTGCTATGAGCTGGAAGCGGGTATTGAGGAAAAGATTAGGACCATTGCGCAAAGGATATATAGAGCCAAGGATATTGCTCTTCTTCCTCCAGCTAAAAAACAACTGGAGCAGCTCACAAGGCTGGGCTTCGACAAACTGCCGATTTGCATGGCTAAAACCCAATATAGTTTTTCCGATGATGCTTCTCTCGCGGGCACTCCGAAAGATTTTGTGCTGACGGTCAGGAATCTGAAAGTATCCGCGGGCGCAGGCTTTATTGTGGCGCTGACAGGAGATATCATGACGATGCCCGGATTGCCAAAAGTCCCTGCCGCAGAAAAGATCGACGTGGACAATACCGGAAGAATATCAGGCCTGTTCTAATCGTTCGGCTAGCAGTCGTCTTACCACATACCAAAGCCGGCCTGTGACAAATTTATCACATAAATGACATATAAATAAGTGGGAAAAAGATTCACATTTAGCGTCAATTTCATTGTATTGGCGCTATTTTTTTGATAGAATGCAGAATGGAGGATTTTATACATGAATGACTATTTGAGAGGCGCTCCGGTCGGCATTGAAATACTCGAAAGGCTTAAAATTGCAATTGCCGATGCTGATCGCAAACCAACATTGGCTATTGTTCGAATGGGCGCCAGAGAAGACGATCTCGCTTATGAGCGTTCGATCATAAAGAAAGCTTCGGCATGCGGAATCCAAGTACAGAATGTTGTCCTTCCCGAAGAAACTGCGCCTGCGGATGCAAAGATGATCATTGAAGGGCTGAACAGAGACGAAGACATCGATGGTGTGCTGGTGTTCAGGCCAATGCCTGACAGCAAAGTTGAAGAAATAATATGCGGCACCTTAGCTGCGGAAAAGGATATAGATGGCATCACACAGGCTTCCATGGCAGGTGTTTTTACAGGAAAGAAATCAGGCTTTCCTCCCTGCACTGCTGAGGCCTGTATTAAAATGCTGGACTATTATGGGTTTGATATTGCCGGCAAAAATGCCGTGATTCTTGGAAGAAGCATGGTTATCGGCAAGCCCGTTGCGATGCTGCTGCTGGAAAGAGATGCAACAGTCACGATTTGCCACAGCAAAACTAAAGAGCTCAGAGACATCGTCAAAGCAGCCGATATCGTGATCGCTGCTGTGGGCCAAAAGGGGTTCCTGACCGACGAGTTTGTAAAAGAAGATCAGATCATCATTGATGTAGGCATCAATTTTGACCTTCAGGGAAGCATGTTCGGTGATGTGCAAACGCATACCGTTGCCGATATCGTGAAAGCCATCAGCCCGGTACCAGGCGGCGTAGGAGAAGTGACCACATCCTTACTGCTCGCCCATGTCGCAGAGGCTGCAGAGAGGATTAGAACCAATGAGAAGTCTGTATATTGATTGCAAAGCCGGAATTTCAGCCGATATGGTCCTGAAAGCTCTGGTCGATATGCGAGTCGACCACATGATGAAAGAGGAGGAACCTCTTGCTGATACACAGGCGATGCAACATGATCACGATATTGAGCATCAAGATCTTGAAGAGGACCTACACCACCATGCCGATGCCCATGAACATGAACATAGTCATTGCAGCCTGAATCAAGTCGAGCACTCTCACCGGAGTCTGCAAGAAGTGCTTGAGATAGTCGGGGAGGCGCCGATTTCTGCAAACGCAAAAGAATACGCAAATAATATTTATAAAGTCATAGCGGAAGCGGAGGCTGAAGTTCACGGAGAAAATCCCGAAACGGTGCATTTTCATGAAGTCGGCCGCATGGAAGCAATTATGAATATAATCGGCATAGCGGTTTATATTGACGGCCTTGATATAGAACAGGTGGTCTGCTCAGAGATCCATGACGGCCACGGGACGACAATATGCAGCCACGGCATTGTGCCTGTGCCGGTACCGGCGGTATCGGCGATGATGAAAAAATCAGAATTGAAGTTTGTACAAGAAGATATTGAGAGCGAATTGGTTACCCCGACAGGGCTCGGCGTCCTGGAAGGGCTGCATGCCCGGCTTGGAGAACCGGCAGGGCATATAATTGCCGCCGGGACCGGATATGGCGGAAAAGATACCGGACTTGGAGGCCTCAAAGTATTTTTGACCGAGCAATAAGATGGTCTCTCAGCTTTGTACAAAACAAAAATTATAAATATATCTTAAGGAGCAGGAGTATGGAAAAAAACTTATCGAAAACATATAATCCGAAAGAATTTGAGGATCGAATATATAGCGAATGGGAATCCAAAGGCGCGTTCAGAGCAGAGTGTGACCCGGATAAGAAACCTTTTACGATCGTGATGCCGCCTCCGAATATTACTGGTCAGCTCCACATGGGACACGCTCTTGACCAGACCATGCAGGATGTTTTAACAAGATTTAAAAGAATGCAGGGTTATAGCTCTCTATGGCTGCCGGGATCGGATCATGCCAGCATCGCCACAGAAGTAAAAGTGGTTGAAAAGCTGAGAAATGAAGAGGGGCTGGAAAAAGAGGACATAGGCCGGGAAGAATTTCTCAAGAGAGCCTGGGAATGGAAAAGAATCTATGGAGGTATGATTACTCAGCAATGCAGAAAACTCGGAGACTCCTGCGACTGGGAAAGAGAACGCTTCACCATGGATGAAGGCTGTAACAGGGCGGTAAATGAGTTCTTCGTCAGGCTCTACAGGAAAGGGCTGATTTACAGGGGCAACAGATTGATCAACTGGTGTCCGACTTGCGGTTCGGCATTATCAGATGCCGAAGTCGAACATGAGGATAAAAACGGTTCTTACTGGTATTTCCGATATCCGTCTGTAGAAAACGGAGGAGAAGGGATCGTTGTTGCCACATCCAGACCGGAAACTATGTTCGGCGACATCGCCATCGCTGTTCACCCTGATGATGAACGATACCAGAGCATGATCGGTAAAAAGGTCCTTCTGCCGCTGGTTGGCAGAGAAATTCCGATAATCGCGGACCCCTACCCGGATCCTGAAAAAGGAACGGGAGCTGTAAAAATTACTCCGGCACATGACCCGAACGATTTCGAGGTCGGTGAAAGACATGGATTGGAAAGATTAAGCTGTATCAACGCGGATGCAACCATGAACGAACTGGCAGGCAAATACCAGGGCATGGATCGTTTTGAATGCAGAAAAGCCTGGGTGAAGGATCTGACGGATGCGGGCTATCTGGTCAAGACTGAAGAAAAAGTTATACCGACCGGAGAGTGTTACCGATGCAGAACAATTGTTGAGCCGATGCTATCGGATCAATGGTTTGTTGCAATGGAATCCTTGGCCAAGCCGGCGCTTGATGTGGCAAAAAACGGAAAACTGATGCATGTGCCTGAAAGATTTGAAAAGATTTATGTGCATTGGCTTGAAAATATAAGAGATTGGTGTATATCCAGGCAATTATGGTGGGGACACCGAATTCCAGCCTACTATTGCGACGCATGCGGCGAAATCACCGTGGATACAACGGCTCCGGAGAGCTGCCCGAATTGCGGGGGGCCGGTAAGACAGGACGAAGATGTTCTTGATACTTGGTTTTCCTCTGGCCTCTGGCCGTTTTCAACTCTTGGCTGGCCGGACAAGACACCGGATCTTGAATATTTTTATCCAACGGATGTGCTGGTAACGGGATATGATATTATATTTTTCTGGGTCGTCAGGATGGTGTTTTCGGCATTGGAAGCCACTGGCGAGGCACCTTTCAAATATGTTTTTGTACACGGACTGGTTCGCGACGCCGAAGGACGGAAAATGAGCAAATCTTTGGGTAACGGCATCGATCCTCTGGAAGTGATTGAACAATACGGCGCAGATGCTTTGAGATTCATGCTGATGACGGGATCTACCCCGGGCAACGATATGAGATTCAAAATTGAAAAACTGGAAAGCGCCAGAAATTTTGCGAATAAACTTTGGAACGCATCCCGTTTTGTTATCATGAACCTTCAGGACGAAAACGGCAACTTCAAAGAAACCTCACTGGAGCAATTGAAGGATGAAGATAAATGGATGCTCTCCAGAGTGAATGATGCCGCCGCATATGTCACAAAAGCTTTGGAAAAATTCGATTTGGCACTTGCCGGACAGCGGGTCTACGATATCCTTTGGAATGAATACTGCGACTGGTATATTGAATTTGTCAAGAGCAGACTGTACGGTGAGGATGAGGAAGATAAAAAAACTGCCAGGGGCGTTCTTGTGAAGACGTTAAAGGACCAGCTGAAAATGCTGCATCCGTTTATGCCATTTATCACGGAAGAAATTTGGAGTTATCTGCCAACGGAACATAACGATAGCAATCCGGATGGATACCTGATCAAAGAAACGTGGCCTTCCTTCACCGATGAGAAAATTTATGAGGACGAAACTGCGGCTATTGATCTGGCAATGGAAGCCATCAGAGCCATCAGGAATATCAGATCAGAGGCGGAAGCCGCCCCGAGCAGGAAATTAAGAGCGGTGATCATCGCGGATGGAAGCAAATCAGAGAAGATAAAAAATGGAGAACGCTATATTAAAAATCTGGCTAACATCACGGAAATCGATTTCATCAGCGACAGAACGAAAGCGCCGGAAGAAGTGATGTCGGCAGAAATCAGCGGAGCCACCATTTTGATACCGCTGGAGGATTTGCTGGACTACAAAGCAGAATTCGACAGATTGTCCAGGGAAAAAGCACGCCTTGAAAACGAGGTTGCCAGAGTGGCCGGAAAACTTGCGAATCAGGGCTTTATCGCAAAAGCACCAGAACAAGTGATCAATGAAGAAAAGGAAAAACAGGCCAAATACGAAGACATGCTGGAAAAAGTAACAGCTCGTCTTGCGATGGTTGAAAAGAAACTTTAATGAAGACGACTGCAATATCAAAAATCGCTAAATTTGAAAGATTCGGAAGCAAACTGGGTCTGGAGAGGATGACAACACTTCTTTCCAAGCTCGGGAACCCCGAAAAGGAACTCAGAGTCATACACGTTGCCGGAACCAACGGCAAAGGCTCGGTCTGCCGTTATATTTACGAAACACTCCTGGCAAACGGCTATAACGCGGGCTTGTATATTTCTCCATATATTGAAGTGTTCAACGAACGTATGGAATGCGGGAGTGTGCTCATTTCGGACGAAGATTTGGAGAAACATACAGAAATCGTGATCTCTGCCGCCGAGGCAATGATAGCAGAAGGATCCGAATCACCGACGGAATTTGAGATAGTGACGGCTATTGCTTTTTGCTATTTTAAAGAACAAGCGTGTGATTTCGTGGTTCTGGAAGTGGGTCTGGGCGGATCGGGAGATTCAACGAATGTAATCGAAAAACCTGTCATATCCATTATTACATCCATTTCATATGATCATATGGATAAGTTGGGGAACACCCTGAGTGAGATAGCGGCGGAAAAAGCCGGAATCATAAAGGCGGGCGTACCGGTTGTTGTAAATGTGGATGATCCCGATGCGGCAAAAGTGATCGCGCGTAAAGCTTATGAAGTCAAAGCTCCTCTCTATGACGCCAGCAGGATAAAACACAGGAATTTATATAAAGACCTATGGGGACAGGCTTTCGACCTGAAGATATATGGCACGGATTACAGTAATCTCGCCATATCGATGCTGGGTGCCCATCAGGTCAGGAATGCTGTAACGGCGGTGACGGCGTTGGAGGTTCTGCGAAAAGCCGGTCTGATCAAGGTCAGCAAAGAAAAATTTTATGAAGGCATGAAAAAGGCAAGACAGCCGGCGCGCTTTGAAATCCTAAAAGAAAACCCTTATTGGATCCTGGATGGCGCTCATAATAAAGCCGGCGCGGAGGCCCTTGCTGATACCATGGCCGAAATATTTCCGGAAAGTAAAACACTGATGGTCGTGGGTATCCTGGCGGATAAAGAGATAGATGCCATGCTGGACGCCTTTTCGGATATCGCGGATGATTTTATAGCCACGCAACCTGCCAGTACGCGGGCGCTGGGATCAGAAGAATTGTATGCAAGATTAAAAAATAGAGGAAAACGGGTGTGCGAAGTACCTGACTTGAAAAAAGCTTGTGATCTGGCCATCGAAATATCTAAAAAAGATCATTATGACGTGGTTTTATTCGGAGGCTCTTTATACTTAGTTGGTAAAATCAGGGAGATTTTGAGAAATGACGGAAAAGAAACCGGTTGAGAAAGTACTGTTTTTTTATAATCCTCATGCGGGAAACGGCCTTTTTAAGAGCAATCTCGATTATGTCATCGAAAGATGCCAGATGAAAGACTTATGTGTTGTGCCGGTCCGGGCGGAATACGGGAATATGCTGAGCCGGATCCTTTCGGGAATAGACCAGAGCGAGTACAGGCAGATCATCGCAGCAGGTGGTGACGGCACAGTCAATATCTGCGTCAACGCCATGATAGAAAACAATATCCGGCTGCCATTGTCCATCTTCCCGGCAGGCACTGCCAATGATTTCGCCCATTTTTTGGAACTGCCGCTGGGGATAACGGAAATGACCGATATTGCCCTTGGGGATCATTTAACGAACGTAGATGTTGGCTTGGTCAACAATCGAGCATTTATCAACGTAGCGGCAATGGGAATGATGGTTGATGTAAGCCAGAAGACCGATCCGAATCTCAAAAATACACTGGGGGCACTGGCATATTATCTGACAGGTCTGACAGAAGTTGCAAATCTGAGGCCTCTTTCAATAAAAATCAAGTCAAAAGAAGTAAATTTTGAAGGTAAGATGTATTTTATGCTTGTGATGAACGGGGCTTCAGCGGGAGGCTTCCGAAGAATCTCTCCTGACTCGGAAATTGACGACGGCAAACTGAATGTAATCGTATTTAAGAAAATGCCCCTCACTGAATTCGGGCCGCTTATCATCAATTATCTTCAAGGAAACCATCAAAGGAATAGAAACGTGCTGCATTTTAAGACCGAAGAGCTTTGGCTGGAGTCCGATGACGAATTCGGAACGGATGTAGACGGTGAGGCGGGAGAAAAAATGCCTTTGCATTTTACAGTTCTTCCCAATAGACTTCAGATATTTACAGTAAGAGACAATATGAGAGGAGCCATATGGTAGGGACTGATTGGATGAATGAGGATTGCGCCTTTGATTGTCCGACCTGTGAGCTGGATTGCCGGCTGAAAAAAGTCAAACTGGTCATGAGAGCCACCACAGATTACGACAAACTCGTTCCTTTCTTTATTGAAAATGAAATTGAATATTCCGGTGAAGAACCTGTTTCAACCGACATTGTAAAATGCTGGGAGGTTACCAGACAATCGGATGGCAAACTGCTGGGCGCATGTGTTCTAGCCATTCGTGAAGGAGAATTTATTATCGACGGAATCGCCATCAACACAGACTACCGGAAAGAAAAGTTGGGCAAATTACTCTTGGAAAAGGCAATCAAGGAAGTCAAAGAACTGGATGGCAATTGTATTTATCTGGTAGCAAGAGCACCCGGATTTTTCAGGAAGGCAGGATTTAAAGCCATAGAAGCAGAGCAAGCGCCTCGTTTTTTTGAATGCTTGTCTTGCCCGCAGTACGGAGCCGGATGTCACCCCGAAATAATGAAGCTGGAGGTTTAAAATGAAGATATTGCTAGATGGAATGGGTGGGGACAACGCACCCCATGCTGCAGTAAAGGGCGCGGTAGACGCCGCCGCAAAAATTCAGCATGAAATTGTGATCCTGGGTGATGAAAATCTTATTCGGCCCGAGCTGGACAAATACGAGTATGACCGGTCAAAAATTTCTGTTATACATACTTCAGAAGTGATCTCAAACGAAGAGGCGCCGGTGAAAGCCGTCAGAACAAAGCTGGATTCATCTCTGGTCAAAGGGATCACCATGCTCAATAACGGTGAAGGTGATTTGTTTATCTCCGCAGGTTCCACCGGAGCCATGATGGCTGCCGGATTATTCATATTGAAAGCTATTGACGGGATCGACAGACCCGCAATAGCCAGTGTATATCCTATACTCGGCAAAGGGGTATCCCTTCTGGTGGATGCCGGAGCCAATTCGGAATGCAGGGCGGCCAACCTTCTGCAATTCGCCTGCATGGGGGATATCTACATGAAAAAGGTCATGGGGATTGAAAATCCCAAAGTCGGGCTTGTCAATATCGGCGTGGAGGAGCAGAAGGGAAACTCGATGACCAAAGAGGCCTATAAACTGCTTCAGAAAAGCAATCTTAATTTTGTTGGAAACATCGAAGCGCGGGAGATCCCAAACGGTGCTTGCGATGTCATTGTTGCCGATGGTTTTGTCGGCAATGTCATTCTAAAACTTACTGAAGGGCTGGCCATGAGCATCTTCAGCACAGTGAAGGAAAAATTAACCTCAGGCTTTGTAGCAAAAGTCGGAGCAGCCTTATTATATAAAAAATTAATCGAACTTAAAGAAGAATTCGATTACTCAGAGTATGGCGGTGCGCCTCTCCTGGGTATCAAAGGCCCGATCGTGAAAATGCATGGATCCTCCAATGAAAAGGCCGTAATGAACTCCATTATCAGAGCGGTTCCATTCATGGAAGGCAAAGTAGTGGAAACCATCGAGAAAGCCATCGCCGAATTGGAGAGGATTGAGAATATTGAATAGCATTGAAGGCAAACTGGGTTATGTTTTCAATAACCGGTTTCTTTTGGAAAATGCTTTGACACATGCCTCCTATATTAAAAACAAAGCCGAACAAGTTGTAAAAAGCAATCAAAGGCTGGAATTCCTGGGAGATGCATTGTTGGACGCTATAATCAGCGAAGAGCTGTACACGAGTCTGCCTCTGATGGAAGAGGGCAGGCTAACTAAAATAAGGGCTAGAGTCGTATGCGCCGAGTCTTTGGCGTCTGTAGGAAAGCGAATCGGCATCGGGGAAGATATCCTGCTTGGAATCGGTGAAATCAGAACTGGAGGAGTCAATAAGGACTCCATCATTGCGGATGCAATGGAGGCTTTGATTGGGGCGATCTATTTGGATGGAGGGTATGGCGAGGCCAAGTCATTTATACTCAGACATTTCACTGATAGGATCGAAGAGTCGAGTCAAAGAGGCAGCAGCGCAGATTTTAAGACCAGCCTTCAGGAGCTTCTGCAGGCACAGGGTGAAAAGGGCTTTTATTACAGGGTCGTCAATGAAGAAGGCCCCGATCATAAAAAGACTTTTACGGTGGAATTTGTGCTGAACGATGTTGTGATCGGCGTAGGCAAGGGATTGAGCAAAAAAGAAGCAGAGCAGAATGCGGCGAGAAAAGCTCTTGAAAGGAGAGGCAGCATTGTATTTTAAAAGAATAGAAATGCAGGGATTCAAATCCTTTGCCGAACCTGTGACCATCGAATTAAATGACGGGATCACATGTATCATCGGGCCGAACGGTTCGGGTAAAAGCAATATCAGTGATGCAATCAGCTGGGTACTGGGTGAACAAAGCCCTAAAATGCTAAGAGGCGGCAAGATGGACGAGGTAATTTTTGCCGGAACAGCTTCCAGAAAATCCCGCGGAATGGCAGAAGTGACTTTAGTCATCGACAATACAAAAGGACTGTTGCCCATCGATTACAACGAGGTGGCAATCACCAGGAGAATGTACCGATCCGGAGAGAGCGAATATGCTATCAACAACAGCCAGTGCAGATTGCGCGACGTTCGCGACCTGATCATGGACACAGGCATTGGCGTAGAAGGATACAGCATTATCAGGCAGGGAAAAATATCCGATATCATCAGCAACAAAACAGAATCGAGAAGAGAAATATTCGAATCCGCAGCAGGAATCGTCACATACAGAAACAGGAAAGCCGAAACTGAGCGAAAACTGGCCTCATCAAATCAGCAGCTTGAACGGGTGAACGATATTATCTGTGAAATTGAAACAAGAATCGGTACGCTTCAGCAGGAAAGTGAAAAAGCATCGGAATATCTGAAGCTGCGTGAACGATTCAAGGAACTGGAAATCAATATTACATTGAGGAATATTGAAAAGCTAGAAACTAATACGGAAGCCATTATCAGGGAACTTGAGGTTTCCACTGAAGAAATAAAGAAAATCCGGGAACGGAAAGAGACTATCGATAAGGAAGTCAATGAGAGCAGAGAAAAGAATGAAAGCCTTGAAACGCTAAGCGAACAGGCATCTGTAAAGCATCTGGCCCTCATCGATGAGATCAATACATTGGCTGGCAGGAACCGTATTGATACAGAGAAACTGACCAATCTGGCGGCAAACGCAGAACGACTGGAACAGGAACTTCAGGAATTATCCGAAAAGCTTCAAAGGGAAGAAAAAAATGCCGAAGCGCAATATGCGTTGAAGGCAGAAGCCGAAAAAAAGCTGTTCGGCCTGAAAAGCGAACTGGATAAAAAGGTGATAGAACATGCCGAAAGGACAGCGGCATACGCATCCGCGCTTGCCGGCATTGAATCCGAAAAAAATGAAATATTCACGCTGCTGACATCCGAAGCGAATAAAAGGGCGGAAGCAGCCAGCATCGGAAATTTAAAATCCGGCCTGATCAAAAGAAAAAACCAGCTTCTGGACGAGAAAACGAAGGCAGAGGCTGAAATCCATAATTTAACCGGAAATATCGAAATCATTACAACGGGTAAGGGTGAATCTGAAAGCCGACTCGGAGAAGCGAAAACAAGGCTTAGCACCATCAAGCTCGATCAGACCGACTTAATGGTGAAAGACCGTCAAGCCAACAAAGAGATTGAACAGCTCAAAGTGGAGTTGGGCCGGCTTCTGTCCAGGAAAAAAACCATCGAGGAGATGGAAGCAAACTACGAGGGGTACAACAATGCTGTAAAGTATATCATGAAATCAGGCCTCAGGGGCTTGCATGGAACGGTTGCCGATCTCATAAAAGTCCCGGCCGGATTTGAAGTGGCCATAGAGACCGCATTGGGCGGAAGTATCCAGAACATTGTCTGTGAGACGGACCAGGATGCAGGAGAAGCAATCAACGCGTTGAAAGAAAACAGGGCCGGAAGGCTCACATTCCTTCCTGTCAGCTCCATCAGAGCCGACGGCTTTTCCAAAGACAAGGGTCTGCTTGGCTCTCAGGGAGTCAAGGGCTTTGCTGTGGATCGGATCGATTTTGAGGAAACCTACAGGAATGTGATGGAATATCTTCTCGGTAGAGTCGTCATTGTCGACTCTATGAATCATGCGGTCAGATTATCCAAGGAAAGTAAAGGGCTCCGTTTCGTCACGCTGGAAGGTGAGTTTATCAATGCCAATGGTGCCATCACGGGTGGCAGGCATAAAAACAATTCCGGCAATCTCTTGGAACGGAAAGCCGAAATTGATACACTGGAAATAAAAATCAACGAAAACAAAGCAATTTTGAGCAAAATGGAAGAAGACCTGGATTTTACAAAAGAGCTATTAAAATCTTCTCTTGAGACGCAATCGGAACTGGAACTCGAAATCAGAGATATTGAGATCGAAGTTCATACAAAGAAAACGCAGATTGAATCCATGAAAGAAAGCCTGTCTTCAATTGAAAGCCTGCAAACGGCAAGGGATCGCGAACTCAGGAATATCGAAGCTGAAACTGTTCACTCAACGGAAATGGAAGAAGCTTTAATTGCACAAGCGAAGGAAGTATCGGAAAGAGCAGGTAAAATAGAGAGAGAGATCGAACAGGCGCTGACTCTCCATGAAAATCAGAAACAAAAAATAGAAGATCTCAGTGAAGAAATCACAAAATCAAGGATGGCGGCATCCTCCTGCGAAAGCGGGAAGCAGGGCATCGATACTCTGATCGCCATGATTAACAGGAGCATCGCCGATATGAGAGCTGAGAAAACGTTAAAGGAAAGACTCCTTGAAACATATCGCAGTGAGAAAAAGCAAATCCTGGAAGGATCAGGAGCTTTTACCGATCAAATCAAGCAAAAGGAAAACGATAAACAGAAGATCGAAAACTATATCAACGAGCTGAAAGAGGAAAAAGCTTCTGTATTCGCAAGATTCAACAAGGCCACTCTGGAGAAAGAAAAGCTGGATGACAGGCTTGAGGTTCTTTCAGCCATGCGACTTGACCTGGAGATACGCCGCGGCAAAAATGAAACGCTGATTGAAACGTATAAGGAAAAAATCTGGGACGATTTCGAAATATCTTACGTTCATGCACTGGAGCTGAAAAAGAAAGAGTTCATAATATCCAACGCGCTGAAAGAAGATAAAGAGATCAGAAACATGATGAAGGAACTCGGCGAAGTCAATATTGGCGCCATTGCCGAATACTCACAGGTCAGACAGCGTTATGAATTTTTGACCGGACAGCGGACCGATATTCTGGAAGCTGTCAGCACCCTGAAAAAAATCATAGATGATACGGATAAAATTATCAGAGAACGCTTTAAACAAAGCTTCGAAGAAGTCTCAGCCAATTTTGAAAGGTTCTTTAAGGAACTTTTTGGAGGTGGAAATGCAAAGCTTCTTCTGGAGGATGGAGAACGGCCTCTGGATTCGGATATTGAAATCGTAGCACAGCCACCGGGTAAAAAATTGAGCAATATCAGTCTGCTTTCCGGAGGCGAGAAAACCATGACAGCGATTGCGCTGATGTTTGCAGTTTTAAAAACCAAACCAACACCGTTTTGTATTCTGGATGAGATCGAAGCGTCTCTGGATGAGTCGAATATAAACAGGTTTATAAAAACCTTGAAAAACTTCGGTGAAGATATACAATTCGCGCTGGTTACCCACCAGAAAGCGACAATGGAGCATGCAGATTCTCTCTACGGTGTCACTATGGCGGAACAGGGGATTTCCAAGGTGATTTCCCTGAAACTGGGGGATGAATTTGATTTAGGAGAAAATAAATGGAATTAAGAGAAAAAAAGTCTTTTTTCGGAAGAATGTCTGAACGGATATCGGATGTGATACTGGCCAGAGGGAAGGTTGATGAGGAACTTATGGATCAACTGGAGGAAGTGCTGATTACTTCAGATATCGGTATGGATACAACGTTGCACATCGTTGATGAACTAAGGAAAGCAGTAAAAAATGAAAATATATCCAATCCCGACCGTGTAAAAGGAAGACTGAAAACGATCATGTCAGACATTGTCGACAAAGGGGAGGCAAGCAAATTGTCCGAAAACACCCCTTTGGTGATCCTGATGGTAGGAATTAACGGAAGCGGGAAAACCACCACCATCGGCAAGCTGGCACGAAGGGAAAAAGCAAAGGGAAAGACTGTATTGCTTGCTGCAGCCGACACTTTCCGGGCGGCAGCGTCTGAACAGTTGGAGATATGGGGCCGCCGTAACGATATCAGTGTGATCAAGCATCAGGAAGGTGCCGATCCTTCGGCTGTGATCTATGATGCAATCAAATCTGCAAAGGCTAAGGGCATCGACGTGCTGATCTGCGATACAGCCGGCAGACTCCAGAACAAGAAGAATCTGATGCTTGAACTGGAAAAAATGAATAAAGTGATCGAAAGGGAATACCCTGAGGCGACAAAAGAAACTTTGCTTGTATTGGATGCCACCACAGGGAAAAATGCAGTATCACAAGCAAAAGAATTCGGAGAAGTAGCTGCTCTTTCCGGGATCATATTAACGAAATTGGACGGTACCGCAAAAGGCGGGATCGTCATAACAATAGCTGACGAATTGAACTTGCCGGTCAAGTTCATCGGTATAGGTGAAGGCATTGATGACCTTAAAGAATTCGATGCTTCGGATTTTGTAGGAGGCATTTTTGATGAGTAAACCGATCGTGGCCGTAGTTGGCCGACCCAATGTGGGCAAATCAACTTTTTTTAATAAAGTAATAGGTAAAAGAATTTCCATCGTTGAGGACTCTCCGGGCGTAACCCGTGACAGGATATATGCGGAAGCCGAGTGGCGTGGAAAAGTATTCGCTCTGATCGATACAGGCGGAATTGAGCCGGACAGTAAGGATGTGATCCTTTCGCAGATGAGAGCCCAGGCGGAAATCGCTATGGAAACAGCTGATGTGATTCTGTTTATGGTTGATGGAAAAGATGGACTGACAGCTTCTGACCGTGAAGTAGCGAACATGCTGATGCGCACCGGCAAAAGAGTTATTCTTATCGTTAATAAAATCGACACTCCGAAAATGCCGGCGGATTTTTATGATTTTTACGAACTCGGGCTGGGAGATCCCATTGCTATATCGTCGGTGAATATGCTGAATTTTGGTGATTTATTGGATGAGATTGTCAATAGCCTGCCTGATTCCGAAGCCGCTGAAGAGGACGATGTAACCAAAATCGCAGTAGTCGGAAAGCCAAATGTGGGGAAGTCTTCATTGGTCAATGAGTTGCTTGGTGAGAAGAGAGTGATTGTTTCTCCCATCGCGGGCACCACAAGGGACTCTATCGATAGCCCGTTCACTTGGGAAGGAGAACAGTACATCCTCATTGACACTGCAGGAATCAGAAGACGTTCTAAAGTGGAGGAAGATATTGAAAAATATAGTGTGATCCGTGCGATTGCAGCCATTGAAAGATGTGATGTATGTCTTTTGATGATCGACGCGGTGGACGGGATCACCGAACAGGATAAAAAGATTGCCGGTATAGCCCATGAGGCCGGCAAGGGTATTGTTGTGGTCGTAAACAAATGGGATCTGGTTAAAAAAGAAACCAATACCATGAAAGAATATCAAAAGGAAATCACCAGAGAGCTTTCATTCATGACCTATGCCCCCATCGTCTTCATTTCAGTAACAGAGAGGCAGCGTGTCAAAAATGTGATGGAACTCGCAAAATATGTAGCTGAAAAGCGGTCCATGAGAGTTTCCACCGGACAGCTGAACAGTCTGATTCAGGATGCGATGATGATGAGGCAGCCGCCTTCAGATAAGGGTAAAAGATTGAAAATATATTATGCGGCGCAGGTGGGCGTTAAGCCGCCGCTCTTCTCTTTCCAGGTGAATAAGCGAGCTCTGATGCATTTTTCATATTCAAGATATCTTGAAAATAAAATCCGGGAGAGCTTTGGTTTTGAAGGGACTTCCATAAAATTCGTTTTCAGGGAAAAGGGTGAGAAAGAAGTATAAGGGGGGGATTAGAAATTGGGCGTAGTTATTGTCATAATTACACTGATTGCAGGCTACTTTATCGGGAGCATCTCGCCGGCTATCATGATTGGCAGGATCAAGGGCACCGAAATCAGAAATCAAGGCAGCGGCAACGCTGGATCCACAAATGTTTTGAGAGTTTTTGGGGCTAAAGCGGCAGTGGTCACTTTGTTCATCGATGTGCTGAAAGGCGCTGTAGCCGTATGGATCGGCGGCGCGATTGGCGGACTGGATGTTGTGCAGGCAGCTATGAACCACAGCCCCGAAATCCTGGCCATGTTCACAGGATATGCAGCCATGTGCGGCCATAATTGGCCGATCCTATTTAATTTTAAAGGTGGTAAAGGCGTCGCTACAGCATGTGGCGTACTTCTTGCCGTGAACTATATCCTCGCGTTGGTTTCATTTGGTATCCTGGCTTTAGTCGTTTTGATCACGAAACGGGTTTCTGCAGGTTCCGTTCTTGCCGCCGCCATGCTTCCATTGACGGCTCAGCTATTCGGGCCTCAAGCCATGAATGAATACCCCGTACCTTATATTGGATTCGCTTTAGCGGTTGCTGTAACGATTATTTTGAAGCATAGAGCCAATATACAGAGAATCGCTGCGGGAACTGAACCTAAAATCAGCTTTAAGAAAAAGGAGAAATCAAAATGAAGAATATAGGCGTGATTGGAGCGGGCAGCTGGGGCACTGCACTAGCGGTAACATTATCGGATATCGGGCATAAGGTTGCCATCTCTGACGTTGATGCAGAACATCTGAGAGCCATGGATCGCGATAGAGAGAATAAAAAATATCTGCCGTATGTCAAATTTGGTGAAAACCTTTCCATCGCTTACAGTACAGAAGAAGCTTTAGAAGGAGCAGAGATCGCTCTTTTTGCAGCCCCGGCGCAGCACTTCAGATCGGCGATCGCTTCCGCACTGCCGTATCTGGAAAACAAAATCATTGTCAATGTCGCCAAGGGAATCGAGCAGAAAACATTGAAAAGGATGTCTGAAATCGCTGAGGAACTTGCACCGGGCCATCCATATGTGGCTTTGTCCGGACCAAGCCATGCGGAAGAGGTTGGCGTGAAGCTGCCGACAACGGTTGCCGTTGCCTCAAAAGATATGAAGTATGCGGACATTATTCAGGAAGAATTTATAACGGATAGGTTCAGAATATATACGAACCGGGACATAATCGGTGTTGAACTTGGCGGCGCACTAAAGAACATTATAGCGCTGGGAGCCGGCATTTCTGACGGAATGGGCTTCGGAGACAACGCAAAGGCCGCCATGATGACTAGAGGCATCGCCGAAATAGCCAGGCTCGGAGTCAAACTGGGCGCTGAAAGAGAAACTTTTTTGGGCCTCTCCGGAATCGGAGACCTCATCGTCACATGCACCAGCATGCATAGCCGCAACAGACGCTGCGGAATCATGATTGGGGAAGGGGTCGATCCTGCTGAAGCGGTTCGCAAGGTGGGTATGGTTGTTGAAGGCATGTATACAGCGGAAGCAGCCTATGAACTCGCAAAAAGAGTAGATGTTGAGATGCCGATCACGGAAGTCATTTATGGTGTGATCAATGAAAATATGGATGTGAAATATGCAGCAAACGCGCTCATGACACGAGACAGAAAGCACGAATAGGACAGGAAAGAATGAATTCAGAAACAAATTTTTATATCAAAACCTTCGGATGCCAGATGAACGAGCATGATTCCGAGACACTTGCCGGACTCCTCACTGAAATGGGAATGCTTCAGGTCAACGAAGCAGGCAAATCGGATATTGCCATCATCAATACCTGCAGCGTTCGCGAGAATGCCGATAAGAGTTTTTTCGGCACATTGGGCCAATTAAAAAAGCGGAAGGAAATCAACCCCGGATTTATCGTTTGTGTGGGCGGATGCATGATGCAGCAGCAGCATATCGTAGATTCTGTCAAAAAAAAATATCCGTGGGTAGACATCATTTTCGGGACGCATAATATCCATGAACTTCCCAAGTTGATTGAAAACGTGAAAAGCGAAAAGAATAAACTGGTTGATGTATGGGAAGAAGCGGGGGAAATCATCGAAGGCCTTCCGGCAAAACGACTGTATAGACATAAAGCGTTTGTAAATATCATGTACGGATGTAACAATTTTTGTTCTTATTGCATCGTCCCTTATACCAGAGGGCGTGAACGTTCGCGGGATCCTGAGCAGATCATTTCCGAAGTGAAAGGTCTTGTGCAGGATGGGGTGGTTGAGATCACACTATTAGGCCAAAATGTTAATTCCTACAAGCCCAACTTCACGGAGTTGCTTTATGCGCTTGCTGAGATCGAAGGCCTGGAGCGGATCCGGTTCATGACTTCGCACCCAAAGGATTTGAGCGAGGACCTGATCCTGGCGTTTGCCGAATTGCCGAAGCTATGCAATTACATTCACCTGCCGGTTCAATCCGGTGATAATCATGTTCTCTCAAGAATGAACAGGCACTACACCAGAGAGGATTATCTGGACCTGATCGAAAAACTCAGAATAGCTGTACCGGATATCGCTATCAGCACGGATATCATCGTCGGGTTTCCGGGAGAAACCGAAGAAGAGTTTGAAAACACCCTGGATCTTTGCAGAAAGGTTGGATTCGATTCTGCGTTTACATTTTTGTATTCCGTCAGAAAAGGGACACCAGCCGCAGATTCTACCGATCAGGTCCCTGAGGATATCAAGCACGACAGGTTTAACCGGCTTGTCAGCATCATCAATGAAAGTTCAGCGGACAGAAATTCGTGTTATGCCGGCCGGGTTGAAAACGTACTGGTGGAAAGCGTTTCGAAAAGAAACACGAAAACATTTTCGGGCAGAACGGATACTTTTAAACTGGTAAATTTCAAAGCCGATCCGGACGATCTCGGGGAAATTATAAAAGTCAAAATTACTGAGGCGAAGACTTTCAGCCTGGATGGAGAAAAGGTAGTCTAGATGTTCAGTTATATTTTCAGCCATCTGCCGGCGCTTGCAATGGCTATATTTATTCTCAACTTCATAATCGCAGGAATCATCATATTTCTTGAAAGAAAAAATCCTTCGACGACACTGGCGTGGAGTATGATTCTGTTTATACTGCCCGTTATCGGCGCATTCCTATACTTAATGCTTTCGAATGTTTTTGCGAGAAATAAGGTCATGAAATATACTTCCGAGGAGGAAGCGATGGTCCTTGCTTCAGTACAGCGGCAGAAGGCAGATATGGATTGCGGAATTTATGAATTCAACTATCCGGAGACAACCGTGTGGCTGGATATGATCAAACTCCACCAGATCCTTGGGCAATCCTATTTTACCCAGGACAATGAGCTGGAAATTATCACTGACGGGGCTGAGATGTTTGAGACGCTTTTCAACGATATAAAAAATGCAAAATCATCCATAGATATTTTGTATTTCATTATTAAGCCAGACGAGGTCGGGACAAAGTTTCTGGAGGCTTTAACTGAAAAAGCGTCGGAAGGCGTACAGGTCCGGTTGCTGGCTGACGGCCTCGGCAGCAAAAGGCTCACGAGGAGAGTTTTAAAAGAATATAAAGCAGCGGGCGGTAAATTCGCATTCTTTTTTCCGCTTAGACTGAAATATATCAATCCTAAATTAAATTATAGAAACCATAGAAAACTGGTCATCATTGACGATTCCATCGGATATGTCGGCGGATTCAATATCGGCCGGGAATATCTGGGACTCAAGAAAAAATTCGGATATTGGCGGGATACACAGCTCAGAATAAAAGGAAGCGCCATTCATGACATCAAGGCAAGATTCCTATTGGACTGGAGAGTCGCTTCAAAAGAAAAAACGAATGTCAGCGAGGCCTTCTCAAAAAATATCATCGGAGAGGGCACCACAGGCCTGCAAATCGTCAGCTGCGGCCCACATACATCGAGGGAAGAGATCAAACGCGGCTTCAATAAAATGATAACCACCGCCCAAAGAAGGATATGGATCCAGACACCATATTTTGTGCCGTCCGGAAGCCTGCAGGAAAACCTGAAGGTTGCCATTCTCTCAGGTGTCGATGTCAGGATTATGATCCCCTCGATGCCGGATCATTTATTTGTGTATTGGGCGACCTGGTCCTATGTCGGAGTTTTACTGAGACTGGGTGCAAAGGTTTATATTTACGACAATGGGTTTCTCCATGCGAAAACCATGGTGGTGGACAGTGAAGTCTCAACTGCCGGGACAGCAAACTTCGATAGAAGGAGCTTTAAACTCAGTTTTGAAACCAACGTTTTTATATACGGTTCAAAAGAAGCCAAGCAGATGGAAAATATCTTCACAAAAGATATGGAGTATTGCCATGAACTGACCCCGGAAGCATATGCTGCCAGGGGGGTCTGGATCAAGGCAAAAGAATCGACTTGCAGACTATTGTCTGACTTACTTTAATCAAGAAAGGAATATGGATCATGTTTGAAGATTTGAAAATTGAAGACAAAGAAATTTATGATGCAATCATGCGCGAAGAGGCCAGGCAGGAACACAAGCTGGAAATGATCGCCTCTGAAAACTATACAAGCCAGGCTGTTATGGAAGCCTGCGGCAGCATACTGACCAACAAGTATGCAGAAGGCTATCCTGGGAAAAGATATTACGGGGGCTGCGAACATGTGGATGAAGTCGAGAATTTGGCTATAGATAGAGCGAAAGCGCTTTTCGGCGCCGAATATGCAAATGTACAGCCGCATAGCGGATCATCCGCCAACATCGCCGTATATTTTGCCCTCCTGAAACATGGAGACACCGTACTGGGAATGGATCTGACCAACGGCGGACATCTGACCCATGGCAGTATGGCAAATTTTTCGGGCCAGTATTTTAATTTCATTCCATACGGATTGAATCCGGATACTGAAACCATCGATTTTGACCAGGTAAGAGAACTGGCAAAAAAACATCGCCCTAAAATGATCGTCGCCGGAGCCTCCGCTTATCCCAGAATTATCTACACGGAACGCTTCCGTGAGATCGCTGACGAAGTGGGCGCACTTCTGATGGTTGACATGGCTCACTTTGCGGGGCTGGTGGCCGGCGGAATGCATCCGAATCCGATGGAATATGCTGACATCGTAACGGCAACGACACATAAAACATTGAGAGGACCGAGAGGTGGAATTATACTTGCCAAAAAAGAATTTGGCCCGGCAATCAACAAGGGCATATTCCCGGGGATCCAGGGCGGCCCTCTGATGCATGTGATTGCAGGTAAAGCTGTCTGTTTCAAACAAGCCCTTGACCCCGACTTTAAAACGTACGCAAGGCAGATCGTATCCAATGCAGGAGTTCTGGCGAATGAAATGATGTCCAGAGATTTCAAACTGGTATCGGGAGGGACTGACAATCATCTGATGTTGGTCAGCCTTGTCAACAAAGGCCTGACAGGTAAAGAGGCCGAGGCGATGCTGGATGCGGCAAATATTACGACCAATAAAAATACGGTACCTAATGATCCTCAGGGACCTTTTATCACCAGCGGTCTGAGACTTGGAACTCCGGCGCTTACCACCAGGGGCTTCAAAGAAAATGAGATCAAATTAGTTGCGGAAGCGATCAGCCTTGTTCTTGACAACAAAGGCGAAGAAACTAAGGCGACAGAAGCCAAGGCGATCGTTAAGGATCTGTGCGACAGGTTCCCGTTAAGCAATATGGAGAAATAACTGATGTCGAGAATGATGAATCCCATGACTCTTTTATTTCTCGCCCTGATGGTGTTCAGTTCCCTGATGAGCGGAAGGTTCAGTGATCCGAAGACCTGGATCCTGAGTACTTTGCTTATGATGCCGGCGATTTTGATCGGCCTGTCCTTCCATGAGTTCGCCCACGCTTATGTCGCGAATAAGCTGGGTGATCCGACACCGAAACGACAGGGGAGGGTCACTGTCAATCCGATGGCCCATATAGACCCGATCGGCCTGTTGTGTCTGATATTTATTGGATTTGGATGGGGTATGCCGGTTCAGATCAATCCGAGGTATTTTAAGAATCCCAGAAGAGATGAATTGCTGGTTGCCATTTCCGGGGTCAGCCTGAACCTGATCTTGGCCATCGCTTTTGCCGGCATTACAAAACTGATTGAAGTGTTTGCGCTGGGGTTCGCCTTATCCTCCGTAGGCGCTCTGGTGGTTGAAGCGCTTTTGAATGTCGTTAAGATCAACCTGGTGCTGATGGTTTTCAACCTTCTTCCGGTACCGCCGCTGGACGGATTTAACATTATCACTCAGGTTTTTAATCTGAAACAAAGCGATTTGTACTATAAAATCTATGATAAGGGGCTGGTGATCTTGCTGATCCTGATCCTCTTCAATATAACGGATATTGTTATTTTGCCGGCTATTAATTTCTTCTATCGTTTCATCATGGGTATATTTTTTTAAAAAATAAAGGTGCCGGAAGCGGCACCTTTACTATTTTTTGAATTCTGTATCATCATGAGTTGTGGCGAAGTTTGGAATTATCCATATGGATCGCCATGGCTAAAGCCCCCGCGTCGGGGTCTTTTATTTTGAACGCGTCAAAAATCGCCTTATGTTCCGCGAGAACGGTATCCAGATAATCATCTTCGTAGATAAAATTTCTGCTGCTATGTTTCAGATAAATCTGGTAGGATGAAAGCACGTGCTGCAACATGCGGTTCTTCGAAGCCGAATAGATGATCTGATGAAAGCCTGTATTGATATTCAGCATTTTATCGATATCGTTCTTGATCGTATAAAATTCCATAAATTCGAAGGTCTCTTCCAATGCATCCAACTCGTCGTCGCTGATTCGCTCGATAGCCCAGCGCACCGCCTGGATTTCGTAGGCCTTACGAAGATCGTACATGTCCATCAGATCCTGATCCGAGAACCCCACAACAAAAGCTCCTCTGTTGGGAATGTTTTCAACCAGACCATCCATTTCAAGCTGTCTGAGCGCTTCTCTGACCGGAGTACGACTGACATTGTAAGCCGTACAGAGATCCTGCTCCGTGAGTTTTTCACCCGACTTTAGCTTGCCTGATAAAATATCCTTCTGAAGCTGAATGAACAACGTCCCGGATAAAGGTTGATTATTAGGCTTTATATCCAAAACATACTTTTTGATTTCCATTAATTTGAGTCTCCTTAATCAGAAAGCGGTCTGCCGGATTATAAACCTGCATTGATTTGAAGATGTGACAATACCGCATCTGTGTATGCTTCAGCTGAATCTCTGTGTCCGTCGCCGGCCATGATCATTTTGGAATTCGCATAAGCTACTGCCAGATTCAGCGCATTTGCCTTTTCGGCTTTTCCGATGTGTCTGAGCATCATTTCCGCGGCGTTCAAGAGGCTGGCCGGATTTGCCAGATGGGCATTGCCTCTGGCTACCATTCTTAACCCTGAACCATGGATCGCTTCAAACATCGCATATTTGGAACCGATATTGGCGCTTCCGGCTGTTCCGACTCCACCCTGAATTTGAGCGGCTTCGTCTGTCAGAATATCCCCGTAAAGATTTGGTGCGATGATCACATTGAAATTTTTCTGCACGCGAGGATTGATCAGGTTGGCAGCCATAATATCCACATACCAATCATCGGTTATGATATCCGGGTATTCTTTTGAAATTTTATAGCAGATATCAAGGAAGCGGCCATCGGTTTTCTTGATAATATTTGCTTTTGTAACGATTGATACCTTTAGATTTCCGTTTGCCTTGGCATATTCAAAGGCAGCTCTTGCAATACGCTCCGTGCCGGCATCTGTAGTAACTTTAAAATCAAAGGCCAGTTCGCCGCAATCGATCCCCTTGCTCCCCAGCACATATTCTCCCTCTGTGTTTTCCCTGTAGAAAACCCAATTGATATTTTGCTCGGGGATACAGACAGGCCTAACGTTGGCAAAAAGGTCAAGTTCGCGTCTCAAAGCAACGTTAGCGCTTTCAAGATTGATCCCTGAGCCCTGATTATCCGGAGTGGTAGTCGGCCCTTTAAGCAGAAGATCACATTCTTTTATTTCTTTCAGAACATCGGGCGGAAGTGTGGTTCCTTGAGCCAGCCGGTTCTCGATCGTCAGGCCGTCTATTTGCTTCAGTTCGATTTTCCCGGATGAAAGCTCTTCTTTGAGCAAATCATTCAGTACCCGGATCGTCTGATCCATGATGACTGGTCCGATTCCATCTCCGGCAATGGTTCCAATAACAATCTTCCCGGCTTTGCTATAATCCGGAAAAGAAGAATTGCCCATATTCCTGCATCTTTCCTGCTGTTCCTTGAGAAGTTTTTCAAAAGCTTCGATGATTTTGGTTTGGCTTTCAGTATTATTCATATCTTTCCCCTCTGATTCAATAAAAATTATAGATTGATTTTCCCGCCTTTTAAAATCATATCGATTTCATTGTCCGAGAAACTGGTCAAGGTCCTGTATGTTTTCCCTGTATTCACGTTTCTGACTTCAACAACACCGGATTTCACCTGCTCTCTGGCATGTTCCACAATCAGTTTGTCTCCTAAAGAGAGATCATCAAGATCGGCCGGATCTTCAAAAACCAGTGGCAGGATCCCGCTGTTTATCAGATTCGCTCTGTGGATTCGTGCAAACGATTTGGCCAGGACAAATCTGACGCCCAGATAAAGGGGAGCCAGCGCGGCATGCTCACGGCTGGAACCTTGTCCGTAATTTTCCCCTCCGGCAATCGAGCAGCTGCCTGCGGTTTTACAGCGCTGAGGGAATTCATGGTCAAGCTTTTCAAAGCAGAATCCCGAAAGATACGGTACATTGGATCGATATGGCAAAAGTCTTGAATCAGATGGCATTATATCGTCGGTGGTGATATTATTGCCTGCCTTCAGCGTTACTACGGTTTCCAATGTTTCCGGCAGATCGGTATTGCGCGGGAACGGTTTGATGTTCGGACCCATTTCCAGCGGGATCTCTTTTCCGCGTCCGTCCGGAAATACGATGAAATTATTATTCGGATCAAAGGTCTCGTTTTTGATGAGCGGCAGTTCAACCCCTGATTCATTTCCATCCGTGAGTACGCCGGTCAGTGCCGAAACAGCTGCCGTTTCAGGGCTGACAAGGTAAACCATTGCGTCATTGGTCCCGCTTCTGCCCTTGAAATTCCTGTTGAATGTTCTCAAAGACACTGCACCGGATTTTGGCGACTGCCCCATGCCGATACAAGGACCGCAAGCATTTTCGATAATTCGCGCTCCGGCATCGATGAGATCTGCCAGAGCACCGTTGGACGCCATCTTGGAAAGAATTTTGCTGGAACCCGGTGAAATGACCAGGCTCACGTCCTCGGCGACTTTTTTCCCTTTCAGAATAGCCGCCACCTTCATCAGATCGGAATACGATGAATTCGTGCAGCTGCCGATGGCAACCTGATCGACTTTGATTGGGCCGATCTCTTTAACGGCAGATACATTATCCGGACTATGAGGCTTTGCTGCCATCGGTACAATCGTTGAAAGGTCAACTTTCAGAA
The DNA here is from genome assembly GCA_964486295.1 of uncultured Oscillospiraceae bacterium. Lineage (GTDB taxonomy): Bacteria > Bacillota > Clostridia > Peptostreptococcales > Anaerovoracaceae > CALBZG01. Next base: position 39,042 of record CAZAMF010000007.1, on the reverse strand, counting down.
CTTCGTCGTACACAGCATCGGGATCAGCTGAGAGGGGGACATAGGCATTCCCTCTGCCCTGAGATTCCAGATATTCCTTTGTGTTTTCATCGCTTGGGAAGATAGAAGTTGTAGCGCCCAACTCCGCACCCATATTCGTAATAGTAGCTCTATCGGTTACAGAGAGGGTTTTGACGCCATCTCCGGTATATTCAATGATCTTTCCCACGCCGCCTTTAACAGTCAGAATCTTTAAAACATATAATATGATATCTTTCGCTGAGGACCACGCAGGTAATTTCCCGGTCAACTCAACTTGAACGACTTTAGGAACAGTCAGGCTATAGGTGCCCTTGGCCATCGCCATGGCTACATCAAGACCACCGGCTCCGATGGCGATCATACCAAGCCCGCCGCCGGTAGGGGTGTGGCTGTCTGAACCCAGCAGAGTTTTGCCAGGGACACCGAAATTTTCCAGATGCAACTGATGGCAGATTCCGTTTCCGGGTTTACTGAAAAGCACCCCATGGCGCTTTGCCACGCTTTTAATGAATTCGTGGTCGTCCGCATTTTCAAAACCGGTTTGCAGCGTATTATGATCTACGTAAGCAACGGAAAGCTCGGTCTTTATATGATCAACATTCATGGCTTCAAGTTGGAGATAAACCATCGTTCCCGTCGAATCCTGAGTCAAAGTCTGATCAATCCTGATGGTAATTTCTTCGCCTGGGGACATGGTACCGCTGACCAGGTGATTTTCCAGAATTTTGTAGCTTAAAGTCTTGCCCATAATCTTCTCCTTCAATTGGTTTAAATATTGTACATTTGTATACAAGTGTACAATACGATCCGCTTACTGTCAATAAAAAAAGCCCCTGAACGGGGCTCAAGTGGAAAATTATCGCCGATATTCCAGACCTTTCATCAGCATATCAATAAAAACATCATCATCCCATTTAGAGGAGTCAATAGGCATGCATAGATCGACAGCACCGGGTCGGGAATGCCGTTCTGCCTTGATCGTTATATAATTGTTCATCCCGCCGATCACAGCAGCTGCCGCCATTGACAGATCTACATCTCCGATTTCACCGTTCTCATAACCATGCTTTAAAATGCCAAGAACGGTTTTGTATTGAGATACAACGATCTCATGCAAAATTTTTAAAATCTCAACGGAGACATTGTTAGCCGGGCTTAACAACTGCTGGGTCAGATCCGGCATATTTGAGCCGTATTTGCCCATGAGCTTCATTAAGCCGGAGAGATAGGCTTTCAATTGGTTCCGGCATCCTGATTCCTTGTTCACTTTTTTGGAAATATGCAGGAACTCATTTGCTACAATTTTGCTCAGCACTTCAAGCAAAATGTCTTCCTTGCTGGCGAAATATTCGTAAACGGTGCCCTTGCCAATTCCGGCCATCATGGCAATATCAATGATTTTAGTGTTGAGGTAACCTTTTTCGATAAAAAGACTTACCGCTGAAGTCAGGATATCATCGCGTTTCGTTTTTGCCATTTTTCAAATCCTCCATTGCCCACTCAGCCTCAAGGCTGTCGATCAAGCTGTCTTTTTCTTTGCGTTTTTGCTGACGCAACGTTTTCCGGTCATCAACAACGGAATATAAAACAGGGGTAAAGACCAGGGTTACAATCGTTGAAGTAATTAATCCCCCAATGATGGCAATAGCCATCGGCGCCATGGTCTCCGCCCCTTCACCGTACCCCAGCGACATCGGAACCATTCCTACAATAGTGGTCAGAGAGGTCATGATGATTGGTCGCAATCTGACTTTGCCGGCTTCCACCAAGGCCTTCTCACGACTCATTTCTTCACGGTTTCTGTTGACAAAGTCCACCAGTAGTATCGAGTTTTTTACTACGATGCCGACCAGCAGGATCAACCCCAGGAAAGAGACTAGAGAGAGTGCAGAACCAGTCAGGAAAAGGGCCAGGAAAGCGCCGGACATGGCAAAAGGTATGGCCATGGCAATAACGAACGGCAGGATCAGGGATTCAAATTGGGCGGCAAGGATCAGATACACCAATAGAATTGCAATGACAAGAGCTTTTGACAACTGAACAAAAGCATCGCGCATTTCCGCTTCTCCGCCACCGGTTTCCGTATAATAACCTTCAGGGAACTGATAGTTGGCGACGATTTTATGTATATCGTCTGATACGCCTCCCAGATCATTGCCTTCAATATCGGCATAAAGTGTGACATAGCGCTGCTGATCAAGACGATTGATCACGTTTGGCGAATTATCATATTCAAATGTGGCGATCTGACCTACAGGAACCTTCATGCCCGAATTACCGGTTATCATAACTTGTTTCATATTTTCAAGGGATTCGGAATAGGTGCCCGGCAATGAAAGGATGATATCCGTCTCTTTTCCATCCACTTTCAGTGTAGTGGCTGTAGTGCCGGATAGGGCAGAACTCAATCCGTTTGCCAGGTTATACGCAGTAACGCCATAATAGGCAGCGGCATTTCTGTCGAGTGAAACCTTCACCTCCGGGGTACCTTCCTTCAAATCAAGATATGCGTCGGCGACGCCCTTGGTGCTCTTGATCTTCGACGTCAGATCGTTGCCGATGGATTCAAGCGTAGCCAGGTCATTTCCTTTAATAATCAGGCTCAGGTCACTGCCGCCGCTCATCATATCACTATAGGTGGAGGTAACCGACACATCTATTTTCGCGCCGGCTGTATCTGCAAACTTCTTTGAAACATCAGAGGCCACTTCATCTGTGCTGCGTTTTCTTTCTGTCTTATCAACCAGGGTCACACTCAACGTGTCGGATTCATCAACAGAAAAAGACATTGTGTTTGTTTTTCCGGATTCGCTGATGTCCACAGTGCAGTGCTCTGTTTCGGGAAGACTTAGAATATAAGCTTCGATACCGGAAATGATGTCATTTTTTTCTCCCAGGGAAGTGCCATAAGGAGTTTCCACCGAAACAGTATATGTTCCTTCATCAGCCGCCGGCAGCAGTTCCGTACCCACCACCAGAACAAGGCCAAGTGATGCCGAAAATATTAACAGGCAGGTTATCATTACTTTTTTACGTTTTTTAAGTGCAGAGAAAATAACCTTCTCGTACCATTCGGTAAGTGTTTCGATTGCAGCGCTGAATCGCTGGATATATTTGAACTTATAGCGCTTTTTTCCGAACCTAATATAATCCATGGAGATCCCGCGCGTGAGAAGCTTCGAGCAAAGCATCGGAACGATGGTCACGGAAACGAGCAGGGAGGCGATCAGAGCGATGACGATGGTGATGCAAAAGTCCTTGAACATCAGACCGGCTAGTCCGCCGCTTACAGCTATCGGGAGGAAAACAAGTATTGTTGTAAGGGTTGAAGCAGTTACGGCAAGAAGAACTTCACGGCTGCCCTGCGCGGAAGCCTCTTGCGGTGATAGGATATTTTGACGTATCCTGAAGATATTTTCCAGCACAACAATGGAGTCATCCACCAGCATACCGATAGAAATAGTGAGGGAGCATAGTGTAACGACGTTCAGTGAGATACCCAGCCAATTCATCAGAGCAAAAGTGGCAAGCAGCGAGGTTGGAATGGATAAAGCGATGACCAGAGTGCTGCGCATATTCAAAAGGAACAGGAAAACCACGACCACGGAAAGAAGGGCACCGATAACCGCAGCTTCTCCAGCGGAGCTCAGTGAGCCTCTGATAAAGTCAGCCTGATCGAAGCCCACGACAAAATTCAGATCGGGGTAATCATTTTGGAGTTCTTTCAGCAGATCTCCAACCTCATTGGAGACGTTTACCGTATTGGCATCCGACTGCTTCGTAATCATAAGGCCGATCGCCGTATTCCCGTCAATACGGGAGATCGAATCCTGCTCTTTATACCCTTCTTTGATGGTAGCGATATCGCTCAGCCTTACAACGCTATAATCAGGGAGCACAAGGGGAACGTTGCGGATATCATCCACGTTTTTGAATTCCCCAACTGTCCTGACGATAATGTCAGTACTGCCTTTGGAAATGTCTCCGCTTGGCATGTTGATATTTTCCGCAGCCAGCAGCTGGGACAGTAAGGCGAGATTCAAACCGTAATCTGCAAGTTTTTGCTGGTCAACCGTGATAGAAACCTCTTCCTCGATAGCACCGGTGATGCTGACTGAAGCCACACCGCTAAGTCTCTCGAATTTGGAAACAATATTATTTTCTAAAATGTTATTCAATTCATCCAGGGGAATATCGCCGGAAACATATACCTGTGAAATCGGCAGAGAATTCATATCCACCTTCATCACCATGGGCTGCCCGGCTGTACTTGGCAGGTAATCCTCCACCAGGGCTATTTTTTCGCGCATATTCAGGGTGGCGAAATTCATGTCCTGATCCATATCGAACTGAACGGCTACTACGGATTGCCCCTGAAGTGTTATAGAGTACATGGAATCAAGACCTTCTACGGATGCAAGGGCTGTTTCCAAAGGTTTTGTTACCATAGATTCCACTTCCTGGGGTGCGGCGTTCGGATAATCGCATATGACCAGCGCCATTGGATATTCGATTTTAGGCATCAGGTCCCGGGGCATTCCGATGAAAGCGGATACTCCCAGTACAACAACCATCATCATCAGCATAATGGTTGCAACAGGACGTTTGATCGACAGACTTGAGATATTCATCGGGCCTCCCTATTCGACTATTTTGACTGCCTGGCCTTCGGTTATAAACTGCTGGCCTGATGTTATAATTATTTCTCCAGCCTGAAGACCGGACTTGATCTCTACATATTCGCCATTATCAATGCCGGTAACCACTTCTTTATAGGTTGGGATATTGTCATTGCCGATAGTGGCTACCAGTGATTTTCCCCCTTTGATCACGACAGCGTCCGACGGAACTATGACCACCTGATCCTTTGCTTCAGATATGATCTGTATCTCAACAAACATACCCGCTTTGAGGTCTTTTCTTTGGTCAGTTACGGTTATGGTAACAGGATATGTAAGACTCCCTGCGCCCGGCGCCGGTGACAATGCGGTTATTTCACCGCTATATGCTGTGTCGCCGAGAGTTTGCGCATATATCTTCACTTCATCGCCGACAGCAAGATCGCCGATCAGGTATTCGGAAATATTTGCATCGATCTTTAATGAAGAGGTATCCGCAATCGTAGCGGCCACTCCGCCGGTGGAAGCCAGGTTGCCCACTGAGACATTCAAAGAGGTAACGTAACCGCTTATCGGTGCAGCAGGAGAGCAGTTTCTATAGGCTTCCCCAGCCACCGTTGCGGCAGCCTGAGCAGAAGCATAAGCTGATTTCGCAGACTCATAATCCGCTTTTGAGACGGCACCTTCGGCATATAAAGTGCTCATTGCATTATAAGCGGTTTTCGCTGCCTGCAATGCTGCCGTCGCCTGGCTATATGAAGCTGCAATCTGAGCCTTCTCGATTTCAAAGAGCACCGTTCCTTTTTCCACGTATTCACCCAGGCTGACATTCACGGAGGTCACTCTTCCTGATGCAAGGGGAATAATAACCGCTTCGCTGACCGGTTCGATCCGGCCTGTAATCGGAGACGTGGTTGAGATGGAACCGATCTTCGCTTCAGCAACCGTAACATTGACCGGAGGCTCTTTTGTTTCACCAGGACCGGTCAAAACATCGGCAATTCGATAAACGCCGATGGCAACAAGCAGTAAGATCACAATCAGCGTAATCTTTTGCGGTATTTTCATATTTTTCCATCTGCCGGAAGCACCGGTTTTTTCCAGCCTCTTATTTTCGTGATTAGCGGATTCTGCTGAACCATTTGATTGTTTTTCGTTTTCCATTTAGGTTCTCCTTGGAGCGTATATAATATTTTCCGGGCAAATTTCTTTGCGTTATATACCGACCGGCCGGTCGGTACGTCCATGATAGCAAATTCCGACCCGCGGGTCAAGTCAGGATTTGGCTCCGGGAACGGCATTATGATAAGTTATTTATAGAATAATTTTTTCTGTTGGGTTATAATACATAAATATGATAAAAATTTGATAAAGAAGGAAGTTGCGTGTATTCGGGATGACCAGACAAACAGCGGCTTATGTATATGAAACAGTTGTTAAAAAAATCCTTGACCGGCTTGAAATGATGTATCCGGAAGCCGGCTGCGAACTGGAACACCGGAATCCTTTTGAGCTACTGATCGCCACTGTACTGTCTGCGCAAACGACTGATAAGAGCGTCAATCTCGTGACAGACCAATTATTTAAAAAATATCCCGATGCTTTTCACCTGGCATATGCGGATCCGTCCGATGTGGAGAAAATTATTAGAACCATAGGATTGTATAAAACGAAAACCGGAAACATCATCGGGTTATCCCGCATACTTGCAAAGGAATATAACGGAGAAGTGCCCGGTGAGTATGATAAACTGATCAGCCTGCCCGGCGTCGGCAGGAAAACGGCCAACGTCGTGCTTTCTGTTGGGTTCAACAAACAAAGGATTGCCGTGGATACTCACGTTTTCCGCGTGGCCAATCGCATCGGACTGGCGGAAGGGGAGAATGTTCTGGAAACAGAAGAAAGCCTGATGAAAAACATACCGGAGGACCGGTGGACCAGAACACACCACAGCCTAATATTCCACGGCAGGCGTATCTGTTCCGCAAGAAAACCAAAATGCGAAGAATGCAAGATAATGGAGTATTGCAGATATTACCGGGAAAATAAGGAAAAGGCGGGCCAAGAGAATGGTATATAACAATTTCAGCCAGCTCATCGATCATGTCGGACATACCTCCAAAAAGAAAGTGGTCGTTGCGGGCGCCAATGACAAGCATGCGCTTGCGGGTGTATTGAAGGCCGAAAAGGATGAGCTCATCGATTATGTTCTGATTGGTGACAAAGAAGAAATCAATGAAATTTCGGCAAGATTAGGGTATCAGGTAAAATCCGAAGAGGTTATTGATATCAAAGATCCGGAAGAAACGGCTGCCAGGGCTGTAGAGGCCATTCGCCAGGGTAAAGGCGATTTCCTCATGAAGGGCAGGATGGAGACCGCCACTCTTCTGAAAGCGGTTGTCGATAAGAAGAACGGTATCGGAACCGGCAAGATCATGTCTCATGTGGCAATTCTTGAAATTCCCGATTATCATAAGCTTTTAGCCACAACCGATGGAGGGATGATTTTATACCCGGATCTCGAACAAAAGAAGGCGATTCTGAAAAATGCTGTGGATTTTTTTCATCGGCTGGGGTATGAAAGACCAAAGGTGGGCGTAATGGCGGCCGTCGAGGTAGTGAATCCCAAAATGAGGGAAACTGTAGAAGGCGCTGAACTCAAAAGGCTTGCAGCCGAAGAACATTATTTCGGCGATTGTATAGTTGAAGGGCCCATATCTTTTGATTTAGCGGTCAGCCCCGGAGCGGCATCATTAAAAGATTACAACAGTCCGGTGGCGGGAGATGTGGATATCATGCTGATGCCGGATATGACATCAGGGAACCTGACTACAAAGGCCCTTTATTGCCTGGCAGGGGCCAAAATGGCGGGATGTATCCTGGGTGCGAAAGTGCCCATCGTCCTGAACTCCAGGGGCGCTTCTTTTGAGGAAAAATATATATCGTTGCTGCTTTGTGCGGCATTGGTTTAGAATATTAATAATGCAAAGATAGAGAGGAGATCAATATGAAGCAACTATTGACAGGAAATGAGGCGGTGGCAAGGGGTGCGTATGAATCAGGAGTCAGATATGCCGCGGCCTATCCCGGAACACCGAGTACCGAGATCCTGGAAAATCTGGCGACTTACAAAGAGATTACCGCTGAATGGGCCCCGAATGAAAAAGTTGCGCTGGAGTCGGTTATCGGAGCATCGTTTGCCGGTGCCAGAGCCATGGCTTCAATGAAACATGTAGGAATGAATGTTGCTGCGGATCCGTTGTTCACTTTTGCCTACACCGGTGTCAATGGCGGAACTGTCATCATAACCGCCGATGAACCCGGAATGCACAGTGCGCAGAACGAGCAGGATAACCGCAACTATGCAAAAGCAGCGAAAATTGCAATGTTCGAGCCTTCTGACAGCCAGGAGTGCCTGGACATGGTTAAAGAGGCCTTTGAAATAAGCGAAAAATTTGATATCCCTGTTATTTTCAGGATGACCACCAGAGTCTGTCACAGTAAGTCCATCACAGAAGTGGGTGAACGTAAAGATATAGCCATCAAGGAATTTATCAAGACGCCAAGCAAGTATGTCATGGTTCCGGCGTTGGCAAAGTTACGAAGAGCCGATCTGGAAACCAGACTCGGCAAACTCAAAGAATACTCGGAACACTGCAAATGGAATTATGCGGAATTCAACAACATGGACATTGGAGTGATCGCTTCCGGCCCAAGTTTCAAATATGCCAAAGAGGTATTCGGTGAGAATGTTTCCTATCTGAAACTCGGCTTCACTCATCCCCTCCCGGATCAGCTAATCCATGATTTCTGCAGTAAAATCGGTAAAATCTATGTGATTGAGGAAAACGATCCATATCTCGAAGAAAGAGTTCGCATTCTTGGTTACAATTGCATCGGGAAAGATTTATTCCCGAAATTCGGAGAGATGACACCTGACGTGATCCGGAAATGCATTGGTGGGAAAGCATTGCCTGGTATCGAATATGACCGGACAGGGATCGTGGGCAGACCGCCTACACTATGCGCCGGATGCCCGCACAGAGGCTTTTTCTATCATTTAGGTAAAAAGAAGAATATCATGATATCCGGAGATATCGGATGCTATACGCTCGGCTTTGCAAAGCCTTATAACGCTATGGATTCCACCATTTGCATGGGGGCCAGCTTCAGCATCGGACACGGTGCCCAGAAAGTTTTCAACATGACAGACAGCGGCACCAGAGTGGTTTCTGTGCTGGGCGATTCGACATTTTTTCATACAGGCATCAATTCTTTGATGACTGTGGTATACAATAATTCCAACACGGTCAGCGTAGTTCTGGACAACAGAATAACGGGAATGACCGGGCACCAGGAAAACCCCGGCAGCGGTAAAAATGCAAAGGGCGAGGAAGCCCCGATGATGGATATTGAAGCAATTGTCAAGGCAATTGGAATCAAGCATGTCAGAACCATAGACCCGAACAATTTGAAGGAAGTCGATCAGACTCTGGATGAGTGCCTGGCTTTGGATGAACCATCTGTGATCATCACCAGATGGCCGTGCGCATTAAAAAAGTTTTCCGAAGCGGACAAAAATGAATTCAGAGGAGCTTTTGAGCATAAGGAACGAGTGGATGAAGACAAATGCATTGGCTGCAAACTGTGCATCAAATGCGGGTGTCCGGCTCTGTCTTTCGATCAGAGCAGAAAAAAGGCAACAATCGAAGCGCTTCAGTGTGTCGGCTGCGGCGTTTGCGGGCAGATCTGCCCGAAGGGCGCGATAGGAAAGACGGAGGCTTAAGATGACGAAAAGTATTTTATTAGCCGGAGTCGGCGGGCAGGGGACGATATTAGCCGGCAAGCTGTTAACCCAGGGCTTAATGGAAGCAGGGTATGATGTTAAAATGAGCGAGATTCTTGGAATGAGCCAAAGGGGCGGAGATGTTTCTTCTCATGTCCGGTACGGGGAGAAGGTCGAATCGCCGGTGATCGAAAAGGGCGGAGCGGATATTGTCATTGCTTTTGAAAAAATGGAGGCGCTGAGATTTCTGGAGTACCTGAAACCTGAAGGCCGAGTTGTTGTGAATGATTATCAGATGCCGTCGATGCCTATCCTGACGGGGGACGCCGCATATCCGGACAATGCCATTGAAGAGATCAAAAAACATGTGCCGGTGACGGTGATCAATGCCGCTCAGGCAGCTGAAGAACTCGGAAACGGAAAAGTCATGAATATCATTCTCCTGGGGTCTATCATCAAAGCAATGGGCCTCGAGAAAATTGACTGGGACAAAATAATTAGGGAAAATGTTAAACCGCAATTTGTAGATATCAACCTGAAAGCGATCAGACGCGGGATGGAAGCAGTGGGGTAATCATTATGCCGTACAGGATACTCGTAATTAATCCCGGCAGTACTTCGACAAAGATAGCCGTCTACCAGGATAAAGATAAAGTCTTTGAAAAGAACATCGAACACACCAAAGAAGACCTGGCGTCCTTCGAAAGGGTTTTCGAGCAGAAGGATTATAGAATGAGAGTAACCCGGGAGGCCTTGGCGGATGCCGGGATCAACCTGTCAGAGATCGATGTTGTCATTGGCCGAGGAGGCCTGGGCAAACCGATTGAAGGAGGAGTTTACGCCATCAATCAGACGATGTTGAAAGATGTCAGCAGTTGTGCTTACGGTGAGCATCCAGCAAATCTGGGACCGGTGATCGCAAAAGAGATCGCTGAAGAAACGGGAGTGCCGGCTCTGGTTATGGATCCCGTTTCGGTGGACGAAATGGAACCCGTGGCCAGGCTGTCAGGTCTAAGGGAGTTACCCAGAATCAGCATGATGCATACATTGAACAGCCGGGCGGTAGCAAGAAAATTTTCGGAAGAAATCGGAAAAGAATATGAGGACCTGAACTTTATAGTAGCACATCTTGGCGCCGGCATCTCTGTAACACCGCATATAAAAGGCAGAATTGTGGATTGCAATAACACTTTCGAGGGAGGCCCTATGTGCCCGGATCGGGCGGGGGGACTTCCTTCCAAAAGTCTGGTGGAATTATGTTATTCCGGAAAATATAAAAATTCTTCGGAACTCATTAAAAAAATGACCCGTGAAGGCGGTATCTACGACCACCTTGGCACCAAAGACCTGCGCGCTGTTGAAATAATGGTGAAAGAAGGCAATGAATATGCCGACCTCGTTTTAAATGCCATGGTATATCAGATCGCGAAAGAAATCGGGGCCATGTCCACAGTACTGAAGGGGGATGTGGATTACATATTAATAACCGGGGGGATGGCTTTTTCCGAAGGACTGATCAAAGCCGTCAGTGAAAGAGTCAGGTTTATAGCGCCGATCATCGTAAGACCCGGTGAAAATGAACTGGAAGCACTGGCTTTCGGAGCGTTGAGGGCCATGAACGGTGAAGAAGAAATAAAAACATATCAATAGTCACTTATTGACCAGAAACAACCATAATAATGAAAACAAAAGAACCGGCTGAGCCGGTTCTTTTATTGGTTTGCACCACAGCATTTCTTATATTTTTTACCTGATCCGCACGGGCAGGGGTCGTTTCTGCCGGGTTCTTTTTCTTTCACAACCGTACGGGATTTTTTATACTGGTCGATCATTTCCTTTTTTTCGTCCTCCGTCAGAAGCCGGTCCCATTGCGGCAGTGTGTAGAGGTGCTCTGCTTCGGCAACCAGCATGTTATAGAACAATTTTTTTGCTTCGAAATCCAATTCCACCGGAGATGAAAGGGTGGTTTCATGGAGATCATAAGGGCTTTTCAAAGAAGTCTGTATTCCATCAAGGAAGCCCATAAACAGTACATGACTGACACCGAACCGGTCTGCAAGTTCTTCAAAGGTTCCCGACACAGTCTTCAGGGGAGTTTCTAAAAGTTCGCTGTATATTCTGATTTCAGCATCGGAATATTCTTGCCAGAATTTTTCAAATGTGTCATCCGTCTGCCCTTGAATAAGATTTAGCCATTTTTCATATAAATTCATTTTCAATCCTCCGGATATCTAATAACAGCCACAAGTGCCCGGGTCGCAGTTCTTTGAGTCGCAACAAATATCAGAACTGCAATCCTGCTGCTGGCGGGCTTCTATAACAAAATCGCATTGGGAACCGTTTGCGCTATCAGAACTGCAATCCTGCTGAAAATCATAATCAGATCGTATATCCTGTATCAGTTCACCGCGACAGATTTTGCAGGCGATCATCGTTTTGGCAATTTCCATAACGTCCCCCATAATAGCACTTCCGGTCGGGAGTGGACCGGCACCTTTTCCGTAAAACATCAGCTCACCCACTGCGTTGCCGGTGATGTAGATCGCATTGAATTCGTTATTTACACCGCAAAGAGGGTGATCCAAAGGCAGACTGACCGGTTCCACACTGCATTCAAGATTTCCATTTTTAACAGAAGCCTTTGCGATCAGTTTTATTTTAAACCCTTCCTTAAGAGCTTTTTGAATATCTTCCTTCGTGATGGAAGTAATGCCTTTGGTAGGAATTTCATTCGGAGAAACATACTTCCCGAAGGCCAAGGCAGTTAATATCGTAAGTTTGTTCGCCGCATCGATACCCTCGACATCCGAAGCGGGATTCGCTTCGGCAAAGCCCTTTTGCTGCGCATCTCTTAAAGCTTCACTGTAATCAAGGCCGTTCTCCGCCATTTGTGTAAGGATATAGTTTGTTGTTCCGTTTACGATCCCCAGGACTTCCTTGATCTGATTCGCCCTCAATACGGTACTCAGTGCATTGAGCACCGGAATACCGCCTCCGACACTGGCTTCATATCGAAATTCGACATTATTTCTGCGGGCGGTCTCAGTCAGCTTCATATAATTCGCAGCTACTGCAGCCTTGTTGGCAGTTACAACGGATTTTCCTGCATTCATCGATTTCAGCATGAATGTAGTAGCCGGTTCTTCACCGCCAAGCAGTTCGATCACAATATGGATCTGAGGATCGTTGAATATTTCATCGGGATCTTGTGTAAACTTACTTTTGTCAATCTTGATGCCACGATCCTTTTCGGTATCCTTCTCCAATATCTTCGATATTTCCAAATGGGCTCCCAGTATCTGATTAATATGATTTTCGTTCATCAGTAAGGTTTTATAGGTTCCTGTTCCGATATTTCCCAGCCCAAGAAGTCCGATTTTTATAGTATCCATAGGTTAATCCTCCCATCGCTTATGTTTTAAAATTATATAACAGTTTAATCAAAAAGTCACTTATTTCATATTTTTCGAAAATTGGGAATACGGATAAACAGCTTTATATTTTATGATCAAAGTAATATAATATAGCGCATGTTAACGCATATAAAAAATGATTGAATGAAATGATTATGAACGGGAAAGTGAGCGATCGGATATGGCGCTTCATGTCGTATTAGTAGAACCGGAAATTCCGCCCAATACCGGAAATATCGCGCGGTCATGTGCCGCAACGGGAACAATTTTACATCTTGTCGAACCACTTGGCTTTTCCATTGACGATAAGTATCTAAAAAGAGCCGGCCTGGACTATTGGAAGTTTGTTGATGTCCGGGTGCATAAAAACCTGGAGGCGTTCTTCGGTGAATATCCAGGAAGAAACTTCTACCTTGCTACTACAAAAGGTACAAAGATATACACAGATGTAAAATATAAGGACGAGGACATGATCCTGTTCGGAAAAGAAACCTCGGGATTGCCCAGGGATCTGATCGAACAGCATCAGGACAGAACGATCCGGATCCCAATGAGTCCGGATACCAGGCTCCGTTCACTCAACCTGGCCAATTCAGTCAATATCGTGTTGTTTGAGGCACTAAGACAGATGGAATTCCCGAATCTTTTATAATAGACAGGCTATAAAAAAATTCCAAAATCTTCAGCCCATATGGTATAATAATTGCATGAAATTTTCATATGAACAGACAATAGAACAAGTTCAAAAACTGGTGATGACACCGGACCTGATACAGGCTATTCGCATATTGCAGTTCAATACTCAGGAACTGGACGAATATGTTCAGGAAGAGCTGCTTTCCAACCCGGTAATGGAGATGTCTCCCGAAAGCACGGACAGATTTTCCAGTGTCACCGTCGCTCGTATAAGCGGATTCAATGATAACAATGAGTCCGTTGATTTTCCTATGGAAAAATATGCCGCAGCGAAAAAAGAAACTTTGGCAGAACATCTGCTGTTTCAGCTGGAGACTGCCGGTTTGAAGGAAAAATGCAGAGAACGCGGGCGCTATATCATCGAAGCGCTGGACGAAAATGGCTATTTAACCATGGCAGAGGAGGAAATCGCAGAGAACCTCGGAACCACATCAGAAAAAGTACGAAGAACCATAGAAATCATTCAGGGATTTGATCCGGTAGGCGTATGTGCCAGAAACCTGAAAGAATGTCTGCTGATTCAATTGGGCACAATCATTAAGGAATTCGAGGAAACCGGAAAAGATGCTGCAGCTATAGAAGACTATTATTTAACGGAAACCGTAATCAGAGATTATCTAGAAGAATTGGGATCCAATAAAATCAGCAATATTGCTAAAGCTTTGGGCGTCACGGTACAAAAAATACAGGAAATCGCCGATATCATCAGGAAGCTGGAGCCGAAACCCGGCAGGCAGTTCTCGGAGGGATATGATTCCCAGTATATCATCCCGGACATTGTCGTTGAAAAAGTTGACGGGCAGTATATGGTCATGATGAATGAAGTCAGTGTACCGAGGCTCATGCTGGGCTCCTATTACGGCAAGCTTCAGGAGGAGGCGGAAAAAGATCCTGATCTTGCAAAATACCTTGCAAAAAAAGTGAATTCTGCGCTTTGGCTGATCAAAAGCATTGATCAGAGGAAAAATACGATTTTTAATGTGGCGTCCGCGATTGTTAAATACCAGCAGGGATTCTTCGAGGAAGGCCCGAAATCCCTGAGACCGCTTACGCTGAAGCAAATAGCAGAGGAAGTCGAAATTCACGAATCGACGGTAAGCAGATCAATCAACGGCAAGTATATGGAAACCCCGAGAGGCGTTTTCGAACTGAAATATTTTTTCAAAAGCGGAGTATCAAAAAGTGATTGCGAAAGCGGAAACGATGAAAACATCTCTTCGATGGGCGTCAAGTCTTTCATTCGGGAGATGGTAGAATCGGAAGATCCCAAATCACCGAAGAGCGATCAGGATATGGTAAGTCTGCTGCAGGAAAAGGGCATCGACATATCCAGGAGAACTGTAGCGAAATACAGGGATGAAATGGGAATCCTGTCATCTTCAAAAAGGAGAAGGTACTAAACAGTAAGGACTGTTAATATATGTTATATTCGCTATTCATTAAGCGGGAGGGAATCCATATGAAGACTAAAGTAGGGATCAACGGGTTTGGAAGGATAGGAAGAAATGCCTTCAAAATCGCCGTCGGCAGAGAGGACTGCAATTTTGAGGTTGTGGCAATCAACGATTTGACCACACCGGCCACGCTGGCGCATCTGTTGAAATATGACAGCTGCTTCGGTAAATTTGAGGGGACAGTGGAATCCACTGAAAGCTCCATCATTGTCAATGGAAAAGAAATAAAAATCTATGCGAAAAAGGACCCGGCTGAAATCCCATGGGGTGAGTTGGGAGTCGAAGTCGTACTGGAATCCACCGGTTTATTTACTAAAAAGTCCGATGCAGAAAAGCATATGGCGGCCGGAACTAAAAAGGTAGTGATATCGGCACCGGCAACCGACGAGGATATCACAATCGTGATGGGTGTCAATGAGGACAAATATGACCCGTCACAACACCATGTCCTTTCAAATGCTTCATGCACGACGAATTGTCTTGCGCCTTTCGCAAAAATTATTGATGAGGAGTTCGGCATCCAGCGGGGCCTCATGACAACGATCCATTCTTACACAAATGATCAGAAGATCCTGGACCTTCCGCATACAGATTTAAGAAGAGCCAGGGCAGCCGGCATATCCATGATACCAACCACGACCGGTGCTGCCAAGGCAGTTGCGCTGGTGCTGCCGCAGCTCAAAGGCAAATTAAACGGAATGGCTATCAGGGTCCCGACCCCTGCGGTTTCCCTGGTCGATATCGTTTTCGAAGTCAAAAGAGAAACCACGGCGGAAGAAGTCAATGCAGTTTTGAAGAACGCAACTGAAACCAAGCTGAAAGGTATTTTGGCTTATACTGATGAACCGTTGGTGTCTGTCGATTTCAAAGGCGATCCTGTTTCTTCCACGATAGATGCGTTGTCAACCATGGTCATCGAAGGGAATATGGTAAAAATCCTGTCCTGGTACGACAATGAATGGGGATATTCAAACAGGGCAGTGGATCTGATGGAATACATCATCAATAAAGGACTCTAAAAAATATATTTAATACCAGCGGGAGTAAAAAAATGAAAAAGACAATCAGAGATATTGATGTTTCCGGGAAAAAAGTAATCGTACGTTGTGATTTCAATGTTCCGATGGAGAACGGCGTGATCACTGATGACAGCAGGATTAAAGCTGCTTTGCCAACGATCGATTATTTAGCAGATCAGGGAGCTAAAATAATATTAATGTCTCATTTAGGCCGCCCGGATGGTCAGGCCGATTTGAAATACAGTCTGAAGCCGGTAGCCGAAAAGCTATCAGAATTATTAGGAAGACCGGTCAAGTTCATCAGTTCACCTGAAGTGGTAGATCAGCAGGTCAAAGACGCAGCTGCCGGGCTGGCACCAGGAGATGTCATGCTCCTGGAAAACGTCAGATTCAGTCCGCTTGAATCCATAAAGGATCCGGGCTTTTCAAAGACCCTCGCATCCCTGGCGGACATCTATGTTAACGATGCGTTCGGAACGGCCCACCGGGATCATGCTTCCATATCGGGGATAGCGGAATACCTCCCTGCCGTATCGGGTTTTCTGATCGAAAAAGAAGTTGCATTCCTGGGGAAGGCTATTGAAAACCCAAAGCGACCTTTCATTGCAATTTTGGGCGGTGCTAAAGTAAAAGACAAGATACCGGTCATCGAAAATCTCTTAAATAAAGTGGATACCCTGATTATTGGCGGAGGGATGTCCTACACTTTTTTCAAAGCATTCGGATATCCAGTCGGAAAATCAATCGTGGATGAAGATGGCATCGACTTGGCGAAGAGAATACTCCTGAAAGCGGTGGAACTCGGCACAAGGCTGCTCCTGCCTTTGGACACCGTGTGCGCGAAAGAATTCAGCAACGATTCTGAAACCTGCATATGCGACAGGGAAAATATACCGGATGACATGATGGGGCTTGATATCGGGCCAAAGAGTATCGATTTATTTACGGCAGAAATCGCAAAAGCCAGCACCATTCTATGGAACGGCCCGATGGGGGTATTTGAAATCCCGAATTTCGCCACAGGAACATTGAGAATCGCAATGGCCATGGCGGAATCCAATGCACTGACGATCATTGGCGGAGGGGATTCAGCGGCAGCAGTGGAGCAATTCGGCCTTTCCGATAAAATGACCCATATTTCCACCGGCGGGGGAGCCTCTCTTGAATTTCTGGAAGGGAGACCGCTTCCGGGCATTGCTGTTCTACAGAATAAATAGGAGTTTGAGATGAGGACTAAATTTATTGCGGGCAACTGGAAAATGTTTAAGACAACAGCTGAAGCGCTGGAGTTTGCAGAGCATTTCAAAAAGCTGTTTAACAGAACCGATATAAATGTGGCGATTTGCGCGCCCTACACGCAGTTGGCGGCATTGACTTCCAGCTTTAAGGGCACACCGATAAAAGTCGGCGCACAGAATATGCATTATGAAAAAGAAGGGGCTTTTACGGGAGAGATATCAGCATCGATGTTATTGGAGACAGGAGCAGAGTATTGTATTATCGGCCATAGTGAGAGACGCCAGTACTTTGGCGAAACAGACGATACTTGTCACAAAAAACTCGTAAGGTGCTTCGAAACAGGAATATTGCCTATTCTTTGTGTCGGAGAGGTGCTGGATGAAAGAGATGCCGGAAAAGCGTTCGATGTGGTGGAAAAGCAGATCAAAGCCGATTTAAGCGGTTTGAATGAAGAACAGATATCAGTATTAACAGTCGCTTATGAACCGGTATGGGCAATCGGCACCGGAAGAAATGCAACGCCCGAACAAGCCAATGAAATGTGCGGGTTCATACGCAAGACCATTTCGGACTTATATAGTAGGGGGTTATCTGAAAAGGTTACGATTCAATATGGCGGCAGCGTAAAACCTGATAATGCGGCGGATATTCTGAATATGCCGGAAATCGACGGGGCCCTGGTGGGTGGAGCGAGCCTCAAACCAGAAACGCTCATGGATATCATAAACTACCGGTAAAAAATAATTTAAACAAAACGAATATATAGGACCGGCTGATTAGTTTGAAAGGAGAATGATAAGATGTCATTTATCGATGATGTAATTGCCAGGGAAGTGCTTGACTCAAGAGGCAATCCGACAGTAGAAGTAGAGGTATATCTTGAAGATGGCACGGTTGGTAGTGCAATCGTACCTTCCGGGGCTTCAACCGGCATTCATGAAGCCGTTGAGCTGCGCGACGGCGATAAGAGCCGCTACTTAGGGAAGGGTGTTCTGAAAGCTGTTTCTAACGTTAATGATATTATTGCTGAGGAAATTATAGGCTATAACGTGCTTGATCAGGTTGGGCTTGATCAACTTCTGATTGATCTGGACGGAACGCCCAACAAAAGCAAATTAGGAGCAAATGCAATCCTTGGTGTATCCCTGGCTGCTGCAGATGCCGCTGCAAACTATTGCGGACTTCCGCTTTTTCAATACTTGGGCGGCGTGAATGCAAAGGTGCTGCCAACTCCGATGATGAATATTCTGAACGGTGGTTCGCATGCTGACAGCAATGTGGATTTCCAGGAGTTCATGATCATGCCTGTTGGCGCTGAAAATTTCAGAGAAGCCCTAAGAATGGGTGCAGAAATTTTCCATAACCTGAAGGCGGTCCTGAAATCCAGAGGCCTGAATACGGCTGTCGGTGACGAAGGCGGATTCGCTCCGAATCTGGAGACTAACGAAGAAGCCATCAGGATTATAGTCGAGGCAATTGAAAAAGCAGGTTACAAGCCGGGTGAAGACGTCAAAATTGCCCTGGATATTGCCGCCTCCGAATTCTATGATAATAAGAGCAAGGTATATAACATGAAAGGAGAGGGCGTCGTAAAAACCTCTTCGGAAATGGTGGATTTCTATGAAAAACTGGTCAGCGAATACCCGATCATATCGATAGAGGACGGGCTTGATGAAGATGACTGGGAAGGTTGGAAAATTTTGACCGACAGGTTGGGCAAAAAAGTTCAGCTTGTGGGGGACGATCTATTTGTTACAAACACACAGCGGCTGAAACAAGGCATCGAAATGGGTGTTGCGAACTCGATCCTCATAAAAGTCAATCAAATCGGGACCCTGACAGAAACGCTGGATGCAATTGAAATGGCGAAAAAAGCAGGCTACAGCGCAGTGGTTTCACACAGGAGCGGCGAGACCGAAGACGTCACAATCGCAGATATCGTTGTAGCGGTAAACGCAGGGCAGATTAAAACTGGAAGCTTGTCACGTACAGACCGGATTGCTAAATACAACCAGCTCCTGAGACTCGAAGAAATGCTGGGATCCTCCGGCATTTATGCGGGCAAGGACGCTTTCTACAATATTAAATAGAACTGCTGATAAAGCAGATGAAATTATGGTGCGATCTGCAACTATTGCCTTAAATACCCTTGATTTTTATTGCCGGGTATGTTAATGTAATTGAGTTAATCGTACAAGGGAGGTTTCGTATGGGAAGAATAGTTCTTATGGTACTGCTGTCGATCGCGAGCTTAATACTCATAGCCAGCATTTTGCTTCAATCTGCAAACAGCGCAGGATTGTCCGGATCGATAGGCGGAGGTGCAGAACAACTTTTCGGCAAAAAGAAGAGCAAAGGTTATGAAGCTTTGCTGCAGAAAATCACTGAGATCGCAGCAGCTTGCTTTATCTGTATTTCTTTGGCTTTGGTAGCTATAGAATAATTCTTTGACATAGTCTGAATAAATAAGTTGCTGCTATTAATTTTATTAATATTTGGCTATTAACACAAAGAGGTGCCAATGGCACCTCTTTGTGTTAATAGATAATTAAAAGGGAAGGAACACGAAATGAGCACATCAGGATTAGGATTTATTGCTCCTCTTTGCGCCATCATCGCACTCATCTTTGCTTATGCATTTACTGCATGGGTATCAAAGGCAGACGAGGGGTCACAGAAAATGAAGGACATTGCGTCTTATATCAGAGAAGGAGCGATGGCATTTTTGAAGAGGGAGTATCAGGCGATGGCCATTGTAATTGTTGTCTGCTTCCTGGTGATCGGATTGGCGATCGGATGGCTGACAGCAGTTCTTTATGTCTGCGGCGCACTTTTTTCAGTACTTGCCGGTTTTTTCGGAATGAATGTTGCAACCAAGGGCAATGTAAGAACAGCAAACGCCGCATTGGAGTCCGGCATGGGGAAAGCCTTGAAAATGGCATTCAGATCGGGATCGGTGCTGGGGCTTTGCGTAGCGGGGCTTGGTCTTCTCGGCCTCGGTACCATATTCGTAGTAATGGGAATTGACAGCGCTTCCGTTATAACAGGATTCAGCCTGGGGGCTTCGTCTATGGCTCTTTTTGGCCGCGTCGGTGGAGGGATCTATACAAAAGCGGCGGATGTCGGAGCTGACCTGGTGGGCAAGGTAGAGGCGGGAATTCCTGAGGATGACCCGCGTAATCCTGCCGTTATAGCCGATAATGTCGGAGACAATGTCGGAGACGTCGCAGGAATGGGGTCCGACTTATTTGAGTCCTATGTAGGTTCTATTGTGTCGGCAATCACTTTGGCAGCCGTAGCCGCCATCAATTCTGATGGGATGTTTGATGCAACGACTGCTGCTTTGTTTCCGCTGATTTTATCCGCCATCGGTATCATCGCTTCGATTTTAGGCATTATTATGGTCAGGGGAAACAACACGAACCCTTCGGCTTCATTGAACATGGGAACTTATGTATCGGGGATTCTTGTTATTATTGCATCCATCGTATTGTCGAAAATGATGCTCGGAAGCTACAACTATGCAATCGCCATCATCTCCGGTCTTGTGGTCGGCATTGCCATCGGAAAGATCACAGAAATCTATACTTCCGGGGATTACCGTTCAGTTAAAAAAATTGCCGAACAATCACAGACAGGATCCGCAACGACCATCATATCCGGTATCGGGATAGGGATGCTCTCCACTGTCTGGCCGATTATCTGTATATGTGTTGCTATATTTCTTTCTTATTGGTTTGCAGGGCTATACGGCATTGCGCTCTCTGCGGTAGGGATGCTTTCCACCACCAGTATGGTGGTTGCGGTGGATGCTTACGGACCCGTTGCAGATAATGCAGGCGGAATTGCTGAGATGAGCGGCCTCCCTAAGGAAGTCAGAGCGATCACTGATAAGCTGGATGCAGTGGGAAACACAACCGCGGCTATCGGAAAAGGCTTTGCAATCGGAAGTGCGGCTCTGACTGCTCTTGCATTGTTCGCATCCTATGCAACGGTAACCAACCTCGAAGACATCAGCTTGCTTGACCCGATCGTCATTATCGGGCTATTCTTAGGCGCAATGCTGCCGTTCATGTTCGCAGCTCTTACAATGAATTCTGTGGGGAAAGCCGCTACGATGATGATCGATGAAGTAAGAAGACAATTCCGTGAGGACAAAGGCATTTTGGAAGGGACTTCCAAGCCACAGTATGCAAGGTGTGTTGATATATCCACCAAAGCGGCGATTCACGAAATGATCGCTCCGGGACTTCTGGCCATTATTGCACCGCTCCTTGTAGGAATTGTTCTTGGCCCTTCGGCGCTGGGCGGTATGCTTGGCGGAGCGCTTGCTGCAGGTGTATTGCTGGCTATGATGATGGCCAATTCGGGGGGCGCCTGGGACAATGCCAAGAAGTATATCGAAGAGGGCCATTACGGAGGCAAAGGATCGGAGGCACACAAAGCTGCCGTCGTTGGAGATACTGTAGGGGATCCGTTTAAAGACACTGCCGGCCCTTCAATGAACATTCTGATCAAACTGATGACCATCGTTGCTGTCGTATTTGCACCCGTTTTCGTGGCGATCGGCGGTCTGGTTGGATAAATCGAATGAACTGCCGGAGCAAAACGGCTGATAATAGTTGATAAAAATAAAAAATGCCGTATCGTATGATACGGCATTTATAGTATCGTTTTTATTACTTTTGCTTCCAGAAATCCGGAGTGAACAGGATCATCACTGCAAATAGTTCCAGCCTGCCCATAAACATCATGAAGCAGCAATAGAGGCGTAATGCCGGACTAAAAATGTCGTAATTACCCGTTGCACCGGATGGCCCAAAACCGAGCCCTGTATTGCTCAGAGCACCGGCAGCGAAACCAATGGTGGTTTCCAGATCAAGGTTCTGAAGGGAGAGAACAAAGACGGAAAAGATAAATACGATCATATACAAAACCATAAAACTCGATATTCTTGAAACTGTCTGGGCCGGAACGGCTTTGCCGCCAACGACAACAGCTGAAACACCGTTGGGGTGCAGACGTTTGAAGAACATGCGGGAAATGAGTTTGAAACTTACTATGATCCGCATGACTTTCATTCCGCC
The DNA here is from genome assembly GCA_964486295.1 of uncultured Oscillospiraceae bacterium. Taxonomy (GTDB): domain Bacteria; phylum Bacillota; class Clostridia; order Peptostreptococcales; family Anaerovoracaceae; genus CALBZG01. Next base: position 16,708 of record CAZAMF010000007.1, on the reverse strand, counting down.
GCAGGTAGAAGCCCCGCAGCCCCCTATGAACATCAGGAGGAGAAGGACCGCCTGACAAAATGCCGGCCACTGAGTGTAATCAGTGATCGCGAAACCGGCTGTACTGATTACGGAAACGATCTGGAACAGAGAATGCCTGAAAGCCGAACTGAAAGATTCGTAAGTGTTCGTGAAATATAGGCTGGCTGCCACCAATAATGTGGAGAACAATATGATCAGGGTGAATACCCTCAACTCCACATCTTGAAGCACGTCTCTCCATTTTCCCTTAATCATAAGGAAATACATGATAAAGCTGACAGATCCCAAATAACAGAATGCTATGATCACGCCCTCAACATAAATACTGTCGTAGTACGCGATCCCTGCTGTATGGGCAAAAAGTCCACCGGTGCTGATGCTTCCCATGGTATTGATCAATGCATCGAAGGCCCCCATGTCACTGCCCAGCCACAACAGCAGGAATTCTATTACGGTAAAGCAAATATATGCAAAATAAAGAATCTTGGTTGTATCGGAGGTCCTGTTCGAAACTTTTTGGAAGGTTGGACCCGGAGCTTCGACTCGCGCGATGGTCAATCCGCTAATTCCAAGATTCGGAAGTATCGCGATCACGAACACAAGGATTCCCATTCCGCCAAGCCAGTGAGTGATGGCTTTCCAGAACAAAATCGCTTTTGGCATTGCATCAATATTGACGACTGTACAACCTGTTGTCGTAAAACCAGATACTGATTCAAAGAAAGCATCAATAAACCCGGAATTTCCGGCGCAGATATAGTAAGGTAAGGCTCCCGCTAAAGATGCCAGCAACCAGCAGAGCGCCACAACCATGTATCCATCCCTTAACTTGAGTTTTATATTTAGGGGGGATATCAGTTTTGTGCAAAGACCGCCCAGGACGATGCAGGAAATAGCCGGAATAGCGAAGGCCTTTACGACTTCGGCATCATCATACAGATAGGCGCTGAAAAGAGCGGGCAGCATGGAAAACCCTACTACCATCATGATAAATGATAATATTTTGGTTATTAATGGCCAGTTTAACAAAACAATATCTCCTATCGGTTTTTATTCCAGAATCTTGGCGTAAATAACATAAACAATGTGAAGAATTCCAGTCTCCCTGCCAGCATCAGGAAAGTCATTAATAGCTTGCTCCAATCCGAGAAAATACTGTAATTCATGGCGGGGCCTACCAGATTGAAACCCGGTCCGACATTTCCGATGGTGGCAAATGCCGCCGAAAAAGAGGTAATCATATCAAAACCATCCAGGCAGATGACGGCACCGCTAATAACTGCTGTAGACAAATACAGAAATGCAAAACCGGCGATCGCCGACACGACATCGGCCGAAACAGGCTTCCCGGCCAGCTTAACATCGATAACAGCACTGGGATGGAGCCTGACGAGGACCCCCCTCCTAATAAATTTCAAAAGCACAAGCACTCTGATAATCTTAGGACCTCCGCCTGTGGAGCCGGAACAGCCGCCGCATAAATAAAGGGCGAACAGGATACACTTTGAAAATGTAGGCCAAAGATCATAGTTCACAGTCGCATATCCGGTGGTAGTAATTACAGAAGCCACCTGAAATGCAGATTCCCTGAGCGCTATCCCGGAACTGTACAAATCCATCGATACCAGATTGGCGGTTATAACCAGAATGGAGAGGGTGACGATGGCCATATAGCATCTGAATTCAGAATCATTCAGCAGCCTGGAAATCCCGAACCGGAAACTCGCATAGTACAAAGACAGGTTCGACCCTCCCATCAGCATAAAAATCGTGATAACAATCGGCACATAGGAGCCCTCGAAATGGCCGACGCTGTCATTATAAGTGGCAAAACCGCCGGTGCCTACGCTTCCGAACGTATAAACCATCGAATCAAACCAGGTGCATCCCCCAAGCTTCAGCAACAGAGTCTGAGCTATGGTCATGCACATATACACAATGATCAGTATTCTCGCCTGGTCTTTCAGTTTTGGGCTGAGCTTTTCAAAGCTGGGGCCCGGAGTTTCTGCCCTGACGATATTGAATGCTCCGATATTCAACTGCGGCAAAAGTGCAATTGCGAAGATGACGATGCCCAGGCCCCCAAGCCAGTGAGTAAAGGAACGCCAGTAAAGTATGCTCATTGGGACGACTTCGACGTCTTTGAGGATGGAAGCTCCTGTTGTTGTAAAGCCGGAAGATGTTTCAAATAAAGCATCAACATAATTCATCGAGCCGGAAATCGAGAAAGGCAGGGCGCCGATTACAGTCGAAAGAAGCCAGACAGAGCCGACAATCAGAAATCCATCCCGTATTTTGACCGGGGCATCGGAGGGCTTGATTTTATAAACGATGATAGAACCGATAAGAATGGATGGGATGATCACCCAAATAAAGGAAGCCAGCGCTGCCGGCTCATGATAAATGAGTGCTGCGATAAGGGGCAATAGCATAGCTAATCCCAGCAGGACCAACATTTTTCCGAGTATTAACACGATGGAATTTAAATTAAAGCCCATTTCAAATTCTCCTAACCAAAAATGCCCAGCCTTCCCGTATTTCTCAAGAGCTTTTCGAGTTTAGGTATTTCGGAGAGAAGCGACATGATAATGACTCTGTCGTTTTCCAGAATTATAGTATCGCCTTTTGGGATAATAAAATCGGAACCCCTATGGATTGCGGCTATAATAACGCCTTCCGGTAAATCCAGGTTCGCAAGGGGAACGTGTAGGATTGCCATATGATTTCCGGCTATGATTTCCAAAATTTCAGCCTGCCCCTGGATCAACTGGCTGGATACGATCCGTTTGCTGCCCTGAATGAAACGCAGGATGCTGCTGGCCGTGATATTCAGCGGGTTCAGGACCATGTCGATACCCATATCCTCAATCAGGCCTGAATAGCTTTCTCTGGATATTTTTGCTATGACATCCTCGATCCCTCGTTGCTTCGCCATTAAAGCCAACAGCAGGTTCTCTTCATCATAACCGGTCGCAGTGACAAACGCGTCCATTTCGTCGAAGCTCTCTGATTCAAGGAGGTTGATGTCCGTGCCGTCGCCATGAAGAATAATGACATTGTTTAAGTGGGTGGCAAGATAATGGCAGCGCTCCTTAGAAATCTCCACAATTTTAACTGCAGCTCCAAATTCGGACAGTTTTTTCGCAAGATACAAACCGGTTTTACCGCCGCCTATGATCATGACCCGATGAATATTCGTATATTTTCCTTTTGTATTAAGTGTTGCGTTCAGTGCCATCAGAGGATTCTTTTCGCCGACGATATAGAGAACGTCATCTGCATGAACAACCGTGTTGCCATGCGGAATAATAACTTTCCCGCTTCTGGAGATGGCAACGATCAGCATGTCTTTCAGGATTTTTCCAACCTGCGTCATGGGCATACCTGAAATGCCTTCGACTTTATTGGCCGTAACTTCGATCATTGCCATTTTCCCGCTTGTGAAAATGCCATTGCTCAAAGTGTACTTTTCTACCAAATATTTATATATTTCCAATGTTATTGCCAGGTCAGGATTCACAACCGCGTCCAGATTAAAAGAATCTTTCAAAAAATCAAACTGGTTCATGTGCTCAGGACCGCGTACACGCGCAATTACCTTCTTGCAGCCTAATTTCTTCGCCTCCGACGCGATCACGATGTTTTTTTCGTCATGATCGGTCATAGCAATCAAATAATCATAGGAACTGATGCCAATATCATCTAAGACACTTTTTTGTTTTGCATTCGCGCATATAGTCATGACATCCATTTGTGATGAAAGCTTTGCGATGACTTCTTCACTTTTATCGATAACCGTTACAGAATGATCTCCTCCGAGAAGAGCCTCTGTAACTTTCATCCCCAATTTACCGGCACCGGCGATTACAATTTTCATTTTGCATACCCCTGTCAATAATTATCAATACCATTGAAATAGTCCTATTCCAATGTATTGTACCACTCATGCCAAGATTATCAAGATGTATTTGAAATTATCGATAAAAAGGGATAAAATACAACTTATGAAAATAAAACGTATTATCGGAGGGGAACTGGAAGCCAATGGGTATATCATATACCAAAAGGAACAGGGCTCCTGTTTCCTGATCGATCCGGGATACAATCCTGAGAAGTATATCAAGCAGATCAAGGAACTGAAACTGAAAGTCGAAGGGTTCATCCTGACGCACCATCATTATGACCATTCGGGAGGCGCTTCAAAACTCAGGGACCATTTTGAACGCCCTGTTTTGATGCACCGAAATGATTGCGATATGTACAAGGGTATGGTGGATGTCATGCTGGAGGATGGGGACACCCTGATGCTGGACGGGGAGGAACTTAAAGTCATCCTCACACCAGGCCATACCCGGGGCAGTATTTGCATTTATTCAGAAAAGAGCAAAGTCTCCTTTACCGGAGATACAATATTTAATGTAGATTTAGGAAGAACCGACCTGAAAGACGGTGACCCGTGGCAAATGGAGGCGAGTTGCCGGGATATCATTGACCGATGGTCAAACGAAATCACAATTTACCCCGGACATGGGGATTCCTGCAACATGAAATTTGTCAGACGCTTCAATCAGGAGTTCATCAATATCATCAGGGGATAGGAAGTAGAGAGCAATAGTCAGCGGAATAACCGCATATTCAGGGGATACAAATGATAAAAATGATCGCGCTGGACCTGGACGGTACAACTTTAAACAGCCAGGGCAAATTACCGCCAATAGTAAAGACCGCGCTGGAGGATGCCATATCCGCCAACATTGAGGTCGTAGTTGCTACCGGCAGAGTGTTTTCTGCCATACCAAAAGAAATTCTGGAAGTGAAGGGCATTCGCTATACCTGCAGCTCCAATGGAGCGAGGGTGGTCGACCTTTACACGAAAAAAGTCATCTACAAAAACTTTATTGCTCCGAAGGCCGTGGAAAAAATGGGCGACATATTGGGCAATTACGATTTTATGTATGAAGTTTTCACCGGCGGGAAAGCCTATGTAGAAAAACAAATCTACGACAGGATCGCCGAAATGAGACTCTCTGACAGACATGTCACCTATGTCCTGAATACGAGACAGCCCGTGGAAGGTGTTCTTGATTTCATGATGAAAAAGAAAAGGAGTATAGAAAATATTAATATCAACTTTCAGGATCAGCAAAACCGCCTGATGATGAAAGAAATACTCTCTGTCCATAACGATATTACCCTGACATCATCTTTCGACCATAATCTTGAAATAGGCGGGAAAACAACCAGCAAGGCAGATGCGATGATAAAAATGGCCGAAATGATGGGGATCAAACGGGAGGAAATCATGGCGGCGGGCGACAATCCGAATGACAGGGCCATGTTGGAAGCTGCCGGGCTGCCGGTTGCCGTCGGAAACGCTAAGGATGAAATCAAAGCTGTCGCCAAATATATCACATCTTCCAATGATGAAGGCGGAGTCGCTCAAGCCATCTACGAACTGGTACTGAACAGAAGTAAATAAATCAGGCGAGAGATGTCCAAACATTTTTCTGCTCTGAAAAAGATCCATTATAACAGAAGAACTGCCCCTTGATAGCAGATGAATCCTATGTCGCATATCAGGGGGTTTTTTAGTGCATACGCAAATCGATTGACATATAATGGGAAATGAGATACATTTAATATGATGGAATAAAATGGAAGGATAAATCGATATGAATTCCAATCAAAGATTAGGGAAGTATGGTGAAAACATTGCAGCAGGTTTTCTGCTGAAACAGGGTTATCGTATCATTAAACGCAACTTCAGATGCAAGTCGGGAGAAATAGATATTATTGCAATCAAAGGGGGAGCCCTGGTCTTCTGCGAGGTGAAGACCAGAACGGGCCACTGTTTCGGAAGTCCTGCGACAGCGGTAACAAAAGAAAAGATTTTGCATATAGAAAAATCCGCCTGCTGGTTCATGGCATCCGGCAGCTGGGTCAATTACCAGCCCCGTATCGATGTCATTGAAGTCCTGACCGAACCGGAAATTGCGATCAACCATATGATTGGCATAACGTAATAGAAAGGAACCCTTTTGGCATGATATCAAAAATCAATACGGCGGCCTTGTCCGGACTTGAGTCGGATCTGGTAACAGTGGAAACTTGTCTGACCAATCAACTGCCTGGAATCAGTGTAACAGGTCTGGCATCCCAGACCATTAAAGAGTCCAGGGATCGGGTAAGAGCAGCTGTCACATCTTCCGGATTCAAGTTTCCGAATAAGAAAATAACGATCAACCTGGTTCCGGCGTGGTCTCGGAAAGAAGGGAGTCATTTTGATCTTCCCATGGCGATCGGCATTTTGGCCGTGTCCGGCGTATTGACGGAATCGATGTACAAGGAATACGGGTTCATCGGAGAATTGTCCCTTGACGGTTGCATCAATCCTGTTGCCGGGGCACTGCCGCTAACCATCGGACTTCGCGACAGCGGGATCAAAAAAATCATTCTACCAAAACGAAACGCTGAAGAGGCTGCGATTGTCAAGGACATTTCAATCTATGCTGTCGAAAGCCTTGCCATGACAGTTGATTTGCTTAAAGCACCCGGAATGCCAGAGCATCAGCGGACGAAGAGGTACAACTCGTCCGAGCCAAATGCGCATCAAAGCAGCTATGAGGACGTTGTCGGACAGGAATCCGCCAAAAGAGCCATAACGATCTGCGCCGCAGGTGGACATGGTCTGTTTATGATGGGCTTCCCGGGGTCTGGAAAATCGATGCTCGCTCAGCGCATCCCTTCCATTATGCCGGAACTGACTTACGACGAAATGCTTGAAGTGACCAAAGTCTATTCTGTCGCCGGGGAACTTTCTGAAAAAAGGCCGATGATTACTGAAAGGCCATTTCGAGCACCGCACCATACGATATCCGGTGCTGCGCTGCTGGGTGGAGGAGGAATTCCTAAGCCCGGAGAAATATCTTTGGCTCATCACGGTGTCCTCTTTCTTGATGAATTCCCGGAATTCGGAAGATCCGTTCTGGAGATGCTGCGGCAACCTCTTGAAGACAGAAGAATCAGCATAGCCAGAGTTAATCACAAAGTTACCTTCCCAAGCAATATGATGCTGGTGGCCGCCAGCAATCCCTGCAAATGCGGTTTCTATGGGGATGAAAGGCACCAATGTACTTGCACAGCCGCTCAGATAAACAGATACAGATCGAAAATCAGCGGGCCCGTTCTGGATCGGATCGATGTTCAAATCGAAATCCCGCCGGTTCAATACAAAGAACTGATGCTGGAGAATCCATCGCCGGAAAATGGTTCGGCGGAAATGAAGGAAATAGTCAGCAAAGCCAGAAGTATCCAGAGACAACGATATATAAATGAAGGAATCCGTTTGAACAGCGAATTGGACGCGGCTCTGATAAAAAAATACTGTACGCTGAATATTGGCTGCAAATCACTTTTAAAGGAGGGCTTTGAGAAACTAGGCCTTTCAGCAAGAGCTTACGGCAAGGTTCTCAAGGTGGCACGAACCATTGCTGACATCGAGCAGTCGGATGGTATTAAAGAACACCATATAGCTGAAGCAATGAGATACAGAAGTCTTGATAAAATGTACAGCAGGTTATAAAACGGGGGATCAGGTGATATATATGCAGATGAATGATTACAGTGAAAGGGTACGGTCCGTCTCACTCTTAGAAAAAGGATACCCGGAGTTGCTTCGACAAATCAAGGATCCGCCCGAAATCCTCTATTATATAGGGGATTTAAAACTGGCTTCCTGTCTCTGCGTTGCGGCCGTGGGCTCAAGAAAGGCGACTCCTTATGGCAAATGGGCAGCTTTAGCCATCGGTGAAAAACTGGGCGGGAATGGAGTGGTAGCTGTAAGCGGGATGGCGCAGGGCATCGATAGCCTTGTGCACAAAGGGGCCTTGAAAGGTAAAGGGAAAACAATTGCCGTACTTGGCAATGGACCCGATATTTGTTTCCCGGCTCAAAACAGAGATCTGATGAACAGAATCGCGGAAGAAGGCCTTATTCTATCCGAGTATGCTCCCGGGGTCCATGCTACAAGATTCTCTTTCCCCCTCAGAAACAGAATAATCAGCGGGCTTTCGGTTGCGACTATAGTGGTTGAAGCCGGTCTGCATTCCGGATCATTGATCACGGCGGAAAGGGCATCCGAGCAGGGACGGGATGTCTATGCCGTACCCGGAAATATTAATAATATCTATGCCATCGGCGGGAATAAGCTGATCAAAGATGGAGCGAATCCGCTTATTGTTCTGGACGATATACTGGAAGATTTAGGAATTGAAAAGAAAATTGTACCGGAGACCGGAACAAAGCTTGGGGAGGATGAAAAGTCTGTGCTGGATGCAATAGCAAAGTGTGGAGAAGTGACCTGTGATACCCTTTGCCGTGCACTTTCAAGACCCGTAGGAGAAGTAAATGGCATCGTCACAGTATTGGAGATGAAAGGCCTGGTGCACACGGCTTTGGGAAAAATATTTGTTGCAAAGTGAAAAAAATCTACATATAATTAACGCTTGAACAGCAGGTATCAAGGAGGATGTGAATGAGCACCGCAAAAAAAGCATTAGTCATTGTAGAGTCACCGGCAAAAGCAAAGACCATTGGAAAGTATCTGGGAAGCAACTACAAAGTAGTCGCTTCAGTTGGTCATATAAGGGATCTTCCTAAAAGCAAGCTGGGGATCAACATAGAAAATAATTTTGAACCCGAATATATCTCTATCCGCGGGAAGGGCGATTTGATCAAAAGTTTGAAGAAAGAAGCAAAAGAGGCTTCAAGAATCTATCTGGCAACGGACCCGGACCGCGAAGGAGAGGCCATCAGTTGGCATCTTGCTTATATATTAGGTATTTCAAACGAGGAAGCTTGCAGAGTCGTATTTAATGAAATCACCAAAAAAAGCATCAAAGAAGCGATTAAAAATCCAAGAATGATCGATTTAAGTCTTGTAGATGCGCAACAGGCGAGACGCGTGCTGGACCGGCTTGTGGGATATAAAATAAGTCCGCTGCTTTGGAGAAAAGTTAAACGGGGTTTGTCCGCCGGGCGTGTACAGTCGGCAGCTTTAAAAATCATCTGTGACAGAGAAAACCTGATCAAAGCTTTTGTACCCAAGGAATACTGGACCGTACAGGTGAGGCTTGAAAAATTTGGGGAAGCTTCTAAAAAGAAGCAGTTTCTAGCGAAACTTACTGAAAAAAAAGGACATAAAATATCTGTAGACAACAAGGAACAGGCTGACGTTGTGCTTAGGGAACTGGATCCGGAAGCTTATCATGTGTCTCAGATTGAGCGCAAGGATAGAATCAAAAGGCCGTATCCGCCGTTTACAACCAGCAGCCTGCAGCAGGAAGCTTCTACGAAGCTGAATTTTTATACGAAAAAAACCATGCTGATCGCTCAGCAGTTGTACGAAGGTTGCGAAATCAAAGGGCACGGCACTATCGGATTGGTATCATACATTAGAACCGATTCGGTTCGTATTTCCGATGAAGCCCGCGGGATGGCAAAAGATTTTATCATTGACAATTATGGACAGAATTTCTGGGGCAACAACTTCTACTCGAATAAAAAGAAAGATGTGCAGGATGCCCATGAAGCGATCCGCCCTACTTACCCGGATTTGGTGCCGGATTCGATCAAGGATTCGTTAACCAGAGACCAGTACAGTCTATATAAATTAATTTGGTCGCGGTTTATGGCCAGCCAGATGGCACCGGCTGTGTTCGATTCTATGACGGTTGACATAAAAAATGGAGACTATTCATTTCGCGCAAACGGCTCCAAATTGAAGTTTGAGGGTTTTCTCAAAGTATACACGGATATGAACGAAGAGGATAAAGACAGAGAGTTGCCAGAACTGGCTGAGAACGAGCGCTTGAATGCTATTGATGTCAATGCGGAGCAGAATTTTACGCAACCGCCGTCCAGGTTCACAGAAGCCAGTTTAGTTAAAGATCTGGAAGACAAGAATATCGGACGGCCGTCCACTTACGCACCGATCATTGCCACTTTACTGGAACGCAAATATATAATAAGAGAAAAGAAAATACTGGCACCAACTGAACTGGGTTTCATCGTTACACAGATGATGGAACAATATTTCAGGGAAATTGTCGATGCAGGTTTTACTGCCGGAATGGAAGACAAACTGGATGATGTGGAGGTAAAAGACACCGACTGGCACAATATCGTCAGCGATTTTTACGGTACCCTCGAGGGTGAACTGGAAGTGGCGGATAAAGAAATAGAAAAGATAGAATTCGAAGATGAACTGACAGGCGAAATATGCGAATTATGTGGCAAGCCGATGGCGCTGAAGCATGGGCGCTTCGGAACATTTGCAGCATGCACGGGCTATCCGGAATGTAAAAACACAAAACCGATCGTCAGCAAGATCGAAGTGAAATGCCCGGCTTGCGGAAAGGATCTGGTTGCCAGAAAAAGCAAAAGCGGAAGACTATTCTATGGCTGCTCCGGGTATCCGGAATGCCAGCAGCTTTACTGGAACAAGCCTATCCAGAAAAATTGCCCTGTCTGCGGAAGCCTTTTAGTAGAAAAGAAAACAAAAACCAGCAAATATGCTTGTTCAGACGCAAAATGCGGGTATAAAGAATAGGTACGATTCAGGAGGTGAAAAATTATGGTGAAATTTAACGCAACAACAATAGTTGCTGTCAGAAGAGGACCGGACGATGTTTGCATAGGGGGAGACGGACAGGTCACTATGGGCGAAACGGCCATCATGAAAGCCGGCGCCAAAAAAGTAAGAAAAATTTATAAAGATCAGGTGCTTGTGGGATTTGCGGGTTCTGTTGCAGATGCATTTTCTCTTTCGGAAAAATTTGAAAAGAAACTGGAGGAGCACGCCGGGAATCTGAAGAGAGCGGCTGTCGCTTTGGCGCAGCTGTGGAGATCCGATAAAGTGATGAGGAACCTGGAAGCGCTTATGATAGTGGCCGACAGAGAAAGCCTGCTCATTATATCCGGAAACGGTGAAGTAATAGAGCCTGATCAGAGCTTTATTGCCATCGGCAGCGGAGGCAATTATGCCTATGCAGCGGCAAATGCACTCTTTAATCATACGGATATGAGTGCTGAAGAAATTGTACGCGAGTCATTAACGATAGCGGCTTCAATCTGCGTTTATACAAACGATCGAATTTCGGTCGAAACGCTATGATCGGCTGACGCGCTTACGAAATAAGGAGGAGCAACGAATGACAACGTTATATGAAATGACGCCAAAAGAAATTGTGGCGGAATTGGATAAATATATTATCGGCCAGGATGAAGCAAAAAAATCCGTAGCGGTGGCATTGAGGAACCGCTACAGAAGAAATCTTCTTCCGGAAGAATGGAAGGATGAGATCACACCGAAGAACATCCTGATGATTGGATCCACCGGCGTCGGTAAAACTGAGATTGCCAGGAGGCTGGCTAAATTGGCAGACGCACCTTTCGTTAAAGTGGAAGCTACAAAATACAGCCAGATCGGATACGTCGGGAAAGATGTTGAATCCATGGTGAGAGATCTTGTGGAAGCTTCGGTAAGGATCACAAAACAAAAAAGAATACAGGAAAAGTATTCCGTCGCTGAGGAAATTGCCCAGGAAAAAATTATTCAGTCAATTATCCCGTCCAAAGGCAAAGCATCCCAGGGTGCAACACCGAGAAACCCGTTTGAATATATCATGGGAGGAGCCGGTTATAAAACTCAGAAGCAGCAATACGAGGAACATAAGGCCACTGAGACCGAATCGGCGGAGAGTGATATCGAACTGGCACGGGAACAGGTGCGCCAGCAGTTGAAAGACGGATTGCTGGAAGATCAATACATTGAAATCGAAGTGGATGACAACCCGCCGCAGAACGCCCTGGACGTTGGGGAAGGTGGGATGATTGCCATCGGCAACATTTTTGGCGACGCAATGCCGAAGAGGAAAAAGAAGAAAAAGATGCGCGTGAAAGACGCCAGAAAGGTCCTGATCGAACAGGAAGCGCAAAATCTGATTGATATGGAGCAGGTTACGGCCGAAGCACTGGAAAATGCAGAACAAAATGGAATAATATTCATCGATGAGATGGACAAGATCGCATCCGGAAGTGACTATCATGTCGGTGCAGACGTTTCACGCGAAGGTGTACAGAGAGACATCCTGCCGATCGTCGAGGGAAGCGTAGTGAACACAAAACACGGTTCTGTGAAAACAGATTATATGCTGTTTATCGGCGCCGGGGCATTCCATACCGTTAAACCGACCGATCTGATCCCGGAATTACAGGGACGTTTTCCGATCAGAGTCAATCTGGAAAACCTGACTAAGGAAGATTTTATTCAGATCCTGACAAAGCCTGAAAATGCACTGATCAAACAGCACAAAATGCTGCTTGAGACAGAAGGCGTAAAGGTCAATTTTACAGACGAGGCAGTGGATACCATAGCTACTATGGCTTATCTGACCAACGAACAGAATGAGAACATCGGCGCAAGGCGACTGCATACGATCATGGAAAAGCTGCTGGAGGAAATTTCCTTCAACATTCCTGATACAACTGATGAGGAGATCGTCATAGACAGCGAGTATGTTAAAAATAAATTCTCCGATATCATCCGCAAAGATAACATCGAAAGGTTTATTTTGTAGTAACGGCATTACTATTTTGCTGTTGTATCGAGTTTTATAGTTTTTTCCTGAAAAGATAAATCTTTAGAAAAATTAGAATATTTCCGTTGTAATAAATTTAGAAATATTATATAATATTGCTAAATTTATTACACGGAGGTAATAAGATGAGCAAAGAAGTGCTGAGTAAAATAAGAAAACTGAACTGGGTCTTGCAGGAAGCCAGAACCGGGGCGTTTTCTTTTTATGATTTATGTGAAATATTAAGTGATCTGATGGATGCCAATGTATATATTACAAACAAAAGAGGCAAAGTTCTCGGCGTCCATTACAAAGCGAAACTGGATAGCCCGGCATTGTCGGATCCTGAAACGGGTGTTGATTTTTTCCCGGGAGAATACAATGAAGAACTTTTGAAGATCACTGAAACCCAGGCAAATATTTCGCCTGAGGAAGCTATGAAGATCTTTAAATACGAATATGACACGGCCAGTAAAAAGCAGATGATCGTACCGATCATTGGCGGTGGCCAGAGATGGGGAACGATTTTACTTTCACGCTATGAACCTGAATTCGACGAGGTAGATATCGCCTTAAGTGAATACGGGGCAACGGTTGTCGGACAGGAAATACAGAGAAGAAAGTCTCTTGAACTGGAAGAAGAAGAAAGGAAGAGAAACGTCGTTCAGATGGCCATCGGAACTCTTTCATTCTCTGAGATCGAAGCAGTTCAGCAAATATTCAAGGAACTGAATGGCAATGAAGGCGTTCTGGTTGCAAGCAAGATTGCAGATCACGCGAAAATCACCCGTTCGGTTATCGTAAATGCCCTTCGTAAGTTGGAATCCGCAGGGGTTATTGAATCAAGAAGCCTGGGGATGAAGGGGACACACATAAAAATACTTAATTCCAAGTTTTATGAAGAGCTCGGAAAGCTTTCCTAAGAGAATAAGCCCAGATTCATGGGAAATCGCCTCCTTCGGGAGGCTTTTCTAATATTGCTTCAGAGTGATTCGGAAGATGTTGATGGTTGATCATACAACCGGGAGATTCGATGATAGATTTTAATAATGATAATGAAATAATAACCGACGTTGAATATCATGCTATTCTAGTGGGATTAGCACGAGGTGAAGATATATCCTACTCCATGGATGAGCTTTGGGGGCTCGCTGAAGCCGCTGGGGTGGATGTTCTCGGACAAATGATCCAGAACTTGGACAAGCCGAACAGATCCACCTATTTGGGAAAGGGTAAAGTTGCGGAACTTTCAGAAATGGTTCAAAATATGGAAGCGAACACCGTGATTTTTAACGATGAGCTTTCGGGTTTACAAATGAGAACGCTGGAAGATGAGTTGAACGTCAGGATCATTGACAGAACAGTTCTGATCCTTGACATATTCGCGTCCAGAGCAACTTCGGCTGAAGGGAAATTGCAGGTGGAACTGGCGCAACTGCAGTATAGGCTTCCTCGACTAACAGGTTTCGGCGCTTCGTTGTCCCGGCAAGGTGCGAGTATGGGAGGCAGAGGCGTTGGAATCGGAACCAGGGGTCCGGGAGAGAAAAAGCTGGAAACCGATCGCAGGCATATCACGAAAAGGATCAGTGATATAAAAGCCGAAATGGAAGAAATACAGCGCACCAGAACAGTTCAGCGCGCTCGTCGTGAAAAATCCAGTTTGCCTGTAGTGGCATTGGTTGGCTACACAAATTCCGGAAAATCCGCTATTATGAACAGATTCCTCGGGATATCTGAAAAACCGGAAAAAATGGTTCTTGAAAAAGATATGCTTTTTGCGACACTGGATACCAGGCAACGCAATATCAAGCTGCCGGATGCCGGCGAATTTATTCTCATCGACACAGTTGGCTTTGTCAGCAAACTTCCGCACAGCCTCGTCAAGGCGTTTAAGTCGACCCTTGAAGAGGTCGCCCAGGCGGATTTACTGCTTCATGTTGTTGACGCCGCCTATGAACAACATGATTTTCAGATCGAGGTGACGGACAAGGTCCTGAAAGAAATCGGAGCAGGCAACAAGGAAAGGTTGATCATATACAATAAAATTGACCTTGTGCCGGAATTGGACTCCCGGAATTCCAAGGGCGACACCGTATTCATATCGGCAAAATACGGAAAAAATATGGACCTTCTGATCGAGGCCATAAGCCGGAAATTGTTCAAGGACTACGTCATAACCAGACTTCGAATCCCCTTCGGCAGAGGAGATATCTCTTCCTATTTATGTGACAAAACCGACGTAAGGCATATGAATTATACGGAGAATGGTACCGAATTCGAGGTCCGGCTGGGCAAAGCCGACTATCAGAGGTTAAAGGAGTATGAAATAAAGGAGTAGTGGTTTGTTTTTGTTTAAAACGATACAAAGCCAAGGGACTGCAGAGATTATAATTGAGAAATCAAGATTTATAGGTCATGCGAAACCTGTTTCCTGCAGAGAGGATGCAGAGGCTTTTATTGCGGAAATCAGAAAACAATATAAGGACGCAAGCCATAATGTGCCGGCTTTTGTGCTGGGTGATAAAGCCCAGCTCCAGTGGGCTTCTGATGACGGCGAACCGCAGGGCACTGCAGGGGCGCCCATCGTGCAGATGCTTGTTATGCAAAATATAACTGACGTAGCAGTTGTTGTAACCAGGTATTTCGGCGGAATCAAACTGGGAACCGGCGGATTGGTGCGTGCGTATACGAATACGGCCAAAGCCGCATTGGAGGCGGGCACGATTTGCCGAGTGGAAGAAATGGCCGTTCTGGAAGTCAGAATGGATTATTCTTATGTCGATAAATTAAAGAACCTTGCCGGCCTCTCCGGCTCGACTGATGAACTTCCGTGGTTTGAAATCAAAGACCTGATATACACAGAAAAAGTAAATGCGCTGATTGCGTGCCGTGAGGAGGACTGTAAACAGGTGAAAAAGGTATTGATGGATCTGACGGGCGCCACCTATCAGTTGATTTTTCAATCAAAAGAACAGTTTAAAGTGCCGGTTCCGTCCCAATAAAAATCTTTGTTTTGGTGGTAAAAAAATAGGCTAACCCACTTGACAGATAGAGGTTGATACTGTATATTAAATAACTGTGTCAAGTAAATAGAACAACAGAAGTTGCTATCATAGGGGCGCTTAGCTCAGCTGGGAGAGCATCTGCCTTACAAGCAGAGGGTCATAGGTTCGAGCCCTATAGCGCCCACCAGTATTAGGCCTGGTAGTTCAGTTGGTTAGAATGCCAGCCTGTCACGCTGGAGGTCGTCGGTTCGAGCCCGATCCAGGTCGCCAACTTATTTCTTCACATATGCTGGCGTGGCTCAACGGTAGAGCAGCTGATTTGTAATCAGCAGGTTGGGGGTTCGATTCCTCTCGCCAGCTCCAATTTAATAACATGATTTGTCTGGAGGGATTCCCGAGTGGCCAAAGGGGACGGACTGTAAATCCGCTAGCTGAGCTTTCGGTGGTTCGAATCCACCTCCCTCCACCAATATTTATGCGGAAGTGGCTCAGGGGTAGAGCATCGCCTTGCCAAGGCGAGGGTCGCGAGTTCGAATCTCGTCTTCCGCTCCAATTTTTCTGCGGATGTAGTTCAATGGTAGAACTTCAGCCTTCCAAGCTGATAGCGTGAGTTCGATTCTCATCATCCGCTCCACTAGTTTAACTAGATATGCGGGCTCATAGCTCAGCTGGATAGAGCAACGGCCTTCTAAGCCGTGTGTCCGGGGTTCGAATCCCTGTGGGCTCGCCATTTTTTCGGAAGTAGTGGGGTATAGCCAAGCCGGTAAGGCAACGGACTTTGACTCCGTCACTCGTAGGTTCGAGTCCTGCTACCCCAGCCATATGACCCATTAGCTCAGTCGGTAGAGCACTTGACTTTTAATCAAGGTGTCTGGAGTTCGAATCTCCAATGGGTCACCAATTATTAATAAGTGACCGTTTTGATAGGATGGAGTATTAATGACTCTCAGGATGGAGAGGTGTCCGAGCGGTTTAAGGAGCTGGTCTTGAAAACCAGTGACTCCGAAAGGGGCCGTGGGTTCGAATCCCACCCTCTCCGCCATA
>CAZAMF010000006.1:0-107496 GCA_964486295.1 uncultured Oscillospiraceae bacterium | reverse complement strand
TTATTTACCATACAGAGGTTTTAAATTCACTGTCCTGTTTTCCGGTCTCAATGCACATAGCCGGTGGTTATTTGTTCCTCCCTCATCCTTCGATCGGAACCGCCGCTAAAGCAACAAGTCGAAAAAAAGTCCTGATTGCCTCAGGACTTTTATTTTTATATTCTACTATTGCATTATCAATCAAAACTACATAACTGTGAAACGCTGCTCCACATCTTCCCAGTTTACAAGGTTCCACCAGGCGTCGATCCAGGCCGCGCGTTTATTCTGATATTTAAGGTAATATGCGTGTTCCCAGACGTCAACAGTCAACAATGGTGCCGCTCCCCACTGCGTCAGGTCCTGATGCTTTTCAACAGACAGGATTTCAAGTTTGCCGAATGCCGGATTCCATACCAGCAGAGCCCATCCGGATCCTTCAACAGCCGCTGCCGCCGCACTGAATTGCTTCTTGAAATGCTCAATAGATCCGAAATCCTTGTTGATCTGAGCTTCCAGTTTCCCGGCACTGAGAGGCTTTCCGCCCGGACACATATTCTGCCAGAACAGCGTGTGGAGGATATGACCAGATCCATGAAAAGCCAGTTCCCTTTCCCAATGTTTGATCAATGAAAAGTCGCCCTTTTCTCTGGCTTCTGCCAGTTTTGCTTCCGCATTGTTCAAACCGTCAACATAAGCTTTATGATGTGCGTCGTGATGCAGCCGCACTGTGGCTTCATCGTAATGTGGTTCCAATGCATCATAAGCATAAGGCAGTTCAGGTAATTGATATGTCATAGCTATTTCCCCTTTCCACTATCTATTTGAATGATCCTCAGCCCTTTTCCAGACCAATACCGCTTTATTGTTCTCATTCGTAATGGTAATGGTGTCATTTTCCATTTTGACAAATCGTTTTTGCGTCTGCCCTTCCCATGTCGGATTCATGCTCACCTGCATGTGGTGGTAGCAGGTATTCGTGCTTTCATCCACTTCGTATTGACCTGAATAGGCCATATACCCTTTTGCCGCCTGCGCCATCTCCTCGATCGTTCCTGTATGCAGACGACCGCTGGCATAAGGAGGTCTGCCTGCCGCCATCATCTGAGCAGACATATATCCGTCCGGGGTGTATAAGATAAATCCCGTAACATCCTTGCCCAAAGGGTAGAATTTTTTATCAGGATCTTCTTTGTCCTCGATATAATAATCCTGCAACTTCCATGCGCCGATCAATGCTTCCCTAAAACTCTTTGACATGATAACATCCTCCTTCTATTTCAGATTGTATTTTGCCAATCGGTCATAAAACGCTGAGCGGCTTAAATTGAGCATTCTGGCTGCTGCACTCTTATTTCCGTTGGCTTTTTTTAAAACATCCAAAAGCATCTCTTTTTCAAAGTCTACCATGGAGGTGCGATAGGATGAGGCGGCGGAAGCGCTTTCATCCTCTCTTCTGGCAATCTGTTCCGGAAGATTTTCAACGCCTATTTCCCCTTCCCAGACATAGTTTGCCGCACGTTCAATGGCGTTTTCCAATTCACGGATATTCCCCGGCCAAGGATATTCTCTGAGAAGATTTTTCGCCTGTTCGCTGATCCCGGTTACTCTTGATCCCAATATTTCATTATATTTTTCGATAAAGGATTCAGAAAGCGCAATGATATCCTCCGAGCGCTCCCTGAGCGGCGGTAGTTTGAAATGAATTACGTTTAAACGATAGAAAAGGTCTTCGCGGAAAGCTTTTTTCTCGATGGCTTCCCTCAAATCCCGGTTTGTTGCGGCAATAATCCTGACGTCCACAGTTTGTTTGCTGGTCCCACCGACACGCATAAACTCTTTTTCCTGCAGAACCTGCAGTAATTTGGCTTGTATGGATAATGGCATATCGCCGATTTCATCCAGGAAGATCGTTCCTTTGTTGGCTCTTTCGAAATATCCCGGCTTTCCGTTTTTTAATGCCCCTGTGAACGAACCCGGTGCATATCCGAACAACTCCGATTCAAACAATGTTTCAGGAATCGATACGCAGTTAACTTTTATAAACGGGAATTTTGACCTCGGGCTGGATTCATGGATCGCTCTGGCAAACATATCCTTTCCAACTCCGCTTTCTCCTGTCAGGAGTACGGTTGATCTGCTCCGGGCTATAAACATGGCTTCAGATTTGATTCTCTTAAAGTCCTGGTTATTGGTAACCATCTGATCGAAGCGGCTCTTTCCACCGCCTCTCTTCTCCAGCTCATCCCTGTAATATTGTACCTGTTGATTCAAATAGAGCCATTTTCTTGATAATTCTTCGGCGACAGGGTTATCGTTCAGGTAAATCGTTGTCACCAAACCGGTGATTTCTTCATTTTCTTTATCTCTCTGCTTGAACGGTATAAAAGATGCGATGCATTTTTTGCCGTTTATATCACAGGAGTCTACTCTTGCCGATTCGAACTCTTCCGTTTTGATAACGCTCTTCGTATGAAGCAGCGATTGGAGTCTTTTACCGATGATCTGTTCGGATTTTTTGGAAAGAAGTTCACAGGCCCGTTCATTGACATACTCGATCTCTCCGTAAATATTCGAAACAAAAACACCATCAGAAGATGCGCTTAGCACACCGTCAATGGTGGTTTTCAGCCCTCTGACAATTTCAAGTTCCTGTGCAATCTTTTCCATATCGGAGATATCTATGAATGTAAAGCTTGCTCCGATTTGAACATCATTTTCTATGATGGGTACCTGGTGGATAATGACAGGGATAGATTTGACTATTCTTTTCAAACCTATTTCCAATTGCTCGGAAATAGTGATTTCCGGAAGGACTTCCTTTATATTGCGACCTTTTATTTTTTGAAAGTTGAGTTGGAACATGCTTTGCGCTGCAGGGTTCGCTCTTAAAATATAACCGTCTCTGTCGACAATGATGATTCCTTCATAGTTGCCCATAAAGAGAGATTCCAAAAGAGCCGATGAGGATTTTATGACATTTAAGCTTGTGCGGAGATACTCTGCCGTACCGATCATGCCGACCACTTTGTTGTTGCGATCTATTACAACATTATTATCCACCTGGCTTTTTGTGACCCTGACTACCAGTGAATATTCATCATATGTTCTGTCTGCATACAAAAAAATAGGGTGATTAACCATATATTCAGAGCATGGCGTGTCCAGTCCTTTGCCCTCAAGTACAGCCTTGAGCAACCTTTTCTTAGGAAAAACGCCTATCAGATTATCGTTTTCATCAACTATAGGAAGTGTGTCAATTTTGTATTTCTGGTAGTATTCAACAACGGTGCGCAGGGTATCAGAGGTCTTCAAAGACTTGAAATTAGTATTCATCATCTGTCCGACGGTCAACCATTTGTTCGTATTCAAAGAATTGGATACAATCACTTTTATACTTCCTTTCGTTTTGGCGTATTCGAATTCTAATTCGCCAGCGTATTTAAGTATAAAGTGAAAGCAAATCTTTGTCAAGATTTCTACAAATGACGCAAGAGGACAGGCCGATGTCCATCGACCTGTCCTCTTGCTAATGTGGATTTAATAGAGCAGGGGTTTCCATGCTAAGAGTCGCTTAGGAGTTGCCCTGTTGGTTTACTTGAGTTTCAACTAGCCTTTGCAGATTCTCGGAGTGATCTGCTGATGAACAGCGCAGAAGCTCTTTGGATTCTGGTAGAAGCATCCAACGAATGCTTTGCAGTAGTTCCTCAGGTTAGGGAGATCAACGATTTCGTCAACCAGGCCCTTTTTCGCGCAGTAATCCGGTCTGGACTTGTCATTGTAGTGCTGGATCATCTCATTCATCTTAGCGATGGTCGGCTCTAATGACTTTCCTTCCTCCTGATCCTTAACAAGTCTGCGTGCATAGGATGCTGCAGCTGCGGTTTCGCCATGCATTACATAGATTTCAGTAGCAGCGGTTCCCAATGTGAACGCGTTATTGTTGTTGGCTGTCGGACCGCCTAATACATAGTGGGCCGCTGCGGAGCCTTTTCTCAGGATTATGGTCATCATCGGATTGTCTGACTGTTCGATGGAATAGATCAATGACATTCCCAAGCCCAGCATTTCAGCTTTTTCAGCAGTATCGCCAACATCTATACCGGTTGTATCCTGTACCCAGATCATTGGAATACGGTCACGTCCGCACAGTGTTACGAATTCGTTCATTTTGATCAGTCCTTCGCGATAGAGCTTGCCGCCGATACCCTGGTAATCAGCATACTTAGGATATCCCTGTCCCAGCATTCCCTGGTTGTTTGCAATGAAACCGCAGAGGAAACCGTCGATCTTCGCCAATCCGCAGTACATTTCAGGGCCATAATCCGGTCTGAATTCCAAATGTTCGCTGTTGTCAAAGAGTCTGGCCAGTACATCCGGTGTATTGTAAAGACGCTTCTGGTTAGCCGGTACGATGGTATAAAGATCTTCTGCAGGGAACTTAGGTTCTGCAGGTTCTGCAACTCTGAAGAACTGTGGATCGTAAGCCGGCAGTGTTGCCATATAACGCTTGATATCGTCCAGTACTTCTTCTTCTGTGTCACATACGTCTCTGATGAAGCCTGTTTCACCCTGATGGATTTCTACGCGTCCCGGAGGAGTTGCTTTGAATGCTTTTGTATTTGCGATCAGGCCCTGAGCCACTTCGTCATCGATGTAGCCTTTTGGTCTCATGCCGCTTACGATTCCTGCGCCGCCTACAGCCATGTTGGCTTTCTTGTGTGCGATGAGGATAGTTGGGCTGATTGCGTGGTATCCGCCGCCAGCAGGATTAGTTCCGTACATACCTACGATGATAGGAATGCCCAGTGCCTGTAATTCGGCATGTCTGAAGAAAGGAGTACCGCTTCCTCTTCTATTAGGGAAAATAGTCTCTTCTTCAGTCAGCTTAACACCGCTGCAGTTCAGTACCCATACCAATGGCAGATGAAGTCTCTTTGAAATATCGGTAACTCTCAAAACGTTGTCAGCCTGGCCTGTGAGCCAAGCGCCTGCCATAACTTTATTATTGGAAGCGATAATGATCGCCCATTTGCCGTTGATCTTTCCAAGACCATCGATAACGCCGGTGTTGCCTTCTTCGTTGCCGGCAGGATCATATATTGTATGAAGCGGGCACCATGTTCCAGGATCAACCAGATATTCAAGACGCTGCCAAGCTGTCCATTCGCCGGCTTCGTTCATTTTTTCAGTAGCCTTACCGTTGTTCTTTACGCGTTCAACTTCTTTTGCGATGCCGGCTTCTACTTCCTTCAGTTCATCTACGTTCTTCTGCAGTACTCTGTCCAGTTCTTTGCCAATAGTTGGCATTACTGTGTAATATGGATGTAAAGGCATTCCGTATTTTACTGTCATTTTATTTCTCCTTTCAGATCAGTTCAGGTAAGCAAATTTGCATTAACTAATTTATCTGTTTGGCTGGTAGCCCAGTTCGATACCTGCAACGATACCCATGTGGATGTTTGAAGTTCCTTCCAGGGTCTCAAACTGCTTCGCGTCTCTGAGCCATCTGCCGCATGGATACTCTGTGGAATATCCGTAGGATCCGTAGATCTTCATTGCCATGTTTGCGCCGTGTACTGCTGCGTTGCAGCCTGCCAGTTTCGCCATGGAGGTCGCCTGCTGGCTTGGCATCTTGTTCTCTTTCAGCCATGCTGCTTTGTATACTGCTGCCAATGCTGCTTCGTCTTCCAGTTTCATCTCTGCGATCTGTGACTGGATCATCTGGAATTTTCCGATCGGCTGTCCGAACTGCATACGCTCGTTTGCGTAGTTTACGGAACCTTCAAGACATGCTGCGCCTAATGCTGTTGCGCCTGTTGCACATCCCATACGGGTGTTGTTCAGCATCCACATGCAGATCTGGAATCCCTTGTTCAGAGGCCCTAACAGGTTCTCTTTCGGGATGATCGCATTCTCGAATACCAACTCCGATGTCGGTGCAGGCCACATGCCTACTTTTGAATGAATTGGAATTCTCTCGATTCCAGGAGTGTTGTTGTAGTCTACGATGAAGCAGGACAATCCCTTAGGACCGCCGCCTTCTGTTGTTACTGCGTATACCAGACCGTAGTCGCAGGTATGTCCGCCCGAGATCCACATCTTGGATCCGTTCATGACCCAGTGGTCGCCCTTGTCTGCCGCGAAGCACTTCATGCTTCCTACGTCAGATCCCGAGTTCGCTTCTGTGATGGCAAAGCTTCCTACTGCTTCTCCGCTTACCAGTCCAGGGATGAACTTCTCTTTCTGCTCCGGTGTGCCCCATTCATTGATGGTCATAGCAGGGCCCCAGCAGTTGCCGCTGATGCTCAGTCTCCAAGAAGTGTGCACCTTGGCTATTTCATATAATGCGGTTACCGCTTCCATCCAGCCCATTCCGTTCCCGCCGTACTCTTCCGGAATGCTCCAGCCCAACAGGCCCAGTTCGCCCATCTTGGTCAGTATCTCTCTGCGGTAATGATGATTTTCTTCGTCTTCTTCAATGAACGGTGCAATTTCTTTTTCTGCAAAATTGCGCGCCATTTCCTGAACCATTCTTTGTTCTTCAGTCAATCCAAAATCCATTACATAACCTCCTGTCAAATATTATAAATATTATGGTCAAAGCTGTGTATTACAGCTTTCCAGCCTTATTCGATCTCTGCAAGAGGATCGTCTTCTTCGACTCTGTCGCCTTCTTTGACATAGATTTCTTTTACTACACCGGCATCACCGTATACGGCGTTTTCCATTTTCATTGCTTCAATGATGAACAGTTCGTCATCCTCTGTTACCATCTGTCCAACCTTGATGTTTACTTCCTGGATCTTTCCAGCCATTGGGCTTGTTAATTTAGCCATTGTTTTAATTCCTCCTTGATTATTGTAAAAAATTATTAATATCTGGTTTTGAATATGCTGTAAACATATATCCATGTATATATCACGCAAAAACTGTGCCATTTTTTCGGAAAATTTAGCCCTATTTGCAATGATTTCGAGCCGGACGCCTAAAAGCGCTGTAATCAGCGGTTTTCAACATTCAGAAACATTCAGATTAGACATTAAATCAAGCCCGGAAAGGTTAAACCCTGGAATTTGCATGCTGAAATGAGTCCGAACTGTACGGTTACTCGGACAACTGTACGGTTACAATGCATGCAACTTATACAAAAAACAAACTGCAGAAGCGTGTTGATCGCTCCTGCAGTTTTATTTTTATGCTTTTGAAAAGTCTTGCCGACACTTAACAAAATTTAAAGCAAAGGAACCTGGGATACATAAATACCGGTAAAGATTGCTGTTGTTATAACACCGCAGATATTTGCGCCCATAGCATACTGCAGGATAACCGCACGCTTGTTAACGTCAGAAACCGCATGCTGTGCTAATTTTGCAGTTGTTGGAACGCAGGATATTCCGGCAATACCGATAGTTGGGTTGAAGTTTTTGCCATTGATGAAGTATACGACGTATCCGCCGATGAGTCCGCCGACTCCGGAGAGGAAAAGTGCAACAACTCCGAGGATCAGGAGAATAAGAACATCCGGATTCATGATAGTGGATGCTTCGCACAGTACACCCAGCATCAGGCCAAGGAAGAAAGTTGCCCAATACAGGAATGTATTTTCTATCATTTCGGTATATTTTGTTATTCCTGATTCTTTTATGCCGTTTGCCATGAAGAAACATACGAACAGCGGACCTGCTGTAGGGAATAATAATGTCAGAACTACACATGCAACGATATCAAAAGCTACTTTTTGTCCCGGGGTAACGACCATGCCCTTTGAAGTTTTTACAGCCTTGCCCCTTAATTCTTTTGGAACCATTGCGTTGATCAGGAACGGATAACCACCGTAGGTCAAGCTTAAGTACAGGTAGGCGATAACAGTGATAGGAACAAATAATTCCGGTGCAAGCATTAATGAAGTGAACAGTACCATCGGGCCGTCAGCTCCGCCAACGATGGATATTGCTGCAGATTGGCCATAAGTCAATCCCATAGCATGAGCGATAGGGAAGGTTGCGATCGATCCGAGTTCAGCAAACAAGGCGATAAGCATGCTAGTGAAAGGAAAACGAAGTACGTTGCCTACATCAGCAATTGCGCCGATACCCATAAATACGATACAAGCAATCAAGCTGTTTCCGAATGTAAGGGTATAAATAGGCTGCAGAAAATCTATCTGAAGAATGTTTACGATATCTGCAGGATCAGAGGCAAGAGGATCTACGAAGAGCGTGCCCATCTGTGTTTCGGACCAAAACAGTACTCCGGCATTTACAGCTGCCATACCAAATCCCATTGGGATCATGATCAGTGGCTCTAAAGTGCCTTTTCTTCCTAAATAAACAAAAAGTATTCCGATTAATATTAACACTATCCTTGCGATAGCAATTTTAGGTTCTTGTGCAAACAGCGTTCCAATTCCTTGAAACAAATAAGCAAAGTCCATATTGATAACCTCCTTTTATTCTTTTATTGTTTTATTTTTACTGCTACGATTCATAAATAGAGTCATTCCTTTAATTATCAACGCAACGCCTAACGCAATGACAAATCCCATTACGTAGACTTGAATTGCAAATGTAACTGCGGTCATAACTATTCTCCTTTCTTGATTCTGATGTTATAGGTTATTTAAGCTCTCTTCTTATAGCAACAGCAAAAACGGCAATAACCACTGCGAATACTACTGCTGTTAAGATAGCATTCATTGCTGTCATTTCATACATTATCTCTCACACTCCTTGTTTATTATTTTTCGGGCTCACTAAGAACTTGTTAAAATAATTTATAATTTCTATCATAACGATTTTGTAAACAATAGGCATATGTGTCTATTCGATACTAAATCGCCAGGCGCAGAACCATTCTTCTGGATGATCATCGGGTGGACATCCCACACACTCAGTCTTGATTCTGGAATCAATGGTACGGGCGAAATTTGTATATTCCACCAGGCCTGCCGATTTACATGGATAATCATCCATATTCTTGCTTTTTCTGGCTGACTGCACTCGGCAGTCGTTCATTTGAAATATAATGCTGTTCGGACTTTCGTCTATGATCGTCTGCACATTTATTTGCGCGTACAGGCGCATCTGAAGCGCCTTTTTCAGTCCTTCGATCCCCGGCTGCTCCGGCAGTTTAAGGAGTCTTTTTATTGACCAGGCTTCAAAAGGTGAAAACCATGCCCAGCACGAATCATTGCAACGCTTTGCGTCCATCATTCCGTGTTTGGATTCGACTGCCTGGAACCAGACGCCGTCTCCGGCAAGCCAGTTCAGGCCGAGCCCCTCGATCAGTTCTCTGAGCTTCTCATCCGGCATGTCCAGAAGCGGAGCCGGAATCCCATCAGACAATTCAAATCCCATCAGCTTACTTAAACGCTTCAGTTGGATACTTCTGCTCTTTTCATAAGCTGTTTCCATAATATTAAGAGCCTCTTCAAAGCCCATTTGGTGTTCCACTTCTTTGAACCAGAACACATGATGCACGATGGTTCTATGAAGCATATCGACAGCGAGCTCAGCAAGTTGCCGCTTGTTCAACTCTTCACTGATCGGTTTCTTTTCTTCCATGAAGCGCTCCCTTGCAACCTTGTAACGCGGAGCGTCCCCGCTCCGCGTTACAAACAATAAATTGGCTTTTGAAATGATAATGCTTATTTAAGCTTTTTGAATTCTTCTGTCAACATTGGAACGATTTCGAAGAGGTCTCCAACGATTCCGTAGTCGGCAACATTGAAAATATAAGCTTCAGGATCCTTGTTGATTGCTACGATCACTTTAGAGGAGCTCATACCTGCCAAATGCTGAATCGCTCCGGATATGCCGCACGCAATGTAGAGAGTCGGGGATACAGTTTTTCCTGTCTGTCCAACCTGGAACTTCTGCTCGATCCATCCTGCGTCAACAGCTGCACGGGAAGCCCCAACAGCTGCACCGATCACATCGGCACATTCTTCAAGAATCTTGTAGTTTTCAGGGCCCTTCATTCCACGACCACCGGAAATGATGATGTTCGCTTCAATCAGTTCAGGACGCGCTGATGCAGCAATAATGACTTCTTTTACAATCGCTCTGAGATCTGCAGCATCGATTTCAGCAGTTTCGTTGACCACTTCGGCCTGCTTTGCAGCATCCTGCTGTCCAAGCGGGAAAGTGTTCGGACGAATAGTAGCCACTACAGGTCTTGTATTGGAAGCTACGTCGGCAAATGCTTTTCCGCCATAGATCGGTCTCTTGAAAGTGAGGAAGTTTGCTTCATCATATTCCATACCGGTGCAGTCGGAAGCCATTCCGACTCCAAGACGCTGTGCAAGACGAGGAGCGAGGTCCTTGCCTACAGCAGTGTTTCCGAGAAGAACAGCCTGCGGCTCCTCTTTACGGATGATTTTGTTCAGTACTGAAGTATATGCTCCAGTGCTGTAATCTGCAAGTTTGTCATCATCAACAATGATCACTTTGTCAGCGCCGTAAGCGGCAACTGTCTTGGCAAGATCTGCGATACCTTTTCCAAGGATAACCGCTACCAGAGGATCTCCGGTTTTATCGGCAATGATGCGACCCTGGCTTAAAATTTCTAAGGACACTTTACGTATCTCTGCTTTACTTTGTTCTATTACAACCCAAATTCCTTTAGCCACACTAATTCCTCCTCTCTATATAACCTTTGCTTCTTCGCGCAAAAGCCTTGCTAACTCTTTCGCTTTATCGGCAGCTTCTTCACCGGCGATCTTGATGCCAGCCTTACGAGGGCTTGGCAAGCTGAACTTAGGTGCGTTCATTTTAGCCGGCATATCTGCAGCGCTTGTTCCAAGATCAGCAAGAGTCAGCACTTTTATTTCCTTCTTCTTTGCCTTCATAATACCCATCATGGACGGATAACGAGGCTCATTGAGGCCCTTCTGAGCTGTGAAAACAGCCGGGAGTGTGGTTTCGATCACTTCGGTTCCACCATCAATTTCTCTTGTTACAGTTGCTTTGCTGTCCTCGATGTCAAGCTTCAGGATGCTGCTTACGGAAGGCATATCCATTGCTTCAGCCAATCTTACGCCAACCTGGCTGGACCCATCGTCAACGGCCATACGGCCTGTCAGAATAATGTCACAAGGAATGGTTGCTATGGTCTTGGCTAATATTTCAGCAATCACGGATTCGTCAGCGTACGCGATGGAAGGATCGTTAACCAGGATAGCCTGATCTGCGCCCATTGCAAGAGCGGTTCTGATGGCCTCCGGTACTCTGTCTCCGCCCATGCTTACGATGGTAACGTCTCCGCCAAATTTTTCTTTCAGCTTCAGAGCTTCCTCAACTGCGAACTCATCATAGGTATTGATAACCAGATTGACTCCTGCAGCGTCGATTTTTCCAGTGCTGTCCAATACAATTTTAGCTTCTGTATCAAACGTCTGTTTTAGACAAACAACAATATTCATACTATTTCCTCCTTACTGTCCGGTTTGATTAATCTTTAAGAATGTTTGCTGCGATAACAACTCTCTGAATTTCGCTGGTGCCTTCATAGATTTCAGTGATCTTTGCATCACGCATCATGCGTTCTACCGGATAATCACGGGTGTATCCATATCCGCCCAGGACCTGAACTGCTTCTTTGGTCACTTTGTTTGCAGTTTCAGCAGCAAATACTTTTGCCATTGCGGCATACTTTGAAACTGGCTTGTGCTGGGTAGCAAGATCGCAAGCTTCATAGATCAGAAGACGGGCAGCTTCGATTTCAAGAGCCATATCAGCTAGCTTGAACTGGATTACAGGCATCTGGGAAAGGGACATGCCGAACTGAACTCTTTCCTTTGCATATTTAACAGCAGCTTCATAAGCTCCCTGAGCGATGCCCAGAGCCTGGGAAGCGATGCCGATTCTGCCGTAGTCAAGAGTAGCCATTGCAATTTTGAAGCCCTGTCCTTCCTGTCCCAGCAGGTTTTCTGCCGGAATGCGAACGTTTTCAAATGCCAGTTCATAAGTAGCGGAAGAACGGATACCCATCTTCTTCTCTTTCTTTCCGAAAGTGAATCCAGGAGTGCCTTTTTCAAGAATAAATGCAGCGATTCCCTTGTTGCCCTTGCTCTTGTCCATCTGAGCAGTGATCACATAAGTGTCTGCATAATAACCGTTTGTGATGAAGCACTTAGTTCCGTTGATCACATAGAAATCTCCGTCACGGACTGCAGTTGTACGAGTACCGGATGCATCGGATCCAGCCATCGCTTCAGTCAGTCCGAAAGCGCCCATTTTTTCGCCGGTTGCCAATGGAACCAGGTATTTCTGTTTCTGTTCTTCTGTACCGAACATATAGATAGGGTTAGCGCATAAGCTGGAGTGTGCGGAAATAGTAACACCTACAGATGCGTCAACTTTGGAAAGTTCTTCGATAGCGATGGAATATGACATATAGTCAGCACCGATCCCGCCGTACTCTTCCGGGAAAGTGATGCCGGCCAAACCGAGTTCGCCGCACTTTTTCCAGATATCATATGCGAATTCTTCTTTTTCGTCGCGTTCTTCAGCGCCAGGTCCGCATACTTCTTCTGCGAAGTCACGTACCATGTTACGAATCATAATGTGGTCATCTGTGTAATCAAAATTCATTTCTATACCTCTCTTATTTAATAATGTTTAGACGGTTTAACTAATTTATCTGTTTGGCTGGTAGCCCAGTTCGATACCTGCAACGATACCCATGTGGATGTTTGAAGTTCCTTCCAGGGTCTCAAACTGCTTCGCGTCTCTGAGCCATCTGCCGCATGGATACTCTGTGGAATATCCGTAGGATCCGTAGATCTTCATTGCCATGTTTGCGCCGTGTACTGCTGCGTTGCAGCCTGCCAGTTTCGCCATGGAGGTCGCCTGCTGGCTTGGCATCTTGTTCTCTTTCAGCCATGCTGCTTTGTATACTGCTGCCAATGCTGCTTCGTCTTCCAGTTTCATCTCTGCGATCTGTGACTGGATCATCTGGAATTTTCCGATCGGCTGTCCGAACTGCATACGCTCGTTTGCGTAGTTTACGGAACCTTCAAGACATGCTGCGCCTAATGCTGTTGCGCCTGTTGCACATCCCATACGGGTGTTGTTCAGCATCCACATGCAGATCTGGAATCCCTTGTTCAGAGGCCCTAACAGGTTCTCTTTCGGGATGATCGCATTCTCGAATACCAACTCCGATGTCGGTGCAGGCCACATGCCTACTTTTGAATGAATTGGAATTCTCTCGATTCCAGGAGTGTTGTTGTAGTCTACGATGAAGCAGGACAATCCCTTAGGACCGCCGCCTTCTGTTGTTACTGCGTATACCAGACCGTAGTCGCAGGTATGTCCGCCCGAGATCCACATCTTGGATCCGTTCATGACCCAGTGGTCGCCCTTGTCTGCCGCGAAGCACTTCATGCTTCCTACGTCAGATCCCGAGTTCGCTTCTGTGATGGCAAAGCTTCCTACTGCTTCTCCGCTTACCAGTCCAGGGATGAACTTCTCTTTCTGCTCCGGTGTGCCCCATTCATTGATGGTCATAGCAGGGCCCCAGCAGTTGCCGCTGATGCTCAGTCTCCAAGAAGTGTGCACCTTGGCTATTTCATATAATGCGGTTACCGCTTCCATCCAGCCCATTCCGTTCCCGCCGTACTCTTCCGGAATGCTCCAGCCCAACAGGCCCAGTTCGCCCATCTTGGTCAGTATCTCTCTGCGGTAATGATGATTTTCTTCGTCTTCTTCAATGAACGGTGCAATTTCTTTTTCTGCAAAATTGCGCGCCATTTCCTGAACCATTCTTTGTTCTTCAGTCAATCCAAAATCCATTACATAACCTCCTGTCAAATATTATAAATATTATGGTCAAAGCTGTGTATTACAGCTTTCCAGCCTTATTCGATCTCTGCAAGAGGATCGTCTTCTTCGACTCTGTCGCCTTCTTTGACATAGATTTCTTTTACTACACCGGCATCACCGTATACGGCGTTTTCCATTTTCATTGCTTCAATGATGAACAGTTCGTCATCCTCTGTTACCATCTGTCCAACCTTGATGTTTACTTCCTGGATCTTTCCAGCCATTGGGCTTGTTAATTTAGCCATTGTTTTAATTCCTCCTTGATTATTGTAAAAAATTATTAATATCTGGTTTTGAATATGCTGTAAACATATATCCATGTATATATCACGCAAAAACTGTGCCATTTTTTCGGAAATGTGATTCTTCGTTCCGCTTATTTTCATAAATTATTTATCAAGGGCTAATTCACAGCATTTTTAATGCATCTGAACTGTTCCCTTTAGCCCAATAAAAATCTACAAATCTTTGCATAACACTAAAGAATACCTTTGCGAGCTGTTGGGCAGACACTTAACTGTACGGTTACTCGGACAACTGTACGGTTATCGGGCACCCATATTCTTTCCTGATTATTCGTTGTTTTCTATTTATAATATGTTACAATTTTAATGACAAAAATTAACGGTCACTAAGACGTTCAAATAGTCGGGCTGTTTTCGGATGGAAGGAGGTTTTTTCAATATGGATATGAAGCTTAAGGGCAAAGTGGTGGCTATAACAGGCGGTGCCGGAGATATCGGAGCGGAGGCCGCGCTTGAGTTTCTTGAAGAAGGCTGCATGGTTGCCGTATGCGGACGTTCTCAGCACTCATTGGATAAATTCAAAAAATCCGTCAATGAAAAAGGGTTCGATATTCTGACCTATGTTGCGGATGTGACTAGCATGGAGGCGCTGGATGCTTTCGGCAAGGCCATCGAAAATGAATACGGCGGGATCGATATTTGGGTGAACTGTGCCGGAATCGAAGGATATTCGCCGCTCATGGAATGCACAGAAGAATTCTGGAACAAGGTTCTTGATATCAATCTTACCGGTACTTGGAGGGGAATCAAAACGGCTGTTCCGTATATGGAAAAGCGGGGCGGCGGAAGTATTGTAAATGTCTCTTCGTTCTGTTCAATCGTCCCGACTGCAAAAAACGGGATCTATTCCATATCGAAGGCGGCAGTCGACAGTCTGACTAAAATAATGGCCGCCGAACTGGCTCCTAAAAATATCCGCGTTAACGCGATTCTGCCCGGCTTTACCGCTACCCAGATGACCGCGGATAAAGTCGAATCTATCATGGAGATGCTTGTGCAGCCGATTTCTATGAAAAGACTGGGAAATCCGGGAGATATCGCAAGGGGGATCGTCTTCATGGCCGGGGACGGAGCCCGCTATATCGACGGGACAACACTGGTTATATCCGGAGGCAAGTTCATCGTTCAAAACCCACAGGACCCTTGGAATAATTATCAGGGAGGGTACTGATAGAATGACATTAATTTATGTTTAGAAAGCAGGTGTTTAAATGGAAAAGTTTTATTGTCCTGAATGTTTCTCAAAACTTGAAAAGAAAGAGGGCTGCGGTTCGATATCTTACTTTTGCTACACATGCAAAAAACTGATATCCAGGAGTAAAATGTTGACAGAAGAGCAACTCGAGGAACAGAAAAAAATCGCCGAAACGAAAAATGCTGACCGTTGATGAGACCGCTGTCATTAGCGGCGCACAAAAATTCGGTCAGCTGGCTGCTGCAAAAGGATTTCTTTGCAGAATAAGTATTTTTATTTCTTGACTACGAGAACCGGCTGTATGGCATTGTGAAGTATTTTATAAGTTACA
The DNA here is from genome assembly GCA_964486295.1 of uncultured Oscillospiraceae bacterium. GTDB lineage: Bacteria > Bacillota > Clostridia > Peptostreptococcales > Anaerovoracaceae > CALBZG01. Next base: position 91,857 of record CAZAMF010000006.1, on the reverse strand, counting down.
CTTCCAATGAACAGCCTTCTCAGTGCTGAAGCGCCCATGCCCTGGGACCCCATGACCACCAGATCGATCTCATGATTGTCCAGGTAACTCAGTATCTGGGTTGCGGCATCGCCATACAAGAGAACGGTTTCGCTGTTCACGGACAAATCGCCCAGCAGCCCTTGCGCTCTGGCAAGGTTTTTTTCCGCGGTTTCTTTTTCCTGTTCTATCAGATCCTGTTTATCAATCTGGATCCCCACCGGATTAGCGCTATAATAGCTTTCATACCTTGCAACCGCAAGGAGCACAATTTTGCTGCCGAATGCGGCAGCGATTTTTTTTGCTTCCTGTACAGCGCTTGTTGAAAAAGTGGATCCGTCAACAGGGACAAGGATATTTTTCATAGATAGTCCTCCTTCGAATGTTAAGTCTTCTGCATTCATTGTTTATTAAATTCGTAAATCCGTATCTTGCTATGTGTTAAGTATTTAGTACCCCTTCGAAACCGTTTTTCACCATCGATTATAAAAATAATATTCCGGGTATATTATACACATTAAAAATCCGGTCTTTCCTTTTGAGGTGATTCACGTGAATGATAAGATATTACGGATTGTTATCCTTTCAATTTCATATATAGCCGCTCTGGTGCTCCTAATCATCTATATTAAACCGATCCTGCTTGCGGCGTCCGGTTTCCTTAACATTTTCGACCCGTTTTTCGTCGGTATGATCATCGCATTTATTTTAAACCGTCCTTGCCTATTGATTGAAAATCTATTGTCCAAAGGGATCCTGAGTGGCAGCAGCGCTGTTGTCAGAAGATATGTATCCATCTCGATTCTGTATCTCATTGTTTCTTTTTTACTGGTCTCCGGTATCAGCTATCTGATTCCCGCTTTGATCGGAAGCATACAGGATCTCATCAAAAACATCGGAACATATACCGATAATCTTCAATCGCTGATGGATAAAATGGCCTCATTCTTCGGCTTTAAAAAAAGCATCGATATGTCCGGTATGTTTGACTGGACAGCGGCTTATGCAGATAAGCTCGCACAGAGCATAACGGTGCTGCTTGGTCATCTGATCAACCTCACTTCGGAGGGGATGACTATGATTGCCAGATTCTTGTTTTGCATTGCCTTTTCAGTCTATTTTCTGGCAGGGAAGGAACGGCTTCTTTCGCAGGGCGAAAAAATATTCAGTCACTATCTGCCCGAGAAAATATATCGTAAGAGTTCCGAAGTTTATCATGTAGTGGTCGATATATTCGGTCGCTATTTTATCGGCCAGATCATTGAAGCTTCCATTTTATGCTTGCTTTGTCTCGCCGGAATGCTGGCTTTCGGTATCGAATATCCGTTGCTGATAAGTGCCTTAATCGGGATCACTTCCCTTGTTCCTATGGTCGGCCCATATATCGGAGGTATTATCGCCTTCCGGATCCTGGTCATGATCGACCCGGTCAAAGCCATCTTATTCGTCGTTTTCATTATTGTACTTCAGCAATTAGAAGGGTTTTTTATATATCCGAGAATCGTGGGCAAAGCCATCGGTCTGCAAAGCATATGGATCCTTTTATCAATATTGCTCGGAGCCAGCCTCGGTGGTGTAACGGGAATAATAGTCGCTGTTCCTATCGCTGCTGTGATATATACTCTGGTCAGACGCGATATCAACAAAGAAGTATAATCGAAAAGACCTTCTCAGTCATCAAACACAATAGCTGAGAAGGTCTTTCCGGTTGATTTATGAGATTATTAAGCTTGAGGAATTACTTTTTCTTTGAAGAATGCCCTGGCTTTTTCGGGTTCGAGATTGTATGCTTCCCCGTTTATATTGACGGACACACCGTTGAGCTGACATTCTTTCATACAAAAGGCCGCTTTCAGATTGATTTTTTCATGTAAATCATATTCTTCTATCAGTTGCTGAAAGGACTGGATCACGTTATAGGATCCTTTGACATAGCAGGAACTGCCGATGCAGACACTGACTTCCAACATACTAGTTTACCTCCTTATCCGCAGCATAGTGGACGTGAAGCAATTCGTGAACACGGCCTTTGAGGATGCCTCCGTAAAGTGCCATTATAATTGGATTTTCCTCGGAATGCTTGATGTTCGTCATGCGATCCGCCGCATAGAGTCCTTTACCCCTGGCTTCCTTTTCTTCTCTGAGCGCAAACGGTTGACCTGCTCCGCAGACGCATCCTCCCGGGCATGCCATGACTTCAACGAAATCGTATCTGGCCTCTCCCGCTTTTATTTTTTCGATCAGAGCAGAGGCATTTCCAAGGCCGCTGACTACCGCGATCCTGACTTCTGTCCCTCCGTAAGGTATAACCGCTTCCTTTACACCCTCAAATCCGCGGACTCCGGTATATTCTATCGCTTTCACAGCCGCTTGTGTTTTCTCGTTGGAAAGGCGGCGCAGAACTGCTTCTGTAACACCTCCGGTCACGCCGAAGATCACACCGGCTCCGCTGTAGGTACCGAAAGGCGCATCCACCGCTTCCGGTTCCAGTTCAGAGAATACCAAACCGGATTCTTTGATCATTCTGATCAGCTCTTTCGTGGTAATGACATAATCGACATTTGGCAAACCATCCACTTTGAATTCATCTCTGGCCGCTTCGTATTTCTTCGCTGTGCATGGCATGACCGCTACATGAACATGCCTGCGGCTGGATGTCGCATAATGAGCTTTAACCACTGATGCAAACATCTGCATTGGCGAGCGGCAGGTCGAGATGTCATGAATCAATTCGGGATATTTTTTTTCGGCAAAGCTGATCCATGCAGGGCAGCATGAGGTAAATAGAGGCATTTCATGAGGTCCCTCTTCCAGGCGTTTTAGGAATTCGTTGGCTTCTTCCACCACCGTCAGGTCCGCCGCTGTGGATGTGTCGAATATCTCGTTGAATCCCATCCGACGTAGCGACGCTACGATCATGCCGATGCCGTTCTCACTGGTTTTAAATCCAAGTTCCTGATTCAATCCGACACGCACTGCCGGAGCGATCTGGATGGTCACTTTCGTATTTGGATCGTCAAGCTCTTTCCACAATTCTGCCGTATCGTTTCTGACGACGATGGCCCCGGTTGGACATACCGCTGCGCACTGGCCGCATCCGACGCACGGAGAATCCACGATTGGCCGGTCAAATGCCGGGCTGACGATCATTTTAGACCCGCGGAATGCAAAGTCGATGGCGCCGACTTTCTGCACTTCATTACACATTCTGACACAATCACCGCATAGAATGCATTTGTTTTTGTCTCTGATGATACTGAGTGAAGAATCGTCCACCAAAGGCTCGGACGCCTTGTTTGGGAATCTCACACCTTCAATATGGAATCTATTGGCCAGTTCCTGAAGCTTGCAGTCAGTACTGTTTTCACAGGTCGTGCAATCTCTGCAATGATTGGCTAAAAGTAGTTCCAAAATCAGTTTTCTATATTTTCGAAGTCGTTCCGTATTTGTTTTGATTTCCATCCCAGACCTTGGAGGGGTGGAGCAGGCTGCATCCAGGCCGCCCCGCTCATTTTCCACCATGCACATGCGGCAGGCTCCGTAAATCGAGAGATCGGAATGGTAGCAGAATGTAGGCATTTTGATACCGGCTTTGCGGATCAGTTCCAGCAGATTGTTTTCGCCGTTTATTTCCACCGGAATACCGTCGATGGTCATGATATCTTTATTGTTCATGGTTAGGCCTCCTTTACAGCTTTGAACGGGCAAATATCGATGCAGGCACCACACTTGATGCATTTCGACTGATCTATCGCAAACGGTTCCTTTACTTTTCCGCTGATTGCTTCAACTGGACAAACTTTTGTACATTTGGAGCAGCCTTTACAAAGCGTCGAATCGATCTGGATTTTTTTCAGCTTGCTGCAGGTTCCTGTCCGGCAGATCCCTTTAATATGTTCTTCATATTCTTCTCTGAAATACTGAATGGTGCTTTTTATAGGATTTGGAGCTGTTTTCCCAAGCCCGCACAAGGCTGTGGATGAAATCATATCTGCAAGCTCCAGCAGCGTTTCGATATCGCCTTCGTGACCTTTGCCCTCTACTATGTTTTCCAGGATCTCCAGCATACGGCGTGTCCCTTCGCGACAAGGTACGCATTTCCCGCAGGATTCATTCTGCGTAAAATTCATGAAGAATCTGGCGACCTCAACGATACAGGTTCGATCATCCATGACCACAAGACCTCCGGAACCGACCATGGCACCGGCTGCTTTCAGCGAATCATAATCAAGCGGCAGGTCCAGATGTGCTTTGGTCAGACAGCCTCCGGAAGGCCCCCCGATCTGCACGGCTTTGAAGTCCGCTCCATTCCGGCATCCGCCTCCGATATCATAAATGACCTCACGCAGTTTCGTCCCCATTGGGATTTCAATAAGTCCTGTGTTTTCGATATTGCCGGTCAGTGCGAACGCCTTCGTTCCAGCATTCTGCTCATTTCCAATAGATTTATACCAATCCGCGCCTTTATTGATAATGGTCGGGACATTTGCGTAGGTTTCTACATTGTTCGGTACTGTCGGTTTCCCGAACAAGCCTTTTTCCACGGTGAGAGGAGGCCGGACTCTCGGGAATCCTCTTTCCCCTTCAATGGAAGCAATCAGTGCGGTTTCTTCCCCGCAGACAAATGCTCCGGCGCCCCGATTGATGTGAATATCAAAATCAAACCCGCTGTCAAGGATATTCTTGCCGAGAAGTCCCAGCTCTTTCGCCTGGCTTATGGCGCGGGTAAGTCTTTCAACCGCCATCGGATACTCAGCCCTTACGTATATGTAACCTTCGGATGCTCCTGTAGCGCAGCCTGCAATCAGCATCCCTTCGAGTACCCTATGCGGATCTCCTTCCATAATGCTTCTGTCCATGAATGCGCCGGGATCGCCTTCGTCGCCGTTGCAAAGGATGTATTTCGGAAAGGAATCCAGTCTGCGCACGGTTTCCCACTTGATACCGGCAGGAAATCCGGCGCCGCCTCTTCCTCTCAGGTTGGACTGCTTGATCGTCTGTACGACAGCATCTCCTCCCATATCGAACAATGCCTTTTCAAATGCCATATATCCGCCCGCTGCGATATACTCCAGGATGGAATCGGCATCGATATTTCCGCAATGTTCAAGCACCAGCCTTGTTTGCTTTTTGTAGAATGGAATTTCATCCTGCTTCGGATAGTTTTCTCCATTCTTGTGATAAACAAGACGCTGGACCAACTCGCCATTCAGAACAGTTTTTTCAACGATTTCGGGGCAATCCTCCAGGTTGACTTTAGTATATAGCCAGCCTTGCGGCTCCAGCTTCAGCAGCGGGCCCATTTCACAGAAACCGTGGCAACCGCTTTTCTTTAGTCCGACAGTCTCATGGGGTTCTTTTTCCAGTTCTACTGAGCAAGCTATGTTTTTATCTTTCATGATTTCCAGCAGGCGGTCATAGATCTCCAGTGAGCCGCCGGCAATACAGCCCGTACCGGCACAAACCAGTATTTTCTTTGTCTGGGCTGTCAGGGAATCTTTATATTCTTTACGCAGATTGATAATGTCCGCTCTGGATTTAAGCATTTTTCTCTTCCTCCTTCAGTTGGTTAAGAAGCTCCACAGCCTTTTCAGGCGTCATGGCCGGATATACTTTATCATTCACCGTGATGACCGGTGCAAGGCCGCATGCTCCCAGGCAGGATACTGTTTCAACAGTGAATAAGAGATCGTCAGTGGTCTTTTTTAATTCCGAAAGCTGAAGTTCCTTGCGCAATGTCTGCAAAATCGGTGTGGATTTTCTTACATGGCATGCTGTCCCGTCACAGATACGGATCACATATTTGCCTTTCGCTTCCAGCGAAAAGTTTTCATAAAAAGTTGCCACACTGAAGATCTTCGCTTCACTAATCCCCAGTTTACGTTCCAGATGCGGAAAAATTTCTTTCGGAAGGTAGTGGTAATGTTCCTGAACAGCCTGCAGGATGGAGATGATCGCCTTTGGGTCGTTACCCGCTTTTCCCGTCAGTTCATCCAGCTGGCTGTAGTTGAAAGTTGAATTTTTATCCATGTTTTCCTCCTTAAAAATAGCTTACTTTGATTCTCTTGTTCATCTGCTTCATGCATTTGGCCAGTTCGTCCACCAACTGCATTTTTATATTGAAACTGATCGGCAGGTCCGGATTCTGGTGAGCAGGATTGACTGCCTTGCCCACAAAGAAATTGATATCCGTTGCGTCTTCGAAAAGCATTCTGGCGATCAGCGATGCGCCGTCTTTCTTATACGACCACTGTTTGAAGGTTTCATTGTCCTCCAGATAATCTCTTGCATAGCGGAGTACTTTATTAATAGTCACAACGCCTTCTGTCACGAGGTCGACTCCTTCGATTTCTGCGGTGGGCGGTACTTCGGGATCGATAAAATCCAGTTTCGGCATCAGTGTTTTGCCAAGGTATTCGGCTGCGATTGAAGATGTTGTGCCCCCGCATACAATATGCTTGCCTTCCTTGGCAAAAAAGAGGGACATCATTTTGTGGCAGTCATTTCGGTTCGCCGGGGGTCCAATAATCAGGTTGACCGGCTCACGCTTTCTGATTCTTATGGTGCACACAGTTGTGTCATCTCCCGGTTGTCCCCCATAGAGGGAAAAACATTCATCCAGGAGGATGGTTGTCAGCGATTTGGCGGTCAGCCCAACGTGGCAAAAGGTTTCCATAAAGGAAATAATATCTTTGCGCTGCCATCCGAAATTCAGGCTTTGTCCTACACCGGCGTGAATCGCTCCGTCACTCATAGCAATAAATATATCGTTTTCCTGAAGCTCCAGCCGCGTTCGATAGATGGCTTTCCCATCGATTTCGAGAAGCGTCACGGGCATTTCCACGAATTTTGAGTCCCGGAACATGATGACATGCGGGTTGTCGAATTGGATGATCTCCGCTTCCTGGTTATTGACCAGCCGGATGATGGAAAAAGTGGAGTATGCGATCCCCCTCACAGAACAGACCGGCAAAGTGGCGGCGATGGTTGAAACGCAGTCTTCCAGCTGCATCCCTTCCGCGATCATAGTCGAAATGATTTTCGAAGTCAGCGTGGATAGAATGCTTGCCTTCACACCGCTGCCAAGGCCGTCAGCCAGCACCACCACGGTGGAACCGTCTTCCTGGCAGATCACATCCACGTGATCGCCGCAAAGCTGTTCTCCGTATTTGTTCAGACTGTTATAACCGATTTCGACACAAAGGTCATTCATTTGATATCGACTCCTTCAGGTTGGTTAGCGCAATTTTGGTTTCGGCCGCTGTCTCGCCCAGCAGGGAAGCGATTTCCTGGACGATCCGCATCTGACGTTCTACTACTTTATCAGCTATCTCTATCGTCTGCTTATTGACCGTTTCCTTTCGGTCTCTTTCCATCTGTTTTTCTGTGACATCTCTCATGATGCAAATCAATCTGTGAAAATCGCGGTCGTACAAAATTGTTTTTTCAACATATTTTTTATATTCTGCGAGATAGACCTTTTGATCCCGGATATTGCGTCCGGCTTTAAGCACGTTCATAAAGTCTTTCGGATCCATGATCCGGATGACCGGCTCACCCATTACATCAGCTGCGTAACTGATGTTCAGTATCTTACAGGCTGACCTGTTGATCTGCTGTACCTCAAGATTTTCATTGAGCACCAGTATTCCGTTCGGCACATTGTTGACGATGCTTCCCGAAAAACTTTCGGCCTTGTCTCGTAGGAAAGGAAGACACATGGTCAGATCAGCCTTGCCCTGATGCACGGCAACAGCTTTTTCACGACAGGTATCATAACCGCAGGAGCCGCAGTTGAGTTCGTGCTCCGGTTTTGTTTTACCCATCTGCAGAAGGATATGGCTGATCTCTGCATCCGATGGCATTACTGCTTCCCTTCCTGTATATTCAAGGCCTTTGATAAGTTTTTCCGCGGTAAATGCCGTAGTGCAGAAGTCTTTTCTGCCGGCGTAGGATAAGATCTCCATATAATTTCTTATCGGCGAACAGCTATATTTCTCCATGACTGGGCCGCCGATGCAGCTTCCGGCACAGGCTGACATTTCGATGAAGCAGTGCTTTAGTCCGCCTTGCTGAATATCCCTCAGTGCGGCTATGCAATTTTCTGCTCCATCGACTGCCATATATGTATAATCAGACTGATCCCGGGTCATGCTTTTCAGGATTCCTCCTGTCGTCGGGAACAGCCTGGATCGGCTTTCTTCCGTGATATCTTTGGTTGGTTCCGGCTTGATGCCCACTGCGTCAAACCAGTTCTGCAGCTCTTTATAGGTCATGACGGCATCTACGACTCCCGGGTACCGGTCGGCTTCATCTTTTTTGGCCACACACGGGCCGAAAAATACAGTTTTGGCGTTCGGATAGCGGCGCTTGATATCCATGCTGTGCGCCTGCATCGGAGATACTACATCAGCCAGGTAAGGGAGCACATCGGGAAAATATTTCTGGATCAGCATATTGACGGAGTGGCAGCAGGAAGAGATCAGGATGTCGGGCCGCTGATCCTTCAGGATATTCTCATACCTTGATTTGACGATGGATGCTCCCACGGCAGTTTCCTCTGCGCCGGCAAATCCAAGTTTTTTAAGCTCCGCCTCAAGGGAAGCGATGCCGACTCCGTTCCAGTTTGCAATAAATGAAGGAGCAACGCTGGCAATGACCGGTTCCTTTCCCTGCAGCATGACCTTTACCGTCTCTGTGCTGTCAGAGATTTCTTTCGCGTTTTGAGGACAAACCACGAAGCAGGTTCCGCAGAGAATGCACTCATCTTCTACAATATGCGCCTGGTTGCCTGAGAACCGAATGGATTTGACCGGGCAATGGCGAATGCATTTATAGCAGTTTTTGCAATTTGAAGTTTTCAGCCTTAAGTAATCGGCCATGGAATTCATACTCCTTTTTTAATACGCTTTGTTCAATTCCGCTACAATCTGCTTCTGACCTGAGTCTCGAAAAATTCCTTTGTATTTTCAGGCTTTAGCGAAAACAGCTCTTCTTCGATTTTAACGCTGACGCCGTTCATACAGTTGCCGAGACAGAATGTTCCCGCCAGTTCGACCTGATCCTGCATGGAGTTCTCTGTAACCAAAGACTGTAATTGTTCAACGACCTGCCTCGATCCTTTTATATGACAGGACGAACCGATACATATCGTGATTTTCATAATGATCCTTTCTTAAGGAGAGTTGCGGATGCCGGAGTGTTATGGCATCCGCGGAGTTAGTTATGCATGAAGCGGTCTTTTATAATTTGTATGAGACCGACCTTTGCTCTTCTTACATGTACAGAGTATCATCGCGGCTGAATTGTTTGAAATATAAAAGCAGTATATCGATATATATTTATCGATATACTGCTATCGATTTATTCGGGCTGTTTCAAGCCTTATTAATCGTAGTTTCTGTATGCAATTTCATTCTTAATGGTATACAGCCTTTTCAGGAAGTCCTTATCCAGATCGCTGATCTCATATCCTCTGCGATAAACCAGCAAATCTTTATAGTTGTTGTTCGCTCTATCGCATTTCCTTTGAACCAGGCCATATCGGTCTTCCACGTCGGCGGGAACGGGCGCGCCCATGGAATAGGCTGTATGCGCTTCGCCCATGATATCGTATTTCGTACCGCGATCGTAAACGATTATGCTTTTGGCCGGTGTCTTTTCATCTTTTCCTTTTGAAGCAGAGCCTCCGGTGGATAGATATGGGATCACAATATCCCCTTCAATGATCTCTGTGTACGAGCACATTTCAGCGTATCGAAGATCTGCATTGCCGGCCAGCGGATGCAGCTTCGACATCAGGCACAAGGCTTCAAATTCCCATATCATATCCCGGCAGAGGTTCTTTTCCTCGATACAATCCAAGAAATACTTTTCATAATAGGCCTGATATCGTATGATGCCGAGATTGCATTGACCCTCTGCCACTGAATGGATGGTACTGATGGAATTGGTTTCTTTGATATCGATATTCATCGGATTGCTCTGATCGAGATGACAGATGAAATCGGAGATCGCTTTTGAAATATAACTTGATCGTGGGGCAGAAATGCTGAATCCTTGTGAATTCATACGGCCGGCGGTTCCCAGCGACTCGATCTGTTCGAGCTGCTGAAGAATGTTCCGCGCATATTTTAAAAATTCTTTTCCGTTGCTTGTCGGCAAAACACCTTTTGAGGTTCTTTCAAATATGGTGATTCCTAAAGCATCTTCAAGTTCCTTGATGGACTTGCTCAAATTCGGCTGCGCCATGTAGAGATTCTCCGCCGCCTGGGTGATGGATCCTGTTTTCTCAATTTCAACTGCGTATTTCAGGTGAAGTGTGTTCATATGGCACTCCTTTTATTCCGACCGCTGAGGCTGCCCCAGTTTTTCCCTCAAGTGTTGGGAAAGTCTTGCCAGTTTGACGGCGGCGTCCTCATTTTCAACCAATATACCCTCCGGAACCGAAAGCGCAACAGGCGCAAAATTCCATATCGCAAGGACTCCCCCCGCTACCAGCTGATCGCATACGATCTGCGCTTTTTCTGCAGGAACGGTAATAATGCCGATGTGTATTCTGAGGCGTCTGCACATGTCGCTTAATTTCTCTACGTTCAGGATCTGCTTTTCACCGATGGTCTGCCCGATCAGATCCGGATCTGAATCAAACGCAACAATTATGTTCATACCATATCGCTCATAACCTTTATAGGTTAGCAGCGCTTTACCAAGCGCCCCGACGCCTACCAGGACTGCTTCATTTGCGTTTGTATATCCAAGGAATTCTTCCATATCCGCCACCAGTTCGTCTACAGGGAATCCGCATTTCGGCTTTCCTTTCGACGTGCTGACTGCGGATAGGTCTTTCCTCACCTGGACCTCATTCAGTTTTAATTCTGATGCGATCGCCGGGGAAGCGATAAATTTGGCCCCTTCCTTCTGTACTTTCCGAAGATAATCCAGATAGGCAGGCATCCTTTTCAACGCTTGTATCGATAGTCCGAGTTTATCTTTGTTTGGTTTTTCCATGGGGGCTTCCTCCTGCTATTTCAAATCTATGATGCTCCTAATCGAGATCAGATATAAATATCGCCATATCGATATATTAATATTGATATGGCGATCTGTCAAGTATTTGTCGATTGTCTTCTTTCAGTAACTGTTTAGGGCTTCATTATGAATCGTCATTTGGAGAATCATAATTTTATAATTTCAAAATAATTCTGGCGGCCCGGATTATCTTATTCACAAGGGACGATGAAACCCTGATTGCCCCCATTGGGCATTCATAGCAGCATCTGTAGCAATTGATGCAGTGATCCTCATCCACACTAACTTTTCCGTTCAGAAAGGTGATTGCTTTTACCGGGCAGATTTCAACGCAATGCCCGCATCGGTTGCAGTCAATACGGTCGATTTCGGGATTGACGTAGGTATCGGTGACAAAAATGCTGTTTTTCACTTTACCCATTGTAAACGGCCCCTTTTTCAGATGCTTGAAAGGCATCGGGACAATATCGCCGATCAGTTCAACTTCATCGTAGCTGCGAAGCATGTTCCTCTTCAGCGCATTTGCCAGCAGCTCCACTTCGCCCGGTTCATACCCGATCATCCTGCAGGCTACCACATCAAGCGCCGCGGCATTGGTTGAGGCAAGAATCCTTTCCATCCGAACCGGATGCCCTAAGGCAGTAGGCCCGCCATCCAATGCGATGACCGCGTCCATTACGGATATGGAAGGTTTAACGATATCATGGATATCCAGCATGATATCCGCCAGTTCGGATTCATTTCCGGTCCATATGTGCATTTTCTGCTTGTATCCGCCCGGAAGACAACCAAACATATTTTTCAAGGCGCCTGATAATCTCATTGAACCGTGGCTTTTCAACTTACATGCGTTGATTACCATATCCACATCCAGCAAGATCCTCGGTATGTACAGTTCTTTGATCGGTCCCATCGATCCGGTTTCTATTTTAACCAGCGGTTGCTTTTCAAAGGGAATCAGTTTCGCTCCATACCGGTCGGCCACTTCCCGAATTCCGGATGTCTCGAAGGCCTTTACGGTCATCCCCTTTTGATAAAATGCACTGGAATCGCCGATTTTTATTTTGCAGCCATGCTCATCCAATATCCTGCACAATGCGTCAATCAGCGCAAAATGAGTAATTGTATGTTGCTCCGGTTTGTTTTGAGACATCAGATTCGGTTTGATCAGCACCGTCTTGTTGTCAGGTGGGCTGAAGCCGATACGATTCAGTGCATCCTGAACCGCATGATACATGTTATCGGGATCATATGAGCTGCAGAAAACAGCTGAAACTTTCTCCATGATGATCTCTCCTTTCGGAAAAACGAAGGCAGCCGATGGCATTCGTCAATCCATCAGATCTTTCTCATCGATAATCATTCTTGGTTTCTCAATAACGATTTGGCAGGCTTCCATTGCCCTTAACGCGTTTTCATGGCTTTCCGGAGTTACTCCCGCGCAGCAGGATGCATCGACTTTGATCTCCACTTCCGGCAAGAAAGTTTTTATAGCCAAAGCATTCGAAATCACACAGATATCCGTACACAGCCCGATCAATTCTATTTCATCGATTTTTTCTTCCGCATTTTTCTCTGTCAGGTAATTCACAAGATCTTTTGAGCCAAACGTATTTTTATTGAAAATCACCGGTTGTTTTTGCAGGGCAAGCCTGGCTATATTTTCCTGGAACTCCCAGCCACGGGTGCCGTCCACACAATGAGGGATCGGAAGGTTGCGTCCTTCCTGAGTTTCCGGATACTCATTTGTGTGCGTATCCCGCGTGTAAATAACAGGCCCTTCGTGTCTTCTGATTTTCTGAATCACTTTTGGTACGATAGCCTGAGCCTCCGGAGTTCCCAACGCCCCATCTATGAAATCATTCTGCATGTCAACAACAATCAACACCTTATTCATATTAATACCTCTGCTTTATCCATATTAATACCTTAATCCGTTTCATCGTTATTTTTGCCATTGTATTCTTTTCAAAATGATTTGTCAAATGCAAGAAAGGCGGCCATTCCGTTAAATTCCTGCCACATAACAGAAGGCCGGCGCAGAGATATTTTTGCTCTGATACCAGCCTTGAATGAAATGATTCCCAGTGGAAACAAATCGGATATTTTAGTAAGAATATGATAACTTCACTTGGCGCAACTATACATTATTCCTTTAATATATTGTCGATGCCGATATCCACGCATACGATGTTTCCACAATATTTCTGAGTGGAAGCCATTTTATGAGCCGGTTTATATCGATGGAATACGATAGTATAATAGGCTTCAACTGCATCGGGATCGGCTGCCCCGCTGTCGCCGTTGACTCCGCTCGGTATATCCAGAGAATAGATCCTGGCAGGCGAGTCATTGATGAGTTTCGTGGCAGAATGGGCTTCTTCCTTCAAAGCGCCGCTGTAGCCAGTTCCGTAAATCCCATCCACAATAATATAAGCCTTATCAACGATTTGAACCGTCAGATCGTTAATACCCAAAATCGGTATAGACAACTCTACGCAGTGTTGCTTGTTTTTTAAAGCTTCCTCGGTCTTTGGCTCACCGTCTACCATGACGATTTTTACATCTGCCCCCTCTTGAAGCAGTTTTCTGGCGACCACGTAACCATCGCCTCCGTTATTGCCTTTTCCGCAAAAAACCAAAATACTTTTTCCCTTGATTTTTTCTTTTGTTCTGATAAATTCCGCTGCGGCTGTTCCAGCATTTTCCATCATTTGTTCGTAGGACAAGCCTTGCATGGCAGCCTTTTTTTCAATTTCCTTCATCTCTGCGGCCGTTACTGTAATATTTTCGATATCCATAGGGCGCCTCAACCTCCTGCAGATCATACTAGTATTTTTTAACATCATAACACTTTGTTAAAAAAAACACAAGCCAAAACGTTTTCCAACCCTATATTCACTTTTCCATGCCTATAAAAAAAGCCCGCCCGGGTGATTTGTCCCGGACGGGCTTTTAATTCAACTATTTTTCAGGAGAAGGTGCCTTCACAACGATGAGTTCCAGCGTGTTTCCCCCTCGATTTTCGGCTTTCATTTTTGTGTTGAGAGGAATTATTAATACCGTACCGGCCTCATATTCCTTCGTATCCTGTTCTCCCCGCGTGATGGAAAGCGTTCCTCTTACCACTGTCATATATACTGTGGAATTCGAATAATGCTCGGGTGTCCCCTGGCCTTCATTGAAAACCATATGCATATATTGAACGTTTTCATCATGCACAACTTTTTCCACCGTTCTTTCATTGGTTATTGTCAATTTGTATACCTGTTCGATCATCATCCTCCATCTTTTCTGTCTGATAAAGCCCGCCTTACAGTCCGCCCAGTTGAGCGCCCATGGCAAGGCCTATGATCAAGGCAATAATTATGATTACAATATTACGCAGATCGCCGGCCACTTCCGGATTCCTCCTTTTTGGTGCATAAGTTTGGCACTATGCAATATAGATTTAATTGCTATAGATATCATAGCATTGTTAGATCTTTTAGTCTATTGATCTGTTTTTCCTTCAGCTCTCCACCGAAGCGCTGTGATGGCTATAATCGATCCAAAGCCTTCAATATGCCGTAAAGTATTGCCTGTGGTCTTGGAGGGCATCCGGGAATATAAACATCTACCGGCAGGATATTATCTATGCCGTTACCGGAAGCGTAGGTGTCCCGAAATATACCGCCGGAACAGGCGCAGGCTCCCACTGCCGCAACCAATTTGGGGTCGGGAGCAGCATTGTACGTTTTCAGCAAGGCTTCCTTCATGTTTCTGGTGCATATTCCGGTCACCATGAGCATATCTGCATGCCTCGGAGAAGCCACAAAGCTGATTCCGAATCGTTCAATGTCATTGAACGGATTGCCCAGAGCATTGATTTCGTTGTCGCACCCATTGCAGGAGCCGGCATCCACTTCCCTTATTTTCAGGCTTCTTCCAAACAGTTTACTGATCCTGGATTTTAGCTCGCGGCCTATTTGTTCATAGGGATCTTCAGCTGTTTTCTTTGGAACGGATTCGTATTCGCATCTCAGTTTCTGTTTTTCTTTTTGTGCCAATTCAAATTCGGTTGTCATCGTCACAGCACCCACAGGACATACGTCCAAACATAACATGCAGAAAACGCACTGATCATAATTAATGCCGAAGATTTTGGTACCTGCATTCTGCGAAATCGCGCTGGAAGGACAGCGACGAAAACACTCTCCGCATTGGCTGCATTTACCCGGATCGATGGCAGGCGTCCCGGCCCATAGGCCTGAGTTTGCCGGACCATGCGGATACACCTGGGTAAGAGTCTTGTATTTAATAATTTTCTTTGTTTTATCCAACATCACTGATATCCTTATAAATCATTTCCTGCATAAGATAAGTTAAAGCTCTTGTTGATTAGAGGGAAATCCGGCACGATATTCCCTTTGACTGCAAAACATAATGCCGGCCAGTTGCAGAAGGATGGCGTCCTTATCTTATATCTGAAAATCGTGTCGTTCTCTCCGGTCATAACAAAATGTATATTCTCGCCCCGAGGCGCTTCTGTCATACCAAATGCATAGCGATAAGGTTCCAACTTCTCCGTGTGTTCGGAAATTTTCCCCGGCGGCATGGATTCGATGGCAGCTTTCATCATTTCAATAGACTGAAAGCATTCGTCGATTTTTATATTCATCCTACAGTTGACATCGCCGTAATAGTATACCGGCACTTTGAATCTCAACTCTCCATAGGCTTCATAAGGAAAATCCTTCCGCACATCATGCCCCACGCCCGATGCCCGGCCTCCGGGCCCTACAGCATTCAGGTCTTCGGCAGTCCTGGTCTTTAGGATCCCGGTATTTTCGACCCTGTCAATAAACATGCTGTTGGACTTGATGATTCTGACTGTATCTGTAAGTTCTGATCTGAGTTTATCCAGCATCCCGATGACACAGGATTCTTTCCCTTGGAGAAAATCCATCCTGACCCCGCCGATCCTGTTCACGCTCCGCAAAAATCTCATCCCGCAAAGCTCATCCGCAATGTTGTAACCCCATCCCTTCAGCATTCTAAACTGAGAATTGGCGAATCCGTAGCCTGTGTCCAGGCACAAGCCGCCCAGATCTCCAAGATGGCTGATCAACCTTTCAAGCTCCGCAAAAACAACTCTAGTGTATGTTGCGCGTACCGGCACTTGGATGCCCCCTATTTTTTCAATGGCCTGGCAGTAGGCTAGCGAGTTTGCAATGGTCTCATCGCCCGAAATCCGCTCTGCGATGTATAGACATTTTTCAACGCTGTTCCCTTCGCAAAGCTTTTCGATGCCTTTATGTGTGTAGTAGAGCTGCGCTTCCAGATTGATGATCGGCTCTCCTGCAACACTGAATCGAAAATGCCCGGGTTCAATAATGCCGGCATGGACTGGGCCAACCGGGATTTCAAAGACTCCTTCACCGCGAACTTTTTGAAATTTGATTGTTTCGCTGGCGAATGGAGGTTGGTTCTCTGTGTTGTAGTCTTTTCTTAAAGGGAATTCACCTTGAGGCCAATTGCTGTGCATCACGAGCCTTTTCGGGTTATGATGCCCAACCGGTATCATGCCAAAAAGATCCTTGATCTCTCTTTCATATCTGGCGGCCGCGTAAACCTTTCCGCTTAGGGATCTGATTTCCATTTTATGCGGATCGACGGCTGTCTTCAGAATGACCAATTTCCCGTTCTCTCTGTCTGCAAAAACATAATATACGGTGAACTTTCCTTCCAATTTTCGTTCATCGCATGCAAACATTGAAACCAAAGGATACCTGAGATCATTGTAAAGATGAGTGCAGACAGAAGGAACTCGGTCCGGATCAATTTCCAGGTAGATCTCGTTTCTATTCTGGATGCTGCTTTTCAGAATATTATGGCCGAAGGATGCAATGATTCCGGCCAAGCTTTTGTTTAACACTAATATTCGTTCCTTTCAACCGGAGTTTTTTGATCATACTCCGAAAATAATACTTTGCGCACTGTAAATCAGCTCTTTCACCTGTTCCGGCATCAGCAATCCGGTTATTCCGATGGTGGCCAAAAGCACCGTTACCACAATCGCTCCGAGGACATTTTGTTCTCCCGGTTCCGGGCTATTCGCATCGGCTGAGCCATAAAAAATCCTGAACAGGGTCACAGCAATGCCTGCAAAAACCAGAGTCAGAAGCAGTATGAGCGCAGCCCCAACAGCGAAACTGCCCTCTTTGAAAATCGCTGCCATGATACTGAATTCGCTGGAGAATATACTGAATGGAGGCGTCCCCGCAATAGCAAAAAGTCCAAGCAGAAATGCGGTCCCCGTATACGGCAGCACTTTTATCACACCTTTGATTTTTGAAATTTGTTTGCTGCCGTATTTCTGCAATATCGTACCGGAGCAGAAAAACAACATGGATTTTGTCAAAGAGTGGTTGATCATATGAAGCAAACCGCCAAAAATCGAAGCGGGGGAAAAGATGCCCATTGCCACAGCGATGATGCCCATATGTTCTATGCTGGAATAAGCCAGCAGCCTTTTGTAGTCCTTCTGAGTCAGTATGAAGATGCTTGCAGCAAGTATGGAAAGCATGCCCAGTGCAATGAGCAATTTACCGGTGTACTGGCTGCCGCCGAGATTTTTATTAACGATGGCCGTCACACGGATAATTCCATATAGTGCACTATTTAAAAGCACGCCGGACAGCAGCGCACTGATAGGCGCAGGTGCCTGGCTATGCGCATCAGGAAGCCACGTATGCATCGGAGCCAAACCCGCTTTAGTACCAAATCCGACAAGAATAAAAATAAATGCCAGACGAACTGTGGATGATTTAAGGGCTTTTGCATTTTCCATCAGCGCAGTCCAGTCCAGTTGTTCGGAGGTGCCCAGGGCGCCGATGGATGAAAGGTGCAGGAATATGATGCCCAGCATAGCGACGGCTATGCCCACCGAACAGATTATAATATATTTCCAGGCTGCTTCTAGTGCATATCTGTCGTTATAAAAACCCACAAGAAATGCAGAGGCGAGAGTGGTCGCCTCAATAGCGATCCACATAATGCCTATATTCTTTACACTTAGAGCCAGAGCCATTGTGAACATAAAGGAATACATCAGGATATAGTACAGCCTTATTCTTTTATCATCAAATTTCCCATGGAATGCCTCAATATTCAGATATCCGACTGAATAAACAGCGGCCATGAATCCGATCAGTAATACAATATCCAACACTATAATGCTAAGCGAATCCAAATAAAGAAAACCACCTAAGTGTGTAGATTCAACTATGTCGAAGGCAATGACTTCCCTGGTTATGAGAACGGCTGAAAGCAGCATGATCCCTGAAGCTGATATGCTGATTGCATGCATCGACTCTTTTTTCTTAGTGATCATCATCAGCAGCACCGTGATCACCGGCGCTGCCAATACCAAAAACCCCATTTTATGCCTTATTATCCTTTCAGTTTATTCAACTTATCGGTATTGATCGATTCAAAAGTAACATTGATTTTGAAAACCAGCACGCCCATGATCATCACTGCCGTAAGCATATCGATGAATATTCCCATATCGACGATGAACGGCATCCCTTCGGTTGAAAACATTGCCGTAATGAATATGCCGTTTTCAACTTCAAGAAATCCGATGATCTGGCCAATGGCCTTTTTTCTGGTGATCATAAAGAAGATTCCGATCAGCGTTACCGAGACGGTGTTAACAAGCTGCGTGTTGATAAAACCTTCATTGATCCCTTCTATTGTTGAAAACGAGAAAACGGTAAATACCACCAGGCCGCAGCTAATCAGAATCAGGATCGGGATATTCAGGATAAAGTCCTTTTCAGTCCTGTATTCCACACCTGCATAGGTTTTATATAATAAACTGGGAATAAAAATCACTTTCAGGGCTATGATCAGCCCGCAGACCACAAGGACATCGACGCGGCCCTCGTTTGCGATGCTCTGTACCCCCATCATGCCCGCCGCAAGAGCGATGAACATTGACTGGATGCGAAAAGTTTTTATATATGCTTTGGTCTTCTTGTTGGCCATCAGCACAAAGGCTGTCATCAGGATCATCACTGACAAAGCATCAAATAAGCCGGACATAAACGCCTCCCAAAACAAAATATTGTAAAAAAGCGATAAAAGAAAGGATAAAAGCCAGCGCGGCAAGATTCGGGATGCTGAACAGCTTCAGCTTCACTGTGTTGATTTCAATCAGCGCAATAAGCAGCGCGGCCAGGAAAACTTTACCCATATACAGCAACAGGGAAAGAAGCAAAGATATTGGCCCGACAACACTGATGATCTGATCGTGGGGTATCATAATGTTTACCATGAGGGTAATTAAAGTCAGTTGCTTGATGGCGGCTCCGTATTCCATCAGAGCCAGGTGGCGTCCGGAATACTCCAGAATCATTGCCTCGTGAACCATGGTAAGTTCAAGATGAGTTGATGGATCGTCCACCGGTATCCTTGCTGTTTCTGCAATTATTATGATCAGCAACGCGGGAAAAAGTAGCACGGAAATCTGAAGAGGAAGCTGATCGTTCGGTTCATTCACCGTAGCCATGATTCGCGACAGCGATGTGGATCCGGTAATAAGCGCTGCTGTGAACAGTGAAACAAGAATCGCCGGTTCTATAAGCGATGAAATCATCGCTTCCCTGCTGCTTCCCATTCCGCCGAAAGTGCTTCCGGTGTCAAGCCCTGCCAGCATCATAAAGAATCTGCCCAGAGCAAAAATCGAAACCATAATAATGAAATCACCCGTCAGGGTCGACGGCTGCGGGATTAAGGTCGATACCGGCACCAGCAATGCCGCTGTCAGAGAGGTTGAAAACAGAACGAAAGGAGCAGCCTTAAAGATCCAGGATGACGTTTCGGAAACCAATGTACCCTTCCCGAAAAGTTTATACAAATCAAAGTACATCTGAAGGACAGGCGCGCCTTTTCTCTTTTGCGAGAATGCCTTCAGCTTTCTTATGACACCGTTGACCAACGGTGCCATGATGAGGATCACAAGTATTTGAAATGCTATATAAATGATCAAGTTCGTCTGCACTGCTTATAGCCCCCTATACAAACCTGTTATAAGCCATTAAAACTAAAATCGTCACAAAAATGTATATCAGATAGTTATGAATATTCCCGGTTTGAACAAAGTATTTGACTCTTCTTGAGAAAGCCGTGATTTGCTCAAAAGCCGGACGATAAGCGTACTTTTCAAAAATAGATTCCGAAGTTGTCGTATATTCGATGTCTTCAGGCTGATACCTGGAGCCGCCTTTCAGTTCCGTTTTCCTGGAAGGCCTGAATAATATCCTAAAAACAATTTTAATTGGCTTTGAAAAGCCGGTTGCCGTATATTGCATTCTCGAATTGATTGCTTCGAACCCGCAGTCCCATGTGCCAACTTTTCTTTCCGGGATTTTCCCGCCGATAATCCTGATGACCCATAGCGCCAGAAGGACTACGCCGGCCATAGCGCCGAGGATTTCTGCCGGGGATATCAAATTGCCTGATAGTTCCATTGAAAACCAGGTGATTGCAAACCCCCCTTGCATGCCATTGATGACGGAATCCCCCGTCAGACTGAAAACGACTTGATCTATCAGGGAAATGATCGGCACTGGAAATAGTCCTATAATAAGGCAGATCGCTGCGATAATGCACATGCTGATGTTCATTGTGGCAGGAACCTCTTTTGCTTCTGAAGCCTGACTGCTTCTGGGACGCCCAAGAAATGATATCCCGAAAAACTTGACAAAGCATGCCGCCGCCAAGGCTCCGGCCATCCCTAACGCTGCAACGGCAATAATAAGGACCGTATTGATCCCGGCCTGCCCCGGTGCGATAAATGAGAAGATCGATTGGAAGGTAAGCCACTCGCTGATAAATCCGTTGAACGGGACTATTGCGGATATCGCCAGCGAGAAGCACAGAACAAATATAGCTGTAACCGGCATTTTACGGATCAGCCCGCCCAATTTCTCGATGTTTTTTGTGTGAGTCGAATAATGAATCGATCCGGCGCCAAGGAAAAGCCCTCCTTTGAACAGAGCGTGGTTCAATGTGTGAAGCAGCGAGGCAGTTAGCGCCAGTGACCCGGCAAATGCATTCCCCTCGGAAAAGGACAAAAAGCTGACTCCAAGGCCAATAAAGATGATGCCGATATTCTCCACACTATGATAGGCCAGCAGTCTCTTGATGTCATGCTCCATCAGGGCATAAGCCACTCCGAGAACAGCGGATAAAATACCAATGATCAGGATCAGCACTCCCCACCAGGTATTCTGCAGGCCAAGGTACTCCAAAACAAAGCGGATCAGCCCATAGATCGCTGTTTTTATCATGATGCCGGACATTAAAGCTGAAATATTGCTAGGCGCTGAGGGATGTGCGTAAGGCAGCCATATATGTACAGGTATAGCGCCTGCTTTTGTGGAGAATCCCAGCAGAAACAAGATAAATATAATATTTTTTGCCGTGCCCGGTATGGCCTCTGAGCTTCCGAACAGATCAAACGATCCTGTATAGCTGTAACTGATCATGAAACCGATGAGCAGGAATGCTGTTCCGATATGGGTCATGACAATATATAAGATTCCGGCTTTTTGATTTTTGTCGACCTCTGACTCGAAAATGACGAGAAAATAAGAAAGCACCGACATCGCTTCCCATGAAACATAGAAAAAAACAGCGTTAGACGCAGTGAAAACAAATGCCATTGACAGAATGAAAGCGGTATATAAGAAATAAAAAAGACCTACATTCCTTTTCTCGAAGTAGTGGGATATGTATCCTATTGAATAGATCGATACGCAAAGTACGAGTATGGATAAAAAAAGAAGAAAAAGGGCTGAAAGCTTGTCGACAGTCAATTCTATAGACAAGAAAGGAATAAAAGCGTCAAAGAACCTGATCCGAAGCGGATCCTCTCCGCCTGTTATTACACCAACAGAGGCTGCCATCATGATTGCCGATGCAGCGATGCATAGAACGTTTGCCGAAACATTGCAAAATCTGTACTTCTTTGAAGACGCCAGCGCTAAGACAGCGGCAAACCCTAATAACCCAAATGATATTTTAAGTAAATCCCCGGTCAGAATTGTTTCCATTCTGATGCCTGTCCCCCTGAACTTTCCTTGATACCAATAGTCACGAGCTTTTTCATTGTATTATAGATAAAATGATTTGTCAAACAACCTGCCCCGACTTAAAAACAGTTCCTCCATCATCCAACCATAAGCTAACTTCAACATTTGGGGTATAATGAAACAAAAGATGAGTCTGATGGGTCTAAGTCATAAGATAAACTAAATGATCTGACGGAGGTGTCATGATGAATAGCATCGCGAATAAATCAATTGTGATATTACTGATTCTTATACTTATATTTTCTTCCTTTTATGGATGCGGACAAAGGCCTGACGAAGGGAAAGAATATGACATGACGAAAATCAGCAGTGAGGTGATGAATAGAAATGCCGAATTTTCTTTTGACTTGTTCAGAGCGCTGGACAGTGAAGATCGGGCTTCAAATATTTTTATATCGCCTTTAAGCGTTTCGACCGCTTTGACCATGACCTACAACGGTGCTGTTGGCGATACCTTGGCTGAAATGGAAAAAGGCCTGCGATACGACGGAATCAAAAGGCAGGATGTCAACGAAACCTATGAAAATCTTCTGGCTTACCTGACGCAAGCCGACAAGAAAGTGGACCTGAATATCAGCAACTCCATATGGTACCGGCAGGGTGAGCCGATCAAGAATGAATTCATAACCACGAATAGAAACGTTTTTACAGCAGAAGTCAATGAGGTTGATTTCTCGGATCCAGAAACAGTCAATTCAATCAATTCATGGATCAAGAATTCGACGAAAGGTAAAATTGAAAAAATGATCAGCCCTCCTATTCCGGATACAATAGTGATGTACTTGATCAACGCGGTATATTTTAAAGGTCAATGGACGACAAAATTTAAGAAGAGCGACACCTTTGAATCAGAATTCCACGGTCTCGACAGCGTTCAGAAGGTTGATATGATGCGTAGAAACGGGGAAGTGGAATACGGGGAAGGCGATGATTTCAAGGTTGTCAAACTGCCTTACGGGAACGGCAAAACAGCCATGTATTGTATACTCCCGGATGAAGACCAGGATATCTCCTCATTTGTTCAGTCTATCAATGCCGAAAAGTTCAATCGCGTTAAGGAATCTATTAACACCACAGAAAGTGTTGAACTTCAGATTCCAAAATTCAAAATGGAATACGGCATCAAAAAACTGAACGACCCACTGATATCGATGGGCATGGTACTGCCTTTTTCGACAGAGGCAGATTTTTCGGGGATCAGGGAAGGACTCTATATCAGCGAGGTGCTGCACAAAGCGGTTATCGAAGTCAATGAAGAAGGAAGCGAAGCCGCCGGAGCTACGGTTGTGATCGTGGGTGAAACCGCTGTCCAGGAACCTGTCACTTTTATCGCAGACAGACCTTTTCTTTTCCTGATTGAAGAGGAAGAAACCGGAACGATCCTGTTCATGGGCAAATATTGCAATGCTTTGTAATGAAGGTACTAAAAAACCGCTTCGAAAGAAGCGGTTTTTTATCTGGTAGGCGATATTGGATTTGAACCAACGACTTCTACCTTGTCGAGGTAGCACTCTCCCACTGAGTTAATCGCCCGTATTTACATGGTAAATTATCTGTTATTTGGTACCGTATGTCAACATTTTTCATTCCGTCAACAAATAATTCTTCACCTCTGTGTATTTCAGATATCGATCCATTTTCTTTTCAATAGTTCCTGCAGGATCAATCCGGCAGCGAATCCGATTCCAATATTCCATAAGGAGAATCCCGCTGTAAAAAGCAGCAGATATTGATCTTTTCTTTCCCCGCCGGTATCCCAGGCAGGAGCTGCAAGCTCCAGACCCGCAAAAAATAAAATTACACCCAGCACACTTTGCGGAAATATTTCAAAAATCAACAACACAGAACTGCCAAAGCAAATGCCGGCTGCCAGGAGTATCCCGCCTAAAATAACAAGCGCTCCCCCGGTTCTTGCCCCGAATCGAACATGGCCTGCCATACCGCCGGCACCGTGGCAAACCGGTATTCCACCGAAAAGAGGTGAAATCAAATTCATAATGCCCTGGGATATGGCTATTTTATTTTCATTAACCGGATGATCAGGGAAAAGCCGATTGTTTTCAGATGTGATTGCGACGACCGCATTTCCGAAAGTCAAAGGGATCTGAGGAAGTCCAAGAAGCAGGATGCCTTTTGCCATTTCCGGAGCAGTAATCTTTCCAAGGGCAAATTCCGGTATTTGAATGTCCAGATTAATTTTTGAAATATCGGCTAACAACGCAGGATTCCGGAGAACTGCGGCAAAAATACCGAATAGAAGCAAGATAAACATTGCAGGTACTTTTTTATTCTTGAGAAGCGTAAAGGTAAGTATAAGAGCGATCGCTGCGACAAGGAAGTCTTTCCTCATCATATTCAGCCCGTCCATCATGAACAGGAGGCCCAATCCCAGCACGATTCCTCTCAGAACAGGCTTGGATGCTATTTTCGACACCTTATCAAGCTGCCCGGATAATCCCAAAGCGAGCCAGAAGACACCGGTAAACAGGCCTGCTCCCCATATTATTCCCGGCGTGATTGCACCGGATGAAGCGATGGCGGCTGCACCGATGGCTTTCATTGGCTGTACCGGAATCGGTGTCTTATAATATAGACCTGATCCGATCATCAGTATGCCCAGCATAAAAAGAACTCCGCGGGGATCCATCCTTACAATGCTGATATACCCGACAACAAAAGGAATCAGAGTTCCTAGGTCACCAAAGGCGCCTGCCCACTCTGATCGTCCGTATCGGTTTCCTGATCTTGTATTCTGTTGTCCGTTGGAAATTATTTTCATATTTCTCTATATGGTGGGCGATATTGGGTTTGAACCAACGACTTCTACCTTGTGACGGTAGCACTCTCCCGCTGAGTTAATCGCCCGCATCTTTTCAATAAATTATCCTCTTTTTGAACGGTGATGTCAATTGCTTTAGCCTGATAATCCACCATATTTATATACGTTTTGTCCTCTTTTTCATTTGCAGCCACAGCCGAATATCATTACTTATGCAATAAGGCCCGACGCAGTGGAGACTGCATCGGGCTTTATTGATTTAGAAATATTTATAAGTGTAGAGTAAGTAAATTATTTGCTGAGCTTTTGGAAAATCGCTGCATACTTTTCCTCTTCAGTAAATTCATTTCTGAACTTAGCGCTTGCAGTGTAGAAGATGATTCCGATTATAGCCCAAACGATGAAGATCTGCACGCCCAAAGTACCCATATATCCAGGTGAGAATGGCAGGAACGTGCTTACTATGAACAACAGTGAGAAAATGGCTGCTATCCAAACAAGACCCATGCCACCAGGTGCTTTGTAAGGTCTAGGCATCTCCGGTTGGGACACTCTAAGTTTGATCGTACAGAGTGAAGTCATGAACCAGCCGATCAGGAATGCTGTGGATCCTACTACGGTCAGAGGATCGATAACGCCCATTCCTACGAAAGGACCGACCAGGCAGGAGATCGCAATGAATGTATTTGCGCCTACAGGAGTTCCGTATTTAGGATGTATTTTGCTAAAGAAAGCAGGGATCAGTCTGGCTCTGCTCATACCCATGAGCAGACGGGCCGATGCAATGAAGAAACCGTTCCAGGTAGTGAACAGTCCGGCTAAAGCTCCTACCATTACCAGCCAGTACAAAGCTGCTCCAAGAGCGCCGCCATAAGCATCTCTCAACTCAAGGGAAACAGCCGGACGAGGGAGCTGGAAGAAATCAGTCCAAGGCATTGCCAAACCGGATGAAATGATTACTAATGTATAGAATATACCTGCGCTCAGGATTGCCATAACCAGAACTTTTCCAAGGCCGTTATAGTCAAGACCTGATTCGCTGTCCTCGGCTCCTTGTGTGATCGTATCAAAACCTGCAAGGAAGAACGGTGCAATAGACATGACAGCGATCATACCACCGAGCATGGTTGTATGCGTTCCTTTTCCAACATTCTGGTAAATAGGCATCAGGTTTGCAGGATCTGCTTTGAGGAAGCAGAACAGTATGACAAGTATGCCGGAACCTACCAAAATGATACCTAATGCAGTCTGGATCCCGGCTGCGATGTCGATACCTCTGTAGTTCATATAAATAACCGCCAGGGAAACGATAACGCCTACAATAAGGCCATTGGCATAAATGCCCGTTCCGGCGATCATGTAAAGCGGATCTCCCGCTTTCAGTACAGGGAAGATGAGTGCAAGCACGTCATTGATGTAGATGGCTTCCCACGGAATTATTGTTACATAAGCCAGGGCTACAAACCAACCGCCAACAAACGATGCGAATGAACCGTATGCTTTATAAGCGAATGCTACTACGCCGCCTGCTACAGGCATTGCGCTTGTCAGTTCAGCATAGCAGAAAGAGATAGGTATAATCATCAGTGTTGCAAATATATACGCGATTGCGGAAGGAATCGGACCACCACCGGTACCCATCCATCCATTAACTGCTACAGCCCAGCCAACTCCAACGATTGAACCAAACCCCAGCATAAAATAATCCAAAAGGTTCATGCCTTTTTTCTTTTCGGTCTTTGCCATATTTAATCCTCCTTTTCTTGCTGTTTAAAAATTAAGTAAATAAGATTAAAAAATTACAATTTTCCCCTTTACCCCTAATGCCACAATGAGATCCCTTTTGGATTTCGATTCGACCTTTCTAACCATTTCTAATTCGCATCACTCCCCTCAAATCAGGTTATCGACAAGCATCAGAAATGCTTACCATTTGCTTCCGTTTGCTCTTCTTGCATCCTTAAATTCTCTGAAAACAGATGTCAGAAAGAAGGCCGTGATCCCGAAAAACGGCACGGCGAAAAATGTGGATATTTCCGGAGTGATTGTACCGAACTTAATAAACATGATAATACCAATGGTCGATGCGGAATTTAACAGCAATGCGACGAATTTCGGGAATCTCAGGTCCTGATACTCTTCACTCTTCACTCCGAATTTTTTCTTTACCATTCGGTCAGCAGCAGCTATGATCAAATATGTGACAATCCAGAGCAATATCGGCAGCATGAGATAATATTCAGTATAATCCGGCATGTTGGCATTCTCCATTCTTTTCCATTAACTCTTATTGTTGAATCGGCTAAAACGTTACAATTTTGCAGATTACGTAATAATTCTACACACAAACAACTTATTTATATATCAAATTATGGTCTATTCCCCAGGAATTGTAAACGGATTTTGAAAAACACGGAATTTTCCGCAAAATGTGAATTTTCTTTTGCACCGGTTCCATTCCAAAAAAATATCAAACCTGTAATAATGTTCTGCTCCTGGATCACATTTCAATTCCTACATAGTTTCCCTTTATTTTAAACGACTTCGGCTGATTTGATTTTTTTAAGCATTTTTAAGGCTAGTTAAAAGCCTGATGCAGACATGACTTTTTGGCGCGTGTTTGATATCAGAATTATTTTATAAATTATTTTTAAAAAATGACACAAATTCTGACATCCCAGAAACGATGGCCGGTTTGACACATTCAAACCGCAAAGTAATAATATTTTGGCACGCGAAGCAATAAAGCCCGATGCAGCTGAGACTACATCGGGCTTTACTGTTTAGAAATATTTATAAGTGGAGAGTAAGCAAATATTATAGGGTCTGTAGCCATGAATGATGTCTTGTTGACTACAATGTATATTATGTACCCTGGAATTCCAATTGTAAACGGGTTCATAAAAATGCGTAATATTCGAACTTTTATAACATTACCGTTTCATGCGCTAAAAAAAATGCAAATCATTATACCTGCTATAATGTTATTTTTTAACATCGTCTTGTTTTACAAGGAATTATAACTAATTTGTTGTAAAAAAGATTATAGTAAACCAGACAACATCATATTGATAAAAAAAGAGCCGACCAAAAAATTTTTTTTGCGATTTGGCCCTTTTTTGTATTTTTTTATAGATTTTCGATATTTTTTATCTCATAACCGGTATCTGTCAGTTGCTCCCTGATTTGCTCATCGCTGACTTTACCATCAGTTTCGATCCATGCCGCCCTCTCTTCGAGATTAACCTTTACATTTGAAACGCCCGGTATTTCTTCAAGATATTTTTTAACATGGTTTACGCAATGCATACAACTCATACCTTCTACAGCCAATTTCTTTTTCATAGGTTCTTCCTCCTCATGATTGTTATTTGGCGGAACGATGTCCGCAATTGTCATTTTCTCCTGGCGAACTTCCGGCTCGCTATAGAATACTGATGGTTTGAATCGCTTCAGTCTTAACGCGTTGGTTACGACAGAAACCGAACTGAGGCTCATGGCAGCCCCTGCCAGCATCGGATTCAATAAAGGGCCCCCAAATAAATAGAGCATTCCCATCGCCACGGGGATGCCGATGGTATTATATGCAAATGCCCAAAACAGATTTTGCTTGATATTCCTGATCGTTGCACGGCTGAGTTCCAAGGCTGTGAGCACATCGGTCAGCCTGCTGTGAACCAATACGATATCGGCGGATTCTATGGCGATGTCGGTTCCTGCGCCTATAGCGAGGCCTACATCCGCCTGCGCCAGAGCTGGTGCGTCATTGATCCCGTCGCCTACCATGGCGACAACCTTGCCTTCCTTTTGCAGAGATTGAACGTGAGCGGCCTTTTGGTCAGGAAGCACTTCGCTAAATACACGTTGAATTCCGGTTTCCCTGGCGATAGCTTCGGCTGTTTCCGAATTGTCCCCGGTCATGAGTACTGTTTCTATGCCCATTTCGTGCAGCTTCCCAATGGCCTGTATGCTATCACTTTTCAGAGTATCCGACACAGCAATGATCCCTAAATGGATGCCACCCAAAGCAACGTACATCAGAGTTTTCCCCTGGGATTCGAGAGAACTGATTTCCGTGAAGGCTTTATCGGTTTCAATTTTGTGATCTGCAAGCATTTTCCGATTTCCAAGCAACAGCTGCTTCCCTTGGTAAACTGCCTCAATTCCAAGGCCGGGCGAGGCCTTGAATTCATGGATCTCAAGCAGGCTCAAGCCAAGTTCTTCCGCCTTATTGACAATAGCCTGCCCCAGCGGATGTTCGGATCCTTTTTCGGCAGATGCCGCCATCGACAGCAGCTCGCTTTCTGTCCTGCCGCCTGATGCTGCCACATAGGTCACCACGGGCTTGCCCTCTGTCACCGTTCCGGTCTTGTCCAGAACCATCGTATTGATTTTGTGTGCTGTCTCAAGAGCCTCTCCGCCTTTTATCAGCACTCCGAATTCTGCTCCTCTGCCTGTTGCGGTCATAATCGCCGTTGGTGTTGCCAGTCCAAGGGAACAAGGGCAAGCGATGACCAGAACGGAAACAAAAATGGTCAATGCAAATTCCAGATCCTTGTTCCCTATAAAATACCAGGCCATTGCGGCTGACAGCCCCAGAGCCATGACCACCGGAACAAAATATCCAGAAATACGATCCGCCAATTTAGAAATCGGCGCCTTGGTCCCCTGCGCTTCTTCGACCAGTCTGATGATCTGAGATAGTACAGTTTCCGAACCCACCTTGGTGGCCTCAAAATAGATAAACCCATTTTTATTGATAGATCCCCCGATTACCTTGTCTCCGGTTTGCTTCTCGACGGGCATACTTTCTCCGGTCAGCATCGATTCATCGACATAGGTCATCCCTCTGGTGACGATCCCATCCACCGGAAAGCTTTCTCCGGGTCTGACCACAACAATATCACCCGGCACAACGTCTGACGCGCTGATGACAATTTCATTTTCTCCGCGAAGGATGACCGCTTGTTTCGGCGCAAGATCCATCAGTTTTTTAATTGCTTCGGAGGTTCTTCCGGTGGCTCTTGCTTCCAGATATTTTCCCAGCGTTACCAGTGTTAGCACGACTGCGGCCGATTCAAAATACAGTGAATGGATATAATGCCCGGAACCCAAATAAACCATGGACAGTGCATAGCAGCCATATAAGAATGCCGATCCCGTCCCCACCGCAATCAGCGAATCCATATTAGGGTGGAGTCTCACCAGATTTGCGGTACCATTTACGAAAAACTGTCTGCCCATCAATACGACCGGTGCTGCCAGCAAAAGCTGTGATAGCCCATAGATCAGCGGATTGTTTTCCGGAGTAAAAAATCCCGGCAAGGGAAGACCGATCATATACCCCATGGAGATGTACAGAAGAGGGATTGTTAACACGGCGCTGGCAAGAAATCTTTGCCAAAGTCCCTTTTCTTTCTTCTCCTTGGCTTCCTGTCTGAGTTGATATGCCCGGGAAGCTTCCAGCGGGTGCTCTGAATCCGGCAAAACAGCTTTATAGCCCGCGTTTTCAACTGCTTTGGCAATGGTTTCCAGGCTGGTTTGCTGTTCGTTAAAATCGACCTTCAAGGTTTCCGCAGCCAGATTCACACCGGCGGTCTCTACCCCTGGAACTTTTGATACCGCCCGCTCTACCGCTGCTGAGCAGGCGGCGCAGGTCATGCCCTCTATTGGAATCGTCTTTTCCACAAAATCTCCTTTGTATTTACCATTTAAATTTGATCGCTATTCTGAATTTATTATTATATGTATTTCTATATTTCCGTATTGCTGTATTTCTGTATTTCAATTCTATCAAAATGTTTTCAAAATGAAAGCCCATTGTCATTTTTATAGTCTGTTCAAGCTATACGTCGAAAACAAACATGTAAACCAACTAAAATATATGGTATATAATAGGTATATACCCGAATGCATAATTATGGCACATATTCTTTCAAAGGATTTTTTATTTGTTCATTTCTATTCGTATCTTTTAAGGGAGGAGCGCTTTATGAAAAAACTGAATTCTATTATGAAACGGACTCTGACGCCTTGGATAATTGCTGTACTCCTCATCGCGGGAACAGCATTTCCTGTTTCTGCAGTGGCAATAACACCCATCAGCCCGATTACGCCCATCGATCCTGGCGTAATCATTAAACCCATCAGCCTGGACTACAGCTATGATGTCGCTAATGGCGAAGCAACGATTACCGGTTACCTTGGCAGCGGAGGCAATATAACAATTCCTGCAACACTCGGAGGCTATCCTGTGACAGCTATTAAAAATCAAGCCTTTGCAGGTACATCTGGCCTGACCGGTGTGGTAATCCCCGACAGTGTCAAAAAAATCGGTTACAACGCTTTCTCGAACTGTGAAAATTTGACAACCGTAACGCTTCCAAAATATTTGACAGTGATTGCCGACGAACTGTTTTATGAATGCAAGAGTCTGGCAAGCGTCAACATTCCTGAAAGCGTCACGAAGATTGAGCCCTGCGCTTTTTCCTACACGGCCATCACAAGTCTGAATCTGTCGAAAAACGTCAGCGATTTTAATGTCTACCAGACTTTCATGGACAAGCTGACCGCTATAAACGTAGATCCATTAAACTCAACTTATGCGAGCCAGGACGGAGTTTTGTATTCGAAGGATAAACAGTATCTGATAAAATATCCTGCAGCAAAAGCGGCCGCATCGTTTTCAGTGCCAAACGGCATCGTATTTATTCAGCCCGGAGCGTTCCAGAAGTGCAGTGTTTTACAAAACATTATCATCCCCGACAGTGTGCATTATGTGATTGGTTCATTTTCTGCTTGTAAGAGTTTAGAAACCGTGGTGTTCCAGGGCGCCACTACAGAAATTTCAAAGTATGAGTTCTATAATTGCACCGCCCTGACAAATATCACTTTACCTATAAAGATGGAGTACATTCCCGAACATTGTTTTGACAATTGTACAAGCCTGAAATCCGTGACCATTCCTGATACGGTCACCACCATCGGCTCCAATGCTTTCAAAGATTGCGCCAAACTTTCTTCCGTGACCCTGCCTGCGGCTTTGACAGAAATAGGCAGCGTAGCATTTTATGGCTGCAAATCGATTTCTTCAGTCTCCATCCCTGCAGGAGTAAAGATCATTAACAGCTCTGCTTTTTACGGCTGTTCCAACTTGACCAGTGTGACCATACCTTCGAATGTGACAACCATGGGTGCTTTTGTATTCAAAGATTGCTCAAATCTTGCAGATGCGCGTTTTAAAGGCGATGCTCCGAGGATCGGAAAAGAGCTTTTCTTCAATACCGCGCCGGGTTTTCTGATCTATTTTCCTGTGGGCGCTAAAGGTTGGACTACTCCGACATGGTATGGCTACCCTACGCAGGCGTACTCCTCTTTCGCAGCTCTTCCAATAGTCGCATTGAGGCCACTCCCTACTTTCACCATGCCGAGAATCATAATTGACGACTCCATATTATTAGATCTCCCGATTCTTGAGATTCCGGCTCCGCCGCAAGATGAGGCGCCCGAACTTCTCCCGCCGGTGCCTGTGCCGCCAGTTCCTGTGCCGCAAGGAACTACTGAAATCAAACTCTATCTCGGGAATTCTGTATACCTGGTAAACGGGGAATCTAAAATAATGGATGCGAGTCCGTTGTTGATGAATAGCCGTATCCTTCTGCCTGTCCGCTATGTGGCAGAACCGCTGGGAGCTGCCCCTGTCTGGGACCCGGTTGACCAGAAAGTGACTGTCACTCTGGGTTCGACGGTTCTCGAGCTTTGGGTCGGAA
Source organism: uncultured Oscillospiraceae bacterium (assembly GCA_964486295.1). Lineage (GTDB taxonomy): Bacteria > Bacillota > Clostridia > Peptostreptococcales > Anaerovoracaceae > CALBZG01. The sequence goes on along the minus strand of CAZAMF010000006.1, from coordinate 59,116 downwards.
ACAACATCGCCAGAGTGAATGGAGTCGAAAAAATGATCGACCCGGATAATCCCGATGTGAAGCCTATAATTGTACCGCCGGGCCGTACGATGATGCCTCTTCGATTCCTTGGCGAAAGTCTCGGATGCAATGTTTTATGGAATCAGCAGCTTTCCGAAGCGACTCTGACGAAAGCGGCAACAGAATGACAAGGAAACGGTCTTAAACATGCAATGCTTAAAGGCGGCCAGTTGGCCGCCTTCCTAATTTTTTATAATCATGTGATCGGTATTAGTCAGGATGCTATTTCCTGTTCCTCCCGGCCGGCTTCTTCTCCGTTCAGGATCAGCATGAATTCTTCTCCGGTAATGGTTTCTTTCTCGAGAAGAGCATTTGCCAGTTCATCCAGTTTCCCGCGATTTTCTTTCAGTATGCTGCTAGCTCTAGCATAGCTGCTCTTTATGATCTGCTGAACTTCCGTATCGATTTTAGTGGCTGTTTCAGGGGATACCAGTATGGATGTATCCTCGCCGAGATACGGATTGTTGACAGTCTCCAGCGCCATCATTCCGAATTCATCACTCATTCCGTACCGGGTAACCATTGCTCTGGCTATTTTCGTTGCCTGAACGATATCATTGGAGGCTCCGCTGGTGATGGAGTTGAAAATCAATTCCTCTGCGGCTCTCCCACCCATATAAGTGGCGATCTTATCCAATGCCTGTTCCTTGCTTAGCAGGACCTGCTCCTCCTCATCCACCTGCATGGTGTAGCCCAGGGCACCCGAAGTTCTGGGAACGATGGTAATTTTATGCACCGGAGCTGAATGGCTTTGTTTTGCCGCAACCAGAGCGTGTCCGATTTCATGATAAGCGATGGTAAGTTTGTCTTTTTGATTGATGACGGCATTTTTCCTCTGATATCCGGCAATCACCACTTCGACGGATTCTTCAAGATCGCTCTGGCTGACAGACTTTCTTCCCATTTTGACCGCTCTTATGGCAGCTTCATTGATGATATTGGCCAGATCCGCTCCGGATGCGCCGGAAGTAGCTCTCGAAATGACGTTGAAATTAATATTTTTTTCGAGTTTTACACCCTTGGCATGGACTTTCAGGATGGCCTCACGTCCCTGAAGATCCGGAAGCTCCAGAGGCACCCTTCTGTCGAACCTGCCCGGCCGGAGTAACGCTTTGTCTAAAGTTTCAGGTCTGTTGGTGGCCGCCAGGATGACAACGCCTTTATCAGCCGAGAACCCATCCATTTCTGTCAGCAATTGGTTAAGAGTCTGCTCTCTTTCATCGTTTCCACCCATTGGTCCCGAGTTACGGCTTTTACCGATGGCGTCGATCTCATCAATGAAAACAATGCAAGGCGCCTTCTCCTGTGCCTGTTTAAAAAGATCTCTTACTCTGGCCGCACCCATTCCTACAAACATTTCTACAAATTCCGAACCCGAAATAGAGAAAAACGGCACTTTGGATTCTCCTGCCACTGCTTTCGCCAGCAGGGTCTTTCCTGTTCCCGGAGGGCCCACCAGCAATACGCCTTTCGGTATGTTTGCTCCTATTTCTTTATACTTTTCTGGATTTTCCAGAAAATCCGCGACTTCTTTCAAGGCTTCCTTGGCCTCTTCCTGTCCGGCCACGTCAGCAAATGACTTTCCGGTTTGAGCCTCCACATAAATTTTTGCGTTGCTCTTGCCAAAAGACATGGCGTTCCCCATGCCTCCCTGCAGTCTCCGGCTCAGCATTCGTCCCAAAAATATGAAAATCGCCAGCGGGAGTATCCAGGATAGGATGAAGCTCAGCAAAAGCGGCATCTCTGTGGGTATTACTTTTGAAAATTTGACATTGGCTTCATACAATCGGTTTACCAGGTCGGGATCCTCCATGGCCCCTGTTATATAGACCGTTTTCGTGTCGTCCTTGCTTTTGATCGTATAGCCGATCTGTTTATCTGTTATTTCCACCGTGTCGACATTTCCGTTGTTGACCTGATCCAGGAATGTTCCGTAATCCACTTTCGTGATTACATCCCTGTTCAACCCTGGTAAAACCAGCGCATTGATCAAAAGCAGCACGATCATGATGACCGCGTAATAGAATATAACGGACTTCTTTGGCCTGTTAGGCACTTTTATATTATTCATTTTTACCTCTTTTCATTTTCTTTATCTATTTTCAGCCCATCCAGACATGAAAAAATCTGATTCAGCTTTTCCATGGCGGTGATAATGGTTCTCAGGCAATCATTGTCATCCTCACTCATTGCGTTCAGGATTTTCTTTTCAAAGCAGTGATCCAGTTCTTTCATGATTTCAGCACCTTTTTCCGTCAGTTCAATTTGAACGATCCTTTCATCGGACCGGTCTCTTGTTCTGGCCAGATATCCCAGCCGTTCAAGCTTTTTACACATTGTAGAAATATTGGTGCCGGCAATGGCAACATTGCTGGCGAGGCAGCCGACGGATTCCGGCCCGCTTTTATAAATATCCATGAGGATTCGAAGCTGAAGTGCCGAAAGCTCATATTGATCTCCCCATGCGTTCAGTGCAGTATTCATTTCCTCGTTGATTTTTCTGGTGTTGTCCCAGAGCATGAATTTGAATTCCGATGTATTCATTGTATCCATGATATCCGCCTCCGTTGTTTGCTTCATATAGTTATGATGTTTTTTTCTTCATAATTCGTTCTCTTTTCCTCATTCTATAGGGCAAACGAGAAAGATTCGTGTTTATAATATATATTAATTATATATATTATAGATAATATTTTATTTTGTCAATATATAATTGAGCCATCCGGTTATTCCGATCTTTGCAATAGTTGCGAGGCGCATCGCTTGGATTGTATCACAAAGAAAATCAATATTTTTTGTAGTAGCCAACAACTTCGTCTTGACAAAATTATGTTTATGCTTTATCATGAATTTCAATGAATTTCATCATATTAAAGACAATGACGGAGAGAGTAGGCTTTTTCGAAGGTCACAGCGATTCGGGGTTGGTGGAAGCCCGATACCGTTCAGAAATGTCCGAAAATCACTCCCGAGTCGCAGGCTGAAATAACAGTAAGCTTTGCCGGTTTCCCCCGTTACAGGGAGCGCGTATGTTGGTATGCAGTCATAGGTGGTACAGCGAAAGTTCAGGCTTTCGTCCTCTGCAGGACGGAAGCTTTTTTTATTAATATCCGTAAGGAGAATATCCCCGAGATAAATCTGCTGGCTTGCCTCTATAAATGATCAGAAAAGGAGCGGAAATGGAAACTACGATTAAAACACAAGAAGATCTGATAAAGGAAAAACAAAAGAAAGATGTAGTCGAAATCAGATGGCACGGCCGGGGAGGCCAGGGAGCTAAAACCGCTTGCCTGCTGCTGGCCGATGTGGCATTCAGTTCAGGGAAACAGGTTCAGGGATTTCCAGAATACGGTCCCGAAAGGATGGGCGCTCCCATCACAGCCTATAACCGTATCAGCGGAAGCAAATGTTCTGTACATTCTAATATCTACAACCCGGACTACGTTGTTGTAGTTGACGAAACGCTGCTTGCCACAGTGGATGTCACGCATGGCTTGAAAGAAAACGGAGCAGTCATCATCAACAGCGATAAAAAGCCCCATGAATTGAGGCCGTTGCTGAAAGGCTATAAGGGTAAAATCTACTCTATCGATGCAAGAAAGATTTCTGAAGAAACGCTGGGTAAGAACTTCCCGAATACACCGATGCTGGCGGCTGCGGTCAAGGTCAGCAATGTTGTGGATCGAGAACGTTTTCTGGCTGATATGGAAAGCTCCTTCCGGCACAAATTTGCATCCAAGCCTCATGTAGTCGAGGGGAATATGAAAGCGATCCACAGATCTCTGGAGGAGGTTTGCGCAGGATGACAATTAAAGCTAAAGATATCCATGAAACAACTCCGTGGAAAAAGCTGACTCCCGGCGGAGAAATCTACGAAGCGGGAACTTCATTACTCGTCGATACCGGCGCCTGGAGATCGATGAGGCCGATTTTTCATGAGGAAAAATGCACTCACTGTATGCTCTGTTACCCGTTTTGTCCGGACAGCTGCATACCGGTTATCAACGGGAAGCGGCTGGATTTCGATCTGATGCATTGTAAGGGTTGCGGTATCTGTTTTAAAGTATGCCCCACCGATGCCATCACCTTCGTAAAGGAGGAGGCATAAATATTATGGGAATAAAAGACAGATTATCGGGCAACGAAGCGGTTGCTGTGGCTATGAAGCAAATCAACCCGGATGTAATGGGCGCTTTTCCCATCACTCCATCCACTGAAATCCCTCAATATTTTTCAGGGTATGTTGCAAACGGTGAAGTCGATACAGAATTTGTAGCGGTAGAATCCGAGCATAGTGCCATGTCCACCTGCTTTGCTGCACAGGCTGCCGGCGCCAGGGCCGTGACTGCCACATCGTCCGCCGGTATGGCCCTGATGTGGGAAATGTTGTATGTAACGGCCTCGGCCAGACTGCCCGTCACTATGGCGCTGGTGAACCGGGCTTTGACAGGTCCGATCAATATCAATAACGATCATTCCGACTCCATGGGAGCGCGGGACAGCGGCTGGATCCAGCTTTATTCCGAATCGAACCAGGAGGCTTATGATAATTTCATTATGGCAATGCCCATCGGAGAGGACCCGGCAGTCAGACTTCCTGTGATGGTCTGTCAGGATGGTTTCATCACCAGCCATGCGGTAGAGAATATCGAACTGATTGAGGATGAAAAGGTGAAACGCTTCGTCGGCGAGTATTTGCCGGAGAATTACCTTCTGAAAAAGGAGAATCCACTGGCGGTTGGGCCTTATGATATATCGGCCTATTACATGGACCATAAGATCCTGCAGGCGGAAGCCATGAAAAACGCGAAGTCTGTGATCCTGTCTGTGGCCAAAGATTTTGAGCGGATGACGGGAAGAAGCTACGGTTTTTTTGAAGAATACAGAATGGAAGACGCGGAGACCGCCATTGTGGTCATCGGATCCAGTGCGGGCACTGCAAAAGAAGCGGTGGACGATCTTCGCTATGAAGGGAAAAAAGCGGGACTCATCAAGATCAGAGTATTCAGGCCTTTCCCCATGGAGGAACTGGCACAGGCGTTATCTCATGTGAAAGCCGTTGCGGTAATGGACAAGTGCGAAAGCTTTTCCGCATGCGGAGGTCCACTTTTCGCAGAGACGCGTTCCTCCCTGTATGATCTGGAAGACCGTCCGAAGATCATCAATTATGTCTATGGTCTCGGAGGCCGGGATATCCGCGTTGAGGATTTTGAATTTATATTTGGGGAACTCGAAAACATGGTTAAAACCGGTGATCCCGGGAAAATATATCGGCATATCGGCCAGAGGGAAGAGGAGGTTGCGAAATAATGGCTTACAACCTGAAAAATGAAGCGGCAAAGCCGGAGCGCCTGGTTGGCGGGCACCGTCTATGTGCGGGCTGCGGCGCGGCTATCGCCGTACGGGGAGTACTCAGAGCTCTCGAGCCGGAAGATAAAGCAGTGGTGGTCAATGCAACCAGCTGCCTCGAAGTATCCACTTTTTTATATCCTTACACCGCCTATACCGACAGTTATATACACAGCGCCTTTGAAAATGCAGGGGCAACAGCCGGTGGTGTTGAGACGGCTTACAGGGTCCTCAAGAAGAGAGGAAAAATTGAAGAGAACTACAAATTCATCGCATTCGGCGGAGACGGCGGCACCTACGATATCGGGCTGCAGTCTCTATCCGGCGCTCTGGAGCGGGGCCATGATATGGTTTACGTCTGCTATGACAATGAAGCCTATATGAATACCGGTATCCAAAGATCCTCCGCTACCCCGCGGTTCACCGACGCCACCACAACTCCGGTGGGAACGGTTATACCAGGGAAATATCAAAACAAAAAGGATCTGACTGCAATAGTAGCCGCCCACGACATCCCTTATGCGGCCCAGACTACTTTTATCGGCAATTTCCGGGATCTCCATGAAAAAGCCCGAAAAGCGATTTATACGAAAGGGCCGGCATTCCTGAACGTGCTTTCACCCTGCCCCCGCGGTTGGCGGTATGAAGCGGAGGATATGGCCGAAATCTGCAAGCTTGCAGTGGAAACTTGCGTTTGGCCGCTGTATGAGATTGAAGATGGCGTATGGAAGTTGAATTACAGTCCAAAGAAAAAATTGCCAGTGGAAGATTTTCTCATCAGGCAGGGAAGGTTCAGCCACATGTTTGAACCCGGCAATGAATGGATGATCGAAGAAACGCAGAATTATGTGGACACTAAATGGGATAAATTGTTGACGAAGTGCGGATGAGCAGAACGAAAATGTTACGCGTTGGATCAGGTCTTACGGAGATCCAGCGCGATATTTTTTTCGGCGGCTTTAGCCTTCAAAAGAGAAACGATCCTATTGGCTTTTTCTTTCAGTTCGAGTTCTTTTCCATCCTCGTCGCCCGAGAACTCAACACTTATTTTCTCCATGATCTCCTTTAAATCTAAAATGTCCATGAGATTCACAGCGTTGCAGTAGAAGCTTTTCCTTCTGCCGTCATTAAAACGCTCAAGAAGATCTTGAAGAATATTGATTTTTTCGTTCAGTTCCTCCTGATATTTTTCCAATCCCTGTAAACGGGCTTTTTCAAAATCGGTTAAGACTTTCCTGTATGTGATGAAGGAGTCCGCCTCATTGGCGCGGGTATATCTATCACAGGGAAAATAGGAACATTGAAAGCAATATTCGACATTGTCGTGCTTTTTATTGCACGTGATCACTGCACAGGCCGGATGTTTCAGATGAAAATCCTGGCCTCCGCAACCGGGGCACTTCGATGTCCCATCGGTATGATATCTCGGGCAAAGTCCGCAATTCAGCCCGCATAAAGAAAATAACGGAACTTCTCTTCTATACATCTCCATATTTAGGACTCCTTCCCTTGCTCTTCTTCGAATGCTGCAATCAGTTTTTTAAGAATTTCGACACAATCACCCACCACTTTATAGTCGGCAACCGTGAAGATCGGCGCTTCCGGATCATTGTTGATAGCAATGATCGTATGCACGTTCCCGACACCTGCCAGGTGCTGCACAGAGCCTGAAATGCCGCATGTGATGAGAAGTTTCGGAGCCACGGAGGAACCGGTCTGGCCAATCTGATTTTTATATTCGCTCCATCCGATATCCACCAGCGGTCTTGAAACCCCGATGTGAGCGCCAATGAGCTCAGCCAGTCTCTTCACAAGGATCATGTTCTTCTGGGATCCTATCCCGCGTCCCGCAGATACAATAATTTCGGCATCCGCAATGCTGTTCACTCTTTTGGTCAGAACTTCCCGTAACATTTCAATATTTTTACCTTCTGTGGCAGGCGCGCACATCTGTAATTCAATGATTTCCTGCCCGCTCCCTCCAGAATCGGTACCGTTCCGGTTGGAATCCGGTTCCTTGGCCAACATCACTCCGGGTCTGACTGTAGCCATCTGCGGCCGATGATCGGGGCAAATGATGGTAGCCATCAGATTCCCTCCAAATGCCGGCCTTGTCTGCCGCAGCAGCCCTGTTTCCTTATCGATATCCAGCATAGTACAATCCGCGGTCAGGCCTGTTCCTACCCTTGCAGCGATACGGGGAGCGAGAGAACGTCCGAATCCGGTTGCCCCAAACAGAAGAATTTCCGGTTTATATTGGCCGATGAGGTTTTCGAAGAGTGTTGTATAGTCCTCATCCAGATTTTTGCCCAGTTCCGGATCTTCACATATGATGATCCGGTCGGCTCCGTATGCGAATAAAACCGGAATTTCCGGCCTGATATTTTCTCCGAACAAAACCGCGGTCAACTGGCAGCCCTTCTCATCTGAAAGTTCTCTCCCCTTTCCGAGAAGTTCCAAAACGACCTGGAGAACATTATCCTTGTGCTGCTCTGCAAAAACCCAAACCCCGCTGTATAGCGAAACATCCATGCCGCCAACGCCTTTTTTCGCGATTTTGATTGCATCAAAAGGGCAGCTTTCTTCACAGATCCCGCACAATGTACAGTTTTCGTTTACCGCGGCTTTATGATTTATTAAGGTAAGCGCCTGAAACCCACAGCTTCTGACACATATTCCGCATCCCGTGCATTGCTCGGGATTTATCGTCAACATTGACATTCTATAGCAGCTCCTCGATCAGTTTTTTAATTTTTTCTGCCTGTGCGGCAGGCTCTCCATCTATATTTTGAGCTTCGCTTCGCCTCTGCATTACATAGGTTTTCACCACTTGCGTCGGAGATCCGAACAGTCCGATGCGTCCGGGATCTGCTTTTAATTCCTCAGCATTCCAGACCTCAAATGGTGCAGACAGACTGAACATCACCCCCGGAATAGAAGGCAGCCGGGGAAGATTGATGTCTTTGGACAAAGTCAGCAGGGCCGGCAGTTTGATCCGAAGAGCCATCTCTCCGTTATCCGTGTTTTTTCTGCACAAGATTTCCTCCGATGACGCTTCCATAATTTCGCAGACATCCGTCGCATGAGGGATCCTGAGTTGTTCTGCGAGTTCCGGCCCGATCTGTGCGGTATCTCCGTCGACGGCCATTTTTCCGCAGAGGATCAAATCCACAGGCCCCAATTTTTTTATACCCAGGGAAAGAGTATAGGAGGTAGCCAGTGTATCAGCACCCGCAAAATTCTTGTCCGTCAGAAGAACAGCCCGGTCAGCCCCGCGGCTTTCCGCATCCCGAAGCAGCCTTTCCGTGCCCGGGATCCCCATGCTGATCACGGTGACTTCTCCGCCTATGGATTCTTTCAACCGGACTGCCTGCTCAATGGCATAGGTGTCGAACGGGTTGATCACTGATTGCCTGCTGTCCCTTATGATGGTGTTCGTAACGGGATCCATGCTGACTTCATTGGTGGAAGGCACCTGTTTGATGCATACCATAATCTTCATAGATCCTCACCTCCGCAATCGATCCTGCCATTTTTCCGAATCTCAAAGAAATTTCCCGGACACAACAATTCATGGGGGTCAAAAACTTTCTTCAGCATACGCATTTCTTCAATATGCTTTTCGCCATACATCAGTTTCAACTGATCCGTTTTCAACTTCCCGATGCCATGTTCTGCTGATACGGCTCCCCCGAACTTTGAAACCATAGATGACCATTTGCGGTATAGAGCCTGACCCTTTTCATAGTCGGATGCATCTCTCGGCAATATATTCACATGCAGGTGGTTGTCTCCGATGTGTCCCCAGATCGCTGCTTCCAGATCATATTGCTTCAGCATGGTTCGGTACAGTTCCATAATGTCGCTCAGGTATCGGTCGGGTACGGCCATATCGGCCGCGAGTTTCTTGATGACCGGATTTACTTTTCTTCTGTTATCGATAAGCATGTTTACACTTTCCGGTACCGCATGCCTGAAAAAATAGAGGCTGTCTCGATCGGAAACGGTGCGGGCAACCAGGGTATCTTTAGCGTCTCCTCTGGATTCTTTCATTTTGTCTGCTAATTGTACAAGATTTTTCAAGGCGGCTTCTTCATCATCACAGTGCAGCTCGACATAAATAACACTGTTAATTCTTTTTTCCACAGGGCGAAGTTTAGCAAAAGCCGGGTTTTCTTCTTTCTGGTTCCTGAGAATCGCAAGGGCGAAGCCGTCATAGAACTCCAGTGATGCAATATTGTCCACTTGCGATCTTACGGTTTCGACAAAACGGATTGCCTGCTTCTCCTCGGCAAAGCAGAAATTCACACCCCAGATAACTTTTGGGGCAGGTAAAAGCCCAACTTCGATTTCTGTAATAATTCCCAGGGTTCCTCCGGATCCTATAAATAAATCGATGGCGTCCATATCATCCTCAATATAATATCCGGAAGCGTTTTTCGTTTCCGGCATTTTATACGTCGGTAAGGCCGTATCGAATCTGTAGCCCTGATCTGACAGAATACTTAAGTTTCTGCCGCTTGCAAAGTGCTGTCCCCGGCGGAGAGAGAGCGTATCCCCATTGAAAAGAACAATTTTTAAAGCGATTACATGATCCCGTGTGGACCCATACAGGTAGCTTCTCGCCCCTGATGCGTTGTTGGCAACCATGCCGCCGATCGTTGCGGAAGCTTCGGTGGGATCAGGGCTGAAAAACTGCTCCTCCGCATTCAAAAATACCTTATATGCTTCCCTGGAATCCTTGTTCCATTTTGAGAGGTCGAATTTCCTGCTTTCGATCATTTTATTCAGCTGTGAAAGTACGACTCCTGCTTCACAGCGAACGGTAAACCTGCCGTCTTCTCCAATTTCCATCCCCGACACGGCATTCATTCTGGACAGGTTCATGACATGGCCCCCCAGTGGAACCGCTCCCCCCGCAAGGCCGGTTCTGGCTCCTTGGATCGTGACTGGTATGTCCTGATCATACAGCTCTTTGATAACATTTATGACTTCTTCTAGGCATCTGGGAAAGGAAATGCTACCGGCCGTACCCACAGCACGGGATTCATCCCGAAGATACTCGCTGAGTTCCTGATCGATTGGCTTGATAAGTCGATTTTTCATTCGGGTCCTCCGAATTTTATTTTCAATGCCTACGCACTAATTGTAATGAAATAATAAAAACAAGTATAGCAAAATGGCCCCCCTTTTTCAAGGGCGGCCATTTTTAGGAATTAAAGGATGCTTTAAGTTTCTTTCTTTTCTTCTATAACGATTGCGTCCGGAGCATTGTTCCTTACACTTTCAATACCTTTTCTGCAGGCTGCCAGGGATGAATATACTTCAGAAGTCAAAATAACCTGACTGTTGCCCGCTCTTAAATCGAACTTTATGCCCGTTTTCGTGTCTCTAATAACAAATTTTCCGGTCATCCGCATTCCCCCTTTATAATGAATAAAATGGATAAAAGCTTCATGTTTTTGTTATTGATTTCATAAAATTCACGAAATTATTATATCACCTTTTTCGCAATGTTCAAACATTTTATCAAAAAAAGCTTCTGCTAAACAAACCTCTTTTCATGCAGTCTTTCTTGACTGCACTGCCGAGGGTTTGTCCTCAAAAGCTTTAAGAAATTCGGAATCCATCAATGGAATGCCTCTTTATTTATTGACAACCAAAGTCCCTTCCGGAGGGTTTTCGGCTTCTTCATAATATTTTCCTTGTTGCCGGAGTATCGTGGTTCTATAGATTTGCTCCACTTTTTTTGCAAAAGTAACTGAAGAAAACTTCTGTTCGGCCACTTCCCTTGCATTCTCGGACAGTTGTTTTTGCACAGCCCTGTCGTCAATGATCTGGCTAAGCCGTTGGATAAAATCTTCGTAGGTTTCGTATTGCCAGCCATTCCATCCATCAGCGATAACTGCATCCAGGCTCGGGTCTTTTCTGCACAAAGCGGGGATCCCGTTGGCCAGCGCTTCGATATAGGTGAGTCCCTGTGTCTCGCTGCTGGATGCACTGACAAAAACATCCCCCAGCTGATAATAAGATGCCACTTTTTCGGACTTCACCATGCCGGCAAAAACAACATTTTGCGAAATTCCGAGTTCACCGGCATATTGTTCCAAATAACTCCTGTGAGGTCCGTCTCCAACCACCAGAAGGGTCAGGTCTTTCCTGCCAGCTATTGAAATCTCTTTTGCCAGATAGGAAATAATCTCTTCCAGGTTCTTTTCTTTTGCCAGTCTCCCCACAAATGCCATGACCTTATTGCCCGAAGGGATGCCCAGTTCATGGCGAAGCGCGGCTTTTTCCGATTCACTCATCGTTTTATCAAACTTTTCAAGGTTGATCCCCGTGGGAACCACGTATATTTCCGGTTTCACACCATAACCTATGAGCAGAGCACGCACCTTTTCGGTGGGCGCAATCACACAGTCAGCACTGTTCAGCACTCTTCTGGTGAAGCGAACTACCATGGCAGTTCCCCATTTTTTGTTAGGTGAAAAATAATGGGTGTAGTCTTCATATACCGTGTGGTAGGTGTGTACGATGGGTATATTCAGTAATTTTGATATTTGACGGGCTATGTGATATGTACTGAATTCACATTGCGAATGGATGATGTCGGGCTCCCATTCCACAAGCTCCTGCAGATATTGATTTCCTCTGAACAATGCTACTCTGGTGCCCGGATAGATTTTTCCCGTGCCAAAAGAGCCTAAATAAGTCACACCGTTTTTTTCATGTGATTTTATTGTAGCCGAAAGCGTGAGGATCCTGACCTCATGCCCCAGTTTTTCCAATTCGTTTTGTAAATTCAGCACCGACGTTACGACACCATTGATAGCCGGCGTATACCATTCACTGGTAATTAAAATCTTCACAATGAATACCTTCCTGATGTAATCTTTGTTTTGTTTAACAGGTCTCATCCGATTTCACAATGTATTGTATATCTATTTTCTGCCATTGTCTATACGCGCAAACTTTTCTTCCAGATACGCATCCGGGAAGTGACGGTCCAGAAACAGATCGATCCTGTTATCAGCAGAAACGTGGCGGTATCTCTCGTCGTATCGGTGTACTGCCGCCGCAGAAATGCCGAAATCAAACACCATGAACAGTATCATCGCCCAGGTTATAAAAGCACCCGCTTTTTTCGGGATCTTTTCCATCAAGCCGCTGAACCAGGGGTAAAAATATCGGACGACCATCACACCCGCTACCGCCCACGGAATCGCATAAAGCAGGTTTGCTCTGCCGAACAGCGATATTTCGCTGCTGTATTCCCAGGAGGTATATCCGAATACTGCTTCCTGAAGAATATTCGCCAACAGTTCAAATGAAACAGCTGTGATATAGGCGATTATCAATAAAACAGGCAGTTTCTCATCCTTCCGGTTCCTCAGAACCAGCCATAGCAAAACCACAGCAAACCCATATACTTCGCAAAAGGGACCATAGATCAGGCCCACGCGAAGATCAAAATGGCCATAACGCAGAATCCAGTAAATACCCTCGCTGACAACTCCGAATACGCTGAAGAATATGAACAGCCAAAACACCTTGTAATAAGTATTTTTCATACGGATACCTTATGAAAAATCAAACATATACTTTGGGCAGCCTCTGACCGAATCCGCAGAGGATTTCATAATTTATGGTATTCGTGGCTTTTGCCAGTTCCTCGGCGGTAATTTCATTCAGCCCATCCGACCCCATGATGATTGCCGTATCTCCGACCTTGACATCCGGTATATCCGTCACATCGATCATACACTGATCCATGCAGATATTGCCCGCGATAGGAACGATCAGGCCGTTTACTATGACTCTGCCGGTCTTTGACCATGGCCTCGGAAAGCCGTCGGCATATCCGAGATTGATGGTGGCGATTTTGCTTTTTCTGGAAGTGATGAATTTCCGTCCATAGCTGACTGAAAATCCGGGTGGAACCTCCTTCAAGTAAACTATATCGGCTTTGACGGACATGACCGGTTTGATATCCAGTTTGCTTCTGTCTACCTGATCGGACGGATAGCATCCGTAAATGGCGATGCCCGGCCGAACCGCTTCAAAATAAATCGAAGGGATCTCCATAATGCCGGCGCTGTTTGCAAAAGTCCTGACGGGAACTGCAAGCCCGCTTTCTATCAGCAGATGATGAAAAGCATTGAACTTCTTTTCCTGTATTCTCGAAAAAGATTGATCGGCTTCGTCCGCGGTGGACATATGCGAAAAAAGTCCTTTGATCTTCAGGTTCGGAAGTTTCTGTATCCGTTTGATATCCTCCATGGTTTTTCTGATATCATTTTCATCCTCCATCAGATAACCGATTCGTCCCATTCCAGTCTCCACCGCAAGGAAAACCCCTGTAGTTTTGCCTGTTTTCTGCCCGGCCAGTGAAATAGCCAAAGCATTTTGGGAGCTGCAGATCACAGCACTCAGATCATGATTCACCAGTTCCCCGGCATGCAAATCAGGAATAAGGCCCAAAACGAGGATCTCTTCTGTAAAGCCCGCCTCTCTTAAAGTAATCGCCTCATAGACGTTGGCTACCCCGAACATTTTTATTCCGTTCAGCCGGAGGATTTCAGCCACTTTCAGTGCACCATGTCCGTAAGCATCCGCTTTTATGATCCCTATTATTTCCGATCCCGGTCCGACTTTTGCTTTGATGTTTTTTATATTGTGATGTAAATGATCAAGATTGATCTCAACCCAGGCGGGTCGAAGAGTGTCTTTAAACATGCAAGGTTACCTTTCCCGTATATCGGTTTCAGTACTGCTGCTGTGACAGCAGTTCATACCATGAACTCATATTATACTCTTCGGCATCATATACAATGACGCCTGCCACCACAGTCATTGTGACATCCTGATTTCCGAATTCCGAAGCCTTATGAATAAACGGGTCGGATTCGAAGATTGTGAAGTCTGCATATTTCCCTTCTTCTATGGAACCCATTTTCTCTTCCATTCCAAGCTGTTCAGCAGCCTGAACGGTCAGTCTCCTGATGGCCTCCTCCATCGTGTCGGCTCCTGCCAGAGCCGGATAATCAATATTGGATGGCAGCGTGGATGGCACCGTGATCACATCTCCGATAGCGAGATAATTTTCTTTCTCTTCATCGCTGAGTTCCTGTTCGGTGGCCAGTACAAGGACATTGCGCTTATAGCCGGCGCTCCTCACATAGTCAAATGCCTTCATGATATCGGCTGCCGCACCTTCGCCCACCGCATCAGCATGAACATCGAAGTTTCTCTCCGCAGCAGCCATAGCCAGCCCCGGTAAAGCTTCCGCCGTAATTACGGACTTTTCTGCATCCGTTCTATCCACCACGAGTTTCAGAGTATTAAAGTTTATAATATTATTCAATTCGGCACAATTGGTCCTGTTTTGCATCAACTTGGCTACCAGGCTGTTACGGTCAACGTTTCGGTTTACTAAAAGTGATCCGAAAAATCTTTGTTTGAAAAGATCTTCCTGATACATGTTAACCAGTTCACCTTGATAGAGAGTTAAAAAATAGTCAGGGGCTCCGCAGTCAAAAACGCTGGTAAAGCCCGCATTGCAGTATTCGCCGGCGCGGTTCAGCACTTGTTCAAGCAGTTCATCGGAATCCACGGGTGCCAGAATACCGAGCGCATATGAAAGATTGATCTGTTCAACCTCCTCCTCTTCTGCTGTTTCACGCACCAATTGGGCAGCTCTGCTGTTCATCCAGAGATGAAGCCCTCCGGCAGCTAATGCTGCAACAGGAATGTCTTCAGCAACTTGATCCAGCATTTTCATCGCTTCCACCGGATCCGTTCCGGCTAGAATCTTTTCATTGTATCCGAAAGCAAAAACCGTTTCTTTATCGGGATTTAGTTCCAGATAATTTGAGTATTCGTCAATACACTGTTGTGTATCCCAATAGGGCTCCATCATAAAACAAAGATTCCCGAAGGATTTAATAACGGGATGGCCTGCTGTGTCGATCAGACCGGGCGTCATCACATTCCCTTCCAGATCTACAAGCTCGGTATCGTCATCTTCAAAATCTTCCAGAATTTCCTCGGTGTCCCCCACAGCGATAATTTCTCCGTCAGCAACGGCTACCGCGTTAGCCCATGGCTGGTCGGGATTTTGCGTGTAGATCCTCCCGTTGATAAAAATCGTATCTGCTGCCGTTTGTTTCTTAAAAAAGCCGAATGCCATGCTGTTCCTCCTTATCAAGCAAAGTATAACAAGCAGAATTATATCATTATCAACAAAAAAATGCATCACCGATTATAGTTACTTGTTATAACTTATAACCAAATCGGGGATGCTCTTGTGATGGTTCTGTCTATAATTTTTTAATGTTCATCACCCTGGTGGCATTGATCACCGCAATCAGCGTGACGCCCACATCGGCAAATACAGCTTCCCACATCGTGGCTTCACCAAAAGCGCCCAGAAGCATGAACAGCATTTTTACAGCCAGGGCGAAAACAATATTCTGAAGAACAATATGCTTTGTCCGTTTTGCTATTCGGATCGCGTCCGTTATCTGAGACAGGCGATCGTTCATAATCACCATATCGGCTGCTTCAATCGCTGCATCCGACCCAAGTGCGCCCATGGCTGCGCCTACATCTGCCCTTGCCAATGGCGGGGCATCGTTGATTCCGTCACCCACGAACAATACGATCCCGTTTTTAGATTTTTCTTTTTCCAGCCGCTCGATGATGTTGACTTTATCTAAAGGCAAGAGTTCCGCATAAACTTCATCCAATCCAAGAATAGCTCCCGTTTTTTCGCCGACTGTCCGGACGTCCCCGGTCAGCATGACGGTTTTCCTGATCCCCATTTCTTTGAGGGTTTTTATGGTTTCTATTGCATCCTCTTTGATTTCATCGGCTATCAGAATATTACCGGCATAAACGCCGTCAACTGCGACATGAAGGCGAGTCCCTGCTTTTTCAGTATTTTCCTCTTCTACCTGGCCGATGTTGTCATTCAGGATGCCTCGCTCCTGCATCATCAGAATGTTTCCAACAAGGATTTCTTTGCCCTCTATTTCTGCGGCGACTCCTCTTCCGGGCACTTCGCTGTACTCCCCGGAGTTGCCCATCGCTGGATGTCGGCCGGTCTTTTCTTTATAAAACTCCCGGATCGAAAGCGCAATTGGATGGTTGGAATGACTTTCCGCTCGGGCTGCGTAATCGAGCAGGCTATTCTTATTGAAAGAAGCTTCCACACTTATCTCTGATACGCGGAAGGCTCCTTTTGTCAGCGTTCCGGTTTTATCAAACACTACGGTTTCAACATGATTCAATGCTTCAAGGTAATTGCTCCCTTTGATCAGGATCCCTTTTCTCGATGCGGCGCCAATTCCTCCAAAAAACCCCAGGGGAATTGATATGACCAACGCACACGGGCAGGATATCACCAGAAAGATCAGCGCCCTGTAAAGCCAGTCTGCGAACAGGACTCCGGGAATCAGCAACGGCGGGATTGCAGCAAGCAGTATTGCTCCAATCACAACGGCCGGCGTATAATATCGCGCAAATTTGGTGATGAAATTTTCTGTAGGGGCTTTATTAACCGCTGCATTTTCCACAAGATCAAGAATTTTGGATACTGTTGATTGTCCATAATCTTTTGAAACCTCAATCGTTAAAACACCATTGATATTGATAAATCCGCTGAGGGCATCGTCTCCCGGTTGCAGCAGCCTTGGCATGGATTCTCCTGTGAGCGCTGATGTGTCGGCCATGGATCTCCCATCAGTGACCCGACCGTCTAATGGCACTTTTTCTCCTGGTTGAACGATGATCCTGTCCCCTATGCGGACTTCCTCCGGAGAAACCTTTTGCAAAAGACCGTTCATTAATAGGTTCGCATAATCCGGTCGTATATCCATCAATTCTGCAATGGATTTTCGCGAATCATTGACTGCTCGATCCTGAAGAATTTCTCCTGCCAGATAAAACAGCATGACTCCTGCCCCCTCCGGATACTCTCCAACCAGGAATGCGCCTGCTGTCGCGATGGACATCAAAAAATTCTCGTTAAAAACCTGCCCCTGGAAAATGCCTTTCACTGCTTTGTACAGAACTCCGCCACCGGCTGCAATATATCCGCATAAGAATAATACCAGTTCAATGGAGTCTTTAAAATTGAAGATTATACCGGCCGCAAAGAAGAGCAGCCCGATGGCCAATCTGATGATTTGGCTTCTTTCGTCACTTCCCTGTTCCTGAACAGTTTTTTTTGCAGAGGTCTTGTTCCCTCTTAATAACTCGACTTCCGTTCCGGGTTCAATTTTCTCAACGATCCGTTTAACGCTTTTTTCCAGTTCGTTCAGACTTGCATCGGATTCTTTCATGCTGGATTCCGAACGCATTTTTACGATCAGTTTCGCGCCGACAAAATCCAGCGAAGCCGATTCCACATTCTGAAGCCCGGATACCGCTTCCGCGATTTTGGCTCCGCAATTCGCGCAGCCCAAATTTTTGAATATAAAGACTTTTTCTGTCATCGTTTAACCCTATTTGTCCTCTGTGATGTGGGCAAGACCCTGATCGATGATGCGTTTGACATGCTCGTCCTTCAGAGAATAAAAAACCACTCGACCCGCTCTTCTGCTTTTTACGAGATCCGTCTGTTTCAATATTCTCAACTGATGGGATATGGCTGATTGTGACATATTCAACAAAGCGGAAATGTCGCAAACGCACATTTCTGACTCATATAAAGCCCATAAGATTTTCACTCTGGTTGAATCACCGAATATCTTGAACAGCTCCGATAAATCGATCAGAACATCTTCATCCGGCATCTTATCCTTCACCCAATCTACGATATCCTGGTGTATGACTGTGCAGTCACATCGTTCCACATCATCTCTGTTTTTTAACATAGCCGAGCCCTTTCAATATTTTATTATTGAACATATGAGCAATTGTTCATATGTCAATATTAGCACCACGCTTTATAATTGTCAACACAAACTCACTTGTCCGTGGACAAACTACAAGGTATAATCAAACCATGAGAAAAAAATATGAAGATTTGGGCTTTGCCAAAGTCGATACGGATAGGAGAAAACGGAGGGGATATCCCGAAGCAATCTACTGTCCGGGCAAAACATCACAGCAAATAGCGAAAATTTTTTTAGAACTGGCGGAAGAGGGAGGCAATGTACTGGCAACCAGAGCAACCTCCGATAATTATCATGCCGTTAAAGAGCTGGTGCCGGAGGCCTGTTATTTTGAAACTGCGCGGCTCATCGCTTTGATCAGAGAAAACAAACCAAGACACGATCGGGCCGGCGTGATCGCCGTGGTTACCGCCGGTACCGCTGATATTCCCGTGGCGGAAGAGGCGGCAGTTGCTGCCGAAGTTCTGGGAAACGAAGTAGACAGAATTTACGACGTGGGTGTGGCAGGAATACACAGGCTGCTTGCCCAGGTCGACAGAATTCAAAAAGCCAGCGTTGTCATCGTCGTAGCGGGCATGGAAGGTGCGTTACCTTCAGTCGTCGGAGGATTTTTGGACGTTCCTCTTGTTGCAGTTCCAACCAGTATCGGTTATGGTTCAAATTTTGAAGGGCTGTCCGCATTGCTCTCTATGATGAACACCTGCACTGAAGGGGTTGGTGTCGTCAACATCGACAATGGATACGGCGCGGCTTATCTGGCATCAATGATCAACACCCGCCGATAAATACAGCAGGATATCAGAATATGAGAAAAACGCAAGAAAAAACCCCGGGGTCCCGAATCCCGGGGTTTTTTCAGTAAGTGTGTTGTGTGTATCTTTATAAAAGAAGGAAAGTTTCTAGTAAAGTGTCTCTATCCCCTTTACCAACTACAGATTACCTCTTCAATGTGAAGCTTTTGTGATGTTGTCATGTGGGTTTGGGAAAAACATCACGTCTTATTGCGTGTAGCTTACATAAGACCATGTTACGGTATCGCCTGATTGTATTTTATGATCTGATGCCGCTTCCATAGAAGTTTCACCGTTTACCGTATATACCCATCCTGATGGCTGGTTGTATGCGTTTTCCAATACACCGCCAATGCCCTGAACATACCCGGCACCTGTATTATCGACGACGACTTCAACGCCGCTGGAGTCTCCGTAAGAAATCAGTATGCTCATAGGGGACATCTCTTGATCAATACTGTATACCTGCTCGTTTACCACATCCTGCAATCCGGATTCCTCCGGGTAGTCAATATTGAGATATGCATAAACTGCATCCTTACTTGTATCATAAACCTCTGCCGCCTCAGCTTCCTGCTTTTCGCTGCTGCTACATCCCGACATGGCAAGTGCTATCACCGCTACGATCAGTAATAAAAGAGCCAAGACGATCGACAATGCTTTTCCTGTCTTCATTGCATACCTCCGTTCATAGTATATTGTTAATATACCATTCTAACTTGTAGTTTCTGTGAAGAACCTATGAAAGGGTCAGTTCCGGCTGCGCTTTTCAAGTTCGTTTGCCATATAACGGTACCCTTTGTCATAGGCATCCAGGTTGATTCCGGCTATGGAGGCCGAAAAATTGTCCATGATCTCTGCCTCCACCGTCGGATAATGAAGTTTTGGCAAAAGCTTCGTCAGCGCTCCAAGCATGATCATGTTCACAATAAACGGCTTGCCGATTTCTTCCGCAATCTCAGTAGCCGGTATCTTGTAGACATCGGGTCTGTCGGTTTCAACCAATGTGCTGTTGATCAGCACCATCGCATCTTTTTTAACCATGCCGATATACTTGTCATAACCGGCTTGATTATATGCGATAAAAACATCTGCGGCTTCAACCTTCATATAGTCAATGTTTTCATCGGAAATAACCACTTCCGCCTTACAGGCGCCTCCCCTGGCTTCGGGGCCATAGCTCTGCGTCTGGGATATATTATAATTTTCTCCGAGACCGTATGCTTTTGCAAGCAGCACGGAGCTCAATATGACCCCCTGGCCCCCGGCTCCGGCAAACCTGACATTAATCCGCATGATTTTCATCTCCTCCGGTTTTAACATTTTCGGTTTTCGTTACGTTGATGGCTCCATCCGGGCAGAGCCTTTCGCACATGCCGCAAAGAATGCAATCCTGCTGATTTACAGCTTCAGGGAGATTTGTTCCGTAGCTGTTTCTGGTTTTTGATGGCACAAAAAGCTTCTTTTGGCAGATCGAATAGCAAATGTTGCAGCCTTTACAGCAGTTTTTGTCCACAGTGATCACCGGCATCTTTTATCCCTCACGATTCTATTTTTCTATGCCTTGTTCCGCTAATATTTCTTCGATCTTTGCTGTATATTCTTCCGATTCCTCATCATTTTTAAGAAGACCGATTCTTATTTTACCTTCTTCCTCGGCTTTTTTGGCTTCCAGGGCCTCCGGGGTTCCCGGTACAGACATGGCTGGCTTCCATAGATAAGTGCCGGTTCTGTATTTTTCCAGTATGGCACCCGGGTCTTTCACTCCGTGGATATTGTTTCCGGCCTGGACCGGGCACTGGCTCAACACTTCAACGTAGCTGAATCCCTTGTGTTTCATGCCCTGAGCGATGGCTTTCTCCAGTTGGACCGGATGGGCTGTCGTCCATCGCGCTACATAGGATGCCCCAAGAGTCATTGCCAGTGCACAGCCGTCCATTGGTTTGTCTGCACTCCCGAAAGGAGATGTTTTCGTTATCGCTTTTAGCGGCGTCGTCGGTGATTTCTGTCCCCCTGTCATTCCATAAATATAGTTGTTCACCATAACCACGGTTATATCGATGTTTCTTGCACAGGCATGAAGAAAATGATTGCCGCCGATGGCAAGGCAGTCTCCGTCCCCTGTGAAAACTACAATGTTTTTATCCGGCCTGGCTAATTTCAGCCCTGTAGCGAACGCCAGCGCTCTCCCATGGAGAGTATGCATCACATCAAGCTTATAGTAGCATGGGATCCATGAAGAACAGCCAATGCCCGAAACGCACGCCGTATCACGTTTGCAGCCAAGGCTATCGATTGCTCTTGCAGCAGCCATCTGTACAATTCCGTTTCCGCATCCTGGGCAGAATAATGTCGGGAGCGAATCGGTCTTCATGTAGGATTCATAAAGTTTATTCATACTCCGCCACCTCCTGTTTCACTCCGGTTTCCTCGACGATCCGATCCAGGATTTCACCCGGAGTATGAAGGTCTCCTCCGCTTTTCGGCATGGAGATCACCCGCTTGCCACAGAGCGCTCTCTCCACCTCGCGGCAGTATTTTCCAACATTCATTTCAGGTACGATAATGATGTCTGTGTTTTCGGTCAGCCGCTTCAGCTGTTCTTCCGGAAACGGCCACACGGTATTAATTTTAACCAGTCCAACTTTAAGGTGGCTGTAATTCGTGCGCAGTGTTTTTGGGACTCCCTTCGTGATGACATCCCTTACAATTTTAAACTTTGTGGATATTCGGTCGTCTTTAATGCCTCTTGCCAGTTTGATCGCGTTCATCGAAGGACGCGCTACGGATCCGTAAGCAACGATGGCCACATCCGCATCTTCCATGAAAAAGGTGTCAATGCTGGTGATTTCGTCAAGATTGTCCAGGATCTTCCGATCCAGTTTATTGAGGAAATCGCCGCTTTTCTGGGGAAGATGGCCTATCCTTCTTCCAAATTCATCGTGAAGCTGTCCTTCTACCATGGAATTCGCGCCATTGAAAAAATCGGTCACTGGCGATGCTGCGAAAATAGGCATCGTTGCAGGCGTTTCGGCCATACTGCTTTTTACCGTAATTTTCTCACGCATATGGCCGATAATCTCATCACCAAGCAGGATCACCGGAGTCCTGTAGCGCTCCGACAGTTCAAAAGCCTTCACGGTAAAGTCATACATTTCCTGAACCGATGAGGGTGCAAGAACGATGATCTGATAGTCTCCATGGCTTCCGTAACGCGCCTGATAGATGTCATGCTGGGATGACATGGTTGGCTGCCCCGTGGCCGGCCCTCCCCGCTGAATGTTGACGATGACAATAGGCGTTTCTGTGACAGCGGCATATCCGATGGCTTCCTGCATCAATGTGTAACCAGGGCCGGAAGTTGCCGTCATGGCCTTTTTGCCGCCCCATCTGGCTCCGATAATTGCGCAGGCAGAAGCGATTTCATCCTCCATCTGAATAAAAGCACCTCCGGCCAATGGCATTTCCTCAGACATCATCTCTATGATTTCTGTGGAAGGAGTAATCGGATACCCCGCGAAAAAAAGACATCCGGCATGAAGAGCGCCCCTGGCACAGGCTTCATTGCCTTGCAGGACAATCTTAATATTTTCTTTTTCGGGCATTTCATGCCCGGATCCCATGGTTTTGTCGGCTTCCATTTTATACTCTTACTTTTTTCTTGTTATAATAAATGGTTTTCAATGACCTGCACATCCGGATCGAAATCTTCGATCTGAAGATAGAATTCCGCGGCGTCGAAAAGCGCTTTCATCGGGCACAATCCGATGAGCTCCGTTCCGATGACCTTGACACCCTCTTTGGCAGCCTTCTCTCTTACAAGTTCCGTTACAACATGCAGGGGAGTCACTCTATAGTCGGTCATATTAATGGATACCTGTGCGATATTCCTGTCTTCAAGCATCACGCCCATGGCCTTCACACACGGCAAGCCCCCTGAAGATTCCCTGATTTCTTTGGATATGTCCTTAGCCAGTTCCAGATTGTCCGTGTCGAGATTGATATTATAAGCAATCAAAGGAGGGCGGGTCCCAACGGCCACCACACCGGCAGTGGGATGAACACGGTCGCCCCCGAAATCAGGCAGCCAATCCGGATCCTTCACTTTTTCGAACATTCCCTCGAACTGGCCTTTTCTGATCGCCGCAAGGTTTCTGCGGTGCTCGGCCGTTGCCGATTTCTCATATAAGAATACAGGGACATCCGCTTCTTCCGCGATCCTTTTTCCGACTCTTCTGGATAGCTCGACGCACTCTTCTTCGGTGGCCTCCTTGATAGGCACAAAAGGCATGACATCCACGGCTCCCATTCTTGGGTGTTCGCCGACATGTTTTGTCAAATCGATGAGCTCCGCCGCTTTTCTAGTCAGTTTAACGCTGGCCTCCTCAACCCCTTCCGGACTGCCCATATATGTAATGACTGTTCTGTTATGGGAAGGGTCACTGCTGTAATTGAGAAGAGTGCATCCCGGAGTGCTGCGGATCTGATCCACGCAGGCTTCGATTACTTCTTTATTTCTTCCTTCGCTGATATTTGGAATGCTTTCAATAATTTTTGCCATTTTCATTTACCTCATTCATCCATTTATAAATTTTTTGCAACTTCTTCGTAGATGTCTTCCGCCAGCTTGGCGGACTGTTCGTAAATATGCTTTCCCCTGTTTTTAAAATCCTCTTCCTTCTCGGTATCCTTTAATCCCGGAAGATTCGTCAATACATTCAGCCAGGCACCTTTAACGCATGCCATGAGATTCAAAGCTGCCACGCCAAGATCAGACGAACAGTTCGGATTCGAACTTCCCACCAGTGTTTTTGCAATCCGTAGACCTTCCAGTCCCAGCTCCATGGTTTCAAACGGAACCAGTGTGGCCACCAACGTTGCATCGCATATGCTCCTGCTTCTGGCAGTTTTCTCTTCCTCGCTGCCTTTTGGCATCTTGAAAGCATCGTAGACCAGGTTGTATGCTTCAGTATCTCTATCAATTCCTTCGGTCAGCAATGCAAGGATCCTGATTGCCTCTGTTTTGCCTTTTTGGCAGACCTCCTGAAATTGTGCGTATTTTTCTCTGCCTAATGTCAGATCGGCCACCATAATAACCAAAGCCATTCCTTGTGCTCCAGATAAAGCGCTCACTGAGCCGCCTCCGGGGGTAGGGGCATCCGTTTTCAAAACCGATAAATAGTCTTTAATGGTCAGGTCTGTCAATCCCATGTGTTTCACTCTTTTCACCTTTCTTTAATGCTAATGTTTATGAAGCAGATATCTGCATTTATACAACTTACACCAATATTCCGTTTTTTATGACTCCCAGGGCCATGTTGGACCCAAATCGATAACAAAGCATTTCCATATCCGGGGCATCCCATATGACTAAATCTGCCTGTTTGCCTGTTTCGATGGTTCCCAGACTGTTTCCTCGCCCTAATGCACAGGCCGGGTTGATGGTTGCGGCGGTGAGTATTTCCTCCGGTTTCATTTTGTACCGCAAATATCCGAGATTCAGAACGAATTGCAGGTTCAGCGATGGGCATGAGCCGGGATTAAAATCGGAAGCCAAAGCAACCGGTATCCCCAGGTCGATCATCTTTCTGGCCGGCGCAAACGGCTTACCAAGATAAAAGGATGTTGCCGGTAGCAGCATGGCTGTCGTTCCACCTTCAAGCAGCGCTTCCAGTCCCTGATCTCCGATGGCGATCAGATGCTCAGCCGAAGCTGCTTTCATATGGCCTGCAAGTTCAGAACCACCGATTTCATCAATCTCGTCCGCATGTATTTTTAGTCCGAATCCGAGTTCGGCAGCCATTTCAAGATACCTTCGGGACTGAATCGGATCAAAAACCCCATTTTCGCAAAAAACATCCGCATATTCAGCAAGCTTCTGCCGGGCGATAACCGATAGAGCTTCTTTGCATAGGGTATCGATATACTCGTCCGCTTTCCCGCTGTATTCCGGCGGAACCGCATGGGCACCCATATAGGTTGCAACAAGATCAATCGGATGATTTTCATTGAGCTTCCGGATCACTTTCAGTATCTTCAGCTCATTTTCGATATCAAGTCCGTATCCTGACTTGGCTTCACAGGTGGTGACGCCCAGTTCAAGCATTTCATCAAGAAAAGCTTCCGATTTTTCGTATAGTTCATTAAAGCTGGCTTCCCGGGTTTTTCTGACGGTGTCCAGAATTCCTCCGCCTGCTTTTAATATTTCAAGATAATCCGCGCCAGTAAGTTTGAGTGGGATTTCATGCTGCCGGAAGCCTCCGAAAACCAAATGCGTATGCCCGTCAACCAAGCCGGGAGTAACGAGATTCCCTTCCGCGTCGATCACCATATCCGCCGAATCCGCATCACCCGGCAGACTGCCGTCTGAGCAGATTTCAGCAATGATTCCATTTTCTATAACTACTGAAGCCCTCTCTAATTTCAGATTCTCCCCTTGGGATCTGCCTTTGTGCGGATAACTCCCAACAGGTGTTTGTAAAAGTCCGATATTTTTGATTAATAGCTTGCTCATCTAAAGCTCCTTATAATATCGCTAATATACGATATGGTTAATATGTCCTCGTTTACTTCATGAATCGATCCACTATAGCATCTACAAACTCTTCGCCGGCAATATATGGCAAGGTGATGTGGCCCGCATTCTTTCCCGAAGAATGCTCTTTGTTGTATGCCGCAGAAGTTTCAACGGATGCTTCATTTCTTGCCCAGTTTCTCCTGGCAACTCCTCCCATTACATCCCAGGAAACGGCAGATCTGATGATCTCGTCCACACGATCACTTCCGTCAAGCACAAGCCCAAAGCCTCCATTGATGGATTTTCCGATTCCGACGCCGCCACCATTATGGAGCGCGCATAGACTCATTCCTCTTGCGGCATTGCCGGCAAAGCACTGTACCGCCATATCCGCCATGATATTCGATCCGTCTTTAATATTTGCGGTTTCTCTAAAAGGAGAATCGGTCCCCGAAACATCATGATGGTCCCTGCCGATCATAACAGGCCCGATCAGACCTTTCCTGACCATATCGTTGAATTGCAATGCGATACGCACGCGACCCCCCGAATCCTGATATAATATTCTGGCCTGCGTTCCAACCACCAGTTTGTTCGCTTTAGCGTCCCTGATCCAGGCCCAGTTATCTCTGTCCTGAAAACGCCGATTCGGATCGATCAGGTCCATTGCAGCCTTGTCAGTCGCATCAAGATCCGCCGGATCACCCGAAAGACAAACCCACCTGAACGGTCCGTATCCATAATCGAACAGCATCGGTCCCATGATATCCTCTACATAGGAGGGCCATATGAAGCCTTCCTTTTCATCCCTTCCGTTTTTTGAGATCTCCTTAATGCCGGCATCATATAGTGCTTTCATAAAAGAGTTTCCATAATCGAAGAAATAAGTACCTTTCTCAGTAAGGGCCTTGATTGCTGCAAAGTGACGTTTTAGTGATTTATCAACTTCTTTGCAAAACATGTCCCTGTCCTCATGAAGCAGAGACGTCCTCTGTTCAAAAGTCAGCCCAACTGGGCAATAACCTCCGTTATATGCATTATGGCAGGAAGTCTGATCAGAAAGCAACTCAATGTGAAATTCCTGTTCGACTGCTTTTTCAAGCAAATCCACTATATTTCCATGATAAGCGATGGATATGGTTTCGCCCTTTTGCTGTTTTTCTTTTGCCAGGTTAAAAACTTCATTTAAGTCATTGCTGATCAGGTCCACCCAGCCCTGTCTGTATCGGGTTTCTATCCTTGACAGATCGACTTCAGCAAATAGTCCAACGGCACCGGCTATATTCGCAGCCTTCGGCTGAGCGCCTGACATGCCTCCTAATCCAGAAGAAACGAAAGTATGTCCTTTAAGGTCGCCGTTTTCCGGAACACCGAGAAATTTTCTTCCGGCATTTAATATGGTGTTAAATGTTCCGTGAACGATTCCCTGGGGCCCGATATACATCCAGCCTCCGGCCGTCATCTGTCCGTAGTTTGCAACACCCATTTCCTCTGCTATTTCCCAGTCTTCAAGGTTATCAAACATTCCAACCATGAGCGCATTCGTGATAATCACTCGTGGAGCATCCGGTTTTGACGGGAACAACCCCACAGGATGTCCGGATTCTATTACCAATGTTTGATGGTCTGTCAACTCCTCCAGATATTTTTTGATCAATCTGTATTGGAGCCAGTTCTGGCAAGGCCGTCCTGTTTCGCCGTAAGTAACCAGTTCATAAGGATAGAGGGCAATTTCAAAATCGAGATTATTGTCTAGCATGACCTGAAAAGCTTTTCCTTCGATACAATTGCCTTTATATTCATCGATCGGTTTCCCGTATATCCTGCCGGGAGGTCTGAAGCGATACGCATAGATTCTTCCTCTTGTCATGAGCTCGTTCATGAATTCAGGCGCCAGAGCTTCATGCAATTCTTCCGGAACATAACGCAAAGCATTTTTTAAAGCGATCCGGGTTTGTTTTTTTGTCAATCTGAATCCTCTGTCCGGCGCTCTTCTGGCCTTAGGGTCAAACTCAGGATATTCCGGCAAATCCGGTTCTAGCTTGATGGTCATAGAAAGATTGATATCATTGTTTGTTAACATTCGGTTTACCTCCTGGTTGGCACTGTTAAATAATTTGTTAACACGCTTTTATTTTAAAGGGCCTATTTCCGCTTCTACCGCGGCGACGATTTCTCCGGTTTTTATCATCCTGTCAAATTTTATAAATTCATTATGCATCAGAATATCCGTGTCGACAGGATCGACTTCTTTTCTGATATAATCATAGGCTGCCTTTGTAGCCGGTGCAAGTCCCTTCTCGCCTCTCAGCCAGATGGCCTGAGCTGCGGAAAATAGCTCTATGCCAACCACTTTCTGAGCGTTATCCATGATCATTGCTGCAGTTCTGGCAGCTGTTGTACCCATACTGACATGGTCTTCCTGATTGCCTGATGAAGGGATGGAATCGACAGAAGCGGGGTGGGCATAAATTTTGTTTTCAGAAACCATGGATGCTGCTGAATATTGAGCGATCATAAATCCGGAACAGACTCCTCCGTGTTTTGTGAGGAAAGGAGGAAGCCCTTCTGATAGCTGCGGATTGATCAGGCGTTCAGATCTACGTTCGGATATGTCTGCCAATTCAGATATGGCAATTTTTAAGAAGTCAAAAGCCAGCGCCATCGGCTGACCATGAAAATTGCCTCCTGATATGACTTCTTCCTGTTCCGGAAAAATAAGCGGATTATCGGTAACGGCATTCAATTCCCTGGTTACCGCCTTATATACATAGTGTATGGCATCCCTGCTGGCTCCGTGTACCTGAGGTATGCATCGCAGGGAATACGGATCCTGGACTTTGGCCGGATTGGTTTCTCTTGCATTCTCGGAACCCTTCAGAAGTCTGAGAAGGTTGTCTGCGGTATCCTTCTGTCCTCTGTGTCCTCTGAGTTCATGTACCTTCGGGTCATAGGCCTTCGTTATGGCATGCAGTGCTTCGCCTGTCATGGCTGTTGCTATATCTGCAGCTTTCATTAACAGGATGGCGTCCCAGAGCACATTGACTCCGATAGCCGTCATGATTTGTGTTCCGTTGATCAGCGCCAGCCCCTCTTTTGCCGCCAAAGTAACAGGATTAATTCCTGCCTTTTTCATGGCAGCTTCCCCCGTTAAAATTTCTCCGTTATACTCAGCTTTCCCTTCTCCGATCATAACCAGGACAATGTGAGAAAGAGGGGCAAGGTCACCCGATGCACCTAGCGATCCCTTTTGAGGAATAACCGGATGGACTCCTTTGTTCAGCATTTCTACCAGCGTATTCAGCGTTTCCGGCCGAATCCCGGAGTTGCCTCGCGAAAGTGCATTGCACCTTAGAAGCATTGCAGCTCTCACAACTTCGGTGGGCAATGGATCTCCCATGGCACAGGAATGGCTTAATATCAGATTTCTTTGCAGATCAGCGGTATCATCTTTGGAAATGAACGTGTCCGAAAATTTTCCGAAGCCGGTAGTCAGGCCGTAAATGACTGCCCCTTCCGACAACTTTCTATCAACAAAATCCCGTGCTCTTTTAACTGACATCAACGCTTCTTCAGAAACAACCACTTTTTTTCTGTCTCTGGATACTTCTATGGTTTGTTCCACTGTTAGTGATTTACCGTCAATAATTATAGACATAGAACTGCCTCCCTATATTTGCTTTGCAACGAAGATTGCAATTGTATACTGCATACGATTTGCTTTCTTTTACAATTTTTTATATTAATCATTATAGCAAACAACTTAATTTTTTCCAATATAATTATACTTTAAAAGCCTCACAAAACTTTATTTTTCAATGCTTATACGGTTTATTACTTTTGCAGGCCAGCCATGTGTTCTTCTAATAATTTAACCATGTCAAGGATTATTGCTTTATCTGGATACCTGAATGAATTATATGTTTGAAGCCATTTATATGTGCCCGTTTTACGAATATAAAAAAATCCTGTCGGTAGACAGGATTGATTCTGTTTATAACAAGTCGTTTCTGAGCAGATACGCTAATATGAAAACATTCAAAGCAATGGCGAAAGGAAACAGTATCTTAAATTTCAATTTGCTTGTTTTATGCCGAAAGACCATAGCACCCGTTATACATCCGGCAGCACCCATCAGCAGTGCAACCAGGGAAATAAAATCTTCGCTGATCCTGTATCTGTGATGGATGGAATTGTATTTGTCAATTCCCATCATGAAAAAGCTGAGAACGTTCCAAAGACTATATATAATGCATAGTTTCACGTGAAACACCTAGTTCATGTTCTTAAACAAATCGATCAGCCTTTCCAGTTCTTCCCTGGAATAATACTCGATTTCGATCTTGCCTTTTTTCCCATTATATTTCAAGACAACTTTAGTACCCAGAATCGATTTCAACTCCTCTTCGACTCGTACAATATCCGTGTCTTTCACTTTCCGGACAGATTTTTTTCTATTGACTGTGACAGCCGATGCCATTTTTTCGACTTCTCTGACTGATAAACCTTCTTTTACTGCAGTGTGAGCAAGATCAAGCTGCCTTTTTCCTGTGACAGATAACAGCGCACGTCCGTGACCGGCAGAAAGTTTTTCCAACGAAATCAATTCCCTGATATCGTCAGGCAATTTAAGAAGTCTGACCATGTTTGCTATGTAAGGTCTGCTTTTCCCCAGGCTTTTTGATATTTCCTCCTGAGTGAGCTTAAATGTGGTCATCATTTTATGGATAGCTTCCGCTTCTTCAATGGGATTCAAATCTTCCCGCTGCATATTTTCTATAATTGAAAGAAGCATGTTTTGCTCTTCTGTCAGGGTTCTGATGATGGAAGGTATTTCCTTCAGGCCCGCTTTTCGGGCTGCTCGCCATCTTCT
This sequence comes from uncultured Oscillospiraceae bacterium, assembly GCA_964486295.1. GTDB lineage: Bacteria > Bacillota > Clostridia > Peptostreptococcales > Anaerovoracaceae > CALBZG01. The sequence continues at coordinate 28,627 of CAZAMF010000006.1, read as the reverse complement.
TTCGCCTGCGACCAGCTCAAATCCCTCTCCCGTGTCTGATTTTCTTAAGACAACAGGCTGTATTACACCATGTTCGATGATGGAGGCTGCAAGTTCATTCAGCTTTTCTTCATCAAAACTTTTTCGGGGTTGTTTGGGATTCGGTTTTATATTATTAATATTAATAAATATGATAGAATTTTCATCTGTTGAAAGTTCTTGATCCTGAGATTTTGCTTTCCCTTTTGGTTCTTTGTTATCTTTTATGCTGATTTCAACGTCACCAAAAAGAGCTTCAAGACCTCTGCCGAGACCTGTGTTTCTGGAACTCATTTTCTCGCCTCCCATTCAAGGAACTCCTCGGCAAATTCCATATAGGATTGGGCGCCCTGGGATCTGGGATCATATTGTATGATCGGCAGCCCAAAACCAGGCGCTTCAGCGAGTCTGATGTTTCTCGGTATAATCGTTTTGTATACTTTTTCTCTGAAATACTTTTTAACTTCCTGTACTACCTGAACAGACAGATTGGTCCTTCCGTCAAACATTGACAGAATGACGCCCTGTATCTGTAGTTTCGGATTTAAGGTTTTTCTTACTATTTCTATAGTACTCATGAGCTGACTGACGCCTTCAAGAGCGTAGAACTCGCATTGAATCGGTATTAAAACGCTGTCGACGGCAGTTAGTGAATTGATAGTAAGCAGTCCAAGGGAAGGTGGACAATCAATAAATATGTAGTCATAACCTCTTTTGATCTTATCGATTGCCTTCTTTAATCTTTTTTCTCTGCTCTCCAGTTGTACCAGTTCTACTTCGGCTCCGGCAAGCTGAACGCTGGCAGGAATAATATAAAGATTTTCGACACCGGTAGGCAAAATAGCCTCTCTGGGATCCATTCTTTCATTGACCAGTATTTCATAAGATGTTTTTACCAATCCTTTTTTTGATATTCCCATCCCGCTGGTTGTGTTTCCCTGGGGATCTATATCAAGGATCAGAACCTTTTTTCCTTTTATCGCAAGACATGCGGCCAAATTTATATTTGTTGTTGTTTTTCCAACGCCGCCCTTCTGATTAAAAATAGCGATTGCTTTTCCCACTTTATCCCCTCCCGATCCATTAGTCTTACAAATTTGATTATATACTAACAAAATATTTTTTACTATTATAATTTATAATATAAGTAAAAAAGTTTCACGTGAAACATTTATTATATGGGTATAAAAAAATTGTTTCACGTGAAACAATTCTTATTAATCTCTTTGTTCATATTTTCCATATTTTGTTAATTTTATAATGGATCTTTCTCCGGTGTTCCTGCTTTTCTAGGGTATTTTTCAGGTGTTTTCTTTATTTTTTGTATGATATAAAGCTTGTGATCAAATGACTTGAAACTTTCAAACTCAGGTTTATATTCACCTATGAATTTTCCGCCTAGAAGATTGATTGCATTATGGCTTTTCTTAATTTCTTCTTCAGCTGCTTTAGGTCCTTTATAAGATATAAAATATCCGCCCGTTTTAATTAAAGGGATGCAATACTCCGATAAAGTATTAAGACTTGCCACAGCTCTTGATACACAGATATCATAGTTTTCCCTGTTATCTTTATTTTTTCCGAGATCCTCCGCTCTTGCATGGAATGTTTTAATATTTTTTATTCCTATTTTCTCACAAATTTCTTCAATAACATTCAGTCTTTTTTTTAAAGAATCCACCAGTAAAAATTGTATTTGTGGAAATATGATAGCAAGAGGAACACCAGGAAATCCGGCACCGGTACCTATATCAACTACTTTCTTTGCACTTTTGAAATAAGGCAATTTTGCCGCAGTCAGCGAATCAATAAAATGTTTCATTATAAATTCGCTTTTATCCGTAATCGCCGTTAAATTAATATGCTTATTTTTTTCCAGTATGCTATCCATGTATGCCTCGAATTTATGTAAGGCATCATTTATATCTACCGGATATTCTTCATTTAATTCAATTAGTACCTTTTTCAAATTTTCCATTCGTGTTTACGCACTGATTCTTACCGGAAGTACCAGATATTCAAATCGGTTTCCATCCTTTTGTCTGATAAGGCAAGGGCTCGTAGGTGAATTGAATTCCATTAATATTTCCTCATCTTCCACCACTTTAAGCACGTCGGATATATATTTAGAATTAAAACCGATCATCAGATCTTCTCCGGTTTTTTCAACAATCAGTTCCTCTTTAACATCTCCCTCTTCTGATTTTGATGTTATTGTAAGCAAATTACCTGTCATGCTCATTCTGATCAGATTATTTTTTCCTTCTTTGGCTAACAATGATGCTCTTTCAATGCTCTCCTGTAATTTACTCTTACTGACAACAATACTTATTTTTTTCTCTTTCGGTAAAATATCTCTGTATTTAATGAACTGGCCTTCTAAAAGCCTTAATATTACTTTGGTTGAATCTATTTTTATAAGTGTTTTCTTTTGATCCAGGAACATTTCAATATCCCCTGCAGGTTCTTCATCGCTGATGATTTTGCTTACTTCATTTAAAAGTTTTGCAGAAATAATAACATGCTGGTCTTTTTCGCTGATCATATTTTCCTTAATGACAGCCATTCTGAATCCGTCCAATGCAACCATATTCATGAAATGATCTTTGCATTCTATAAGAACTCCTACAATAATTCCTTTAGACTCGTCCGTACTTGCTGCAAAGGATGATTTTTTGATCATGTCTTTTAAAAGATCTTTATCAAAAACCAGTTTATCCACATCTTCTGTATTAATGTTTCCGAGACTCGGAAACTCATCGGCTTTCAGACCCACAATATTGAATTCAGAAAAAGATGTTTTAATTAGGATTTTTCCGTTTCCTTCATCGCTGATCAATATTTCCTCGTTAGGTAATTTTCTGATGATATCACTGAATAATCTCGCCATTACCACGACAGAACCTTCTTCTATAACATTTACATCTATTTTCTTTTCGATGCTGATCTCAAGATCAGATGCCGACAATATCAGTTGACCGTCGGTTATGTTTAAAAGGATCCCCTTCAAAATAGGAATAGTTGTTCTGGATGTAACAGCTTTTGTAACCGTATTCAGTGCTTTTACTAGACTTTGCTGTTCGCACGTAAATTTCATTTAAAATACCTCCGGGGTTTTTATTAATATTTTGTTTTTAGTAGTATTAGTAGTAGGGGCTGTTAAAAAGTTGATAAACCGATTATACCTTTATATTTCAACACAAATAATATTTAAAACTCTGTGGAAAACTCAAGGTAAAACAAATGATAAGTTTAAAAACTTTAAATGATTTATAAAAGTTAACTATTTTTTTCCGTTGATCATATTTTTTAAAAGATCCACGGTATCTTTTAATTGAGTATCCTTCTGCATTTCGGATGCGATTTTTTCACAGGCATAAAGTACTGTCGTATGGTCTCTTCCGCCAAAAGCCTCTCCAATTTTAGGCAGAGACATATCAGTCAGGTCCCTGCATAAAAACATAGCGATTTGCCTTGGAAATGCTAAATTTTTTGTACGCTTCGAAGATTCGATCTCAGAAAGCTTGATGCCGTAATGCTTGCTGACTATCTTTTTTATAGAATCCGGGGTTATGTTGAAATCGGCTGCCAAAAGAATATCTTTCAGTACTTCCCGGGCCAATATCCGATTAATAGGTTCGTTCATCAAATTTGAAAAGGTAACAATTCTCGTGAATGCACCTTCTAATTCTCTAATGTTGAATTTGACTTTTTCGCAGATCAGCTCGATTACATCTTCCAGATCGTCATCCAGATTCAATCCTTCCAGCTCTGCCTTTTTTCTTAAAATGGCTACACGTGTTTCATAATCAGGAGGGCTGATATCTGCAACTACATTCCATTGGAAACGGCCCCGAAGTCTTTCGTCAAAATTGGAAAGCTTATTTGGAGGCCGGTCACTACTGATAATAATTTGCTTATTTGACTGATAAAGCGCTTCGAAAGTATAGAAAAACTCTTCCTGTGTACCTTCCTTGCCTTCAAGGAACTGTATATCATCGATCAAAAGCACATCTATCTTTCTGTATTTATTTCGGAATTCCCCCGTCTTCTTTTCGCTGATCGCTTTAATCATTTCATTGGTAAACATTTCAGAAGAAACATACAAGGGTTTTAATTTAGGATGGAATTGGAGTATATGATGCCCGATTGCATGCATAAGATGCGTTTTTCCCAACCCGGATCCGCCATAAAGAAACAAGGGATTATAGTCGTCGGATGGAGCAGTGGCCACAGCCAGAGCTGCTGCATGGGCATATTTATTATTATTTCCCACAACAAAAGTAGAAAAATTATAACGGGGATTGAAATAAAATTCTCCGTCAAATTCTTCTCCTGTTCCTCCATAGCTGACATTACCGCCGGCACGATCTTTAATATACTCAAAAACGACCTTATACTGTTTACCGAAAGCTTCCGCTATTGAACTTTCCAATAGAGGCATATAGCGGCCGGTCAATATATTCTGATTCATACTGGCATATGGATCAATATAGATTTTGTTTGTTTTCTCGTCCGTTCGTAAGGGGGTAAGGGGAGCAAACCAGGTTTCGTAGCTTATATCCTGTAAAGCCGTCTTCAATATTGCTTGAACATCCGACCATTTTTCTTTTAAATGTTTCATAAGCATCCTTCTTTTTTTGTAGTATCTATATCATAATATAAAAGTTATCCACAGGGCAAGTGGAAAATTAAAGGGTGCGCAAAGAATATTTTGAGGTACTTATCCACTATTTGTGGACAAATATGTTGGTAAAAAACAAAGAAACACCTATATATAGTTTGATAAGTAAATACGGCCGGTACAGACACTTTTTATGAGCCAAAATTCGTTGACATAGTTAAAAACTGACTATATAATTATATGGCATATGTGTCTGTTGAAATTAAGACAGACCGAAAGATTTTATGGATCGGGCCAGATTGAAGCAAGGAGGTGTATCGCAAATGAAGCAAACATATCAGCCTAAGGTCAGACAAAGGAAAAAAGAACACGGCTTTAGAAAAAGAATGAGTACAAAAAACGGTAGAAATGTTTTAAAGAGAAGAAGATTGAGAGGAAGAAACTCCTTGACAGCATAGAGACCGCTCAAGCGGTCTTTTTGTTTAAAAGTGCGGGGTTGACTTGTATGCTAAAAAAGGAAGTACTGCGCAGAAAAAGTGATTTTTCTGCCATCTACAACAGAGGTAAATCCATAGGGGGAAGCTGTGTTGTCATTTTTTATAGAAAAAACAACCTTCCCTATAGCAGGCAGGCATTTTTGGCTAGTAAAAAAGTCGGAAACAGCATCAAAAGAAACCGCGCTCGTCGTCTCATGAAAGAAAGTTGTCGGCTCATCATCCCAGAGCTTAAAGAGGGATACGATTATATTTTTATAGCCCGGAACACCATAATAAAATTGAAATGCGCGGATGTGAAAAAATCTATTGAAGCCGCGGTAAAAAAAGCAGGCCTTGTTAAAACACAAGGGGGTAGAGTTCAATGAAATGGTTATTGATTGTACTGATTAGAGGATATCAAAAGTTGATTTCACCTCTTTTTCCACCCACCTGCAGATTCTATCCCACCTGTTCATCCTACTTCATACAAGCTTTAAAGAAGTATGGAGCCCTCAAGGGAAGCTACCTTGGTATAAAAAGGATATTGAGGTGCCACCCATGGAACGACGGGGGATACGATCCCGTACCTTAGAAATTAAACGAAAGCACCGGCAACCGGTGCGGTAAATCGGAGGAAATGAATGTATTATAAAGTATTGGGAGTGATTGCCGAACCTTTAGGATGGCTGCTTACCTTTTTGTACGGGTTCATCCAGCATTACGGCATAACTCTTATCTTGTTCACGATTATTGTCAGGTTCTGCTTGTATCCTCTTTATGCAAAACAAGTAAAATCCACAGTCAATATGTCCGCTATTCAACCTAAGATGAAGGAGATCCAGGCGAAATACGGACACGACAGGGAGATGCTGAACCAAAAAACCATGGAGCTTTACAAGGAAGAAAAATTTAATCCTATGGGCGGATGTCTTCCGATGCTCATTCAGATGCCGATAGTTCTGGGCTTATTTGCATTGCTCAGAAATCCTACTATGTATATTGACAATCCGTCAATGATGGTTGCTTTTCATGAAAGTTTTCTTTGGATCACAGACCTGTCACAGGCTGATAAATGGGTGCTGCCGATAGCAGCCGGACTTACCACGTATGTATCTTTTGTGCAGACTCAGGCGCAGCAGGGTCCCGAAGCAATGACCGGCCAGATGGCACCGATGATGACCGTCATGAAATATTTCTTCCCGATCATGATCGTATGGATGGGGATGACCTTTCCGGCGGGCTTAACCTTGTATTGGTTTGTGGGAACCGGAGTGCAGATCCTGTTTAACTTCCGTCTCAACAAAATGAGAAGAAGACTGCGGATAGAGGCCGAACTCAAGCAACAGAAAAAACAAAGCAAGTAGCTGAATAGAGAGGTAGATAGAAATGATATATTCGGAAAAGTGGGGTACCAGTATTGAAGAAGCAGTCAGACTGGCCCTGTCTGACCTTAAACTTACCATCGACGAAGTAGAGGTAATCGTGCTGGAAGAGCCAAGCAAAGGGTTCTTCGGACTCGGTAATAAACTGGCTAAAGTCAGAGTAGAGAAGAAAACCGTCATAGAAGCCCCTAAAGTGGAAGAAGTAAAACCAAAAGAGGAGCCAAAACCGAAAGCGGAACCAAAATCGATAGAAGAGCAAAAAACACCGCAGAAGGCTGAAGTAAAAGCGGAAAAGAAACCGGAACCTAAGATCCAGCACAAAAGAGAAAAAGAAAATAAACCGGGAAGAAACACGCTGCCACTTGTTCAGAAGAAGCCGGACAACCTGAAGCCTTTGGCTGACCATGAAGCGTTGACATTCATCAGGGAAACAGTGTCAAAAATGGGTCTAAAGCTGGATGTCACCGGCAAGACGGATGATGAATGCATCTATATTGAAATATCGGGCGATGATTCCGGTACAATCATCGGCAAGAGGGGACAGACGCTGGATGCAATGCAGTATCTTACAAGTCTTGTCGCCAATAAAAATAAAGATAAGTACGTCCGGGTGGTGATAGATGCGGAGAATTACCGTGCTAAAAGAGAAAAAACTTTGGAACAGCTTGCATTAAGACTGGCTGAAAAAGTTGTAAAAAGCAGGAAGCCGGTAAGACTCGAGCCGATGAATCCTTATGAAAGAAAAGTTATTCACTCAACGCTTCAATCCCACACTAAGGTTACGACCAGAAGCGAAGGCGAAGAACCATATAGAAGAGTCATCATAGAATTGAAATAATCTGTCTGAGATAGCCCGCGACTTTTGCGGGCTATCTTTGCCTGTGATTGCGAAAAGGAAAAGAATATGGAAGACACAATTGCTGCGATTTCAACGGCTTATGGAGAAGGCGGCATTGGCATTGTAAGAATCAGCGGAGAAGACTCCATAAAAATACTGGAAAAAATATTCGTTGGCAACACCGGCGCATCACTGATGCCGAGGCGGCTTTCCTATGGCCATATCATTGATATTTTCAATGATAATAAACCCATCGATGAAGTGTTGGCCGTCTATATGCCCGGGCCGAAATCCTATACCTGCGAAGATGTTGTTGAGATAAACTGCCACGGGTCTTTGGTTTCATTGCGCAAAATTTTGGCGCTGGTATTAAGATGCGGAGCCAGGGCGGCGGAAAAGGGCGAATTTACAAAAAGAGCTTTCCTCAACGGAAGACTGGATCTGTCTCAGGCAGAGGCTGTGATCGGCCTGATCAGGGCGAAAACAGACAAAGCCTTTGAAGTGGCCATGGACCAGCTTGAAGGAGGACTGTCAAATCGAATCAAAGAGGTCAGGCGCAGGGTTCTGGACATGCTGGTAGAGATGGCTGTCAATATTGATTATCCGGATGAGGATATCGAAGAGCTGACATACAGCAGATTGGAAGAGGAACTGTCGCAGATAGGACATACGATCCGGAAGCTATTATCAACAGCGGGAACAGGCCGCATCATACGAGAAGGACTGGCTGTATCCATCATCGGCAAACCCAATGTGGGAAAATCTTCTTTGATGAATGCGCTGCTTAGAGAGACACGGGCCATAGTAACTGAGATACCAGGAACAACCCGGGATACAATCGAAGAATATATCAGCATCCGCAATATACCGGTCAAGCTGACCGATACAGCCGGAATCCGCGAAACGGAAGATATTATCGAAAAACTCGGCATTGAAAAATCAAAAAAGGCATTTAACACTGCGGATCTCATCATATTCGTGCTGGACGGAAGTCGCGAGCTGACCGATGAGGATATTGAAATCGCTGCGATTATCGGAAAAAGACCATCCATCGTTCTTCTTAATAAGAGTGATCTGGGCAGGGCATTGAACGTGAAACAGGTACGGGAACTTCTACCGTATTCAAAAGTGATGGAGACCGCTGTTACGGAAGGCATGGGCATAACGGAAATCGAAGAAACTATCGAACAGCTGGTTTACGGCGGTAAAGTCGCTCAAAGCGAAAGCATGTTGGTGACTGATGTAAGGCATATAGAACTGCTGGAAAAAGCACTGTCTTCCACAACGGACGCATTAAAAATGACAGAAAGAAAAGAAGCGCTGGATTTTCTTGAAATCGACGTGAAAAATATTTATGAAAACCTGGGAGAAATCATAGGGGAAACCGTCAGCGATGATATCATTGATGAGATCTTCAGCCGGTTTTGCCTTGGAAAATAGCAATTGTCTGATGGACCATCGGAGTGATACAGAATGAATAATTATGAACTTGGAAAATATGATATCGTTGTAATAGGAGCAGGACATGCGGGATGCGAGGCTGCCCTGGCGGCAAGCCGCATGGGAGCAAAGACACTGATCCTGTCTACCAATCTGGAAGCAGTGGCCATGATGGCCTGCAATCCTTCCATCGGCGGTACCGGAAAGGGTCATCTTGTAAGAGAGATCGATGCTTTGGGCGGGGAGATGGGAATCAACATCGATAAGACCTTTATTCAAAGCAAGATGCTCAATACAGCAAAAGGCCCGGCTGTCCATTCGCTGCGTGCGCAGGCCGACAAACACCTTTACCATACTGAAATGAAACGAACCCTGGAATATCAGAAAAATCTGGACCTGAAGCAGGGGGAGGCAGTTGACCTCATCGTAGAGAATGGCAGAGTTGAGGGGGTCGTGATGAAGACCGGCGCAATATATCGGGCTAAAGCAGTCATTATTGCAACCGGAACATTTCTGCGCGGTAAAATATTCATGGGGGAATGCTCCTATAACAGCGGACCCAACGGTCTGGCTCCGGTTATGGAATTGGCGGAAAACCTCAGGAGACATGGTATGAAACTGAGAAGGTTTAAAACCGGAACGCCTGCAAGAGCACTGGGCCAAAGCCTGGACTATTCTAAAATGCTGGAACAAAAGGGGGATGACAATATTGTTCCGTTTTCATTTCTGAACGATAGCCTTAATAAACAGCAGGTTTCCTGCTGGCTCACTTATACAAATCAAATGACCCATGATGTTATCAGAAGGAATTTTCATCGATCCGCACTTTTCAGTGGCCAGATCGAAGGGATCGGACCCAGATATTGCCCTTCTATTGAAGATAAGATCAAACGGTTTGAAGACAAAGAGCGGCATCAGCTCTTCATCGAACCGGAAGGCCTGAGCACAGATGAGATTTATATACAGGGCATGTCCACGAGTCTTCCGGAAGACGTTCAGCTTGAGTTCTATAAAACCATTGAAGGGCTTGAAAATCTCAGGATCGTCAGACCCGCTTATGCGATAGAGTACGACTGCATCGATCCGCTGGATCTCAAAACCAATCTGGAATACCGGCTTATTGAAAACCTGTTTTGCGCAGGACAATTCAATGGAAGCTCCGGCTATGAAGAAGCGGCTGCACAGGGATTGATGGCGGGAATCAATGCCGTATTGAAAATACTTGGCAGGGAACCGTTTGTTCTGGACAGGAGCGAAGCCTATATCGGTGTGCTGATAGACGACCTGGTCACTAAAGGAACACCGGAGCCTTACCGGATCATGACATCCAGAGCGGAATACAGGCTTGTGCTCAGGCAGGATAATGCCGACAGTCGCCTGACAGAAAAAGCCTATCAGATCGGACTCGCTTCCAAAGAAAGATACGAAAAATATCTGCAGAAAAAGAAACGGACAGAAGAAGAATTGGTTCGCCTTGCGAAGACTTCCTGTTCACCTGCCGAAATCAACGATTTATTGCAGGTTTTGGGAAGCTCTGAAATATCAGGCCGTGTATCTCTGGCGGAACTTATGAAAAGACCGGAAATCAATTATAAAGTTCTGGAGCCTATTGATAAAGAAAGACCTGATTTGACGCAGGCAATAATCAGCTCAGTGGAAGTAAGCATTAAATACGAAGGCTATATCACGAAGCAGCTCCAACAGATCGAACGCTTCAAAAAACTTGAGAATAAAAGGCTTGAAGAAAATTTCGATTATGGTTCCGTTGAAGGCCTCCGCATCGAAGCGCGACAAAAGCTGAACCAGATGAAACCCGATTCTATCGGCCAGGCCTCAAGGATATCGGGTGTTTCTCCGGCAGACATCAATGTACTGCTGGTACATCTTGAGAAAGTGAAAAGGGAACGGAAGAATTGAAAACCGGAGAGTTTAAAAATGTACATTAAACGGCTGAAGCTTAAAGATTTCAGGAATTATCACGATCTTGACATTGAGTTTGATAAAAAGGTCAATATTCTTCTGGGGAAAAATGCGCAGGGAAAGACAAACCTTCTGGAAGCCATCTACACGACTTCCCTGGGTAAATCATTCAGGACCGGGCGGGACAGTGAAATGATTCGTTTTGGAGCAGACTTTCTGAGGATCGAAGCGATTGCCTTCAAAGACGGGGAAGAACTGCAGGTGGAGATCGCGATATCCGAGGACAGCAAAGGGATCAGAATCGATGGAGTCAGAGCCCAGAAAAATTCAGACCTTCTTGAAAATATTTATACGGTTATTTTCTCGCCGGAAGATTTAAAAATCGTCAAAGATGAACCGGAGAAGAGACGGCGCTTTATGGATCGCGAAATCTGTCAGCTGAAACCAAGTTATTATAGAAATCTTTCCGCCTACAAAAAAGCCCTGGCTCAGAGAAACGCCCTGCTGAAGGAACGGTATGTGGAAGATGACAATCTTTCCGTCTGGGATCAGAGTCTTGCCTACTATGGCCAGCAGCTTATTGAGGAAAGAAAGAAGTTCGTGGAAAAACTCAACAAATTGAGCAGAGAACTTCACAAAAGAATCACCAACGGAAACGAAGATCTGGAAGTTGCATATGAACCGAACTGCTCAGGAAATCTGCTGGAAAAACTCACTAAAAGCCACGTCACAGACATCGCAAGACGCAGCACCGGCGCCGGCCCCCATAAAGACGACCTGATGCTGTCTGTAAACGGGATCGATATACGGCATTACGGGTCGCAGGGACAGCAAAGAACAGCTGCTTTGTCCCTGAAACTGGCAGAACTGAAGCTGATAAGGGAAGAAACAGGAGAAGACGCCATCCTACTTCTTGATGATGTATTATCCGAACTGGATGCTGAAAGACAAACTTTTTTAATCAATTCCTTGGGAGATGTACAGCTTTTTATTACGACAGCGGAACTCACCGAAAAAGTCAGAAACAATCTGCCTGAAGGAAAAACGTTGTTGGTAAATGAAGGGCATATTTCAGAAAATGACGGCATGCCGAAGCCGTTGACACCCCATTCGGAAGACGGTATACTTTAAAAAAGCCGTAGAGCAATAGCGCGAAAAGGAGAAACGGACAATGAACGTCAATAAAAAATGGATGCTGATCATGATTGCAGTTCTGATCATTTTCGGGGTCGCCGCATGCGGTGAGAAGACAAGTGAACCGGAAGAGCAGCCGCCGGCAACAGAGGAACCTGTTCAGGAGCCGGAATTTAAGTATATAGGCATTGCTTCGGATATTATGAACATTGATGAGCATCCGCTTTACATGGATTTCACCACAGAATTTGACAACGATCTGGTCAATGTAAAACTATATATCAAAGATAAAAACATCAGAATGGACACCGAAGATCCGGAGATGGGACCGGTATCACTGATCACAAATTCAGCCGGATCCTTCATCGTTATGCACGATTATAAGGCATATATGGCTTCGGGAGAACCGGTTGACGTGGAAGGAATGGCTTTCATGATCCATGAAGACCAGGTTTCTGATTATGAAGTAAAAACAGGGAGAGAGGAAATCGGAGGCGTGATGTATGATTATGAACGTCTGACACCTCTTGTCCAAACGGATGAAAACGGAAATACGCAAAGCGATGTCACCTTTTATTTCCTGGAAGGTACTGACGAATGGGCTGCGCTGAAAACGGAGGAGACGATGATGTACATCAACAAAATCAGCCGGGAAGTGGACGATTCCGTGTTTGCCATCCCTTCGGACTACTCCAACATGACTAACGCAGGCTGAGCAGAAACAGCCAATCAAATATTGTCGAAATATTGTGTTCACGAGGCACAAACAAAATGGCGGGGGAACCCGCCATTTTTGATGGGTTATATAGCGACGTATTTTGACATTATAATCGTGAAAATCGACGATTTAAACGGCGAAAAACGACAAAATATCCAATTTCTCCATAATGCCTAAAATCCCTTGTAATTAACGTAATTTTAGAGTACAATATATAGTGTATGCAAAGATATAGGTAAAAGATGGAATATCCATAAAAAAGCAGTGAAGAAGGGCAAAAAAGGAGAAGTATTTATGACACCGAATACGGAACAGCAGCAGTACGATGCTGCGCAGATACAGGTTCTGGAGGGGCTGGAACCCGTCAGGAAAAGACCCGGCATGTATATAGGATCTACAGGTCCAAAAGGGCTTCACCATCTCGTCTATGAAATAGTGGACAACTCAGTGGATGAAGCATTGGCAGGCTACTGTAAATCTATCAATATTACAATTCAGGCAGACAACTCCATCGTAGTGGAAGATGACGGCAGGGGTATGCCTGTTGACAAGCATCCGAAACTCGGCTTGCCTGCCGTTGAAGTTATCCATACCGTGCTCCATGCAGGCGGAAAGTTCGGCGGCGGCGGATATAAGGTTTCCGGCGGACTCCATGGAGTGGGCGCGTCCGTGGTAAATGCACTTTCTTCCAAAATGGAAGTTGAAATCAAAAGAAACGGTAAAATATACTACCAGTGCTATAGTCGCGGTAAAACAGTATGTCCGCTGAAGGAAATCGGTGAATCGAAAAAAACCGGATCCAAAACCACCTTCTGGCCGGACAATGAAATATTTGAAGACATAGAATTCGATTATGCAACGCTGGAACACCGGCTCAGAGAAATGGCTTTTCTGAACAAAGGTGTAAAAATCACGCTAAAGGATGAAAGGCCAGATAGGAAGCACCTGGAGGTCTTTCATTATGAAGGCGGAATCAGAGAGTTTGTGAAGCATATAAACCAAAACAAAGAAGTGATTCACCATGATATAATCTATTTTGAACTTTCGGGAAAAGAAATGCAGGTCGAGGTGGCGATGCAATATACCGACCGGTATACCGAGATGGTTCTTTGCTATGCAAATAACATCAACACCACGGAAGGCGGAATGCATCTGATCGGCTTCAAGTCTGCACTGACCAGAGTGTTCAACGATTATGCGAAAAAGAATAAATTCCTGAAGGAGAACGACGAGCCTCTTTCGGGAGAGGATGTGCGGGAAGGTCTGACGGCGATCGTTTCTGTAAAGCTGGAAAACCCTCAATTTGAAGGACAGACAAAAACAAAACTGGGAAACAGTGTCATGAGGGGCTTTGTTGAAACCACGACGAATGAAAATCTCACCGCGTTCCTGGAGGAAAATCCGCAGCAGGCCAGGTCTATCATTGACAAATGCCTGCGGTCCGCCAGAGCGAGGGAAGCGGCAAGAAAAGCACGGGAACTGACCCGAAGAAAAAGCGTTCTGGAAGACAATGCTCTACCGGGCAAACTGGCAGATTGCCAGGAGAAAAATCCAGCTCTTTCAGAAATTTTCCTCGTTGAGGGGGACTCCGCAGGAGGCAGCGCCAAACAGGGAAGAGACCGGGCCCGTCAGGCGATCCTTCCGCTAAGAGGAAAGATCCTGAACGTTGAGAAAGCAAGGCTTGAAAAAATTCTGAGCTCCGAAGAAATCAAGAACATGATCACAGCTTTCGGCTGCGGGGTCGGACCTGACTTTGACATAGAAAAACTCAGATATCATAAAATTATTATTATGACAGATGCCGATGTGGACGGAGCGCACATCCGAACACTGCTGCTGACTTTCTTCTACAGATACATGACGCCGCTGATCGAAGGCGGGTATGTCTATGCCGCTCAGCCGCCTTTGTTCATGACAAAAAAAGGAAAAGATGTGTACTATACCTACAATGAGAGGGAGCAGGAAAAGTTAATGGCTCAAATTTCGGAGAAACCGGGAAAGGCTGATATCCAAAGGTACAAAGGCCTTGGTGAAATGGATTTTCATCAGCTTTGGGAAACTACGATGGATTATAAAACCCGGATTCTGAAGCAGATTACTTTGGAAGACACCACTGCGGCGGATGAAATATTCACCACACTGATGGGAGACAAGGTCGCCCCGCGCAAAAAATTCATAGAAAGCAACGCAAAATATGCAACAATAGATATTTAGGAAAGCAGGGATAAGCCAAATGACAAATTTGATAGAAGACACGAAACTGATACAGAGCGAAATTCATGATGAGATGAAAGACTCTTATATAGATTACGCAATGAGCGTTATCGTGGGAAGAGCTCTTCCGGATGTCCGTGACGGCCTTAAACCTGTTCACAGAAGAATACTTTTCGGTATGAACGGACTTGGGGTGACCCCGGACAAACCCCATAAGAAATCTGCCCGTATCGTGGGAGAAGTCATGGGTAAATATCACCCTCACGGCGACAGCTCCATTTATGATGCCATGGTGCGCCTGGCTCAGGACTTTTCAACCAGATATATGCTGGTGGATGGCCATGGAAACTTTGGCTCTGTTGACGGTGACGGCGCGGCGGCCATGCGTTATACTGAAGCCAGGATGACGCCTCTCGCACTTCAGATGCTGCGGGATATTGAAAAGGATACTGTGGATTTCATGCCGAACTTCGACGAAGAAGAGCAGGAGCCGACGGTCCTCCCGGCCAGATATCCCAATCTACTGGTGAACGGTTCCAATGGTATCGCTGTAGGCATGGCAACATCCATACCTCCCCATAATTTGGGAGAAGTAATAGATGCAACGATCAAACTGATCGACGATCCTGAAAACACGGTGGAAGAACTCATAAAGAGCATAAAAGGACCTGATTTCCCTACCGGAGCGACGATCCTTGGGAAAAACAGCGCAAAAGAAGCCTATCGTACCGGCCGTGGCAAGGTGCTTGTCCGCGCCACCTGCGAAATAGAAGAGGCAGCAAAGGGAAGGCAGCAGATCATTGTCACCGAAATACCTTATCAAGTAAACAAAGCTGTGCTGCAGGAAAGAATAGCTGAGCTGGTAAAGGATAAAAAAATCGATGGCATAGCGACAATTCGGGACGAAAGCAACCGCAACGGCATGCGAATCGTCATTGAGCTAAAGAGAGACGCCAACGCCCAGGTTACACTGAACAGACTTTACAAACACACCCAGTTGCAGGAAAGCTTCAGCATGATCATGCTTGCTATCGTCGACGGTGTGCCAAAGGTACTGAATCTGAAGGAAATACTTACTGAATACCTGAAACATCAGAAATCTGTCGTCACCAGAAGGACCCAGTATGATTTGAGCAAGGCTGAGGCAAGAGCTCACATACTGGAGGGCTTAAGGATCGCTCTTGATAATATTGATGAAATTATCAAAATTATCCGTTCCAGTTATAATGACGCTAAAGAAAACCTGATGATGCGCTTCGGCCTTTCTGAGATCCAAGCTCAGGCTATTCTGGATATGAGACTCGCACGACTGCAGGGTCTTGAGCGTGAAAAGATTGAAAATGAATACGCGGACCTGCAAAAGATGATCGCTTACTACAGGCGTCTTTTAGAAGATGAACAGCTTCTGATGGGAGTCATTAAAGATGAGCTTTCAGAGATAAAGAAAAAGTACTCGGACCCGCGCAGGACAAAGATCGTAGCCGATGTCAGCGAAATAGACGAAGAAGATCTGATTGAACAGCAAAAGGTTGCGATTACACTGACTTACTTAGGGTATATAAAGAGAGTATCTGTAGACACTTACAAAACCCAGAAGCGAGGCGGCAAAGGCATCATGGGCGTCACAACCAGAGAAAACGACTTTGTTAAGAGCCTGATTATGACATCCACTCACGACTACCTGATGTTCTTCACTAACACCGGAAAGGCCCACAGAATAAAGGCATATGAAATCCCTGAAGCGACCCGCACGGCAAAGGGGACCCCTGCGGTTAACTTCCTGAATCTCATGCAGCGTGAAAGAATCACTGCTATAATACCTGTAAAGGAATTCGTCGAAGATGAATATCTGATTGGTGTCACGAAGCAGGGTACCATCAAGAAAACGTCGCTTTCACAGTTTGACACGAACCGCAAAACAGGCCTGATTGCCATCAACCTGAAAGATGGCGATGAGCTGATAGGCATTAGCCAGTCTACCGGGAAAAACAATGTGATCATCGTGACCAAGAACGGCAAATGCATTTGTTTTTCCGAAGAGGATGTTCGTCCGATGGGGCGCATATCTGGAGGCGTAAGAGCCATCAAGCTTGAAAAGGACGATGAAGTCGTGTCCATGGAACTGGTTGAGCCTGGTCAGGAGCTGCTGGTGGTTACCCGGAACGGCTATGGGAAAAGAACGCCGGTGGAAGACTACAAAATCCAGGTACGAGGCGGTAAAGGCCTTTTGACCTACGATAAGGCAAAATTCAAAAAAACCGGAGAATTGATAGGGGCTATGGTCGTGGGAAAAGAGGATGATGTTCTTCTGATCAATTCGGATGGTATCATTATCCGAATCAATGCGGGTGATGTCTCTAAGCTTGGAAGGGCGACGCAGGGCGTCAAGATTATGAAAGTGTCTGCTGAAGTCAATATCATCGCTTTAGCAAAGGTGGTTCCGGAAGATCTTGAAGAAGGGATGATCGTCCCTGAAGAAAAAGAAAAAAAGAGCTATTCTGATGATGAAGGCCAGTTTTCTATGGATACGGAATAAACCTCTGAATGAGGTGTAAGTTAAAGGAGTCAAAACAATATGCCAAACCAATTACGATTTTCCTTGCCAGGCAACAGGGAAAATGTCACCACTGCCAGACTGGCAGTTGCATCCTATGCAAGTACATCCGGCTTTTCCATGCTGGAAGTGGAGGATATGAGTGTGGCTGTTTCCGAGGCGTGGAAAGTTATTTGCTGTCACGGACATAAGGAGCTTATTGGCCGGTTTCTTGTGGTATGCGGTATGGTGGACGACACGATGCATATCACGATTTCTGAAAGCAATGCCGGATTCACAATCGAAAAAAGGGATTGCGTCAGATGTGGAAATTGCCCGAAAGAAGGCGAACTTTCTATGTTCATTATCAGTTCTCTTATGGATAAAGCAGAACTGAAAGAATCCGCCGAGGGCGGACGAAAACTGATCATGGAGAAAATACGGCAACACAGATAAGTCATTATTCTGTCTAAATTAGCATCCCGAGGACGTGTAAATGAATAAAGCAGAACTTTTTAGCAAGTATAAAGCGACAGGCGATGTTTCTTTGCGCAATCTTCTGGTAGAAGAACATCTTTATATGGTAGATGTATTAATTAGAAAATATCTGGGTAAGGGCGTGGACTACGATGATTTATATCAAGTAGGAGCTATGGCTCTGATTTCTGCTGTGGAGAGATATGATCCGGAAAGGGGATTTGCTTTTTCCAGCTTTGCCACACCGACCATCCTGGGAGAAATCAAGAAGCATTTCCGGGATAAAGAATGGACCATCAAGGTGCCGCGAAGACTCAAAGGTCTTGCGGGACAGATCCCTACGGTGCGGGATGACCTGACGCAGGAACTGGGCAGAACGCCAACTGTTGCCGAAATCGGAGAAAAGATGGGAATTTCGGAAATGATGGTACTGGAAGCGATGGAGAGCAGCCAGTCCTATGCGCCGCTTTCCCTGGACCAGACATTTGATGATACCGGAGAGGATGGAGAAAGCGCCATGCTTGAGCGGTACACCGGTCAGGAAGAATCGGGATACGGCAACATCGAGTATGCTGAAATAGTCGAAGCAGTCCTTGACAATCTGAAGAAACAGGACAGAAACATTTTCCGTATGCGATTTGTAGAAAACAGGACACAGGCGGAAGTAGGGAATGCTCTAGGCATTTCACAGATGACAGTTTCGCGGGTCGAAAAAAGTATCAGAGATAAATTCCTGAAAGAAATCAGGAGAGACTGATCAAAGACGATACGAAATAACGAAACAAAATAAAGAAAAAAATAAAGAAACAAAACGAATAGACAGGATAAGGAGCACAAATCTAAATGAGAGTATTTTCGGGAGTACAGCCTACAGGCAATATCCATATTGGAAATTATTTGGGAGCATTGAAACAGTTTGTGGAACTGCAGGAAGACAACCAATGCATATACTGCGTTGTTGATCTTCATGCTATCACCTTGCCCCAGGATCCCCAGGAGCTGAAAAGACATATCCTGGATGTCGCGGCCTTATACTGCGCCATCGGCATAGACCCAAAGAAAAATATCATATTTGTCCAGTCGGATGTGCCGGGTCATGCTGAACTTGCCTGGATCCTGATGTGCAATGCCTATACGGGAGAGCTTTCGAGGATGACTCAATTCAAAGATAAAAGTAAAAATAGGGAATCTGCGCCGGCGGGCCTGTTCACCTATCCGATCTTGATGGCTGCGGATATTCTGCTTTATGATACGGAGATGGTTCCCGTAGGACACGACCAAAAACAGCATATTGAAATTACCAGGGATATCGCGATCCGTATCAACAACCGCTTTGACGGGACTTTTGTTGTACCGGACGGACGTTTTCTCAAGGAAGGGGCCAGGATTATGTCGCTGGATGATCCGACGTCCAAAATGAGCAAGTCGGCGGAAAACATCTTAAGTAGGATTTCCCTTCTGGATGACGACAAGAAAATAAAGAAATCCATTATGAAGTCCACTACGGACTCAGATGGAATTATAAAATTCGATCTGAAAAACAAACCGGGAATCAGCAATCTGCTGAACATATACAGTTCTTTTTCAGGTAAAAATATTTCTGAGCTAGAGACCATGTACCAGGGACGCGGTTACGGCGACTTCAAAAAAGACCTGGTGGAAATAACCATTGATGCCCTGGCACCGATCAGGGAACGATATGAGGAGATCCGTTATTCGTCTGAGCTCATCGATGATTTGAAACTGGGGGCCGAGAAGGCCGGGGCCATTGCGGAGAATACCATGAAGAGAGTCAAGGATAAATTCGGATTGGGTGTAAAGTAAGCGCAGGGCCTCTCAAAATAGTTCAGTAGAATTGCTTGAAATAAAAATTCAAATTGCCACTTGACAGGCATGACCGCAGGTGGTAAGATTAGCGACAATTAAATATCGATTTAAACCGTTGAAGCGGAGATAAAAACAATTCGTGCACTTACAGAGAGTCGGGGTGATGAGAAGCCGGCAGAACGCAGACTGTTAAATGGACCGCGGAGGGCGCAGTCAAAGGCTTTTTGCCGAGTATTCTGCGACGTAAGGCATACGTCAGTTGCCAGGGATATGATGGTATCCTGAAAGAGCGCAGTTGGAGCAATCGACTGCGAAGCAAGGTGGCACCGCGGATTAGTATTAACCCGTCCTTGATAATTTTATTTATCAATGACGGGTTTTTTGTTTTTCAAAGGAGTGAAAGAAATGGTTAAACCGGATTTAGACAAAGCCAGAAAACTGGCAGCACAATATAAAACACTTCCGATCAGCTGTTCGATCTGGTCCGATGTCAGAACACCTATCGAAGTCATGAGGATATTGAAAAACATCAGCAAGCACTGTTTTATACTCGAAAGCCTTGAGGATGCTTCAAAATGGGGCAGATATACATTTCTCGGCTACGACCCGCAGATGAAAATCACTTGCAAAGACGGGGCTGTCAACATCAGCGCGGGAACAACAATAGCATTCGAAAGCAAAGATCCTGTCCGGTATATCAGACAGATCCTGGAAGATAATAAAAGCCCGTATTTTGAAGATCTGCCGCCGTTTGCCGGTGGGCTTGTGGGATACTTCTCCTATGATTTTATAAAATACAGTGAACCGTCCTTAAAACTGGATGCGGAAGATCAGGAAAATTTTAGAGATTTTGACCTGATGCTATTTGATAAGGTCATAGCCTTTGACCATTTGAAGCAGCAAATTATATTGATCGTCAATATAAAAACAGAGGCGCTGGAAGAAAATTATCGGAAAGCCGTACTGGAGCTCCAAAACATGATTGAATTAATAAAGAACGGGGAGCCCGCGGTCATTCCGCCTCTCAGAATAAAAAGCGATTTTAAACCATTATTTGATGAGAGGACCTATTGCGGGATGGTAGAACGAGCTAAAAGATACATTTATGAAGGCGATATTTTTCAGGTAGTGCTGTCCAATCGTCTTCATGCGGAAGCAGAAGGAAGCCTGTATGATACTTATCGGGTGCTGAGGACCATCAATCCATCCCCCTATATGTTTTATCTTTCAGGCGAGGATATCGAAATCGCAGGCGCATCGCCCGAAACACTGGTCAAATTGACCGGGAAAGAGCTGAGCACCTTCCCTCTGGCCGGAACCAGACCGCGAGGCGCAACCAACGAAGAAGACATCCGTTTGGAGCAGGAATTACTGAAGGATCCGAAGGAACTGGCGGAGCATAATATGCTAGTGGATCTGGGGCGAAACGATATTGGAAGAATCAGCGAATTCGGTACAGTCCATGTTGAAAATTATCTTTCCGTCCAACGCTATTCACATGTCATGCACATTGGATCTACTGTCAGGGGAAGAATACGGGAAGATAAAACAGCGCTGGATGCAATCAGCGCGGTACTGCCGGCAGGTACATTATCCGGCGCACCGAAGATCCGTGCATGTGAGATCATCAATGAGCTTGAAAACAATAAGAGAGGCATCTATGGGGGCGCCATCGGATATATTGCTTTTAACGGAAACATGGACACCTGCATTGCCATACGTATCGTATTCAAGAAAAACGGGAAAATCTTCATTCGCTCCGGTGCGGGGATCGTCGCCGACAGCATTCCCGAATCGGAATATAAAGAATGCATCAATAAAGCGCAGGCAGTAGTCAGTGCGCTGAAGATTGCGGAAGGAGGAATCAATAAATGATATTGCTGATTGATAATTATGACAGTTTTTCATATAACCTTTACCAGTATATCGGAGAAATCTGCACGGATATTCGTGTGATCCGAAATGACGAAATGACGGTTTCCGAGATCGAACAGCTCGAACCTGAATATATCATCCTGTCACCGGGGCCCGGGAAACCATCGCAGGCAGGTATTTGTGAAGAAGCAATCCGCTATTTCGCGGGGAAAATTCCGATGCTGGGGGTGTGTCTGGGCCATCAGGCAATATGTGAGACTTTCGGAGCGGAAGTGTCCTATGCCAAGCAACTGATGCATGGCAAAACCTCAGAGGTACATCTCGACCTTGAGAATCCGATTTTCAAGGGAATGCCGGAAGTCATCAAATGCGGCCGGTACCATTCTCTGGCAGCCATAGAAAGCACCATGCCGGAGGAGCTCATTGTATCTGCGAAAACGGAAGACGGGGAGATCATGGCAGTAAAGCACAGGGATTTTGAAATCTATGGCCTGCAATTCCATCCGGAATCCATCTTAACTGAAAAGGGGAAAAGTATATTAAGAAATTTTTTGGGGAGGGATCTTAAAAATGATTAAGGAAGCTATATTGGAATTATCGCAAAAGCATGACTTGAGCTATGAAATGGCCGCAGGCGTCATTGACGAGATCATGAACGGGGAAGCAAGCCAGAGTCTGACGGCGGCATTTTTGACCGCTCTTGCCATGAAGGGCGAGACAGTGACAGAAATCACTGCCTGCGCAGCGGCGATGAGATCGCACGCACTCTCTGTTCCTTGTCAGGGAGACCTGTTTGAAATCGTAGGGACTGGCGGCGACCGATCGAATTCCTTCAACATATCCACAACGGCGGCCATTGTTATTGCTTCTGCCGGAGTAAAGGTAGCAAAGCACGGAAATCGTGCAGCTTCTTCCAAAAGCGGCGCAACGGATTGTCTCGAGGCTTTAGGTGTCAAAATCGAACTGGAACCGGAAAAATGTGCAGAGCTCTATAACACCATCGGTATTTGCTACTTTCATGCACAAAAATATCATGCGTCTATGAAGTATGTGGGACCTGTCAGAAAGGAACTTGGCATACGGACGGTTTTCAATATTCTTGGGCCGCTTACAAATCCGGGACACGCGAATATGCAGATCATGGGAGTCTATGACGGCTCTCTTGTAGAACCTATGGCTGAGGTTTTAAGCAAGCTGGGTGTTCGCAGGGGCATGGTGGTGTTCGGCACAGATGTACTGGACGAAATTTCTCTGAGCGCACCTACAAAAATATGTGAATTCACTGAAAACAGAAGAATAGTGTATACAATCAAGCCTGAAGATTTTGGACTGAAGACCTGCAGCAAGGGCGAACTGGCAGGGGGTACACCGGAAGAAAATGCAGAGATCACCCGGTCTGTCCTTCGCGGCGAAAAGGGCCCACAGCGCGACATCGTGATCATGAATGCGGGCGCCGGCCTTTACATAGCAGGCAAGGCGGACTCCATGACAGACGGCGTCAAACTTGCGGCTGAACTGATAGACAGCGGCGCTGCCCGGGAAAAGCTTGAAGAGTTTGTGAGATATTCCAATAATTGACCGGAGGAGGTGGAACGGTGATACTGTACGAACTGGCGAACTATGCAAGGATACGCGTGAATGAAGCAAAAGAAACTGCGTCGGCCGGTGAGGTCATTGAACAGGCGCTGGAACTTCCCAGAGGCACATACCGCTTTGAAAAAGAGTTGAGACAGAGCGGACTCTCATTTATTTGCGAGGTTAAAAAGGCGTCCCCTTCAAAAGGCCTGATTTCGGAAGATTTCCCATATATAGAAATAGCACGGGACTATGTCGAAGGCGGAGCCGAATGCATTTCCTGCCTGACAGAACCAAAATGGTTCCTGGGGTCGGACAGGATTTTTGCCGACATCAGGAAAAACGTTGAATTGCCAATGATCAGAAAAGATTTTACGGTAGATCCGTATCAGATATATGAAGCAAAATTGCTGGGTGCAGATGCTATTCTGCTGATTTGCGCTCTGCTGGATACAAAAACCATCCACTTTATGCTGGAAATATGTGATATGTTGGGCATATCGGCTATAGTGGAAGCGCATACGGAAAACGAGATACGATCGGCTGTTTCGGCCGGAGCCCGGATGATCGGCGTTAACAACAGAAATCTGAAGGATTTCACAGTAGAGTTCGAAAATGCGTTAAAATTAAGAGAACTAGTTCCAAGCGAGGTTCTTTATATCGCGGAAAGCGGCATCAGAAATGTCGCTGACGTGTCGCTGCTGTCAAGCATCGGAGCGGATGCCGTGCTGATCGGGGAAACGTTGATGCGCTCAGACAACAGAGTGGCGACATTGAGGGAAATGAAGGAGGCGGCAAAGAATGCCGGACAGGACGAAAATTAAAATCTGCGGTCTTTTCCGCCAGGAAGATATTGATTATGTAAACGAGGCGCGACCGGATTATGCGGGCTTCGTGATCAACTATCCAAGAAGCCATCGGAGCATATCGGCAGACCTTCTGAGACTCTTGAGTCCTCGGCTGGCCTTAGGGATCACGCCTGTGGGAGTGTTTGTAGACGAGGAGATCAACGTCGTTGCCGGGCTTCTAAATGCCGGATTCATCTCGATAGCGCAACTTCACGGGGAGGAAGATGATGAATATATCCGATCCCTCCGTACTCGTGCACCGGGGAAAGTCATCATTAAAGCTTTCAGAATTGCTTCTTCTGCAGATATCGCCGCAGCTGAAAATTCAGCGGCAGACATGATTCTGCTGGACAGCGGATACGGAACCGGTAAACCATTTGATTGGTCCCTGATCGGCGATATAAACCGGCCGTTTATTCTGGCAGGAGGGCTTGATCCGGAAAATATTCCGGCACTTATCAAAAGGGTCCACCCCTATGCAGTCGATTTGAGCAGTGGAGTGGAAACTGAAAAGGTTAAAGATAGATTAAAAATAGCAGCTGCCGTAAAAGCAGCCCACGGGGAGGATTAAAAATGGTAAAAGGGAGATATGGTGTTCATGGCGGCCAATATATACCGGAAACGCTGATGAACGCTATGCTGGAACTGGAGGAGGCATATAAAACGTATAAAAATGACCCGGACTTCAATGAGCAACTCAAAAATCTGCTTACCGAATATGCCGGAAGGCCCAGCAGGCTGTATTATGCGGAACATATGACTAAAGATCTGGGCGGTGCGAAAATTTACCTGAAAAGAGAAGATTTGAATCATACGGGTTCCCATAAAATCAACAATGTGCTAGGGCAGCTGCTGCTGGCCGGCAAAATGGGAAAAACAAGAGTGATTGCTGAAACAGGCGCCGGACAGCATGGTGTAGCCACCGCTACCGTAGCGGCCATGATGGGCATGGAATGCGAAATCTTTATGGGCGAGGAAGATATCAAACGGCAGTCATTGAATGTATATCGAATGAAGCTGCTGGGAGCCAAAGTACACAGCGTGACTTCCGGTACTGCAACCCTGAAGGATGCCGTTTCAGAAACCTTTCGCGAGTGGACTTCCCGGATCGAAGACACCCATTATTGTCTGGGATCTGTCATGGGCCCCTATCCGTTTCCGGAAATCGTACGGGATTTTCAATCGGTGATCGGAAGAGAGATTAAAGAGCAGCTCAGGCAAAAGGAAGGACGGCTGCCTGATGCAGTCATTGCCTGTGTTGGGGGAGGCTCCAACGCCATAGGGGCGTTCTACGATTTTATCAACGATCAAAGTGTCAGACTCATCGGCTGCGAGGCTGCAGGACGGGGCATTGACACCCCGGAAACAGCAGCTACCATCAATACAGGCAGGCTGGGTATCTTCCATGGAATGAAATCCTACTTCTGCCAGGATGAATACGGACAGATTGCACCGGTTTACTCCATATCTGCGGGGCTGGATTACCCCGGGATCGGACCCGAACATGCGTACCTCCACGATATCGGCAGAGCTATGTATGTGCCCGTTACAGATGACGAGGCAGTAAATGCCTTTGAATATCTTTCCAGAATCGAGGGGATCATACCTGCCATAGAAAGCGCCCATGCGGTAGCTTATGCGATGAAGGCGGTTCCTGAAATGGATAAGGACGAGATCGTGGTGATCAATATTTCCGGGCGGGGGGACAAAGACTGCGCCGCCATCGCCCGTTACAGAGGGGAGGATCTCAATGAGCAGTAAAATAAGCAAAGCGTTTGAACACGGGAAAGCCTTCATACCGTTCGTTACCTGCGGCGATCCATCGCTTGAAGTCACGGAGCAGATCGTTTATGCCATGGTACGGGCAGGCGCCGACCTGATCGAACTTGGCATCCCGTTTTCTGATCCCACCGCGGAGGGGCCGATTATCAGCGAGGCCAATATACGGGCGTTATCTGCGGGAGCAACCACGGACAAGATATTCGATCTCGTCCGGAAACTGCGCACAAACGTCAATATACCAATGGTTTTTATGACCTATGCCAATGTGGTTTTTTCATACGGATCAGAACGGTTTATCAAGACCTGCAGTGAAATCGGAATCGACGGTTTGATTTTACCGGATATCCCTTTCGACGAAAAAGGGGAATTCGATGATTTGTGCAAACAATACGGCTTGGATCTGATATCGATGGTGGCGCCAACATCACGCGAAAGAATCAGCAGGATCGCTGCTGAAGCGAGAGGTTTTGTCTATTGTGTTTCTTCTCTGGGTGTAACCGGGACCCGAACCGATATCACGACTGATATCGGCGGGATGGTAAGCCTGGTGAAAGCGGTAAATCATATTCCTTGCGCTGTCGGGTTCGGAATATCCACCCCTGATCAGGCAAAAAAGATGTCCGATTTCGCAGACGGTGTCATCGTGGGTTCCGCTATTGTCAAGCTATGCGCAAAACACGGAACGGAATGCGTGCCATATATTGAAGAATATGTGCGCAGCATGAAACAGGCTATCAGGTCATAGATCTTTGAGGCATTTCCTGATAGCTGCGGCAGAGAGCATTGGCAATCAATTTGTGGCCTTCCTCATTCGGATGCATTCCGTCTATGCAAATATAATCGCCGATATCACGCTTGGATAGAAATTCACGGCGAATATCGATGAGCCGGACATTTTTCACATTTGCCACTTCGTTTACTGCCAGATTATACAGTTCCTGCCATCGATAAATGTATTCAATGTCTTTCAGCCAGAGGAGAATAGCATCCCGGTCCAGGCCTCTGGATACCCAATCGAAAAACCGGCGGGCGTCGAGAGGCGGCAGTGTGGTCATGACCGGAACCCCTCCCTGCGCTCTGATGTTATCTATAATTTCACAGTATTTCTTTTTAAACTGGTCCAGGGGTACGTTTGGAAAGTGTTGCGCCTGAGGGTTCTCAGCGATTTCCGCCCAATTGTGATCGCAGTCGTTGCCTCCGAATTCAAGGACGATTTCATCGTAGTGACCGAATTCGTTCTCATGGCGGTCGATGAGGTTTTTCGCCCTGATGATCGTGGAACCGAAATGCGAGAGATTCCGCACGCTGCTTCCTGTAACAGACTTAAATAATTCAACACAGCTTTGCTTCGTGGTGCTGTATTTTTTACTGACCACATCGAAAATTACTCCTTTTGCCACCGAATCTCCAAATACACAGAACGATTTCATCATGAGCCTCCTTAAGAACTATTTATTACTATTTTTGTTAATTCTATTATTCAAGTCGCTTCCATACCGGCCATATACTTTTATCAGGGAAAAGAGCAAAACGGCTCCTATACTCCACCCCGCCAGCACATCTGTGACATAATGCACCCCCAGATATAACCGGGAGACTCCGATCAAGAAAATTAGAACTCCCAGAAAAACCGAGCAGATATTAGCATGCCGGTTGCCCGGAAATTTCTTCCTGATCAAATATATCGCAAATCCATAGAAAACAAAGCCGGTCATCGAGTGTCCGCTGGGAAAACTGTAGCCGCTCTGATCAATGAGGAACATTTCAATATCCGGCCGTGGCCGTTTGATCAAGTATTTCAATAGCTTCTGCAAAATCGCTGAAATTGTAGCGCCCGAAACCAGAGGCAGCGCAAAGCTGTTCTTGCTGGTATAGGATATCACAATCAGTATAATGCAAAGGGCTGTAATAAACCAGGCATCTCCCAGATGAGTAATAAATCTGAAAATGGAAGTCAGATAGTCGCTGCGTATTGAGTAAAACCATTCAGCTGCAGCGAGATCAAAACCGTTTGTCAAAAAAACACCTCTTTTTTTAACTGAAACAACTCATCGGCAGAACCGAATTCTTAAACATCTGGTCCGTAAATAAAATTCAATATCAGTATACACGGTTTAAGTAGCAAAAACCACTGGTTTTATGTTATATTATACGCATGAAAATCTTAGGGAATATGATACCGCTGATAAAACTGAAAAATGTACTGGGCCGGGTGAAACCTTACGAAAAAAAGATCCGGGAAGCGAAGGCTTCAGGGGACCGTAATGCAGAGAGGGAAGCCATCAGAGAGTGCACCAAGGCTTGGAGCACCGCCACACTGGACATGTTCAAGGCCGAGGTTGAAGTCCTGGGCTACGAGAACATTCCTGAGCAGGGCCCTGTAGTTTTTGTTGCAAATCATCAGGGATACGGAGATATCCTGATGTGCCTGTATGCTCTTGACAAGTTTCAGATCGGCTTTGTTGCCAAGTCGGATCTGGAGAAACTTCCTTGGTACGGGGATTGGATTAAAAACATTCGCAGTGTATATATTAAAAGAGATAGCCCGCGGGCATCTCTGGATGCCATCAACGAAGGGATCGAGCTTCTTGAGCAGGGTTTTTCCCTGGTGCTGTTTCCTGAAGGTACACGAAGCCATGGACCGGAAATGGGTCCTTTTAACAAAGGCTCATTGCGGCTTGCCACGAAACCCGAAGTGCCTATTGTCCCGGTGACATTAAGCGGCAGCTATAAATTTTTTGAAGAGACGGGCAAAGTGGAAAAAAACGTCAGGATGAAAGTGACGGTACACCCCGCCATAGAAACAAAAGGGATGTCGAGGGAAGAAATCAAAGCGCTGTACAGCAGAATCGTTGAAATCATTAAAAGCGGATTTTAAAAGCCATCTGGTATGCATTGAGACCGGAAAACAGGACAGTGAATTTAAAACCTCTGTATGGTAAATAA
>CAZAMF010000005.1:150952-184863 GCA_964486295.1 uncultured Oscillospiraceae bacterium | reverse complement strand
GCATACAGTCCTTGGAGAGGGACTATAAATACTACTACTTAATAATACGAGGAGGCAGAATAAAATGAAAAATACAGAAAAATTATTATATTGAACGCCGAGAATCCTATCGATTTTATTCATCTGTTTCCTGTTCTTGTTTTCGCTTGATGTTTACGAACCCGGAATGAGCGTGGGAGATGTTGCCCTCGGATTGTTTATGCACAATATACCAGCATTAATCATGATTGTGTTACTGATCATAGCATGGAGGAGAGAAATCGTTGGTGCTATCAGCTTCATTGGCGCGGGGCTTTTGTATATCGGATTAGTAACATTCGACGTAGTTAATTCAGAATTGCCGTGGTATTTAGCGATATCATGGAGCATGACTATTGCGGGGCCTGCTTTTCTAATCGGTATTCTATATCTGATTAACTGGAGGAAGAGAAAAGACAAAAATAATGAGCAAATTGTCTGAGCGAGGTGAAAGTGATGAAAAAAGTTAAAAATATACGAGGATTACTAATGGCTCTGGTTTTTACTATTGCACTTTTTGTAGGCTGTGGCATGATGGGTGGCAATGGAGGTGCAACCGTTGGCATGGTAGTACAGAGCGGTGACTGGGTGTACTACACACAAAATAGCACACTTTATAATATGAAACCTGACTGGACTGAAAAAATAAAGATTACAGACAATTTTGAGGCTCAGCTCATGTTAGTGCAGGATGATATGATCTACTTCGCTGACAAGGATATGAGCGTATATAAGATGCTGAGGGACGGCACAGGAAAAACGAAGATCATGAGCGGCGAAAATATCTACGGCTTCGAGGTTTCGGGCGATTGGCTGTACTACAGCGTTAAGCCGGGCAGCATTTACAGGATAAAAACTGATGGCACAGAAAAGACTAAACTGGCTGAAATTGGCTCTTTTAAGGGAGCCATGTGGGCTTCAGGCGGTGCTGTATACTACATTGACGGAACAAGCTTAATGAAAATGACGGAGGACGGCACAGGCGCTATTAAACTCGGAGACAATATAGAAATAAATGGCTTCAAGGATGATTGGATATTCTACAGTGAGGTTAACCAAGAAGGAAAATTCTTGAACCTAAATAGAATGATGTCTAACGGCATTGAAAAAACAAGGCTCGTGGATGGCGGATTTGCTGCCATGGATGGGGACTGGCTATATTATTATAAAGATGATGGATGGCTCTACAGGTCAAATCTGGACAGAACAGGAGAGGAAAAACTGAACAAAGTGAACATGTGGAATCTCATTGGCATATGGGGCGATTACATCTACTACAGCGAATATGAGGGGCCTGTTTACAGGATCAACCTGGATGGCAACAACAGGATGGAGTTGAAATAGCGGAAGCCATCGAAGGCCCCGGGTATCAAGTATAATAGGAAACAATAAAGATTTCCGGATTTTTCAAGTATAGTTAAAAGAAAGAAGGATTTAGTCATGAGAAAAGTGTTGAGCATACTTTTATCGATTCTGGTGGCATCCGCCATGTTTGGCTGTGCTGATAGGGGCGAACCGGAACCGACTGCACAAGTCCCGAATCCGGTCCATGAATCTACGGCAACAGAAATACTCGAAACACTGGGTATAACGTTTCATATCCCAGAAGATGCCCTGAATGTAAGCTATTCTATAATTGATGCGGGTGACGGAAAAGCTATGGCACAGGCAAAGTTCACAAGAAGCAATGTGGAATATACGTATCGCATCCAGTCGAAGCCGGCTTTTGAAGATATTTCCGGAGCCTACTATGAGTGGACAACAGTCAAGAAAATTGAAGTCAGCTACTGCAGTGGAGAGTTGCGCTACAATAACGGCAAGGAAGGCATCTGCTTGTGGTATGACACCGTACCCGGTTTGATGTATAGCGTCTATACGGGAGAAGGCGCTGATGAGGAAACGCTCATGTCTCTCGCGAATGAGTTATTTGTGCCGGCAAAGGATGTTCCATAAATCCAGATAATTGCTCTGATATTTCAAGGGAGGAAACGTTATGAAAAAGGGAATATGCTTTTTTATTCTTTTTATTTTTAGTTTCACACTGCTGACCGGCTGCAATTCTTGGAAAACGTCTGCTATAGGAGAAATAATTCAGAGCGGTGAATGGATATATTATACAAATAATAACTCCATATATAAGATACAAACAAATGACACAGAGAAGATTAAGCTTGCAGACAACGCAAGCTTGAAAACAGTTGAAGAAGGCATCATATATTACTTCGGGGATTCTGGCTTTTACAGAATGAATACAGATGGCACCGAGGTTAAGGTATTATTCAATGATCCAACGACCAGTATTTTGGTGTCAGGAGAATGGATATACTATGGCTGCAAGCAGCCCATGGGTGTTTTTAAGATAAAGACGGATGGCACAGAAAAAACGAAGTTAGCTGATTTGAACGGTTACAATATAGCAGATAACACTTATGAATTTGGTGTATGCGGAGTGTCAGGGGACATCGTGTTTTATTATATTGGAGAAAATTTGTACACTATGAATTCAGATGGCACGGGTCATGGTAAAGTCGCTGATAATATAAAGGTGTATGCTATAAAAAACAACTGGATTATTTATGGCATTGTTGATAAGACTGAGAAAAATATATATCAGAAATTATGTAAGATGAAGCTGGACGGTACTGAGAAATCAGAGATCGCAGAAGGTGAATTCGAGTTTCTTAACATAGATGAGGATTTGATTTACTACAGGCGGAATAATATAACGGAACTTTACAGAATAAATCTGGATTTGACTAAGTCGGAAAAGGTGAACATAGATCTTCAAAGTGACGCTGATATTGTTTGGTTCAGATACGTTTATGGTGACTGGATTTATTATGCAGAACAAAATGAATTGGGGCCAATAAAAACTTACGGAATCAACATGGATGGCACCATAAAGATAGATTTTAATAAATGAGGAAAAGTTATCCTGCAAATTATTAAAATCGGTGGCTATCCCCTTAGCCTTTCTTGCGCATTTTCACAATCTGCATCAGCCCTCTTTTTCTTAATCCAATCTTTTCAAAGCCAAATGATTCAAAGTTTTTACGAATCTCATCTGGCGAGTAACATCTCACATCACCTGCTTCCGAAAAAGGTAAAAGCAGATTAGCAAAGACACGGAAAAACGGGTAGTACACATCTGCTATGAAAAGCAGGCCGTTAGGTTTCAATAATCGGCTTGCTTCCTGGGCAAAGGCTTTCACATCAGGGAAATGATGATATGCTGCACAGACAGTTATCACATCAAACATTTGGCTGGGAAAGGATGAATGCTCGCATGAAGTCACTTCGAATGTCATATCTGGGCATTTCCTCTTTGCGTTTTCAATCATGTTCTCTGATATATCAATACCATAGCCCCTAATTGCACACCTTTCAGATATCATTTTAAGAAGGGTACCGTTGCCGCAGGCAACATCCAGGACAGTATCATTTGGATTGGAAATGCTTTCTTCAAGTAAAAATTCTTTAAATTTCATTGTAAATTTGCCATCAAATGAATCGTCATAGTTGTCTGCTATGCGATTATAATTTTTTCTGGATTTTTCCTCGTAAGTTTCCATTGATCAAATACTCCCTGATTATAATTGACCTTAATTTTATTTCGAATAAGAACCATTTATGCTTTGATTATAGAATGTTATCGAGTTACTTGCATTATAATATTTTTTGCAATATAATGAATTCAATCTAAAAGGCAAACATTATTAAAGTAATGGACGCAAAGCCACGGGTCTAAAATCTTGACGATCATGATAGCCGGGCTGCTGGGTAAAGCATATGCTAATAAGGTATAGGCTCCGGTTGCGATTCAGGCTGGAGCATTTTTTGTTAGTTCGCCGACCAGCACATCAAATTAAAGGAGGAATGAAAAGTGAAAAAAAGGTTATTGGCATTATCACTGGCACTAACTATCGCAATCTTCCCAACTTTTGCATTTGCTGACAGCGACAAGGGCGAATCAGGAAAAGCAAATCCGACGCAGAGCGTTCAGAACGAGAGCGACTTTGACGACGCAGAAGATATCGAAGCGGTAGAAGAAGTTGAGCTCGAAGAAGAACAAGAGCAGATCAAGGAATGGGAAGCACTGAAGGATGCTATCGAGGCGGAAAAAGATTTAATCGAATCTCAGAAGGACGCATTGGAGCAACAAAAAGATAGTCTTGAAGAACAATATGAAGCTGCAAAGGAAATCGGGGATATGGAAACGGCTGCGAGTCTATTGACCCAGCTTCAGGACATTCGCGCACAGATTAAAGCCTGCAAACTAGAGATGAAAGCCAAAATCGCGGATATGCATGAGGTCATGAAGCAGCAATATACGGCTGAAGAATGGGCCGCATTGCAAGCTGTGTCTGAGCAACTCAGCACCGACCCATCATTGACGGTGCTTGGAGTTGAAAATGTCTATTATACCGGGGGACAAATGAAGTTTGATACGCCTCCAGTGATCAAAGATGGCCGCACTTTGATTCCGATTCGCTCTTTATCGACCGCGCTTGGTGCAGATGTCTCCTGGAACAGCGATGAGCGCACAGCGACCATCGTATACGGTGATTCCATCATTGAATTCAATATTTCTGACGATATCGTTTACCTGAACGGCGCAGAGGCCCAGATCGATGTTCCAGCAGGGATCATGAACGGTCGCATCGTTGTACCGCTCCGATTTGTAATCGAGAACATGGATCTGGAAGTGGAATACGAAGAGGTCACACAGACAATCATCATAAGTGAATAATGAGTCTAGTTGCATGAAATACCTTTTGATATTGTTATGCCCGGCATCGAGCCGGGCATTTTCATTTGTCATATGGAGATGCCAACAAAAAAATTCAAAAAAATTATAATGCCTCTTGACTTGGAGTTAACTCCAAGTATTAAACTGCAAATATAAGTTAACAATATGAAATATTAGGAGGGATTGAATTGAGTAATAAAATATTGATCGCATACTTCTCCAGGGCAGGGAATAACTATATGAATGGCCGCATCGTCAATCTTCAGGTTGGGAATACTGAGGTTGCAGCTTTGAAAATTCAAGAAATGACAAGCGGAGAAATATTTAAAATCAATCCGGTACACAAGTATTCCAATGATTACAACACATGCACGGAAGAAGCAAAACAGGAACTTCGAACAAATGCCCGGCCTGAACTGACGGATTCACTCGATAATATCGATGGCTTTGATACCATTATTCTGGGCTTTCCCAATTGGTGGGGCACTATGCCAATGCCGGTATGGACGTTTCTTGAAAGCCATGATTTTAGCGGAAAAACCATACTTCCCCTATGCACACATGAGGGAAGCGGGATGGGAGGCAGTGAGCACGACATCAAAAAGCTGTGTCCAGATGCTAAAGTCGTGAAGGGGTTTGCGATTAAAGGCGGATCCGTCAATAATGCCGGAAAAGATATGGAAGCTTGGCTGAAAACGAACAGCCTATTGTAAAATTAAACAAAAATGGAGGAGCTATCATGGATAATATTTTCCCGAAGGGAGATCACCTTCCTGAGCAATTTGCAAAGTATTTTACGGGTACAGCAACTCTTAAAATGCTTACAACCGAAGGCGTGCCAATCGGTAATGTGACCTTTGATCCAGGCTGCCGCAATAACTGGCATATCCATCATAAGGGTGGACAGATATTGCTGGTGACAGGTGGGCGCGGCTGGTTTTCTCATCTGGCAGTGGAAGTCCCGACGATAGTCGGATCCTACGAATGGCTTGAGCCAGTGACTGACGAGGAGTATAATAAATTGATATGAATCAAGGAGGCGAAGTGACATGACAATCTCTGAGGTTGCGAAAAAATACGGGTTGACTACCGACACCCTGCGTTATTACGAACGGATTGGGTTATTGCCAAACGTTCAACGTACATCCGGAGGAATAAGGGATTATTCTGAAGAAGATTGCCGTTGGGTCGAGTATATAAAATGCATGCGCTCCGCTGGAGTTTCAGTCGAAACGCTGATTGAATATGTAAAGCTGTTCCATGAAGGAGCAGAGACGATTCAAGCACGAAAAAAACTCCTGCTCGAACAAAGGGAGCAGATCGTTGCCCGTATCAATGAAATGAATGACATATTAGCAAAACTGGACTGGAAGCTGGACGGTTATGAGGAGCGAATGCTCAAATACGAAGAAGAGAATTTTAGAAAATAGGTTTGTACACTTCTTAGATAATGCGCACCTTTAAATAATACACAATCCTTCGGCAATCAACACTTTACTTTTCTGGACGCCTCCTTTTGTTTAATGGATTTTAATTCGGGTAAAATAAGTTAAAATTCAAATTCAAA
Source organism: uncultured Oscillospiraceae bacterium (assembly GCA_964486295.1). Classification (GTDB taxonomy): domain Bacteria; phylum Bacillota; class Clostridia; order Peptostreptococcales; family Anaerovoracaceae; genus CALBZG01. Next base: position 178,528 of record CAZAMF010000005.1, on the reverse strand, counting down.
GGGGGTTTTTATAATGCCGAAAAAATTTATAACGATATTGATGACAGCAGCGCTGTTGCTGACTTCATTTTACACAATTCAGATTGTTTCATCCCCAATTGGCGAACCTGATATGGTTTCTGCGGCAACAGTGCCAACACCGACTCCTACTCCGACGCCTACGCCAACACCGACTCCTACGCCAACTCCTACGCCAACACCTACACCGACACCAACTCCTGTTCCGACGCCAACTCCGGGACCGATTGTATGGTCTGCGACACCAAGCGCATGGGCAGAAGCGGAGTTGCAATTGGCGGTGAATGAAGGCCTGGCTATCAGTGATTTGATGAATCAATACAACAAACCTATAACAAGGCTTGAATTCGTAAGACTTATTATTAACCTTCACCAGGTCCAGAACGGGACGATTACGGAGCCGGTAATTCTGTTTCCATTTAAGGATACCGCTTCATTAGATGTTGCGAAAGCATATGAACTTGGCCTGATCAAGGGGACAAGCGCTGCGAATTTTAATCCGAATGGTCTTTTAAGCCGTGAGGAGGCTGCCGTGATTATCCAGAGAGAATGGATGAATAACCACCCGGGGTATAATGTTCCTTCAATTGGAATAACTTTTACTGATTCTGACAGCATAGCAATTTGGGCCAGGGAGGCAGCACAGTTCATGGTCAACAACGGGTTGATGAAGGGGAATGATAAAAATCAACTTGATCCGAGAGGAAATACAACAAGGGAACAGGCAATTGTCCTTATGCTGAGGTATTTTCAAAAATCTGTTTCTATAACGACACCTGATGCCATCCCTTCGACGACAGAGGAACCGATCTCAATAGATGACTATGATGACTGATAAGTTTTAATAAAATATCTTGGAGGTGATTGGATATGCCGGCAGCGACGGAAACGCGCAGTGTTAAGCGTATAATGGCTATTTCACTTTGTTTTCTGTTCGCGTCGGCTATCGGTCTGTCTGGATATTATGGCGGTATCCCGCTTGATATACGGATGTGGATGCGGTTCGGACTCGCCGGTATTTTTTTGGCCGGATTATTCATATTCCGGCGCGAAGGGATGGCATGGCAAACCAGCTTGGCTTTTTTTGCAGTCACAGCCGGGATCTGCGCAGCCGGTCTTGTAGGCAACCATCCTTTAGTCTGGCTGAATATCGCGCCGAACGATGCTCGCGGTTATGCTGTTTCCAAAATCTTCGAGGCACTGCCGATTGTTGCCATCATTTTTCTTGCTGTGATGATCAGCGGGCGCGGCATGGAAGGCCTGCGAATTTATGGGGGACGCACTGGATTATCCATTTTGGCAGGGTTTGCCATTGGTGCTGTTTTGTTCATTTATTTTCTCACGCAGGGCGGGTGGCAGGTATTTCAAGATGGAAATCTTGTCAAATTGCTTCCTGCGATCGGCTGGATCACGATCTTCTCGATATCTAACAGCTTCATGGAAGAATTGTGGTTTCGAGGGCTTTTTCTTTCTCGCTTTGAATGGCAGCTTGGACCGCGCTGGGCGTTTTGGCTGTCAGCTCTCACCTTCGGGCTACTGCATGCCTTTGGATCTTTTACCGGCACACTTGGGTCGCTACTCCTGACCCTGTTTACCTTGCTGCTGGGTATTTCTTTTTGTTATATTGTCCAGCGTACGCACAATATCTGGGGCGCTGTGACGGGACATTTCTTTGCCGATTTCTTCATGATGCTTGGATATTTTGCGACACAGGGGGCCTGAATAGGGGAGTATTATTAGGCCTACGAATAAAAAGGAGGGAACAGAAGTGAAAACCCACGGTGAAAAAGTTAGCCGGATTGCGAAACAACTAAAGGAACGGAAAAGCACCGAGCCCTTAATCCTGAAGAAGAAGGCTGTTTCACATGTGGTCCCCAAAACTAAAAACAATAACCGTTCTGAAGGGAAGCTCGACGTCAGCGACCTTGATGAGATCATTTATATCGATGCGGATAAACGTATTTGTATTGCAGAGCCCGGCGCTACATTTGCGAAAGTTGTGGATGCAACCATCAAGTATGGCCTTGTCCCCATTGAAGTGCCCGAGTTCAGGACTATAACCATCGGTGGCGCAGTAGCCGGCGGTTCTATCGAATCCATGTCATATAAGTATGGCGGTTTCCACGATAGTTGCTTAGAATATGAAGTCGTTACCGGAAACGGAGACGTACTGGTATGCACCCCTGATAATGAGAATCAGCTGCTATTCCAGATGATGCACTGGTCTTTCGGAACGTTGGGAATCCTCACGCTGCTCAAATTCAGACTTGTTCCTGCAAAACCGTTTGTGAAGGTGACTTATGAAAAATATAAAAATATTGAAGAATATAAAAGTGCCATATGGGCACATTACACGAAAAAAGACGTAGATTTTATGGATGGCATCATCCATTCGCCTGCAGAATACGTTCTCAGCACTGCTAATTTTGTTGACGAGGCGCCTTACACTCACAGCTATGACTGGACCAGGATCTATTATCTCAGCACGACAACTCGAAAAGAGGATTATCTGAAGATTACGGACTATTTCTTCAGATACAACAGGAACTTTACTGAAGCAACTCCAAAATCATGGGTCTGCAGGCTTCTATTTGGAAGGTTCATCACTGCCAACAGCATGTTGAAGATCGCCAATACGTTCGGCAGGATCATTCCTTCATCGATGATTCCGATTACGGTCGACACCTTCATACCGTTTTCGAAATTTGACGAATTCATAAAGTGGCATACCAAGGAAGTAAATCATTTTCCGTTGTGGTGCGTACCTTACAAGGTCGTGCACAAATATGAATGGCTTTCTGATGAGTTTCTAAACAATGTCAGCGATGAGCTGTTTATCGATCTGGCAATATACAGCATGAAAAGGGATGATCCGGAACATTATTATAGGATCATTGAACAGAAGCTGATGGAACTCGGCGGCATTAAGACTCTTATATCGACAAATTTGTATTCCGAAGATGAGTTCTGGAAGATATGGAATAAGAAGAATTATACTTCGATCAAACGCAAGACCGATCCTGAAAATGTATTCGGTGGGCTTTACGAAAAGATAAGCCGATGAAATTTAAATAGTGCTCCAAAACAAATGGGTTATAGTGAGGTCGTCTATGGAAAGTCATCATATCAAGTTTGGTGAGAAATTGGCAAAAGGAATCATTAACCGCAGCTTTATGATTGCCATCTTGTTATTTCTTCAAGTGATTCTTCTTAGTGCAAGCTTTCTATTGCTTACGGAATATATTCATTATATCTACCTGATCAATTTGTTTGTAAGTCTGTTTATCGTCGTTTATATCGTCAACAGGCAAGAATGTCCCGAATTTAAAATCGCATGGTTGACTTTTATGTGTCTGCTGCCGATTTTCGGCATCTTGTACTATCTTTTTATTGAATTAAATCCAAAACAAAAAATAATTGTAAACAATGTACATAAGATCATGGAAGACTCATCCTACTTGCTAGATAATAACCAAAGCGTGATTAACAAAATAACAGGCTGCGCGCCAAGGTATACCGGCTTATTGAACTTTCTTCAGAAGCAAGGCCCGTATCCGGTTTATGATCATTCCGATGTTTCGTACTACGATGATGGAGAAAAAGCATTTGAGGCTGTTAAAACTGCTTTGAGAAGTGCAAAATCCTATATTTTCATGGAGTATTTCATCGTTTCTCCAGGCAAGCTGCTGGACGAGGTCATTGATATATTAAAAGACAGAGCTGCTGCGGGTGTAGAAATTCGGCTCATGTATGATGGCCTTTGCCATGCTAAAACTTTATCTTACGATTTTCCGAAACAGATGAGAGAGTATGGAATAAAAGTCAATGTTTTTGAACCATTCAGCCCATTTTTGTCTTCGGATCAAAACTATAGAGATCATCGTAAAATAACAGTGGTTGATGGAGAAGTTGCATTTACCGGTGGATTCAATCTTGCGGATGAGTATGCGAACTTCACTCAGCCGTTCGGCTATTGGAAAGACGTGGCCATAAGAGTAACCGGGGATGCAGTCAGAACATTTACTGTGCTTTTTCTGCAAAACTGGCATCTGGATGGGCTGAAAGAAAAGGAACTATGGGAAAATTATATCCAAACTAATGCAATTGATTCAAAAGATGCAGAGGAAGCATCATGCGCAGAGGGGTTTGTTGCACCATATGCCGATTCTCCCAATGTCAGTAATGAAATTGGCGTTACTGCATATATCGGCATTTTAAATCAGGCAAAAAATTATGTGTGGATTATGACGCCATATATGATTTTGGGAAGTGATATCATCAAAGCGATAACATTTGCCACAGGCAGGGGCGTTGATGTAAAAATAATCATTCCTCATATTCCGGATAAAAAAATGCCGTTCTCAATCGCTAAAAGTTTTTACCCCGAGTTAATTAAAGAAGGGGTGAAAATATTTGAGTATACACCGGGCTTTGTTCACGCAAAGGTGTTTGTCTCGGATAACCGTATTGCAACGGTCGGCTCATATAACCTGGATTACAGGAGCTTCTACCTCAATTACGAAGTCGGTTCATTGCTGATCGATTGCCCGGCTATAAATGATATACGGGAAGATTATATAGACACGATTAGCCAGTGCCAGGAAATGAGCATGGCGGATTATAAAGCACTGCCGCTCATTACGAAAATTTCAGGGAGGGTGCTTCGTCTGATCGGCCCGTTACTTTAATATAAAAATAATCTGTCCTCAGTCAATTTCCATTATATTAAATTCATTCTACAAACTCATAAGTTGCTATCTGATGGTCTCATTTTTTATGTTTATGTGGGTATATATACAATATAAGTAATTTAAATTGAACGGAGGGTTGGTTTATGAAGAAATACCCGGTTATTATTGCACTGATCCTGACGCTTGCATTAACAGGCTTCCCCGGATATGCTGCTGAAACAAACCCCACATCAGGATCTACGGACAAATATACCGATATTGCAGGGCATTGGGCAGAAAAAGCAATCAATACCTACGCTGAACCGGCGATTTTTGCTGGACATGACGGCAGGTTTTTACCGCAGCAGCCTATCACGAGAAGTGAATTTGTATTAATGCTCCATAAGGCTTTAGGTATTAGTATCCAATACTTCAAGGCGACCGATATAGGGGAATATTTTACGGATGTCAGCAATGGCGACCTGTATGCTTCCAACCTCTACGATCTCGCCACCATGAATATTATTGATTACAGAGGTGCCTTCAGACCAAACGAGGACCTGCCGCGCGAAGAGATGGTGCATTTTATTTTGAATGCGCTTGCTAATCGGCTGGAAGGAAAGCTTCCGGCAAATAACATTCTTTCAAAACGGTTCAGTGATGATGGGCAGATATCAGAGCAATATAAGAGTGATATTTATGCGGCCTTTTCAATGACATTGATCAATGGCAGGGGCGGCAACATGTTTTTCCCTAAAGCCGCATGCACCAGAGCAGAAGCAGCAATGATGATGCAACGATTGGTAGATGCAATCAATCGGTTATCAGGAAATGTCGACATCCAGGTATCGGCGGCAAAGGAAGCAGACCGGATCACGATGAATCTAGTCATAGCAAATAATACGTCAGATAGCGTTGCCCTAGATTATACGTCCGGGCAAAGGTATGATTTTGCTTTACTTGACAGCAGCGAAAATGTCCTCTATAGGTGGTCTGCGGATAAACTGTTTATTCAGGAAGTGTCAAGTGTTACGATTGGACCCGGAGAGTCCCTGGCCTATTTTGATGAATTGAGCGGGGAGGCTTACAACAAAATCAAGGATAAAATAAGGTTAATGACCGTATTCATTACCGGACAGTCAAAATCATTTGTTGTCAATAGCGATGGTTATCAAATCAAAGTGGAATGAGTTATATTGTTATATTCAAAAAATGAAAGGAGTTGTTATTATGAAAGGGAACCAGCAATTGATCGGCGTTTTAAATTCACTTCTATCTGATGAATTAAGCGCAACCAACCAGTATATTGTTCACTCAGAGATGAATGCTAACTGGGGCTATGATAAATTGCATGAGTATTTTGAGAAACGTGCAATTGACGAGATGAAGCACGCTGAAAAATTAATTGCAAGAATTTTGTTTTTGGAAGGGATCCCTATTGTCAGCAATTTGCATGACATTAAAATTGGCAGTGATGCAATCAAACAACTGGAGCATGACCACTTCTCCGAGGAAGGTGCTATCAAGGCATATAACGAGGCGATCCTATTGGCAGGAGAGGTGAAGGATTTTGCAACTCGTGAAATTCTTGAGGATATTCTGAACGATGAAGATCGCCATATTGATGAAATCGAAGAACTGCAGGATCAGATTTCGCATATGACATTGCCGCTCTTCCTGACGATGCAGGTGGAATAAACGGTTATTATGTATTAGATAGGGAACTTACCCAATACTGAATCAATCTGATTAAACAGGCGTCAGACCGCACTGCATTTTGTGGTCTGACGCTGTTGTTTTCATGTCGGACAAAGCAGTAGATGGGAAATATAAAAAAGTGTATAATATGATTCGGTTTTAGGAGTATGCGTTCATGGGTGACCATTACAATCTTACAAACGAATTGAGGTAAAAGAATGAAAATCAAAAGGGTGTCATTGATCGGCCTCGGAGCGCTCGGGATCATGTTCGGGAATGCTCTGAACAAGAACATGGAGAGGGGAGACTTCAATGTTGTTGCGGATCGGGATAGAATCGATAGATACTTAGATCAGGGGATCTACTGCAACGGGGAAAGGTGTCAATTCAAATATCTGGCGCCGGGTGAAGCATGCGAACCTGCGGATCTCGCGATTTTTGCCGTCAAGTACAATGGCCTGAAAGATTCCATTAAATCAATGAGAAATCAGGTGTCAGGGGAAACACAGGTCATCTCATTGCTTAATGGTATTTCAAGTGAGACGATCCTGGAAGAATCGTTCGGCCATGAGAAAGTAATATATTGTGTTGCCCAGGGCATGGATGCTGTAAAAGAGGGTAACAATGTTTTCTATAAAAACATGGGCATGCTGGTGATCGGTGAGAAGGCAGGAAAACCTTCAAAGCGTGTGCTTGATGTGGCTGAATATCTGAATGACCACGGTATTAAGTGCCTCGTTGAAGAAGATATGAACAAAAAATTATGGAGTAAATTCATGCTCAACGTCGGTGTAAACCAGGTGCTCGCGATTTATGGCGGTACTTATGGAGAGGTTCAGAAGGACGGGACCTCCAGAACACTGATGAAGGAAGCAATGCGAGAAGTGATCGGAATCTCGAGGTGCGAGGGGGTCAACCTAGCAGAAGAAGATATTGAGTACTGGATGCGCGTTCTGGCATCCTTGAGCCCGGACGGAAAGCCTTCTATGAGACAGGATGTGGAAGCAAAAAGGCCCAGCGAACTGGAACTCTTTGCCGGCACTGTTCTTGAATTCGGTAATAAACATGGAATAGACACACCTGTAAACCGGATGATATATGATAGGATCAGAGAAATGGAAGAGTCTTATTTGGAGCCTGCCGGAGCATAAGCCCGGCAGGTTTTATTATGATCTCCCCGGTGACAGCAGCAACAAAATGAATTGACAAAATATGTTATGCAATGTATTGTATTTACGGCTATGTTATTTTATTTATCGAGCATGCCGGCTGAAGATCCTTATGTTACCTCTTAACTGTCCGATTATCTCTATAATCGGCGCGAAGGGATTGATCATGAAAGAAAAAATGAAAGCCAAGACAAGAACGATCAAAATGCTGATCATATTCATCTTGTTCAGTGTTGTTTATATTTACAATTATAATAGCCTTATAAACGATTTTGAAAACACGGCAGAAGCGAGGAAGTCGGATATAGATAAGGATATTCAAACCTCCGTAAACTTTATTGATGCACTTACGATCTTCGGAAATAATTATTTCAAAGATGGCTCAGGTTTAGATCCGGGCAAATCGGATCTCTATCAATTTCTTGAATACAAGTCTGATGGAAAAAGCTATAGCCTGGATTCTGCCAGAGCTGCCGTTTCTGAAAAAACGATTGGGAATATAACAGGCCTGGGGAAAATACCGGAAGGCGGCCCTGAACTTCAGAATATCTGCCTCGCACTGGATTATTATGACTTCTGCTATAAATTCTACGATAGGTTTCCGGACATCGCATGGATTTATTATACCGGCGAAAATAACTTTGTGAGTATGTATCCATGGATTTCGTCAGAAGAATTCTCCTACAGCGAATCACTGAAAAAAATCCCATTTTATTCAGTAGCAATTCCCGAAAATAATTTAAACCGAGATGCCGTATGGACTCCGGTCTATCTGGATCAAGCCGGTAAAGGCCTGATGGTCACGTTGTCGAGCCCTATTTATAATGGGGATACTTTTATGGGAGTCGTATCTGCTGATCTGACGAATAGCAAGTTGAGTGCGCTGCTGGAGTGTCCATATGAAAGTTACTTGTTGGACAATACCGACTCCATCATCGCGACAACAAAAAAGGTTGATTTTAACGGCAAAGTATATACATTAAGAGAATTGGTCAAAAACGCTGAGTTCGATACGGCAGGAATAAAAACAGCAAATGGCCATGGGATTGAAATCGTTGGGAATTATTATATATATACATCTGCATTTGCTAATGCCCCATGGAAATTGATCATGCTGGAATCGATTTATGCGATGCTGCTAAATGCTTTGCTGCGCACGTTGCCGGTCATAATTATCTGCATGCTGCTTCTGTTTACGATGCATGAGGTTGAAAAGCGAAGAGAAGCTGAAATGATACTGACCGAAAGAGCAAATACTGATCAATTGACATGTGCGAAGAGCAGAAGATATCTCGAACAAAAAATATCCGAGGAGATTTGCCGCGCGGATCGGTACAAAAAACCTTTATCTATGGTTATCTTCGACCTGGATCATTTTAAAGCCATTAATGACAAATGGGGGCACCCTGTGGGGGATGATGTTTTACAACACGTGGCTGAACTCACAAAAGATGCCGTCAGGGAAATTGATACCCTGGCCAGGCTGGGCGGAGAAGAATTCGCAGTGTTGATGCCTGAGACAGATCTGCAGGGTGCGAAAATATCAGCCGAACGGATACGCAATATACTGAATAAGAATTTACATAAAGTGGCAGGAAACGTGACGGCGAGTTTTGGCGTTGCGGAAAGAGCAAATCATGAAACCTTCGAAAGCTGGTATAAAAGGGCTGACGATGCAGTTTATCTGGCGAAAGAAAAAGGACGAAATTGTGTGATTTGCGCTGGAGAAGACAGAGACGAATGTTAATACTTGAAAAAATGCCATTTCAATGATAGTATTTACGTAAGGGTGTGCCTTTTCAATCGAAATGCGATAATATTTTAAACTTAAATGAAAAGAAGACTACCGGACAAAGACAGGGGATGAACCTCTGGTTTTTGGCCTGGTAGTTTTTTATTTACTTAAAGGAAGGGGGTAAAAAAATGTACTTAATGATCAATAATTATGACTCGTTTGTTTATAATCTGGTCTCCTATTTCGTGGAGTTGGGACAAACCGTTAAGGTCGTCATGAATGATGAAGCAAGTGTACGGGATATAGAGAAAATCAAGGGGCTCAAAGGTATCATCGTATCACCCGGCCCCAAAGGTCCTGAGGATAGCGGAATTGCGCTTGAGATAGTCAGAAGATTCAAAGGCAAAATACCGATTCTTGGAGTCTGTTTAGGGCACCAAGTCATAGGATATGAATTTGGAGCCAGCATCGAAAAAGGGTCGAAACCTATGCATGGAAAAGTTACAGGCATGGTGAACAATGGACAAAACCTGTTCCGGAACCTTCCGGAACAATATCAAGTTACGAGATATCATTCGCTGATCATTGACAGCAATACCATTCCGCCGGATTTGGCCGTTGATGCATTATCTGAAGACGGAGTTGTCATGTCAGTAAGCAATGCAGAAAAAGCGGTTTATGGAGTTCAGTTTCATCCCGAGGCGGTACTTACGGAATACGGACATGAACTGCTAATGAACTACATAAAAATATGTGAGGAATGGAAGTGAGAAGATGAGTACAGCAATTAAAGAACTGGCAGAATACAAACCGATCAGCGAAATATTCAAACTGTTCAGCAACAAGAAAAATGCTGTTTTTCTGGACTCTTCACTTGAAAGCGAATGGGGCGCCTATTCAATAATAGGCATCAATGAATATCTCACCATCATGCTGGAGGACGGAAAACTTTTTATCAATCAGGTTGAAAGCAACCTGGATTTTAAGGAGTTTATCAGAGGGTACCTTTTAGAAGAATGGGAGGAAAATCCATCCGTGCTCCCTTTAGTAAAAGGAGGCATCGGCTATTTTTCATATGATTACGGGAGAAGTTTAGAAAAAATATCCACCAGGCATCCTAAGATTTATCATGTGCCTGAATGCATATGGAATTTTTATGACAATTTTATAATTGAGGATCCGAAAGAGAAAAGAATATTTTTAACTGCAAACGGAAAGCTGGAATCACCGGACACTTCCATAAGACGACTTGAAGAGAAGATCACTTCTTTCGTACCGGAGGAAGAAATTTATCATCATGGAACAACTGAAATCAAACCAGGTATGGAGAAAAATCAATATATGGAATCTGTTCGAAGAATGATCGAGTACATCATTGAAGGTGATATTTATATAGCGAATATGACACAGACTTTTGATATAACGAGCAATATAACTCCGTATCAATTTTTTATGAAATTGCGAAAAACAAATCCGTCCCCGTTTGGCGGGTACTTGAATTATGGCGATTTTCAGGTCATTAGCGCATCTCCTGAAAGATTTATGATGATGAAGGCGGGGGTCGTACATACCAGACCGATAAAGGGAACCAGAAAGAGAGGGGCAACCCTGGAAGAAGACGAGGGACTAAAAAGGGAATTAATAAATTCAAGTAAAGATAAAAGTGAGTTATTGATGATCGTAGATCTGGAACGAAATGATTTAAATAAAGTTTGCAGAGAGCATAGTGTTGTCGTAAATGAGTTGTATCAAGTGGAGTCATACGCTACGGTGCACCATCTCGTTTCAGATATCGAAGGGATTTTAAAAGAAAACAAAACAGTAGTTGATCTGATAGAGGCAAGCTTTCCGGGAGGCTCCGTTACAGGAGCACCCAAGCATAGGGCAATGGAGATCATTGATGAGCTTGAACAAAACGCCCGCGGGTTCTATACCGGTTCGATGGGATACATTTCTTTGGACGGCAGCTTTGATTTGAACATAATGATTCGTACAGCAGTATATAAAGACGGACATTATTATGTGGGCTCAGGTGGTGGTATAACTTGTGAATCCGAATTGGAACCGGAGTATGATGAAGTGCTGCAGAAAGCCAAGGCGCTGTTTGAGGCACTTTCAGGCGCACAGGATAGATAAAACACCGGATGGGGTTTTTGGAGGGAGTTTATAAATGGAAACCAAAACGATTATTTTAGATGAAGGATATATGTACGGGCTGGGAGCGTTTGAAACGATGTTGATCAGAAACGGCCGGGCTGTATTTTTAAACCAGCATCTCGAACGACTAAACAAGGCATTGAATATATTGGGGATCCGGGAAACGATAAAAGACTTTGATATATCTGAATATATTTTAAGAAACAATGTAGAAGACAAAGTGCTTAAAATCATAGCATCTGAGAGCAATACACTTTTTTTGTTGAGAGATAATATTTACCAGGACGATGAGTATAGAAAGGGGATTTCGATCATAGTAAGTGATATTAGAAGGAATGAATCATCGCCTTTAACATCGATTAAATCTTTAAACTATGCGGACAACATATTAGAAAAGAGAAAAGCAAAAGCAAGAGGATTTGATGAACCGGTATTCTTGAACACAAGAGGAGAGATAGCGGAAGGGGCCACCAGCAACATTTTTTTCGTTAAAGAGAAAAAATTATATACACCTGGCCTGGAATGCGGGCTGGTCAATGGCATAGTAAGAATGCATCTGATCAGCACCTATGAAGTAATTCAACAAACGATCTTCCCGGATGAGATTAAAGATTTCGACGAAATATTTATAACAAATTCTCTGCTAGGGGTCATGCCTGTAGTTAGGTTTGAAGATAGGCATTTTAACATCGGTGAACTTACAAGCCAAATTCGGGAACAATATAATTGTGTGATTTAAATATATGAGCAATTACCTGTCGAAAAAAGCGAATAATCGGGTAATATTAATTATAGAATGAAAATAAGGGCGCCAGCGCAAAATATTTTAGGCACAACAGAAACAATAACCCGGGAGATGAACTTCATGAACCAACATTCAATGGATTGGCGGGATAAACTGTATAAAATCATCTTTGAGTCCGACACGCCTGCAGGGAGATATTTTGACATTGCATTGATTTTTTTTATCATGTGCAGCAGTTTGGTTGTATTGATAGACAGTGTAAAAAGTATTCACCTGGCATACGGCACCACTTTACATGCACTGGAATGGTTTTTTACCGTTGTCTTTGCTGTCGAGTACATACTGAGGATCCTATGCGTTGAGAAAAAAATCAAATATATCAGAAGCTTTTTCGGGGTGATCGATCTGCTGGCCATTTTGCCCACTTTTATCAGCCTTTTGTTCCCGAGCGTTCAGTACTTGATGATCATACGTATCTTGCGCCTGCTTCGTCTGTTCCGAATATTTAAGATGGTTCGATATGTTCAGGAGTCAAGCATTTTGAAGAAGGCTCTGGTGGCAAGCCGGCCTAAAATTACTATATTCATGTTTACGATCCTATTTGTAATAACGATCATCGGAGCATTAATGTACATTGTTGAAGGGGAAGAATATGGATTTACCAGTATCCCCGAATCAATGTATTGGGCGGTTATCACAGTGACAACCGTAGGTTATGGGGACATCACGCCACATACTTCACTGGGCAAATTTATTGCCAGTTTTTTAATGATCATCGCTTATGGCATATTGGCAGTACCGACCGGGATTTTCAGCTATGAGTTGGCAAAAGTATCCAAAGGAACCTCAGAGACAAAAAAATGCCCCCACTGTTTGTCAGAGGGGCATTCCATGGATGCAATGTATTGCAGCAAATGCGGGAAACGATTGAATGAATGAGATCTCCGGATTTTACTGGAGCTCGATGCCGATGATCCTTTCTTCTTTTTTCACATTCATTTTTAGTTTTAAAAAAATCGCAACGCAAAGCGAAAGCACAAAGCAGCCTGAAAAGATGACTAATGTGTCAGTATAACTACTTGTGGACTCCCGTATCCATGCAACCAATAAAGGCCCGGCAATCCCCGCGGCCGCCCAGGCAGTGAGGATCTTACCGTGTATAGCACTCAGCTCCTTTGTGCCAAAGCAGTCCCCCAGGTAGGCAGGCATAGCTGCAAAACCGCCTCCGTAGCATGTAATGATCAGGAACACCAGCAGCTGGAAGGCCATCGGGTCTGAGACATGAGCCAACTTAAAGAAAGCAAAGATCTCGATGGAGAAAAATGCGATATAAGTAATCCCACGACCGATATAGTCCGAAATAGATGCCCATGCGATCCGGCCCAAGCCATTCAGCAAACCAATCATGCCCACCATGGAAGCCGCTGCGGCAGGAGACATACCCGCAACGTCCTGTGCCATCGGCGAAGCCACACTGAGGAGACCGATGCCGCAGGTGATATTGATGAAAAAAATGCACCATAATGCATAAAATTGCCATGTTTTTAGCGCTTCTCCGGCGGTCATCTGGGCAATCGAAACAGTATTTTGTGTGGACCGAATGGCTTCAGCAGAAGCTTTTTGGACTTCTGGCGGAGCAAGATACATGGCCGAACAAACCATGATACAGAAATAAACAAGCCCCATGATAATAAAAGTTGGAATCAGGCCAGAGGCTTGTATCAGACGCTGCATGATAGGTCCGGCTACCAGACTTGCAAACCCAAAACCCATGATGGCAAGGCCTGTTGCAAAACCTCGCCTGTCCGGAAACCACTTGACTAATGTTGAAACCGGCGTAATATACCCTATTCCCAGACCCATTCCACCAATAATTCCATAGAACAGGTAAATCAAAATCAAATTGTGGAAATACAAAGCCGCGGCCGTTCCCAACATCCCGGTTCCGAAAAGACAGGCAGCAAGAAGACCTGATTTTCTCGGACCTTTTTTTTCAACGAAGTCGCCAAGAAATGCTGCGGAAAGGCCCAATGCAAGGATCGCCAGTGAAAATGTCCATTGTGTGGACCTCAGGCTGAAGCCCATATCATTCATGATGGGTTTTGTTAAAACGCTCCAGGCATAAACGCTGCCGATGCAGATATGGATCCCTATTGCCGATAATGCGATCAACCATCGATTTTTCATATGTTCATCTCTCCTTTTCTGATGAAAATATCTGCGAGAGGCTGCTCTGCAAAAACAAACCGTCTGAGCAGAGTATTTCTCTTTGCCCAGACGGTCGGCGACAACACCTATGGTTCATGTGGTTGATTCCACTGTCCCGTCAGTCCCATAGGATTTCTTCTTTTACTTTTCCCGGAAATAATAAAACCGTCCGGGCTAAAGAAAGTTTGCCCAGACGGTCGACTTTACACAATATGGTCCATGTGGTCAATTCCACGGATCCGTCAGTTCCATACTGCTGATTTTGTTTTCGTTTACATTACGATTGTAACAACGACATCCTTCGCTGTCAAACAAAAATTCAAACTATTTTTTGCCTTTTGCGGTCATGTGTTCGATATCGATTTCATAAATTCTCGCTTTTTCTCCGGCTTCTTGAATATATTTCATTCCGGCTTCCATGAAATCTTTCGAAAATTTCTTTAGGATGGCAACATAGATTTCGTTCTTTTTATCCAAAGGGAGTTCTTTTACTTTACCGAAGGCGATGACGCTTTTATACTTGGTATTAAAATCATCCGGCATCAATTCTACGTCTTTTACAACTGTAAAAGACACTTTATCATTAAAAGTTATATTATCCAGTTTGTGTCCTGTTACAGCGGCATGAAAATAGATCTTGTTATCAAGGCAAATGAAATTAACCGGAACACCATATGGATATCCGTCGGCGCCGACGGTCGATAAGATCCCATATTCAGCAGTATTCAGGATATCCAGCATTTCCTCGTTTGTCAGTGCTTTATCACTTCTTCTCATTTCTCTGAACATATCCAGGCCTCCTTAAAAACTATGGTTGCGCATACGATTAATCATATTATGGAAGCTAAACGGCCGCTTGTAAATAGCCAATTTTCTGATTTCGTCGCTATATTGTTTACTGAAAAGCCTGATTAAAACAATTTTGCTTAGAAAATTGAAATGATGCAGCAGTTCGAAAAGTATGCTACAATATCTTGATTGGTTTTTGGAAGGGCCGAGGATGTTTTATTAAAAACAAATAAAATAGCAGAAGGGGAGAGCGCATATGGAATTTATATCAGTGGTTGAATTGATCGGAACCGTTGCATTTGCCATAACAGGTGCACTGGTAGCTATTGATAAAGATCTTGACTACTACGGCATCATAGCATTGGCGATTATTACCGCAATTGGCGGCGGAATCGTCAGAGATGTGCTTATTGGGCTGGAGCTTCCTGTATCTCTTGAGAATCCGGTCTACGCAATTATCAGCACCGCTTCCGCTGCCGTTGTGATCATGCTGAATAAAAAAATACAGCGCTATAATAATATCATACAATTTTTTGACGCCATCGGTCTGGCTGCTTTTACGGCCATCGGTGCCGAAGTGGCGGTTACAAACGGGCTATACCAACCGTTTGTTATCGTGACTCTCGCGGTGCTGACCGGGACAGGTGGAGGGATGATGAGAGATGTGTTTGCCCATGAAATCCCATTTGTTTTTCATAAGGAAGTGTATGCGGTCGCATGCATTATCGGCAGTGTTATTTTTATCTTTCTATATGGTTCGTTTGGAAACAGCGTGGCACTTTACTCTTGCTTCACTGTCACCTTGCTCATCAGGCTTTATTGTATGAGAAAAGGGATTCAGCTGATCCGTGTAAAAAAGGATTAATCATCGGATGGAGGATTTCGGAACGTGGAGAAACTTTTAAAGGGGATCGTAAATTTTCGCAAAGGCGATTTTGTTACACACAAAGAACTGTTCGACGAATTGAAGAACGAACAAAAACCACACACTTTGTTTATCGGATGCTCGGATTCCAGGCTGGTGCCCAATTTGATCACTCAAACGCTCCCGGGCGAATTGTTTGTGGTAAGAAATATCGCCAACATTGTTCCGCCCTATCGAACATCCGATGAGCATCTGGCGACTACTTCCGCAATCGAATATGCGGTGTCTGTCCTGGGGGTCGAGAGCATCGTGGTCTGCGGTCATTCCAATTGCGGAGGCTGCAAACTCATACTGTCAAATGACAGCAATCTAGCCGAAGCACCAAACACTCAGAAGTGGATGGAACTGGCCTCCAATGTCAGGGATCGGGTCATGAACGAGGCTGGCAGCGAAGACCCGGCTAAGAGAGAATGGATGGCGGAGCAGTTGAACGTGGTAGAGCAACTGAAAAATCTTCTGACATATCCATGCATCAAAGAAAAATATCAGCGCAAAGAAATCGATATCCAGGGCTGGTATTACATTATTGAAACGGGAGAAGTCTTTATTTATAATAAGGAAAAAGGCGAGTTTGAGCTTGCCAACTAATGAAAAATAGCCGAAAGAGGTATTGTAATATATGATTATAGAAACAATAAGAGGACTATTTATAAACACGACAATTTTAACGTCATTTATCATGTTTGCGAATATGATCATGCACGAGAAATATTTGTCCAGATCCGTTCAAAACAATGTGCGGAACGGAATCCTTTCAGGAATATTCGGATGCTTGCTCATGATGTTCAGTGTGCCGATCACAAGTGAGGTTATATTGGACTTTCGTTATATCCCTGTAATTATGATGGCAATATATGTTTCTTCCTTTGCTGCGTTTGAAGCCTCCTTGATCATAGCAATTTTTCGCCTGGCTTACTTCGGCATCAACCGTGCCTCCATTACCGCTTTCGTTGTGATCATCATACTTGGAATCGTATGCGGTGCGATCGGACGGACAAAATTGGACATCAGACAAAAATGGATCCTCTCCGCTGGGTTTTCGGTGGCTTCTGCCGGATTCAGCATTTATTCACTGATTGTTGAACTGGAAAACAGGGGGACAATTATGCTGATCTTTTTAGCAGGACTGATTTCTGTTTCTGTATTGATGTACTATTTAAATGAGTTTCTTACCCGATACAATCAAAAGATGGAAGAAATAAAAGACGATGCTGAAAAAGATTACCTGACCGGTTTAAAGAATCAGAGGCAGTTTGATAAATTGTTGAAAAGATATACAGACGCAAATAGTTCGGGAGAAGTGGTGCTTTCCTTGTTATACATTGACATCGATCATTTTAAAGAAATCAACGACCGGTATGGACACGTAAAAGGAGATATTGTTTTAAGGGATCTTGGAAAATTATTCAGGGGCCTTGCTCGAAGTCAAGATATCATATCACGCCGTGGTGGCGAGGAATTTGCCATGTTGCTTGCGGACTGCCAGCTGCCGCAGGCTGCTGCGGTAGCGGAGAGAATCCGGTCGGCTGTGGAAAACACTGAGTTCAGGATATCCAACCAGCAGAGTATTCACATCACGGTATCCATCGGCGTCGCTGCGTTCGTCGGAACGGATCTTCAGGAGACAAAACTGCTTGAGCAGGCTGACAAAGCTTTGTACCGGGCAAAACAATCCGGGCGAAACAAAGTCATTCTCATGAACGGCGAGTTTTAGAGGTGGAATATGAAAGATAATCAAAAAAAACGACATGATGATGCGCTGATCGCTCCCTGCGGTATGAATTGCGGTTTGTGTATCAGTTATCAGTCGATGAAATATGATCTGAAGAAGCAGGGGATGAACCGAAAATATTGCCCGGGTTGTATCCCGAGAGGCGAGAACTGCACGCACAGCATGAAGAATCATTGTGATCTGATAGGAAATGGAAAAGTGCGGTTTTGCTTTGAGTGCGAAAGCTTCCCGTGCAAATACTTGAAAGCACTTGATAAGAGATATCGAGAAAAATATCATATGAGTATGATAGAAAACCTGGAATATATTCGGGATCATGGAACAGACCGGTTTCTGGAAGCGGAGGAGAAGAAGTGGAAATGCCCGGAATGCGGTGAAATGATATGCTGCCATAATGGTTTATGTTTAAACTGCAGCCTGGATATACTGCGCGAAAACAAAAAATACAGATGGGGCGAGGAATAAGCCCTTGATGACATCACAGAAATAACCCTTGGCACGACTGGACACCCAGCCTGAAGCCGGGGTTTTTATTTGCTGATAAAAGGGAAATAATTATTGAATAACAATAAATTAATATTGACAAACAACAATATAGTTCATATACTGATGATGAAATCAACTGAAAAATGGCGATAAACAGAAATACAACGAACAGAAAGGATAGAAAAAATGTGGACTCCATCTAAATCAGTGTTACTGTCTTCGATATGTACAAAAATCGTGATTGCTCTGGTGATCGGTCTGGCGTTTACTGCGCCTTCTCTGATTCCGGAATATTTATCTTATGCTTCAAAGGATAGCAGCATTGCCACTCCGCTCCTGCTAACGATATATGCCTGTTGCATCCCTTCAATGGCTGCATTGATCAGTCTGGACAGGCTGCTGGCCAATATCAGCAAAAATGAAGTTTTTGTTGAGAAAAATGTAAAACATCTCCGGATCATATCATGGTGTAGCTTCGCGGTTTCTCTGATCCTGGCTATTTCCGGTTTCTACTATATTCTTTTTTTAATGATATCTGTCGCCGCGGCGTTCTTTGGCCTTATTTTGAGAATCGTTAAAAATGTGATCGAGCAGGCGGTCATCATCAAAAATGAGAATGACTTTACTATTTAGAAAGGTGGGCGAGGAGCATGGCGATTGTTGTTAACCTGGACGTTATCATGGCAAAAAGAAAAATCTCAGCAGGAGATCTGTCAGGCAAGATCGGTATTACACCGGCGAACCTTTCCATTCTAAAAAACAATAAGGCAAAGGCGATCCGTTTCTCTACCCTGGAAGAGTTATGCAAGGTTCTGGATTGCCAACCGGGTGATATTCTGGAATACGTCAAGGAGGATTAGTCAGATGATGGATCATGCATATATCAATGGCTCAAGGCCTACAAATAGTTCAAGACCGACGATTTATTTATCCGCGGACAAAACTTTTGCGTTAGCCATGCTGATCTTGGGATTCCTTTATTGGAACCTGATCAAACCCAACAGTATGGGAGCGGGTGTCAGCATTTTTGCGGTTCTGTTAATGGCGGTAACATGGGTGTATCTGAAAGGCAGTGATAACTTTCAGCCTAAATCGAACGCTTTCTGGGCGGGCGTTCTCTTGATATCTGTGTTCAGCTTCAGCATATTTGATAATATCACCCTGAAGGCTTTGAATTTTATTTTTATTTCGGCACTGTTCATTTATTGGGTGGCCGCATCGACCGGTAACAGGCTTGACGGCGCCCTGTCTTCTTATCTGCCTGGAGATTTACTAAAGCAATCGCTGATCGTTCCATTTACGAATTTATCCTGCTGTTTTGGAGCGTTGAAAAATAGTGATCAGGGAAGCCGACAGTGGAAAAGCATGCTTGCGGCGGTAATCGGCATAGTTGCATTCCTCCCGGTTCTGATACTGGTGATCAGCCTGCTTGTGAATGCGGACGCAGCATTTGAAAGTATGACCGAAAAAATTCGATTTTCTATTTCTGAAGACGTGATAGAATATATACTACAAATGATTCTGGGGATTCCGGTGGCGTGTTACTTATATGGTCTGGTTTACGGAAATCGTTATGGACGGAATACGGATCGCTTTACCAAAGAATCTGTCGACAAAACGAATGCAGGCCTTCGCTTTGCTCCGAAGATCACGGTATGTTCCGCTCTAACGATGCTGAATCTCATCTATGCTGTTTTCTTTATAGTCGCCGCGCCATACTTTTTTTCGGCGTTTATGAATGATCTCCCGGGCGCCATGACCTATGCAGAATATGCCCGGAGGGGGTTTTTCGAGCTTTGCGCGGTCGCAGCCATTAATCTCGCAGTAACGGCGGTGGCCTATATGATTACAGCAAGAGCTCAAATGGAGGAACAGAACAAAGTGCCAAAAGCGTTGCGGATCGAAGTGGCTGTTTTGTGCGGATTTACCATCATGCTCATTTTGACAGCTCTGAGAAAGATGGCTTTGTACATCCATTATTACGGTCTTACGCAACTCAGAGTTTATACAACCTGGTTCATGTTGGTGCTGCTGGTGATATTTATCATGGTCGCCATCAGGCAGTTCAAGTTTTATCATTCTGCGAGAATGATTATCGCAGCTTGTGTTGTGGGGTTTTTGTTACTGACATATGGGAATGCGGATGGTTTCATTGCAAAGTACAATATCGAAAGATACAGCAGCGGTACGCTGGAAACAATCGATACTGAAGCGCTTGCTGAGTTGTCCGATGCGGCAGCGCCGTATATTTATGAACTGTACCTTAACACTGAAGATACGGTACTCAAGGATCAGCTGAAAACTGCACTGATGGCTGGAAAATATGCTGGGGCGGAAGATTCATACGGCCACCGGTCTTTCAGAGATTTTAATCTACAAAGATATAAAGCGGAACAAATTAGAGCCGCGATTTCATAGCACTCTGAACGCAGAACGATATTGCCGTCTCGAATAGGATAAGATAGGAACATCGGATGGGGAAATTAGAAAAATTTGTCTTACTGGGATTGCTGATTGCAGCGCTGCTGTTTGCCAGGTATACGCTGGGAGGGAAGCCCTATCACGGGTATGTTCCGGAACCGACCCAAACGATGCTGGAAAATCCGATCCAGACAAAGATAGAGGGCTCAAAAGGAGATATACAGCTCACTCTGCTGGCTCAGTATTCAATTGAGGGGGTCATTAAAAGCAAAGAATTTTATTTGCTTGATTACCCGTCTCAGATCTCCAGATACGATTTTGCATTGGCCTGGGGAGATCTGAACGTCGAGCAAGTGGATGAACACATCCGATATTCACAGAGTGGCAGATGGTATTGTTACAATTACTCGGAAGACGTATCGGTAAGCCCTGACTATATAGCGCAGCATTCGGCCAATATCCACCTGATCCATCGGGATGGAGATATACTGAGAAAAATCATTTTCGCCGGAAAAGACAGCCGCGTCAGACTCGGAGGATTTTTGGTCAATGTGAATTTTAAGGATGGACCCTGGAAAACGAGTCTTACCAGAAGCGACACAGGCAATGGCGCTTGTGAGATCATGTACGTCACTTCGATTGAAATTCTGGATTAGAAAACTGCTGAACAACAGAAATATTGGGACATGCGGAGAGAATTATACCGCCAATAGGGACTTTCGTGGATACGAAGGTCCTTTTTTATAAAGTGGCAAAACTATACAAAGAATGCGGCAAGATAGTACAGCAGAAGCCCCAAAACCGGATTGACCGGATAGAAAATTGATGTGATAATATTAAGACAATTGGGATGATTCCGAAAGAATAGCATTAGGGGGTGCATAGATGTCCCGGACATTTGTTGATTTTAAAAACCAGATTTGCATGATCACAGGCGCCGGCAGCCCGAACGGAATAGGATTCTCGACAGCGAAGATCCTCGGAGAACTGGGCGGCAGGATCGCCATTATATCGACCACCGACCGAATTTATCAGCGAGCCGCGGAGCTTCAGACTATGGGCATCGATGCAAGAGGATATGTCGCAGATCTGATGGATCGTGACATGACAAACGATCTGATCAGATCCATAGTGTCGGATTTCGGGATCCCGGATGTGTTGGTAAACAACGCGGGCATGGCCCAGGTGGGACAAAGTGAGGATTTTGCGGATTTTATCAACGTAAGTTATGAAAGCTGGGACCTGACAATCAATAGGAACCTTAATACATGTTTTAACGTTACGAAAGCGGTGCTTCCATATATGGTCAAGCAAAAATATGGAAGAATCGTAAACGTATCATCAGTGACAGGCCCTATCGTGAGCAACCCCGGAGAAGCAGCATACAGCGCAGCAAAGGCCGGTATTCTGGGAATGAGCAGGTCCATAGCCATCGAAACCGGCAGATATAATGTAACCATTAATTCTGTGCTGCCGGGATGGATTGCCTCTGACTCCCAGACGGAAAGCGAGGCCGCCGGAGGATTAAACACCCCGGCCGGAAGGGGAGGCACTCCGGAAGAAGTGGCAAACACAATCGTTTTCCTGGCGTCCAGAGAGGCTTCGTATATTAACGGCGAAGCCATCGTTGTGGATGGAGGGAACACGATCCAGGAGTATAAAGGCTCATCCGAACTCTATTATTAATAAGTAATGAAAGAAAGGATAAAAATCATGATCGTAAACAGAGAAAAATTAAAGGCACAAATGGCCTCTGAAATAGAAATGTTCGAAAAGAATCATCAGAAGTCTGGCGAACTCTTCAGGAGTGCTCAGGACAGTTTGCTTCAGGGAGTACCGATGAATTGGATGACCAAATGGGCCGGCAGCTACCCGATCTTTGTCGCCAATGCCAAGGGCGCACATTTTCAGGATGTTGACGGGAATGACTATCTGGATTTATGCCTGGGCGACACAGGCTCTATGATCGGTCATGCCCCGGAGGCGGCGGTGAAGGCGATTACCGAATATGCAAAGCAGGGTACAACTTTTATGCTGCCGACAGAAGACGCCATCTGGAATGGCGCCGAATTGGGCAGAAGATTCGGTATGAAATACTGGCAATTCGCCACCAGCGCAACCGATGCGAATCGATTTGCACTCAGGCTGGCCCGGGAAGTGACCAAGCGGCCGAAAATCGTATGCTATAACTGGTGTTATCACGGGACTGTAGATGAAACTGTAGCGATCATAGATGAGGCTACCGGCAAGACTGTTGCAAAACCTGGAAGCCTCGGACCGCAGTGCGATCCAGCGATCACAACCAAGGTCATTGAATGGAACGATCTGGAGGCGCTGGAAAACGCCCTGAAAGATGAAGACGTTGCGGCAGTACTGGCTGAGCCGGTCATGACAAACTGTGGCATTGTGCTCCCGGACCCGGGCTATCATGATGAACTCCGAAGACTCACCAGAAAATACGGAACACTTTTGATCAATGATGAAACTCATACCATATGCGCCGGCGTTGGAGGCTGCACAAAGGCAATGGATCTTCAGCCGGATATCGTCGTTGTGGGGAAAACCATTGCAGCGGGAATTCCAACGGCTGCTTATGGATTTACAGAGGAGCTGGGCAAAAAGGCTGCAGCAGCCATTCCTCCTGAATTATGTGATATCGGAGGAATCGGCGGAACTCTGGCAGCCAACGCTCTGAGCATGCATGTGATGAAGGCGGTACTCGGCGAAATATTGACTCAAGATTTTTATGATAAAAATATTCATCTTGCGACCCGGTTTAATCAGGGCGTACAGAGTGTTATCAGCGAATTTGATCTGCCGTGGAACACCGTGCAGCTCGGATGCCGTACCGAATACTGGTTCAGAAAAGAGCCGGCAAGAAATGGCGGCGAAGCGGAAGCGGCTGTTGACTTTGAACTTGATCAATATATGCATCTGGCATCCATGAACCGCGGAATCCTCATGACTCCGTTCCATAACATGGCGTTGATATGCGCATCGACAACAGAGGCTGATATAGACAGACACACGGAAGTATTCAGAGAAATAGTGAAAAATATCATTTAGAAGCATGATAACAGCAAGAGGCGGACAGGAGGGGAACAATGAGAACATTAAATATTGCCATGCTTGGATTCGGTAATGCAGGACAAGCATTTGCCGGACTTCTGACAGATAAAAAACAGGAGATACTGGAGCGCACGGGTTGTGAGGTCAAAGTAACGGCCATAGCGACGGGAAGCCGTGGCAGTCTTGTGGACAAAAATGGACTAGATTTGGTGAAAGCATGCAGCGATATTAAAACTCATGGGAAACTTGACAGCGCGGATCACGCCTATACGAATATGGCTTCTAATGAAATCATCCGGGGCGCAGACTATGACGTGATGATCGAATTAACCCCGCTGGCTATTTTTAGCGGTCAACCGGCCATTGATCATATCAAGGCGGCCTTTAAAAGAGGAAAACACGTGATCACGGCCAATAAAGGGCCTATTGCATGGGCCTACCGAGAACTGAAAGATATGGCAGATAAAAGCGGCAGCCTTTTCTATTTCGAAACGACCGTGATGGATGGAACACCGATCTACAATTTAGTGCATGATACGCTGAAATATTGCAAAGTATTGGAAATCAGCGGTATCTTAAACAGCACGACAAATTATGTCCTGGAGGAATTGGCCAAAGGAGAAGCTTACGATGATGTGATCCGGGAAGGGAAGAAGAGAGGGTTCATTGAGGCGGATCCGGCTATGGATATCGAAGGCTGGGATGCGGCTGCGAAAATAACGGCACTGATGAATGTATTGATGGATGCAGGGATCACGCCAAACGAAATCGACCGAACTGGAATCGAAAGGATCAGCTTAGACGATATCAAGCGGGCGGAAGAAAGAGGCAACGTCATTAAACTGATTTGCAAAGGGATCCTGGATAACGGCAAAATCATCGGCACTGTTAAACCCCGGGAAATCAGCCGCAACGATATTTTAGCGTCAATCAGCGGGACATCATCTGTAATTTCCATCACGACTGATCTTATGGGTAAAATCTCCGTCATTGAGCATGATCCCGAAATTGAACAGACCGGGTATGGAATTTTCAGCGATCTGATCAGAGTGATTGACAATATGGATGAAAAAAAGTAATAAAATTTGATATTGTTTAGTTTACGGCTGTCTTAAAACAAGTTTACACTCACAAAATGACAAAAATTTAATATTTTTGTCATTTTGTGACTTATTTGTGATTATTGGGTAGTATAGTGGGCATACAAATAAAATAGCAATAATGTTTAGAAATGATTCAAAGAAATGGGAGCAATGATTCCAAGGTATGATTTGGACGCTTTTACCATGGATGAGCTAGTAGCGTAACCGACCATAACGGTCGGTTTTCGTGTTTTAAGGGACACGATTTGCATGAAATCATATGAAGCTTATGAACAAAATTGGAAGGTAGGTGTTGTGAAATGAATAACAAGAAATTTTACCGCAATGAAAGGAGGGAAAGCAAATGAACTTAAGAAAGCATAGGTGGTTGGCTATTGTTTTTTGTATTATTTTGGTTTTCAGCAGTTTTAGTGTATCGACTTTTGCAGAAACCGATACCAGTGAAGGGAATAGTGATAGCTCAACAGAAATAGTGACATCAGAGTCAACAACATCACCGAGCGCATTTGAAGAAAGCCCGACTGAAATGGCAACACCGCCAGACAATCTTGAAAACGGATCAATCGAGGACGATTCTGCAGCACAAGAGGCTTCTGAAAATGAATCGACCGATGGCGAAACTATATCCCAAGAGGAGTTAGTAAATGAACCTTCAAATGAAGATGGTATCCCGGAACAAGTAGATGAGACCCTCGATAGCGACTTTGATATAGAGGGACTAACAGAAACTGTTATTGATCCTGATTATTATGAAGGAGAAGGCGGTTGCCAGAAGGTGCCGAATATCGAAATGCCCCGCAAAGCATTGAGGAGTATGGCGTTAGTATTTGCTCCAATGATGATGGACATTCAAACCAGCGGTGATCATGACAATATAGAACCACCGGCGCCAGGCTCTTTGAGCTTGCTTAAAACAGCGGAACCTGTGTCCGGGACTTCTGACCAGTGGTTAGTAACTCTTACATTAACAGGTAAGAACCTCCCGACAACCTCGGATATTGTTTTAGTTATTGACCGGTCCGGCAGTATGGCTGGTGATAGAATGACTCAGACAAAGGCAGCGGCAAAAGCATTTGTTAACACTTTATTGAATAATGCTAACTCTCAAACCCGCATCGCAATTGTATCATTTTCCGATACTGTTACGATAAACTCAGGAAGTGCTAGCGATGCATTTAAGGGATATGCGGATAGGGATGCGCTATTAGCTGCAATAGATGCTATTAATACCGGCGGCTATACTTTTACGCAAGCAGGATTAAAACAAGCGCGGGTTTTGTTGAACTCTAGCTCGGCAGCATCTAAGAATATCGTTCTTCTGAGTGATGGCGCAGCCAATATTAGTTATGCAATAACCGGAGCCAGTACCATACCACCGGCAAGCAATCCATATATTGAGTATTGGAGGACAAGTTCCGGTTATACAGAATATAGAACGATTGAAACGGTACCAGAAAGTGCATTTGCGTATGGCAGTACAGCTACGAACGACGGCAATGCCCAGACGCGGTATTATAACAACAATAGCACCAAAATAAGATATTATTATGATCATGGGAATAGTGCTATTTCTGAAGCTGAATTCTCAAAGAATGCTAACCAGACAATATATACAATAGCCCTTCAGGCCGGTACAGAAGGAAACAGGGTCCTTGAAGGGATAGCTGATATTGGTAAGGCATACACCGCAGCACCTGCAGATCTGCAAAGTATTTTCCAGACAATAGCTGGAAGTATTGCTTATGCAGCAACAGACGCTATAGTTTCAGACCCTATGGGTGACATGTTCTCTATCCCAGGTATCACTTCAAGCAATTACAACGATTTAATTACTGTAAACCAAGGTGCATTAGCTTATGATACAGTGACAGAAACGATTTCATGGAGTTTGCCGACTATATCAGAAGGCAATCCGGCTACAATGAGTTATATTGTACAGATAGATCCCAGTGCAGTTAGCGGGATTGTCTATCCAACCAATAAACACACTTACGTTGAATATATCAACGCTTATGGTACAGACGCCGAGAGATCTTTTATCGTACCTGAGGTTGGAATTAATGCCGGAACAATTATTGTCTATTACTACAGGGTTAATGCCAATGGAGAGCCTATCAATTCAATTGGAGAACCGGTAGCTAACCCAAGTGATGCGGAATTGCAGCATATTACTTTTATGGAAGGGACTCCACTCGAACTTAATATTCCGTATTCTGTATATTTTAATGGTTCAGAAAGCAGTATTGATATCGGCGGTAAAACCTACACTTACAATGCTGCCGGCGCAACAAATCCGACTTATATAACATTGACACCTGCACAAGCCAGCAGAGAGGTCTGGTTCGCCTGCAAAGAAATACAACAGGGGCCAGCATTGAATATTACAAGTTACGAAGGCGTGTATGACGGAGCACCTCACAGCATAACAGTTGGGGGGACAGTTGAAGGTGATACTGTATACTATAGTACCGACGGCGGAGTAATCTGGTCGGCAGAGAATCCGGCATATACAAATGTAGGCGACTACACAGTGGATGTTAAGGTAGAAAACCCGAACTATTTAGATAGAACAGGAACGGGCACGATAAAGATAACAAAGAAGGCTGTGACGCTAGCGTCAAAAGACCTGAGCAAGGCCTATGACGGCGCAG
>CAZAMF010000005.1:0-150852 GCA_964486295.1 uncultured Oscillospiraceae bacterium | reverse complement strand
GACACTGGCAGACAACTACACGATCGGCAAAACAGAAGGCACACTGACCGTCACGAAGAACACGAGCGCGATCACCATAACGGCAGACAGCGATTCCAAGACCTATGACGGAACGCCGCTGACAGACGCCGGATATGCATTCACAGACGGAGTGCTTGCAGAAGGAGATGTTCTGACAGCGGTGGTTGAAGGAACAATAACCAATGCAGGGACAATGGACAATGTGGTAACAAGCTACAAGGTAATGCGCGGCAGCACGGATGTTACAAGCTTCTACACATTCAATGAGCCTGTAAAAGGCACCTTGACGGTGGACAAGAAGGCTGTGACGCTAGCGTCAAAAGACCTGAGCAAGGCCTATGACGGCGCAGCGCTTACAAACGGAAGCGAGCCTCTGGAAACAGAGACGGGCTGGGCAACAGGAGAAGGGGCGACCTACAACTTCACCGGGACCCAGACTGATGTGGGATCCAGCGCAAATGCATTCAGCTACACGTTAAATGCAGGGACACTGGCAGACAACTACACGATCGGCAAAACAGAAGGCACACTGACCGTCACGGCTTCGACAGGGGCAGCTCTGGATATTACAAACTACAGCGGCGTGTACGATTCGGAAACGCACAGCATCACGGTAAACAACCCTATAAATGGCGACACGTTGTATTACAGCATGACCAACAATGGAACAGACTGGAGCACGATACTTTCAATGTTTACGGATGTTACTGAATCGACGACGGTTTATGTAAAAGTAGAGAACGCAAATTATGAAGACCGGACCGGTAGCGGCACGGTGGAAATCACAGCAAGGACGATCGGGATCACCGCGGACAGCAACAGCAAGGTCTATGACGGCACGGCATTGACAGACAGCGGCTGGAGCCTGAGCAGCGGGACCGTGGCAACAGGCGAAGCCATTGAAAGCGTGAACGTAACGGGTTCGCAGATAACGGTAGGCTCAAGCGGCAACGTGGCAAGCGGTGCAGTGATCAAGGATGGGGAAACCGATGTGACTGCGAACTACAGCATCAGCTATGTGAAAGGCACGCTGACCGTAACGAAAGCGCAAGGTGGCGGAGGCGGTGGCGGCACCATCATTCCTGAGGAGGAAGTACCACTCGCACTCACAGAGGATCACATCGCTTACATCCAGGGTTATCCTGAAAATGTAGTAAAACCTTTGGGTAATGTGACGAGAGAGGAAGTTGCAGCAGTGTTCTTCAGACTCCTTAAGAGCGACTACAGGGAGACGATCAGAACCGCTTTCAGTGCCTTCCCGGATGTGGAGAAGGCCAGATGGTCTACAAAGCATATCGCTACACTAGTGACAGGTAAGATCATTGAAGGGTATCCTGATGGAACCTTCAGGCCGGGTAATCCGATCACAAGAGCTGAGCTAGCGGTTATTGCTTCGAGATTTGATAATCTGGAGACGACTACCTCAAGCGCATTCTCTGACATCAGCGGACATTGGGCAGAAGAATACATCAAATCCGCCTACGTAAAAGGGTGGGTCAATGGATATCCGGACGGGACATTCAGACCGGATCAGTATATCACCAGAGCGGAATATGTAACCTTGGTGAACAACGTGCTTCAGCGCAGAGTTCATGCTGAAAATATCCTGCCTGATGCAAGACAGTTCCCTGATCTCGAAAAAGGGAAATGGTACTATGAGGCGATGGAGGAAGCTATCAACAGCCATCTTTACACCAGGTTGGAGGACACTTTCGAAGAATGGACATTGATCTACTTCCCGAGTATCGAAATGTAAACGGCATGTAATCAATGCTTATTAAGCACCATACTGATAAAAGTAATAAAGAGAAGGCCTCTGCGCTTTCTCTTTATTACTTTACAGCACAAATAAAAAAAGAGCCGTCAGGCAACTCAGAGAGTTGGCCATCACGGCTCTTTAAGTATCCTTAGATAAATTGTCTGGACTCCAGATATTTCAGTATCAGCTGCACACAGCTATCCAGACCGATTCTGCCGGTATTGATCGACAGATCATATTGTCTCGCATCATTCATTTCATTATCGGTAAAGGTCCGGACATAACGCTCTCTTTCTTTGTCGCTCTTAGTAATCAGCTTCTCTGCATCCTCGGCAGAGGTATTGTGAAGACTTTGGAGTAATTTCAACCTGAAATCAGTATCTGCATGGAAGAATAAACTGATATGGTTTGGGTGCTCTCTGAGTATATGCCATCCGCAGCGGCCTATAATTACAGCTGATTGTTCCTTTGCCACTTTTTCGATAATGTCTGTTTCTACATTGTAGAGATCCCGATCGGTTTGAGGAAATACCTGTGGCGTTATATAACCGTCCTGCGAGATATATCCACTGGACTGGAATAAAGATTTCCAGAACGAAGGGACTGTTTCGTCACGTGCTTCCAGATCAAGACCGGCAGGGGTAAATTGCTTGGCAGCCTGCTCAATGATTTCACGGTCAAGATACAGTATGCCAAGTTCCTTTGCCAGTTGCTGACCGATCTGCTCGCCGGCACTGCCAATTTGACGGCTGATCGTAATGACGATTTGTTTTTTCACTTCCATCCCAATCACCAACCTTCAATTACTGCGGATCGATAGCACCTTTATTTTGGAAGACTACGGCAGTATTTAACCGCCGATGTGCCAGCTTCCGCGCCCTGATATACGGATTTTGAAATCTGAAGCAACCCGCCTGTGCAGTCTCCGGCTGCAAAAAGACCCGGCACATTGGTCGCCATCTTTTCGTCCGTAACGATTCGGGTCCCATTTGTCTCAGCTCCGATTTTCTTTGCCAGATCTCCGCTGCCGGCAACACCTTGAGCAATAAAAAGACCTGAAACTAAAAGTTTATCACCGTCTTCAAAAGTAATACCGCTGAGCGCCTGTTCGCCATCAACGCTGCTGATCGTTCTGTTATCGATTTTAACACCTTCCGGCAGACCGGAAGGACCTTCTTTGCCGTTTGTGAGCAGGGTGACCGATGATGCGATGTGGATCAATTCCGATGCTTCATGAACGGCGAACTCACCAGCACCCAGAACGCCAACATCCTTGCCTTTATAGAAAAAACCATCACACACCGCGCAATAACTCACACCGGATCCTTCAAAACGTTCCAATCCGCTGATTTTAGGAACATTTCTCTGTGTGCCGGTTGCAATGATCACTGCATCAGCTGGATATTTGCCATGATCTGTTGAGACCGTTAGCTTGTCTTCGAATCCCAGACCGACCACTTCTTCTTCAATAAAATTTACACCAAGACGCTTCGCCTGGGATACGCCCCGTGCAAGAAGCTCCCTCCCGGGGATCGGTTCTATGAAGCCGTAGTAGTTTTCTATTTCACCCGCTTTAACCAGCGAGCTTTCACCTTTAAAAATAATGGTAGTGTTAATACCGGCGCGTACAGTATACAGGGCTGCCGAAATTCCGGCAGGCCCGCTGCCGATCACAATTACATTTGCCATTAAGGACCTCCGAGTACTATAAGATTAAACCAACAACTGCAAAATTCGGTCTTTCGGGAGTGCGCCGACGGCTTTATTCGTCTGCTTGCCGTCTTTAAAAACGAGAAGAGTAGGGATACTCATGACTGAAAACTTGCTGGCAAGATCAGGCTGTTCATCAACATTGATTTTGCCCACTTTAATACCGGGATTTTCTGCGGCTATTGCATCCACAACCGGTGAAACCATACGGCAAGGACCGCACCAGGATGCCCAGAAATCTAAAAGAACCGGCTTATCGGACTTTATTACTTCACTTTCGAAATTTTCTTTTGTTATGGTTATTACTGACATAATTCGCCTCCTGTTTGTTTGATCAATATTGTTTTCGTATGTTGAAATTATACCCAGAAACACTATGGATATTCTATAAAAAACGAAAAGTATGTGATATAATCACCGGACGAGGGTGGAAAATATGAATCGTACAATACTGGATCGAAATGAAATAAAGAAGATCATTCCGCACAGGGATCCGATGCTGCTGATAGATGCAGTGACCGAACTGGTTCCGGGTGAAAAAATCAAAGCGACATTCCATGTGGACCCCACCAGGGATATTTTTGCCGGCCATTTTCCCGGCAACCCGGTGCTCCCCGGAATCTATACGGTTGAAATGATGGCTCAGGCAGCGGATATCATGCTGATGTCCACCGCATCCTACCAAGCAAAAACACCCTACTTTATCGGCATAGATAAAGTCAGATTCAAATCAAAAATACTTCCGGGAGATGACGTGATTATCTGCGCATCTGTACTTACTGAAAATGTTGAAAAATCAATTATAACGTGCAGAGCTGAGGTATATGTGGAAAATAATGAGGCATGCACCGGCGAGGTGACGCTTGCGATGAGATAAGCAAGTTTTTTGCGGAAAGGCATGAAGGGGAAGGATGTTGAATCATATTACTACGGACAGACTGGTTTTAAGACCATGGCGTGAAGAGGATGCGGCCGGCCTGTTTGAATATGCCAAAAATAAAAATGTCGGCCCGCCGGCAGGTTGGAAGTCGCATTCGAGCCTATCAGAATCCTTGAAAATCATTCAGGAACTATTTATTCCGAATAACGCCTGGGCGATCGTAAATAAAGCAAATGGGAAAATCATCGGCAGCATCGGTTTGGAAAATGATAAAAGGCGCCCTGGAATAGCCAGCAAAGAATTAGGCTATTCCCTTGCTGAGGAATATTGGGGCAAGGGGCTCGCAACCGAAGCCGCAAAGGCCGTGATCGATTATGGGTTCAGAGAGATGAATCTTGAAATGATTGCTGTTTGTACAGGTCAGACCAACCACCGCTCCCAGAGAATCATCGAAAAGTGCGGATTCGTCTATGAGGGTCTTTGCAGGCACTGCTACAGGATCTACGACGGAACGGTAAGGGATAGCAGGTGCTATTCTCTGTACCGCGACGAGTGGGAAAATCAGGTCTGAACCGTGTCGGTAGTTTCCGACCAGGCCCGATTCCAGATCAGACCAAGACCCAGACACCAGGAAATGAAATAGACCCAGAACATCAATGCGACAATTGCAGCTAGCGCGCCATAAATCAGGTTGTAATTAGCCATGAGATTGATATATTGTGCATAAAGGAACGTAACGATTATAATGCCGATGGATGCAAAAATGGCGCCCGGAACTACATCCTTCATCGGAATCCGTTTGTGAGACATCAGGGAATAATTGATCCAGATGACGAAAAAATAGACCGCGAGAGCTATTGGCCATCTGACGACAAGCCATACAGTGCTGATTATTAGCTCGACATGAAGAAGGTTTGTGACCGTGGCAAGTGCGAGTTTAAACAGTACTTCTCCATAGACCAGAACGATGAGACCCGCAGTAAAAGTTATCAGGATAACAACAATAGAAAGTAAAGATCTGACCCTGGCCCGGATATAGTCTTCAATGAATCCGTAGCCTCGATATTCCGGCCCGCTTCCTCCGGACATCGTGTAGGAACCCATTCTGATCAAAGCAAATTGCGCTCGCGAAGCAGCCCAGAGAGCAATCAAGGTAAAGAATATATTCGATGTGACGCCGGTATTGAATTCAAGCAGTTCCACGGCGAAAGACAATACATCGACATTGACATACCCGCCCAGCACATCTTTTAATTTATCAAAAGATACATCAAATATGCCGAGAAGCTGTGAGAGAAGCATCAGCATCGGGATCATGGACAGGATTATGAAAAACGCGAGTTGCGCTGCGAAGCCTTGATAATAAGGATCCCGAAACAGGACGAGGCCTCGGAAAAGCGTCTTTTTAACTCTTGCTCTCATCAGGGGTTCCCTCCAGCAATCGGGCCAGTTTCCTCAGGGCATTTGCCCTGTGGCTGATTTGATTCTTGTCCTCGGGGTCGAATTGCCCAAAAGTGATATCATAGCCCAGAGGCTGGAACATGCAGTCATAGCCAAACCCGTTCTCACCTTTTTCTTCGGTGGTGATGTGGCCTTCGCATTCTCCGCGGACTACCAGTGTTTTTCCATCCGGGTAAACCAATGTGATAACTGAAACAAAACGACCAGTTCGCTTTTCAAAATCAACTCCGTTCAATTCGTGGAGGACTTTTACTCGATTGGCGGCATCCGCTTCGTCGCCGTCTATACCCGCGTAACGAGCCGAATATACACCGGGGGCTCCGTTTAGAGCATCCACTTCAAGACCGGAATCGTCAGAAACAGCCGGCAGGCCTGTCAGCTTCATAATAGCGTAAGCCTTCTTGTAGGAGTTTTCTTCAAATGTGGTTCCGTCTTCCACCACGTCGAAAGCATCAGGGACTCCGGCTTCGGAGCGCGATATGATATCCAACCCATAGCGTTTTGTAATAGCTTCGATTTCCCTGATTTTATGTTTGTTGGTAGTTGCTGCAATGATTTTCATATTTACTTTACAACTCTTACGCTCATAATGCCGTCAACTTTTAATCTTTTCTTGAGTTCGGCCTCATCGATATCAGAATCGATGTCAATCAGAGTGTAGGCAAAGTCACCTTTGCTACGATTGTTCATATTCGAAATATTGATTTTCATGTCTGCGAGGATGCCGGTTACCTTGCCCAGGATCGACGGAATATTTTTGTTCATGATACAGATCCTTGAGCACTGGCCTTTGTACAGAGGGCCAAGACTGCAGGAAGGGAAGTTCACGGAATTCCTGATATTGCCGCTTTCCAAATAATCCATCAGTTCCATGGCCGCCATGGCTGCACAATTATCTTCAGCTTCTTCTGTCGAGGCTCCGAGATGAGGGATGCACAAAACGCCGTCCCGTCCCACGACTCGGTCGTTAGGGAAGTCAGTTACATATTTTTTAACTTTTCCGGTCTTCAATGCGCCGATCAGGTTGTCATCATTCACCAGCTTATCTCTTGCAAAGTTAAGCAGGACGACGCCATCTTTCATCTCTTCGAGACGTTTGGAATTGATCATCCCTTTCGTTTCTTCGATAAACGGTACATGTATGGTAATGTAATCGCATTGTGGAAGCAGTGCGCTTAAATCAGCGACAATCGGAATATTGCGATCCAATTCGTGTGCAGCGTGTACGGTCATGAATGGATCATAACCGATTACTTTCATCCCCAGGTGTGCGGCGGTGTTTGCTACGGAAACTCCGATTGCTCCAAGGCCGATGACACCCAGAACCTTGCCTCTGAGTTCTCTGCCGGCAAACTGACCCTTTTCTTTCTCTACGATTTTAGATACTTCCTCAGCCGGGACGTCGGTCAACTTTTGTGACCAGCCCAAAGCTTCCGGAAGATTTCTGGCCGCAAGCAGCATACCGGCGATAACCAGTTCTTTAACGGCATTTGCATTGGCGCCCGGTGTATTGAATACAACGATCCCTTTTTCTGAACAGCGGTCTATGGGTATATTATTGACGCCGGCACCTGCGCGGGCTATGGCAAGCAGATTATCCGAGAATTCCATGGAATGCATATCCTGGCTTCTCACCATGATCCCGTGAGCGGCGTTGATATCAGTTGTGATTGAATAATTACTGCCAAAACGTTCCATCCCGGCAGGAGATATTTT
The DNA here is from genome assembly GCA_964486295.1 of uncultured Oscillospiraceae bacterium. Taxonomy (GTDB): domain Bacteria; phylum Bacillota; class Clostridia; order Peptostreptococcales; family Anaerovoracaceae; genus CALBZG01. The sequence continues at coordinate 143,305 of CAZAMF010000005.1, read as the reverse complement.
ATTTAGCGTTGCGATCTGATACATTTTTTTGTTCCTCCTGGTACAAAATATTGTGGTCAAAGCCTAAAGTTGCGCATATTATATCACTTTACCAAAATAGCCACAAGTGATATAATATCATGTTGAAAAAAAACCTGGAGGTGAAAAAATGAGCAACGAAAGAGTATACAATTTTTCGGCAGGACCATCGATGCTTCCACTCGATGTAATGGAAGATGTGGCTGCAAATTTAACGAATCATAAGGGCTCCGGACAGTCCGTCATGGAAATGAGCCACAGATCAAAAGAATTCGAAGCGATCCTGAATGAAGCGGAGCAAAATTTTCGCAAACTGTTAAATATCCCTGATAACTATAAAGTTTTGTTCCTACAGGGCGGCGGTACTCTGCAGTTCGCCATGGTGCCGATGAACCTGCTAAGAAAAAGCAAAAAGGCCGACTATGTCGTAACCGGAACGTGGGCGACGAAGGCAGCCGAGGAAGCGATGAAATTCGGTGATATCAAGATCGTGGCTTCATCGAAAGATAAAACCTTCACCTATATCCCGAAGTTGGAAAGAAAAGATTTCAGACCGGATGCGGACTATGTTCATATCACATTCAACAATACGATCTATGGTTCACATTATCCGTATATCCCGGATACCGGAGACATTCCGCTGGTAGCTGATATGTCCTCCTGTATATTGTCTGAAGAATTTGATGTCAATAAATTTGGCCTGATTTATGCGGGCGCTCAGAAAAACATTGCACCTGCCGGAGTTACGATCGTAATTATCCGGGACGACCTCATCGGCTATGCGGCGCCTGACTGCCCGACTTATTTGGATTATAAGATCCATGCGGACAATGGCAGCATGTATAATACACCACCTTGCTTCAACATCTATGTAGCAGGCGAAGTATTCAAGAGCATCCTGGCAAAGGGCGGCATCAAGACCATGGTCGAATTTGACAATATCAAAGCGAAAAAATTGTACGATTTCATTGATAACAGCACTATGTATAAATGCCCGGTCAATAAAGAAGATCGTTCCATCATGAATGTTGTTTTTGTCATCGGGAATGAAGAGCTGGAGAAGAAGTTTGTATCCGAAGCCAAAGCTGACGGATTGATCAATCTCGGCGGACATCGTTCAATCGGCGGCATGAGAGCGTCGATCTACAATGCAATGCCTATGGAAGGTGTTGATGCGCTGATCGCGTTTATGAAAGAATTCGAACAAAAAAATTCATAAAAGAAGTTAACAAAAGATAATAAGAGGATAACAACATGAAGTATCTGGTTTTGGTTCCCGATGGAGCCGGAGACAATGAAATAGAAAGCCTGGGAGGCAAAACGCCTCTCGAGGTGGCAGAGATACCTGTGATGAACAAATTGGCATCTATGGGTGAAGTGGGCATGGTGGCCACGATACCTGAAGGCATCGCTCCGGGCTCGGATGCCGCCAACCTCTCTGTTATGGGCTATGACCCCGCAAAATACCTGACGGGGCGTTCTCCACTGGAGGCAGCATCCATCGGAATCGAAATGTCTGAAACGGATGTTGCTTTCAGAACGAATATCATCACCGTAAAGGGTGAGGGAAGCTATGAAGACCTGACTATTGAGGACCACAGCTCCGGTGATATAACCACGGCAGAAGCTGATGAACTCATCAAAGCAGTTAATCAGGCCTTCGCAAACGACAAAATCAATTTTTACACCGGGGTCAGTTATCGCCACTGCATGATCGTTCATGACGGCAGCGACGCTTATCAATTGACTCCGCCGCACGACGTTCTTACCCAGAGAGTGGGAAACCACTTGCCGAAGGGGGAAGATGCCGGTTTTATCACCGAGATGATGAAGAAAAGCTATGAGATCCTGAATGATCATCCGATTAACGTTGTGCGCCGCGGGAAAGGCCTGAACCCTGCAAATAGTATATGGATCTGGGGACAGGGTAAAAAACCCTCCCTGTCGGGTTTTTACGATAAGTATGGAATAAAAGGCGCAGCTATTTCCGCCGTGGATCTGATCAAGGGTATTGCGATTCTGGCCGGGTTGGATTCCATTGATGTACCGGGAGCAACCGGCACCTTGGAAACGAATTTTGAGGGCAAGGCTGATGCCACCATCAAGGCGTTTCAGGAAGGCAGCGACTTTGTATATCTCCATTTCGAGGGGCCTGACGAATGCGCACATCAGGGAAACCTGCCGGGAAAAATCAAATCCCTTGAATATATTGACAGCAGGGCATTAAAACCGATCCTGGAGTATCTGGAAAACAGTGGCGAAGACTACAGAATCATGATCGTTCCGGATCACCGGACGCCAATGGCAATCAGGACTCATTCCTCAGATCCCGTGCCTTATGTTATTTTTGATTCGACAAAGGCAACCGATCCGGATCCGGGCAAGCAGTTCAATGAAAGAGCCGGAAGCAAGGGTAAATTCTTCGGCAGCGGTGTTGAACTGGCGGATTACTTTTTCAAAAATAAGTAAAGGGGCATAAACCGATAAAATGAAGAGAATTGCAGCATTAATGACGATAATGGCTTTGCTGGCGGCAAGTCTTTTCGGAGTTTCTTTATCTTCTGCCTATGGAGCCACAAAACCTCCCTCAATCAACGGCGTAACAGGTTGTCTGATCGATGGCAGGACCGGGGTGGTTATATACGATAACGGTATGAATCAGCCGATGTCTCCGGCAAGCACGACTAAAATGATCACAGCCTTGCTGGCATTGGAGAATCTGCCTTTGACCAAGCAGATCGTAATTGACAGCCAGGTTGAAGGAACGGAAGGCAATTCGCTGAACCTTGTCAGTGGAGAGATCATCACGGTGAAGGATCTGATCTATGGGATGATGTTGTATTCTGCCAACGATGCAGCTGTGGCGCTGGCAAAAGCAGTCTCGGGTTCAGTCAGTGATTTTGCGGATCTGATGAATAAAAGGGCAGCTGAACTCGGCGCGAAAAACACGCATTTCGTCAACCCTAATGGATTGACCGTCCCAGGGCATACGACCACCGCTTATGATCTGGCGATGATTGCCAAGGGATGCATGCAAAATAAAACATTCAGAGAAATATGCAAAACGCCCTCATACCGAATACCGCCGAACCTGAAATCCGATGAACGTGTAGTCAAGAATACCAACCTCATGCTGACGGATGACACAACCATGTTGACGGTTGGCGGCGTGAGCGTCCCGGTTAAATATCAATATTGCATTGGCATAAAGACAGGCTCTACAACCGAAGCCGGAAATTGCCTGGTGGCAGCAGCGGAAAAAGACGGAACGATGCTGATCAGCGTGGTGTTGAAAAGCGGAGACCTGGAACGATATTCCGATACGATTGCTTTGTTTGACTGGGGGTTTAAAAACTACCGAAGCTATGAGGCAGTCGCTAAAGGAAAAGAAGTTGATAAAATAAGGGTCAAGGAAGGATCGGTCAGAAAAGTCGGAGTAGCGGCGGCGGATGATTGCTACGTAACGATGTCCAACGATGCAGCGAACTCTGTAATCTCTACAAAAGTCGTACTGGAGGATTCCCTGACGGCTCCTGTCAAAGCAGGCACCCCGGCGGGTAAAATAGAAGTATATGAAGGCGATCGGCTGATTGCGACCATCGATGCAGTGGTGATGAAGGATGTTGCTGTCGGTACATTCCTATCGAAGATCGGTATTTCAGACCGGATAGCAAAACCGTTCATAACTTTGGTGGTCATACTGGCTTCGCTGATTGCAGCGCTGGCGCTCATTGTCATCATCCTGAGGATACTAATCAGTAAAAAGAAAAAGAGATTGAGGCGAGAAAAAGCCCTGGAGCTGGCCGCGAAGCGACTGGCGGCAGAGAAGGACAAAGAAAACAGAAACTGGCCATACTGATGTTTGATATCAAAGAAAATCTGAAAAAACTCCCGGACACCCCGGGAGTTTATATTCACAAGGATAATAAAGGCCGTGTGATTTATGTGGGGAAAGCTGTTTCACTCAGAAACAGGGTTCGCCAATATTTTCATTCGCCGAAAACCATGGATCCAAAAGTCAGGGCTATGGTTTCGAAAATCGCCGAGTTTGAATATATCACGACGAAAACAGAGATGGAGGCATTGATACTTGAGTGCAACCTTATTAAAAAGTATATGCCAAAGTATAATATTCTGCTTCGTGATGACAAGACTTATCCTTACATCAAGATGACATTGGGGGATGACTATCCGAGGCTGGAAAAAACCCGCCTGGTCAGGAAAGACGGCAGCCGGTATTTCGGCCCGTATGCGAATGCTTCCGCGGTCAATCAGATGGTGGATTTGCTAAACGGGATCTATGGTCTGAAGAGATGCTCAACAGACTTCAAACTTGATGAAAAAACATATAAACCCTGTCTGAATTATCACATCCGGCAATGCCAGGGAATTTGCAGAGGGGATGTTTCTAAAGAAGAATACATGAAATCTGTAAGGGGAGTCATGGACTTCCTGTCGGGGCGTAAAAAACCGCTGATCCGGTACCTGAGAAACAAGATGCTCAAAGCCTCATCTGAAATGGCTTTTGAAGAAGCGGCGATGTACAGGGATTGCATATCCGCCGCTGAAGCCGTGCTGGAACTGGCCAACAGTGAAGTGGCGAAAGCGGTAAGAACCGAAGCCGAAAAAGAGGCAATTGCAGAGGATATACGGCAAAAGGAAGCGGCTAAAAGAGAAAAAAAGCAAGCCTTGAACAAAGCGCTTCATGAGATCCTGTATTCTGAATCGCCATATGACGGAAAGGATTACCGGATCGAAGCGTATGACATTTCCAACACGGCAGGAACAGATACTGTCGGCGCCATGGTGGTTTTTGAAGGATCAAAAGCTATTAAAAAAGATTACAGGCGCTTTAAGGTCAATACTGCATCAAATTCCGACGATTATGGCGCGCTTCAGGAAGTGATTTACAGAAGGTTCAAAAGGGGGCTGAATGGTGATCCCGGATTTTCGGCATTTCCTGATGTCATCCTTGTGGATGGAGGACTGGGCCAGGTTTCCGTCGTGAATAAGGTTCTTTCGGCAATGGGTCTGCGGATTCCTGTTTTAGGCATGGCGAAAGACGAAAAACACAGGACCAGAGCGCTGGTTGCTGAAGGATTGGAAATCGATCTTAAAACCCGCCGAGACATATTTAAATATATCGGAGCTGTACAGGAGGAAGTCCACAGATTCGCCATCGAATACCATCATGGAGTCAGAATCAAGAAAGCCCAGAAGTCAATACTGGATGGGATCCCAGGGATAGGCCCGGCCAGAAGGAATGCATTGCTGGAGCATTTCAGAGATCCCGAAAATATTAAAAAAGCCACGGTGGAGGAACTGAATCAGGTACCGGGCATCAGCAGATCGATGGCAGAGGTTATTCAAAAATATTTCAATTGATAATCTCAAGCGGCTGTGATATAGTGTACCGAAGAAATACCATATAATGATGGAGGATTGAAATGACAGATAAAGAAAAAGAAATACTCGAAGTTGAAGAGCCTGATTTCATAACACTTGAATTCGATGATGGCGAAGATGTTGAATGCGAAATAATGGGAGTCTTTGACGTAGACGGTAAAGAATACATTGCGCTAATTCCTGAAGATGGATCAGATGATGTATATCTTTATGGATACAAAGAAGTTGGCGAAGACGAATTTGAACTCGAAGATATCGATGACGATGCCTTATTTGAAAAGGTTGTTGCAGAGTTTGACAAAATCGTAGCCGAAGAAGAATAATATTTAAAACGGTATTCAATAAAAGCGCTGTTTTTAAGCAGCGCTTTTTGTTGTCCTCTGATATAGGTAAATAATCAGGTTTGCCTCACGGCAAATGTCGATTAAGAGTATTGCGTAAATTAATATAGCACAAATAAGTTCGGGATATGATATAATATTCGTCGTACTGCATGCAGGCATAGGAGGGTTTTATGAAGAAATATGATGTCATTATCATCGGGGCAGGTGCCAGCGGAGTTTTCCTGTCTTATGAACTTACACGGATAAATAATAACGCAAAAATATTGATGATCGATAAAGGAGCGCCGCTTGAACGCAGGATCTGCCCTATCAAAGCCGGAAAAGTTGATAATTGTATCAAATGCGATCCTTGCCACATCATGAGCGGATATGGCGGTGCCGGAACTTTATCAGACGGCAAGTATAATATAACAACACAATTCGGAGGCGATCTGCACACCTATGTAGGTGTTGATTATGCAATTGAGCTCATGGAATATGTGGATCAGGTGTTGTGCGAGATGGGTGGAAGTGAAGCCAAGTTATACAGTACCGGAAATTCCGACCTTCGCAGAATTGCGCTTCAGAACAACCTGAAACTCCTGGATGCAAAAGTCAGACATCTGGGGACCGACAGGAATGTGGTCATCCTCGGCAAGATCTACGATTATACCAAAGACAGGATTGAAATACAATTCAGAACCACTGTGGATCAGGTTGTCAAAAATGAGAATGGCACTTTTAAGGTCATAACTGATCAAGGGGAGGAGTATGAGTGTACCGACCTGGTTTTAGGAACGGGACGTTCCGGATCCAAATGGGCAGCCGAAGTTTGCGATAAACTGGGTATCCGTCAGATGAGCAATCGGGTGGATATCGGTGTCAGAGTGGAGCTTCCTGCCGTCATATTCAAACACATCACAGACGATGTATATGAAAGCAAACTGGTTTACAAAACCGACAAATATAATGATATGGTCAGAACCTTCTGCATGAATCCATACGGAGAAGTGGTTGCAGAGAATACAAATGGTATCGTCACCGTGAATGGCCACAGTTATGCGGATCCTTCGCTGAGAACGGAGAACACGAATTTTGCATTGCTGGTTTCCAATAACTTTACGGAACCTTTTAAAGACTCAAACGAATATGGAGAGTCGATTGCACGCCTCAGCAACATGCTTGGCGGTGGGGTCCTTCTGCAGCGATTCGGAGATCTGGTCAAGGGCAGGAGAAGCAGTGAAAGGCGTATGGCTAAGTGTTTTACAAGGCCGACTCTCAAAGCTACACCGGGAGATTTGTCTCTGGTCATACCGAAGAGACAGTTGGACAACATCATAGAAATGATCTATGCTCTCGATAAAATAGCTCCGGGCACGGCCAATGAAGATACTCTGTTGTATGGTGTTGAGGTCAAATTCTATAATTCCAAAGTGGAGGTCGACAGTAACCTTGAAACCTGTGTCAAGAACCTTTACGTTCTGGGCGATGGTTCCGGGGTGACGCATTCGCTTTCTCAGGCTTCCGCCAGCGGTGTGCACGTAGGCAGAATACTTGCAGCAAAATATAAAGCCGATTAGAATAAAGATCAAGATAAATGAACATATAAAACAGAGACCGGAGCCCACCAGCTCCGGTCTCTGTTTTATATGTTTTTATACAGCATTACTCTTCTTTATCTACCGTATAGGTGCCTTCGTAAGCTTTGATGACCCCCGGACGATTATCACTGGAAGTCTGATTCTGATTTGTTCCGCCGCCGGCTGCAGCTATAGGCCGTCTCGGAATAACAAATGCCGCAATGATGTAAGCAATCAGCCCCGAAAAGCCCAGGCATATCAGCACGATCAGAATCAGCCTGATAATTACAGGATCAATGTCAAAGTATTCACCGATACCCCCGCAAATACCAAAAATTATTTTATTTTCATCTGACCGGTACAACTTTTTCTCCATGGTTTTACCTCCAATCCGTGTTCTCTGGTTATTATCATAACAAGTGATTTCCTGCTTGTCTATTTAAGAATCTCTTTCAAGATTATTTCAAAATTCTTAAGCGCTTTTCAAATACCGACTCGGCTATATTTGAAATCCAGGCAGATGAAGGATTTTGAATTCGGCAATGGGATATCTTCCCTGAAAACCAATTCGTAACCACTGCCCTTCATAGACTCAGACAAATCAGTTTCATCAATATCCTGATGAATATCCGAAAGATCCGAAAGCAACTCCGCATAAGGTGATTCCGATACGAATCCGCCATCGAAATTCTGCTGGATTACACAGGAGACAAATGCCGGATGCGTCTTTTTTAGCCCATTGATAAAATGACTGATCCCGATATATTCTATGGTCAAATCGGCGATCACCAGGTCAACGTCCGGCAGAACAACACCATCATCCGACAAATCCATCTTCTTCGTGACCAGCGTGCTGCTTAGCCCCGGAAACCTCTTTTTACAGGCGTCCAGGTAATCCTGATTAATATCGATACCGTACACGGTTTTGATTTTCGCAGGATCGACATGTTCCAGGCCGTTACCGCCTGCTATGCCCAAAATGGCAATTTCTGAAACAGCATAACGGTACAATTGCTCATTGATGATCCCGTTTAAAGTTTGAAGCTGCCTGATATTTTCCAGCTTCATGTGGTTTTCATAATCTTCCAGCAGTATATCCTCCCAGGGATTTCTCTCTAGATTCTTCATCATGTACCTCCTATTTAATACCGGGCTTGATCGGAGCCCTCCTTATCATCAGCCATGAAGCGATACAGAAAACAAGCGTATTTCCTGAACCGATCATTATGCCTGTCCATGGATCGTAAAACGAATCGATAGAATAAATGTAGATCACGAGCCCCGGTAAACTTTTTACCAGAACGGTTGGCAGAATAATCAGGAACAAAGCGGGTAGTCCGATGGCTGCTACAACCTTCCATATTTTACTTAACCGATAAAACAGCAGCGAAATAAACATGCCTGTAAAATAGGCGGAAAGGTAGATCATTAAATTCCACAGAAAGGTCTCCCAATAAATGACTCCCGCCGGCAGGACAAGCACTCTCTGCGTGAATAGAAAGCTGTACAATGTATTAATCATGACATTATCATTGTCAGCAGCAAGGGTGCCGCCGATCCGTGCGATGAGAATGCCGGCCAGCGACATGATTGCCATCGTAGCAACGGCAACAGCAACTTCAGATAAAAAGGCGGTACGCCGCCCCACTCCGTTTTGCATCAACAGCCTCATATCCTCGCGGATGGATACGATGCCAATAACAAATGCCGCAATAGCAGCAGCAGTTTCAAATGCATTGAACATGATGGCGATTTCTCCGTTCAGCCGTATCGAAATGTTGGCGGTGATTGCAACTGCAGCGGTTATGATGAACATGATCAGAAGAAATACGGAGACGCCGGATATCATGTTCAGGAAGCAGTATTTAAATGCCGGTTTAAAATTTATATTTGTCATTTCGATTCCTCCCCGTTCATCAGCTGTATAAAATAGTCCTGAAGTTCCATTCCGCTGCTAAGAAGTTCATCCCGATTTTGATTTTTTATGATACGGCCGTTTCTGATGATCACGGTCTGATTGATCATTGCAGATACTTCCTGGATCAAATGTGTGGAAATGATAATGGTGCAAGGGCGGGCACCGTATTTTTCAAGCAGCAATCTGTAAAACAGATCGCGATTTTGCGCATCGAGACCCAATACCGGTTCATCCAGCAATAAATAAGGCACGTTTACCGACAGAGCCATGGCAACTTTAAATATAGAGGAGTAACCTGTGGAGAGAGCCGCGATTTTCTTATATGGATTCAACCCGAATCTTTTTGCAAGATTAACAGCACCGTCCAGATCAAAGCCGGGATAAAACATAGCTGCTGTCCTAAAAGCTTTCTTTACTCTCATATCATCCGGATAAAGATTCGCGTCGCTGAGCATGAATAGTTTACCCAAGGCTTTGTCATTATTCGTTATGGGCTCACCATCTATGAGGACTTCGCCACCGGATGGAAACATTCTATTTGATATGATATTGAAAAGTGTAGTTTTACCCGCGCCGTTGTTGCCGAAAAGCCCGCAGATACCTCCTTCTTCAAAGGAAATGCTAACATCATCCAATGCGATCGTCTTTCCGAATTTTTTAGTGACATGTCTGATTTCAATCGACATATTCTTCCTGCCCCCTTTCCAGCAACTTGTATAAATCGTCCTGACTTATGTTCAGGTTTCGGGCTTCCACAATAAGTGGCTTTACGAAAGCGTTAAAGAAATCTTCTTTACGATGTTGAATCAGTTTTTCTTTGGCGCCTTTCCGGACAAACATTCCCATGCCGCGTTTTTTATAAAGAAGGTCAGCATCCACCAGGATATTAACGCCTTTTAAAGCCGTTGCCGGGTTGATTTTATAAGCTACTGAGATTTCGGTTATGGACGGGACCTGTGTTTCCTCTATGTATGCGCCATTTAATATCGCATCCTCGAGCATTTCAGCGATCTGCATAAAAATGGGTTTTTCGCTATTAAAATGGTGAGACAAAGCAGCCACTCCTTTCCCTAAATATAAAAAAAGTTGGTTAATTACTATACCAACTAACTGGTCTGGCATAAATATATCGCTTGACCGGGCGATTGTCAAATATAAAAATCTATCAGAAACATTATGATTGATATATAATCATTGAAGGAGTTACGTCCTTTCAGCACAAACAGATTTGAGATAAACAGGGATCGGATTTCGGAAGCTTACAGACTCGGCAGCAGCAATAAAGACAATAATGGAATATAAAAAAAGAGAAAAAAAGAGAAAAAAAGAGAAAGCAGGGGTGTGAAGATGAAGCTTGGATTTATTGGCCTGGGAGAAATGGGTAAACCAATGGCTCTAAATTTATTGAAATCCGGAGAGACGCTTACTGTATATGACGTTAATGATGCGTCATATCCCGAATTCGAAAATGCCGGTGCCGGAACAGCAATACATTTAACGGAACTCAGCGATTCTGATATCATATTTTCCTGCCTGCCGGACAGCAAAGTCATTGGCGCGGTATTTTACGGCGAAAACGGGTTTCTGAAAAATATGAAACCCGGCAGCATACTTGTAGATCTCAGTACGATCAAATACAGCACGGCTATCGAATTATACAACGAATGCAAGAAAAAGAAAGTACGATTCCTGGACGCACCGATATCAGGGATGCTGAGCCGGGCAATCGATGGGTCTTTGGTGATCATGTGCGGAGGAGAACCGGAAACCTTTAACGAAGTACTGCCTTTGCTTCAATATATGGGGAAAACGATTTTACACATGGGCGCTGAAGGCAGCGGCCAGCTGATGAAACTGGTCAACAATCTGCTGTTCGATATCAACGCTGCGGCAATAGCTGAGATCCTGCCAATGTCTAAATATATGGGCCTGGATCCTGAAAACGTTGTTGAAGTCATCAATAACGGAACCGGCAGAAGCTATGCCTCGGAATTTTTCGCGCCGAAGATATTGCAAGGAGAATTTGACAAAGGATATCCGATGGAAAAGGCTTATAAAGACCTGGTCAGCGGAAACGAAATATCCTCTGAAAAAGGGATCCCCCTTCCACTGCTGGCAGCCGCCACGGCAACCTATCAGACAGCCCTCAGAAAAGGCTATGGCAAACTTGGCAAAGGAGGGATGATACGCGTGTTTGAAGATTTGCTGGGCATTGAATTTCGAAAGAAGGATCAGGAGGTAGACCGATAATGGAAAAGCTGATTATCACCCTGGCCCACACCGGAAATGTACCGACGAAGGAGATGAACCCAAATACCCCGGTCACCATCGGGGAAATCGTACGAGATATCAAGGAATGTGAAGAACTTGGCGCGTCAGTCGTCCATATTCACGCACGGGATGAACATGGTTTGCCTACCAGCAGGAGAGACATATTCGAACAGATTTTGAAGGAACTTGACCGTCAATCGGCCAAAGTGATCCGGCAGCTTTCAACCGGAGCGCGCGGCGGAGAAAACACCATAGAATACCGCGGACAGATGCTGGATCTGAAGGCTCATATGGCAAGCCTCTCAACAGGATCCTCTAATTTTCCCAACAGTGTCAACGCTAATTCACCGGAACTCATCGAAGCGCTGGCTTTGAAAATGCGAAACAACGGAATTGTGCCTGAAATCGAAGCTTTTGATTTGGCTATGATATCCAATGCCGAGCGGCTGCTGAAAAAAGGCGTGTTAACAGCGCCTCTTCATTTCAATCTGGTACTGAATGTACCGGGCTCCATATCCGGAACCCCAAAAAATCTTCTTTACATGGTAGACAGCCTGCCGCCTGGCAGTACCTGGAGTGTCACCGCAGCAGGAAGGGCTCATTTACAACTCATCACGATGGCCATTGCCATGGGAGGGAATGTCAGAACAGGACTTGAAGATGTATTGAGCATTGATTCTGACATCAAGGCATCCAATCAAATGCTGGTTCAAAGAGTGGCAGCCATCGCAAGGGCATATGGCCGTGGAATTGCATCACCTGAAGAAGCCATGGCTATACTGAATCTGAATTAATTTGATTTAATAACAACAACAGCCTGCCCAATGGGCAGGCTGTTGTACTATGATTTTTGGTTTATAAAAGCTATTCGTCAATTCCGCAATTACCGCAGTTGCCGAACCCGCCGTTACCCTGACCGCCTCTGAATCCATTCCCGTTATCGTTGCCATTGCCGAACATTCCGCCGGATTGTCCGCAAGCTCTCTGACCGTCCCCGCAAATGCCCGTTCCATCGCAATTGGCCTGATTTTTTTCAATTGCACTGATGATTTCATCCGCTCTTTCCTGAGTGATCTGACCGGCCTCGACCCGCTCCGCCAGGATTTCCTTTTTAGTCTCCAATCTTTCGGCACGCGCTTCTGTAGAGTTAAAATCTGAAGCTGCAAAGGCTGTTATTGTAGTAGCCCCAACCACTAGAAGCATGGCTCCGATAATCATAATTTTTTTGAACTTTGTCATGGTGAATACCCCCTTGATTTAATTTGATAAATTGATACGCAGGATCGCTCCTGGTTATGAAGATAGAATAAATAAAAAATATGTCAAAAGTGTGTTTTTGAACATACAAATTCGTGTTTTTCACTTTTCAAATGTCATACTTTTGTCACAGCTTCCTTACCGCTATATGCTATAATAAACCATAAAATTTGTTGAGGTGAACGAATGTCGACCATACTGATAGCAGACGATAATAAACAGATCACATCTATTCTTGAAGAATATGCCAAAAAAGAAGGATTTACCGTAAAGGTTGCTTTTGACGGACTCGAAGCACTGGAACTTTTCGGAAGGACCCAACCGGATATTATTCTGCTGGATGTCATGATGCCAAAAATGGACGGATTTGAAGTCTGCCGGGAGATCAGAAAGAAATCTAATGTTCCTGTGATCATGATCACAGCCCGAGGAGAGGATTTTGAAAAAATTATGGGCCTGGATATCGGAGCAGATGATTATATTGTTAAGCCGTTTTCGCCGGCTGAAGTCATGGCCAGGGTACGCGCAATTATGCGCAGAATTTCCAGAAGCGAAGACCAAAAAAATCAAGTTTTCAGTTATGGCAATCTGAAAATCAATTTAGATGATTATATCGTGACGGTTGAGGACCGGAGTATTGCATTGACGAAAAAGGAAATCGAACTTTTATGGACACTGGCCACAAATCGGAACAAGGTTTTTTCCAGAGAGAATTTACTGAACAGCCTCTGGGGTTATGACTATTTCGGTGACAGCCGTACGGTGGACTCCCATATCAAGAGAATCCGTGCAAAACTTGAAGAAGTTGGCCATGATGAGTGGGATATTAAGACAATATGGGGCGTGGGTTATAAATTTGAAGGGAAAAATGATGAAAAATAAAATCGCATTCCGGCTAACTTTATACTTTTCAGCGGCGCTGCTAATATTTTCACTGGTGATCGGCGGCGTTTTCTTTACGCTGTTCAGGGCGCATACCGTGCAGCTCCAGAAGACGGAGATGGAAAAGCGGGCTGTGACCATTGCGGAGACAGTGTCAGAGCTATTAAGCGATTGGGGTTACGGGACAGGCTCGGGTATGGGTATGATGAATAGCGGTCACGCCGGATTTATGTCATATTTACGATATATCGATGATATTGCCATGTCTGAGGTCTGGATCGTGGATGAAAATCTGGATTTGATAACAGGGAATCATATGATGACGGGTTCGTTCAATTACGGAGATTTGCCGGCGGACGCCGATACTGTGGTCAAAAAGGTGTTTCAGGGCGAAACGGCGTTTACTGAAGGCTTCAGCGGATTAATGGATGCTCCGACGCTGACGGTCGGAACACCGATCATGCTGGATGGAACTGTGATCGGAGCGCTTTTGCTGCACTCTCCGGTAGATGGTTTGAATTCAGCGGTGGCACAGGGATTTGAAACTCTGGCTATCAGTGTGGCGGTAGCGCTGGTGTTGGCTGTGCTTCTATCAGCCTGGATGGCCGTTTCTTTTACAGAGCCGCTGAAAAAAATGAAAGATTCCACCATGAGATTGGCGGAAGGAGATTATTCGGCGAAAACAGGGGTTTTTCAAAAAGATGAGATCGGCGAACTTGCATCTGCTATCGATGTTTTGAGCCGGCGTCTTGATTTGGCCAGCAGGGAAAGTGAAAATCTACTGAAGTTGCGCAACGATTTCGTTGCGAATATTTCCCATGAGCTGCGAACACCGGTTACGGTGATCCGGGGATCGCTGGAGGCTCTCTGCGATGGGGTGGTGGAGGATCCGGCAAAGGTCAAGGATTATTACAAGCAGATGCTGAATGAAAGCATATCGCTGCAGAGGCTTGTCAATGATTTACTGGATCTGGCAAGACTTCAGAATCTCGATTTTAAATTGGAATTCAAAGAAATCAACCTTTTTGATATCCTGGACGATGCGGTTCGAAGCGCACGGCATATGGCAGCCAGTAAAAATATTGATATTCAATTCGAATATGAGGAGGACTCGAAAAGCATCTCGATCCGGGGTGACTATGGACGCTTGCGGCAGATGATGATGATCATTCTGGACAATGCTGTTAAATTTTCTGCCGAAAACAGCACTGTCAGGGTCGAGTTGAAAAATAAAGAAATCGCGATCATTGATCATGGGCCGGGCATAGCGGCTGAAGATATTCCTTATATTTTCGACCGGTTCTATCAAACAAAATCTGAAGACAATATGACCGGCACCGGTTTGGGACTCTCAATTGCCAAACAGATAGCGGAAAGACATAGGGTTCGGATATCGGCCAAAAGCGACAGTAGTGAGACGGAATTCCGGCTTGAATTTTAAAGGGCCCCCTCAAGGTGTATAAGTATATTGTATTACTTATATTTAATAACTGATCAAATGATATTGAGAGAGGAGCAAAATCATGGTAAAGGTCATCGCCAAACTAACCGTTAAACCGGGCACAAATCAGATGTTTGAAGAGGTGTTTAAAGAATTGACAAATGAAAGCCGAAAAGAAGCGGCTTGTATTTCTTATAATTTATATCAGGACCTGAAGAATGAAAACATCTACTATACGGTGGAAGAATGGCAGAGCGAGGAGGGACTCCAGCAGCATATGCATTCTCCTCATTTTAAAACGTCTTCCAAGAACTTTGCCGAGGCGCTGGCGTGTAAGCCTGATTTAGCCACCTGTAAGGAGGTTCTGTAAGACTCTCCGACTGCACGATTAAAGAATTGCGAAAAGGGGTAAAAAAATTAAAAGGCAGATAGAGTGATCAGTGAAAAGGAGGTTTACCATGAAATACGCAGATTTGCCAAGAAAATGGCAGAAGATAGCCTTGCAGATGGAAGAGGATTTTTATAGAGAAGGAATAGAGGAACTGGCTGAAATAGAAGGCACCCCAGATGCTTTACAAGAAATAGAATATGAAGTTGTAAGGGATGAGGAAGGCGAGGAAAAATTGATCAAAGCATGAATGTATGATAAAGCATAATCAGGAAGCAGACGACAAAACATTGTGGATATGAAAAAAGCCTTAGAAGTATTGAAACTCTAAGGCTTTTGTTGTACTATGGTGCGGATAAAAGGATTTGAACCTTCATGAAGTTGCCCTCACACGGACCTGAACCGTGCGCGTCTGCCAATTCCGCCATATCCGCAAATCTGTTTTCGCAAATGCAAGTCAAATTATAACACAATAGATCAGTTCAATGCAATATGCTGATTTTGATTTTTTGTTTAATAATTTAAATATTAATCAGAGAAACATCGAAATAAAAATGATATAATACAAAAGCTCGCTTTGTGTATGCAAAATATACCAATCAATATTTTCGTTTAGGAGAAGTGAATGGAGTCATTAAAAGAAAAAATAATGGCGGAAGGCCAAGCTATAGGAACTGACATCCTTAGAGTCGATCAATTTTTAAATCATCAGATCGACGTTAAATTCATGGAGGATCTCGGTAAGGAATTTAAAAAGCGTTTTGAGGATTGTGAAATCACCAAAATATTAACGGTTGAATCCAGCGGGATCGTCATTGCCTGTGAAACAGCTAAGAATTTTGACTATGCGCCGGTGCTGTTTGCAAAAAAAGGAGCACCGAACACTCTGGTAGAAGGATGCTATTGCGCGCCTGCGAAGTCTTTTACCAAAGGGATCGTTTCCACTTTAAGAGTTTCGAAGAAGTATCTCGGGCCGGAAGATCGGGTGCTGGTTATTGATGACTTCATGGCGTACGGCGAGGCGGCAGCTGCTTTATGTGAGCTTTGCAGGCAGGCAGGGGCCAAAGTGCTGGGAATCGGTGCGGTCATCGAAAAAGAATTCCAGGGCGGAGCAAAAAGGCTTCGGGAAAAGGGCTACCGTGTTGAGTCGCTTGTAATTATCGAGAGGATTTCGGAAGGAAAAATCCTGTTCAAGTAACAGGATCCGAACAAACCGAGAAAATCCAGATTAATACGTTTCCGCATAATGAATAAATTATCAACAGTCAAAGTTCGGAATATAACGAACGTTATTGTTTTTTAAGCAAAAAAAATGGCAAAATATCGGCCCCTTTGCTTTACTGATGAAAAAGGCAGTATATAATTGATTTGTGATTAATATATTATGTGTTGTAAAAATCAAATATTAAAAGGAGAAGTTCAAAATGAAAAAAGTCTTGGCAATTTTATTGACATTGGCTCTTGTTTTCAGTTTTGCGGCTTGTGGCGGCACTGAGGACAAAGAAACTGCGACCGAACCTGCTTTGAAGGTTGGATTCATCTATATCGGCGTGATCAACGACGGCGGTTTTACGCAGGCCCATCATGAAGGCACAAAAGCAATGGAAAAATATTTTGACGGTAAAGTTGAGACAGCTTACATTGAAGGCGTTGATGACACCGACATCCAGGCTTCCAAAGATGCTGCTCTGAACCTGATTGACCAGGGATGCAAAGTAATTGTTGCAACCAGCTATGGCTTCATGGATGCTATGGATGAACTGGCAAACTCCGGCGAATATGATGATATCGTGTTCCTGCATTTCTCCGGCAATAAGAGCAATGACAAGAACTTCGAAAATTATTTCGGCGCCATCGAGGACCCAAGATACCTTTCCGGTATTATTGCCGGCAGCATGACCGAATCGAATCTTCTCGGATATGTAGCGGCATATCCGTATACAGAAGTCAACATCGGAATCAACGCATTCACACTGGGCGCACAGTCTGTGAATCCGGACGTCCAGGTTAAAGTAGTATATATCAACAGCTGGTATGATCCTGAGAAGGAAAGAGCAGCCGGCGACGAATTGGTTGCAGCTGGATGTGATATCATCGCTCAGCATTGCGATACCACAGGTCCGCAGTTGGCTGCGGCAGCGGGCGGCGCATATTCCATCGGATACAACTTTGCAAACAATGTTGCTCCGGAAGCGTTCCTCACGGCTCCGATCTGGCATCACGAAGTATATCTGATCGACCGCATACAGAAGGTCATGGATGGTACTTTCGTCCCTGAAAATTATTACGGAACGATGGCTGACGGGTACGTTGACCTGGCACCAATGACGGATCTTGTACCTGCAGATGTTCAGGATCTGGTCAACGCCAAGAAAGCAGAAATCATAGCCGGAACTCTCAAACCATTCTCCGGCTACATCGAATATAATGATGGCACTGTAATGTGCGAAGAAGGCCAGACGATGTCTCTGGAAGAAATCTGGCAGATCACCGGACTGGTCAAGGGAGCAAACTAAACAGATTTGCGGACCAACGAAAGAAATTAAAAACTGACGCTACGGAGCAGGGGACATTCATTTTTGATTGTCCCCTTATACCGTATATGGAGGAAGTATAGTGCAGGAGCAGAATGCAATAGAAATGAGAGGAATATCCAAGTCTTTCGGGACTTTGAAGGCCAACGAGGCAGTTAACCTGTCCGTAATGGCCGGTGAAGTTCATGCATTGCTTGGAGAAAATGGAGCCGGTAAAAGCACGCTGATGAATATGCTGTCGGGGATCTATCAGCCGGATGATGGTGAAATTTTTGTTTTCGGCGAACAAGTCAGCTTCGGATCTCCGAAGGAATCCATTAAAATGGGCATCGGCATGATCCATCAGCACTTCAAGCTGATAGATGTATTGAATGCAAAAGAGAATATCATTATCGGACAGCCGACCAGCTTTTTCTTAAAGGAAAAGGCCCTTGCACAAAAAGTCAAAGAAATCTCAGACCAATATGGCCTTGATGTCGATCCGGACAAGAAGGTCTACGATATGTCGGTTGGGGAGAAGCAGACTCTTGAAATCGTTAAAGTACTGTATAGGGGTGCAAAAATCCTGATTATGGACGAACCGACCGCTGTACTGACACCACAGGAAATCAAGAAGCTTTTCCAGATCATCAGAAACATGAAGGATCAGGGTTGTGCTGTCATCATCATTACGCACAAGCTGAATGAGGTCATGGAGATCTCGGACCGAATTACAATATTGCGAAAAGGCAGAACCATTGGAACGGTATCGACCAGTGAAGTGGAAGTTCCTGCTCTGATTGAAATGATGGTCGGTAAAAAAGTGGATCTTGATATACACAAAGAAAAGTTTACCGGCAATCGTCCGCTGCTGGCCATGGATTCAGTCACATTGAAGGATCGGGAAGGGAAAAATGCCCTGGAAGAAGTGAGCTTCACGTTGAGCAATTACGAAATACTTGGAGTGGCCGGTGTCGCAAACAGCGGTCAGAAGGAGCTTTGTGAAGTCATTGCCGGACTCATCCCGTCCACTAAAGGAAGAATATTTTTTGAAGGGGACAACATTGTCGGAAAGACGCCCAGAGATATTATCCGTTTAGGGATCAGGATGGGTTTCATACCGGAAGACAGACTCGGCATGGGTCTCGTCGGAAGCATGGATATTGTCCATAATATTGTCTTAAAAGATTATCAGAATCAGCCCGGCATCCTCCTGAAAAGAGGGACGAGCACCGCCAAAGCCAGAAAGATCGTGGAGTCCCTCGACATACAGACTCCCAGCATATATACACAGGTCAAAAAACTTTCGGGCGGGAACATACAGAAAGTCCTGCTGGGAAGGGAGATCGACTCAAATCCAAAGGTCCTGATTACCGCATACCCTGTTCGTGGTCTTGATATTGGCGCATCCTATAAAATTTATGAGCTCCTGAATTCGCAAAAGGCGTCCGGTGCCGGAGTACTGTTTGTCGGTGAGGATCTGGATGTGCTGATGGATCTTTGTGATCGGATCATGGTCATGTGTCATGGAAAAGTGACAGGCATTGTGGACCCGGACAATGTTACCAAAGAAGAAATCGGTTTACTCATGACAGGCTCAAGCCGTATCGAGGAGGAGGTCAGTGCCCAATGAACTTATTCAGACTAGCAAAACGTGACGACCTTCCGCGTAAAAAGGAGTGGATCATCCGAATTGCGGCAATCATCCTTTCTCTGGTTTTTGCCGGATTGATCCTGATGATTTTCGGCTTGAATCCGATCGAGATCTTTAAAACCATTATTGAGGGCGCCATCGGATCTGAGATGCGCATCAAACAGACTGTAATTAAAGCAGTTCCTTTGATTATTACATCTCTGGGGATTCTCGTAGCTTTCAAGATGAAGTTCTGGAACATCGGCGGTGAAGGGCAGATTATGATGGGAGCCTTTGCTGCCGCGTATGTGGCGCTCTTTTTGCCTGAAATGCCAAGAGCTCTCACTCTTTTGCTCATGGCGCTGGCATCCATCATCGGTGGGGCTGTGTGGGCACTTATCCCTGCGATCTTCAAAGCAAAGATGGGTACCAATGAAACGATTTTCACCCTGATGATGAACTATGTAGCCATAAAATTTGTTACCTATCTTCAATATCAGGCATGGATGGATCCTGCAGCGAAAGGGTTCCCGAAAATCGCGCCATATCCGGAGCAGGCTCTGCTGCCGAATGTGTTGGGTGTGCATGCAGGCTGGATCATCGCTTTGCTTTGTGTTGGGCTGATCTATTTCTTCATGAAGTATACAAAAAAAGGATACGAAATTGCCGTTGTGGGAGAAAGTATCGACACTGCCCGATATGCAGGCATGAATATCAATAGGATCATTATCATTTCCATGCTGATTTCCGGAGGGCTTTGCGGTCTGACCGGCATGATCCAGTCCGCCGCAGTTGAGAAGACTCTATCCGTGGGGATTTCCGGTGGCTATGGATTTACTGCAATAATAACGGCCTGGCTCGCCAGACTGAATGCCATAGCGGTCCTGTTTGTATGCGTGATCTTCGCTGTTCTGATACAGGGCGGTGCATACATCCAGATCGCGTTGAATGTACCCAGTGCAGTTTCCAATGTTGTACAGGGGATTATCCTGTTCTTTGTCATCGGCAGCGAATTTTTCCTGCAATATAAAGTATTGCCGGGACAACGTTTGCGCATGAATCGAAAGGAGGCGGCATAATGGAAGGGTTTCTCGCGACTTGCATAGTAGCTGCGACTCCATTGATTTTTGCCACGGTGGGAGAGATCATTACTGAGAAAGCAGGGCTCCTCAATCTGGGAGTCGAAGGAATGATGCTGATGGGTGCTGTCATAGGATTTATGGCCGGTTTAAACACAGGGAATCCTTACGTGGCATTGCTGGGCGCAATTGCCGCCGGCGCCGGAGGCGCGCTTATTTTTGCGGTTTTGACCGTGGGACTCAGAGCAAACCAGACGGTGGTAGGGCTGACGCTTACGATATTCGGAACAGGATTTGCCAGCTTTGTCGGCCAGCCGATGCTGGGATCGATGGTCCCGGAGAATGTCGGCGCATTCTTTGCCAAGAGAACTATTCCGCTTTTGGGGGACATCCCTTTTATCGGACCTGTTTTCTTTAGGCAGGATATATTCGTTTATATCGCATATCTGATAGTGATTATAGCGTCGATCTATCTGTTTAAAACCAGAATGGGAATGAATCTCAGGGCGGTGGGAGAGAGCGCTTCATCAGCGGATGCATCGGGCATCAATGTTGAATTATACAAATATGTGCACATCCTTGTCGGAGGAGCACTCTGCGGCTTGGGCGGAGCATATCTGGCGCTGGTCAGAGTTCCGATCTGGCAGGCGGATGTGGTAAACGGACGTGGATGGATCGCGGTAGCGCTGGTTATCTTTGCATCCTGGAATCCTGTCAGAGCCTTGCTTGGCGCCATCCTTTTCGGCGGGTTGAGCATTCTCGGGCTGCGGCTCCAGGCAATGGGGTTTTCCATATCGCAGTATCTGGTAGATATGATCCCTTATGTTGCAACTATTGTGATCGTGGTTTTAAGCTCTCATAAAAAAGGAAAAGAAAATCAGCCTCCTGCTGATCTGAGCAACCCGTATTTCAGGGAAGAACGCTGAGGCTGATGAAGAAGTTCTACTTATGGTCTTGCGCATTCGCTGTCATGGTCGAGCAAAATATCCAGACCGTGTTTGACCGAAGGAAGAATGTATTCAAGTGTTTCTGCAATAGCTTTTGGGCTGCCCGGCAAATTGATGATCAGGGTGTTTCCCCGAATCCCGGCCTCGGCTCTGGAAAGCATTGCTCTTGGTGTTATCTGAAGGGAAAGATATCTCATGGCCTCCGGTATTCCGGGGGCTCTTTTATCGATCACATTGAGAGTTGCCTGTGGGGTCACATCCCGATGCGAAAAGCCGGTGCCTCCGGTAGTCAGGATCAGATCCAGATTCAGCTCATCTGCCCAGGCTTTCATTGTCGTTTCCAGCATGCTTTGATTGTCAGGCAGGATGATATATTCCTTATCCCAGAAATCATCGTTTTTCCTTAGGATATCAATGATAGCCGGTCCTGACAGATCTTCTCTTAATCCGGCATATCCTTTGTCACTGGCTGTTATGATTCCGACCTTGTACATTTTACGCCTCCATAATAGTTGTAATGCAACGTCAATTGAATATATAATATAATAAATAAGAAGGAGGTGCAACATCTATGGTATACGTACATTTGGCCACCGGCGTAGAAGAAATCGAAGCGGTAACAATTGTGGATGTTCTGAGAAGAGGCAATATTGAAGTGCAAACCGTGTCTGTTACCGACAGCCGTGAAGTTACAGGCAGAAGCGGAATTACCGTGCTTGCGGATATTTTGTATGAGGAAGCCGATTACAAAAAGTGCAGCATGATCGTTTTGCCCGGCGGGATCCCCGGAACACCGAATCTGGCAGGACATGAAGGATTGATCAGGCATATTGAATGTTTTGCGGAAGATGACAGTAAAATGCTTGCGGCGATCTGCGCGGCGCCTCAGATTTTTGGGGAATTGGGCCTTTTGAAAGGGAAAAAGGCTACAATATATCCGGGACTTCAGAACCACTTAAAAGGTGCGGATTACAGCACAGATAGAGTTGTCGTCGACGGAAGATTCATTACTTCAGCCGGGCCCGGAACGGCTATGGAATTCGCCGTGGCATTGGTAGAAATTCTGTCAGACAGAAAGACCGCAGAATCTGTTAAAAGCGGGCTTCTTTTTAAAGGCTGAATAAGAGGCAGTATGAGCAAAGAGGATTTGAAAAAAATTGACCTGAATAAATCAGATATGCATATGCACAGTACCTGTTCGGACGGGCTTTTATCCCCGTCCGATTTAGTATATCGAGCTAAAGAAATGGGGCTGGAAACCATTGCGATAACGGACCATGATCTTGTCGGAGGTCTAAAGGAAGCGCTGGACGCAGCGGCGGAATCGGGAAATATTACGGTGATTCCGGGTATCGAGCTTTCGACAGAGGGGCCGGGACAGACAGAACTGCATGTGCTCGGTTATTATATTGACCCCGAAGATGCAAAACTGAAATCGACCATCGCATTTTTGAAAAAAAGCCGGATAGACAGAAACAGAAAATTGTTTGATGCCCTGAAATCTCGGGGGATCCATATTGATGAAAGAGATTTCGAAAACGTGCCGGCGGGGGGATATATCGGAAAACCGATGATCGCCAAAAAGATGATCGAAAAGGGATTGATCAGACACATTCCTGATGCTTTCCAACGTGGAAGGTTCCTGGAATCATCTGATGTCAGTGCGGTAAAAAAAGAAAAATTAAGTGCTCAAGATGCTATTCGGATCATAATTGATGCCGGCGGCGATCCTGTGCTGGCGCACCCGATGAAAATCAGGGATATCGGTATCAGGGGGAGTGAAGAATTCTGGAAAAACCTGAATGGGCTTCTGGAAATTTTAGCCGACTGGGGGCTGGAAGGGCTTGAGTGCTACTATCCTGACCATACCGAACATGAAATCGAATTGCTGAAGAGGCTGGCGCATCAGCATCAGCTTGAGGTGACTAAAGGATCGGATTTTCATGGGTATGACTATTGATCGGAGTCAACTGAAAACGTGGGGCAATTAGAGGTTGACATAAAATGGTAAATAATGTAAAATAAAACCACAAAGCAAAAGGGGCTTTGAAATCAGTTGTGGAAAGGAGATATTCATGGCTAATGAAAAGGATGAAGTAACCTTCGAAATTACAGAGCATATCGGAGTGATCGCCACCTATCCAACCGGCTGGTCAAAGGAACTGAATATGGTCGCGTGGAACGGCAGCCCGGCAAAGTATGACCTCCGTGATTGGGATGGAACTCATGAGCACATGAGCCGCGGCATTACGATGCATGCGGAAGAAGCCAGGCAGCTGCGGGAATTGCTGGGAAGCAGGGAATTTTAAAAATCATCCGCTGCAGCATGTCCTGCAATGATGCCTTTGAGGACAAGGTAAAAACGTTTGAAGCAACAGAAAACGAATAATTCTGTCAATATGGCAGAATTATTCGTTTTGTGGTATAATTTTGCCCAACATGTCAGGCTGCGTTGATTGGAGAGAATCATATGAAAGACAAGACCCGGATGTCCGGTTATGTAAAAATTGAATTGATCAAAGAGCTGAGAGCCGTGCCTATATATATCGAGGAGCCTGCAGGGATCAAACTAAAAGTGCTTGCGGACAGACATCAAAGCGAGCTTCGTTACAGGGTGCTGGCGGCCATCGTGAATAATAAACTCGAAGGATTGAATAAGGAAATCACAGAGGATTGCAAGGTCGAATTTCTGGATATGAGGACGCAGTCCGCCAACCTCATTTATCAGCACAGCCTTAGTATGATATTCCTGAAAGCAGTCAACGATGTGATCGGGAAGGCAAATGTTGGAATAGAGAACTCGATCAATAAAGGGCTATATACCGATGTACGCGTTTTTGTGGCAGGACCTGACGGACAGGTGGACGAACGGCCTGTGACTGGCGAGCAGATCAAAGCCATCGAAGCGCGTATGCACGAACTGGTCAAAATGGATATCCCTTTCCTAAAGCAGAAGCGAAGCAGAGAAGAAACGGCGGAAATCCTGATGGAAAAAGGAGACATAGAGAAAATGCGGATCTTGAATGCATCCACGGTCCAGGAATTCGCATATTACTCGCTGGAAAACTATACGAATTTCTTTTATGGGAAAATGGTTCCGTCCACGGGGTATATCGATCTCTTCGAACTGCTGCCATATAACGAGAACAAAGCGGTCCTGATCAGGCACCCGCATCCTTCGGATCCGAATAGTATCCCGGCCTACAATGACGATCTCAAGTTATCGCTGGCGTTCGGCGAGACCAAAGCATGGGGTCGCCTTATGCATTGCCCGTATGTGACCGATCTGAATGAAATGATCATCAACGGCTCATTTAAAGATCTCATTTTGATTTCTGAAGCATTGCATGCCAAGAAAATAACGGAAACCGCTGTCAGGATAAAAGAGGAAGGAAAGCGTATTATACTCATTGCCGGACCTTCCAGCTCGGGCAAAACAACCTTTGCAAAACGGCTGTGTATCCAACTGAGGGTGGAAGGGCTGGAGCCGCTTTACCTGGGGACAGATGATTATTTCGTAGAGAGGAAAGACACCCCTCTCGATGCCAACGGAGAACCGGATTATGAAAGCCTTAGAGCGATCGACGTTAAATTGTTCAATCTCCATATGAACAATCTGCTGGAAGGCAAGGAGGTCGATATACCGGATTTCGATTTCATCCATGGGCACAAGGTTTTCGGACAAAGGATCACTTCAATCAAATCCAATCAGCCCATCGTGATCGAGGGGATCCACGCCCTGAATGATGCCATGACGCCGGCCATCGATCAGAACCAAAAGTTTAAAATTTATATCAGTCCTCTGACAAACCTGAACATCGATGCGCATAACAGGATCCCGACCACGGACACCCGGATGCTGAGACGGATGGTAAGGGATTTTCAGTACCGCGGAAGATCGGCGCAGCATACCATTTCAAGCTGGCCGAAGGTCAGGGCCGGTGAAGATGTCAACATATTTCCATATAATAGTGATGCGGATATATTCTTCAATTCAGTCCATATCTATGAACTTGCGGTTCTGAAGAAATATGCCGAACCGCTGCTTGAATCCATTGACAGAGAAGAGCCTGAATATTGTGAAGCTCACAGGATGCTGGACTTTTTGAGATTCTTCCGGACCATAGAAGATGATGGAGTCATTCCGAACAACTCCATTTTAAGAGAATTTATCGGCGGGAATATTTTTGTTCAATAAACTCCTCTCAAGGATCATAGAAAGGCAAAAGGTCAGACATGGCTGAAAAAGAAAACAAACGTATCACTGTTGTGGGAGGAATTACAGCCGACATCGAAGGAGACCCCTTTGGGCAGCTGATTCCGGGCGACTCAAACCCGGGCAAAATCAGGATATCCTATGGCGGTGTCGGGCGGAATATTACAGAAAATCTTGCCAGACTGGGCGCTTCTGTCGCATTTATTTCTGCCGCGGGAGACGACTTTGTGGGGCGCGGCGCCGCCAGCGAGCTTGCGGCTCTTGGCGTGGACGTTTCTCATGTCCGGCTGATCCAAGGCGAAAACACCTCAATGTATATATCGATCCTGAACATCCTGGGAGATATGGAAATAGCCCTATGCAATATGGACGTTCTCGAGCGCATTTCCAGTGACTTTATAGACGATGCCATGGGAATGCTGCGATCCTCCGGGATCGTGTGTCTGGATACGAACCTCACGGAGGATGTTCTGGAATATATCACCCGTAAACTGGGACTGGAAGGTGTTCCAATGTTTCTGGATCCGGTGTCTGTAACGAAGGCGGCCAGGGTGAAAAATATCATCGGCAGATTCCACTCGATCAAACCCAATCGTATCGAGGCAGAAGAAATCAGTGGATTGAATATACTGAGTTCCGAAGAATTAAGCGAAGCCGGCCGGTGGTTCACTGAAAAAGGAGTAAAAAGAATATTTATTACACTGGGCGGCGGCGGTGTTTACTATCGTGAAGGCGAAGCCGAAGGCATTATTCGTCCGCAGGTGGCCAAAATAAAAAGTGTGACCGGAGCCGGAGATGCGTTCAGCGCTGCGATCCTTGACGGATATCTGAAGGGAATGGACATCAGAGAAACAGCCCGTTACGGAATGGCCGCTGCGGAAGTGGCTATGGAGTCGCACTATGCGGTGAGTCCCGATATGAGTTCGGCAGCTGTCTTAAAAAAACTGGAGGGGTAAATGTTAAGAGATTATATGGATATTAATCCGGAGGTTTTGGAAGCAATGGCTTCAGGTAAACCTGTAGTCGCACTGGAATCCACCATTATTGCCCATGGCATGCCTTATCCGGCGAATATGGAAACGGCTTTTTCTGTGAACCGGATGATCCGTGAAAACGGCGGCATACCGGCAGTAATCGGGATCATAAAGGGCCGGATCATTGTGGGCATGAATGATGAAGAAATCGGCTATCTGGCAAAAGCGGGCAATGTGATGAAGGTGAGCCGCCGCGACTTGCCTGTGGTTTGCGCCGAACAAAAAGACGGAGCCACAACGGTTGCAGGAACAATGATCATAGCGGAAGCAGCGGGGATCAGAGTTTTTGTAACGGGCGGGATCGGCGGTGTGCACAGAGGGGCAGGAGACAGCTTTGATATATCCGCAGATCTGGAAGAACTTAAAAGAACGGATGTCGTTGTTGTCTGCGCCGGCGTGAAATCCATACTGGATATTGGAGCGACTCTGGAGTATCTTGAAACCTCAGGAGTGCCCGTCGTCGGCTATGGTACAGCTGAATTCCCTGCATTTTTCAGCAGGAAAAGCGGATTTGAAACAGAAATACAGGTTGATGACCCCAATGCAGCGGCGGACTTGATCAAAACAAAATATGACATGGGATTGAAAGGCGGAGTCCTGGTTGCCTGCCCGATACCGGAGGAATCCGAAATCCCGTTTGAAAAAATAGATGTCATGATCAAACGCGCATTGGAGGACTGCAGCAAAGAAAACGTAACAGGTAAAAGGGTGACGCCGTATTTGCTTGATCGTGTAAATAAACTGACTTCGGGGCAGAGCCTGCAGGCAAACGTCAGCCTGATACTGAATAATGCTGAAATCGGGGGCCAAATAGCGAAAGCGCTGATCTGATTATGTTCAAAAGGAAAGAACAGGGGAAACATGATGAATACAAAATATGAAAGTATAATGAAGAATCTCAACAAGAGGAATATGAAAGGATATCTGGCAAGTTCTTCCGAAGAGGCCAGACAAATCGCGCTGGCATTGGTCGAACCGGGAAATCTTGTTTCCTGGGGCGGCTCCAAAACACTGGATGATACGGGCATCAGAAATGCCCTCTTCGCGATGGAGAAGGAAGGAAAAATCAAAGTCATCGATCCTTACGGAACAAAGGATCCCGCCGAATCAATGGAGGCCAGACGGCAGGGACTTCATGCAGATATATTTTTTATGAGCAGCAATGCCATGACAACGGACGGAGAACTGGTCAATATTGATGGTAGCGGCAACAGAGTGGCTGCCTTGACATTCGGGCCGAGAAAAGTGGTTTTGGTAGTTGGGAAAAACAAGCTTGTGGATTCACTTGACGAAGGAATAAAAAGAGTCAAAAGGGAAGCGTGCCCTAAAAACGCAATCAGATTAGGCAGAAAAACGCCGTGTGCGCTGACCGGAAACTGCTGCGACTGTTTATCACCGACAGAAACGATCTGCGCCACAACGGTCCTGACCAGGTTCAGTCTGACGCCGGGCAGAGTGCATGTGATTTTAGTGGATGAGGATCTTGGATTCTAAATTTTCGGCCGTAAAATCGGACCGTTATCAAAAAAGTGCCTTTGAGGCACTTTTTTATTTCACTCGAAACTGCTATATTTTCTGAAAAACGTTGTTCGGGCCATTTTGTAGTGAAATATGGAACACGTGGAAACGTGTAAATATATTACGCTCAAAATGCATTGCAATTCAACGGTTCCGTATGGGAATTAATCCGAAAAAATTTTAGTTATTTATTGAAAAAAAACTTGCAAAGTGTATTCGCTTGATATATATTAAAGAGGCTTGCAAAGGCGGTGAAGCGGGAAGTTGCTGAGCTATCAGGTAATTTCCGCGGAGAATTGTCCCCACCAGATGGGGGCGAGGGGGATCGCCCTGTTTTTTCTTTGTGTAAACGATTACGGAACACACGGAGGCGTGTAATTAGCAAGCGGAAGACAAAACACGTTGAAAAACGGACAATCAGACCCCCTGTACGAGAATAGCGAAAACAGTACAAAATTATTCAGGAGGAAAAAAATGAGCGAATTACAGAAGATCAGAATCAAGCTTAAGGCCTATGACCACGCGTTATTAGACCAGTCAGCAGCAAGAATCGTCGAAACAGCCAAGAAGACGGGCGCAGATGTTTCAGGTCCGATTCCGCTTCCGACAGAAAAAGAAGTCGTCACCATTCTTCGTGCGGTACACAAGTATAAGGACTCCAGAGAGCAGTTCGAACAGAGAACCCACAAGAGACTGATAGACATCACCAATGCCACAGGAAAAACCACAGACGCTCTCACGAAGCTGGAACTGCCTGCAGGCGTAGACATCGAAATCAAATTATAGGTAAGGGTACTCCCCTTAGTATGATTGCTTAATTTAAAAACAAAAAGCAATCCGCTGTAAGAGAAAAGGAGAAATATAAACATGAAGATCATCTTAGGAAAAAAAGTCGGCATGACCCAGATTTTCACAGAGACAGGCGAAGTGGTTCCTGTAACAGTGATCCAGGCAGGCCCACAAACCGTAACCCAGATCAAGACTGTTGAAACTGATGGTTACAATGCGGTACAAGTTGGTTTTGAGGATGCAAAGCCACAGAGAATAAACAAACCGATGACCGGGCATTTCGCAAAAAGCGGAGCTCTGAAAAAACACCTTGCGGAGTTCATTCCTGATGAAGGTGAAAATTACGAAGTCGGCCAGGTTATGACAGTCACAGAATTCGAAGAAGGCAGCAAGATGGATATCACCGGCGTTTCCAAAGGAAAAGGAACCCAGGGAAATATCAAAAGACACGGACATCACAGAGGCCCGATGACCCACGGTTCGAAGCATAAGAGACTGCCGGGAGGACTTGCAGCAGGTACTTATCCTTCCAGAGTATTCAAAGGCAATAAGGGACCGGGAAGAATGGGACGCGAAACGGTTACGGTTCAGAACGTAGTCCTGGTGAAAGTTATTGAAGACAGAAACCTTATGCTGGTAAAAGGTGCGGTTCCGGGGCCGAAAGGCGGTCTGGTACGCGTCAGATATGCAGTTAAAGGTCAAGGCAAATAGAGAAGATACGAGAAAGGAGGAAGTACGAAATGGCAACAGTTAAAGTACTTAACATGGCCGGAGCTGAAACCGGCACCATTGAACTGAATGACGGAATATTCGGGATCGAGCCGAATCAACACGCAGTTCTCGCAGTAGTTAAGAATTATTTGGCCAACCAGAGACAAGGAACTCAGTCAGCAAAGACCAGAGGCGAAGTCAGAGGCGGAGGCAGAAAACCTTTCAGACAGAAGGGAACAGGTCGCCACAGACAGGGGAGCTCCACTGACCCTTCACAGATCGGCGGCGGCATCGTATTTGCACCGAAGCCAAGAGACTACAGATATACAGTTCCTAAGAAACTGAGAAGACTTGCAATGAAATCCGCACTGTCTTCAAAAGTTCAGGAAAACGAAATCATCGTACTGGAAGCATTGACCTTTGATGCACCGAAAACAAAGGAAATGGTGAAAGTCCTGGAAAACATCAAGGCAGCAAAGAAAGCTTTGATCATTATGGCAGACAAGGACGAGGCAGTAGTCAAATCCGCGGCGAACATTCAGGGAGTCAGAACTGCTCTGGTATCAACCATGAATGTTTATGAGATTGTTAATCACACCAGCTTCATTATTACGAAGGAAGCGATAAAGAAAATTGAGGAGGTGTATTCGTAATGAAAACCCCTTACGATATTATACTAAAACCAGTCATCTCAGAAATGAGCATGGACGAGGCCCAGAAAAAGAAATACACATTCAAGGTCGCCAAAGACGCAAACAAGACTCAGGTCAAGATCGCGGTAGAGCAGATCTTCGGTGTGGAAGTTGACAAGGTCAACATTTTAAATGTAAACGGTAAAGTTAAAAGAATGGGAAAAAACGTTGGAACCACAGCCTCTTCAAAGAAGGCAGTTGTGACACTTACTCCGAAGAGTAAGGAAATCGAATTTTTCCATGGACTGTAGGAATAGGAGGAAAAGGTAATGGGAATTAAAAAATACAATCCAACTACTCCGGGCTTAAGAGGAATGACGGTTTCCACGTTTGAAGAAATAACCAAGACCACTCCTGAAAAGTCACTTACAGTTACATTGAAAAAGCATTCGGGAAGAAACTCACGAGGCAAAATCACTGTAAGACACAGAGGCGGCGGATACAGACCGAAATACAGAATCATCGACTTCAAAAGAAACAAAGATAACATTCCGGGCAATGTTTCGGCTATCGAATACGATCCGAACAGAAGCGCCAACATCGCATTGATCGTTTATGCAGATGGTGAGAAAAGATATATCATCGCTCCGAACAAACTGATGGTCGGTGATGTCATTTTCTCGGGTCCTGAGTCGGACATCAAGGTTGGCAACTCACTTCCGCTGGCAAACATACCTGTCGGAACAATGATCCACAATGTTGAGCTGAAAGCCGGCAAGGGCGGACAATTAGCCCGTTCAGCAGGAAACGCTGCTCAGCTGATGGCGAAAGAGGATGACTATGCACAGGTCAGACTTCCTTCCGGGGAAGTTAGAAAGGTTAGGATCGAATGCAGAGCCACCATCGGTGAAGTAGGAAACATCGAACACGATATCATACAGATCGGTAAAGCCGGCCGTAAAAGACATATGGGTATCAGACCTACGGTCAGAGGTTCGGTAATGAACCCTAACGACCATCCACACGGCGGTGGTGAAGGCAAAACCGGAATTGGAAGAGTAAGCCCGGTAACTCCATGGGGCAAACCGGCTCTGGGATACAAGACCAGGAAGAAGAACAAGCCTTCCAATCAGTACATCGTTAAGAAGAGAAATCAGAAATAAGGAAGGAGCATAAATAATGAGTAGATCACTTAAAAAAGGTCCTTTCATAAACGCAAAGCTGCTGAAGACAATTGATGAAATGAATGCAGCCAACGAAAAGAAAGTAATAAAGACCTGGTCAAGACCATCGACCATATTCCCTCAGATGGTGGGACATACCATTGCCGTTCATGACGGTAAAAAACATGTGCCTGTATACGTGACAGAAGACATGGTAGGCCACAGATTGGGCGAATTCGCTCCAACCAGAACTTACAGAGGCCATGCCGCTGACAAGTCCACGAAAAAGAAGTAGGAAAGGAGATAATTTAAATGGAAGCGAAAGCAGTAGCGAAATATGTAAGAATGTCTCCTATCAAGCTCAAGCCGGTTACAGATCTGGTTAGAGGCAAGGATTTGAAAGAGGCGTTGACAATTTTAAAATTCACCCCGGGCAAAGGGTCGCAGATCGTAGAGAAGGTTGTGAAATCCGCGGCAGCAAATGCGGAAAACAACTTCGACCTCAATCCGGACAATTTATACGTTGCAGAAGTATATGCACATCAGGGACCAACTTTAAAAAGATGGAGAGCCGGTGCGCAGGGAAGAGCATCTACCATCCTTAAGAGATCAAGCCATATCGGAGTTACTCTTAAGGAGAAAAACTAGGAAAGGGAGGTTTACCAGATGGGTCAGAAAGTTAGTCCACACGGTTTAAGAGTTGGAATCATAAGAGACTGGGATTCGAAATGGTATGCAAACTCCAAGAATTTCGCAGATTGTCTTATCGAAGACAATAAGGTCAGGGAATTCGTAAAGAAGAGATTGTATGCAGCAGGCGTTTCCAGAATCATCATAGAGAGAGCCGCTAACAATCAGCTGAGAGTCATCGTTTTGGCCGGCAAGCCGGGTATGGTTATCGGCAGAGACGGCAGCGGGCAGGAACAGCTGAAGAAAGAAATCGAAAAAATGACTGGCAAAACTTGCTTCGTTGAGATCATCGAAGTGAGAAAGACAGAACTGGATGCACAGCTTACAGCTGAAAGCATTGCTTCCGCTCTGGAGAAGAGAATCTCCTTCAGAAGAGCGATGAAACAGGCGATAGGCAGGACGATGAAATCCGGCGCCAAGGGCATTAAAGTCCTGGTTTCAGGAAGACTCGGAGGAGCAGAAATCGCCCGTTCTGAAAAGTACAGCGAAGGAAATGTTCCGCTTCACACACTCAGAGCTGATATAGACTACGGTTTTGCAGAAGCAGATACTACTTACGGCAAACTTGGAGTCAAGGTTTGGATCAATCACGGCGAGATCCTTGACAAGGGACTGAAAAGCACGAAGCCGGAAGAAAAACCTGCCGGCAGAAGAGAAGGCAAAGAAGGCGACAGACGTCAGAAGAGAGACGACAGGCCTAGAAGAGAAGGCGACAGAAATAAGAGAGAAGGCGACAACAGGGGCAGAAGAGACGACCGTTTCGCGAAACCCGAAGTTGCACCGGCCATAAACCCTAGAGTTCGCAAGGCTCCTAAGGAAGAACCGGCTCCGAAAGCGGCGGCGCCTGAAGCAGTTGAGACTGTTAAAGAGGGAGGCGAAGAATAATGTTAATGCCTAAACGTGTAAAACACAGGAAGGTCCATAGGGGAAGAATGAAGGGCATTGCTACAAAAGGCAATACCATCACTTATGGAACTTACGGCCTCGTGGCTACAGAATGCGGATGGATCACTTCAAACCAGATCGAAGCAGCCCGTATTGCCATGACCAGATCGATCAAAAGAGGCGGACAGGTGTTTATTAAGATATTCCCGCATAAGTCGGTAACAAAGAAACCTGCCGAAGTCCGTATGGGTTCCGGTAAAGGTGCTCCGGACCATTGGGTGGCTGTAATCAAACCTGGCAGAGTCATGTTTGAGATAGCCGGTGTCCCGGAAGATAAGGCAAGAGAAGCCATGAGACTTGCAGCGCACAAACTCCCGTTAGGCTGTAAGTTTGCCATCAAAGGCCAGGAAGTTGCAGAGGGTGGTGAAGCGTAATGGAACTTAAGAAAATAAGAGAAATGACAGATAAAGAATTGAACGCAGAGCTGTTGAAGCTGAAGACGGAAATATTCAATCTCAGATTTCAGCATGTGACCGGCCAGTTGGAAAACCCTATCAAAATGAGAGATGCGAAGAAGAACATCGCAAGGGTTAAAACTATCATCAGAGAAAAAGAATTAGCCAAGGTTAAGGCTTAAGAGAGGAGGATGAATTATGACAGACGAGAGAAAAAGAAGAAAGACAAGAGTCGGAGTCGTTGTCAGTGACAAAATGGACAAGACTATCGTCGTAGCGATCGAGGATTTCGTAAGACATTCCCTTTATGGAAAAGCCGTTAAGAGAACCAAGAAACTAAAGGCTCACGATGAAAACAACGAATGTCAGATAGGCGATAAAGTAAGAATAATGGAGACAAGACCTCTTTCAAAGGATAAGAGATGGAGACTTGTCAACGTAATCGAAAAGGTTAAGTAAAGGAGGCACCGGAAAATGATTCAGACAGAAACCAGACTGAGAGTCGCTGATAATTCAGGTGCAAAGGAACTATTATGTATCCGCATACTTGGCGGTACTTCAAGACAGTACGCAAATATCGGCGATATAATTGTTTGTGCCGTGAAAGATGCAACACCGGGCGGTGTTGTGAAGAAAGGCGACGTAGTGAAAGCTGTAATAGTCAGAACTAAGCGTGGTGCCAGAAGAAATGACGGAAGCTATGTGAAGTTCGACCAGAATGCGGCAGTTATAATCAAGGAAGATAAGAATCCGGTTGGAACTCGTATCTTCGGACCTGTAGCCAGAGAACTCAGAGATAAGAACTTCATGAAGATCATCTCTTTGGCTCCGGAAGTATTATAGGAGGTGCCGTAGATGAAAATTAAGAAAAACGATACTGTCCTGGTAATCACAGGAAAAGATAAAGGCAAAAAAGGCAAAGTCATCAAAGCTATGCCGAAAGAAAACACTGTCATAGTAGAGGGCGTAAACGTCCAGACTAAGCATCAGAAACAGACGAGAAAAGAGAAGGCTGAACTCAAGCATCAGGAAGGCCCGATCCATATTTCAAATGTTATGTATTATGACAAAAAGAATAATTCGCCGACCAGAATTGGATACACCATTGAAAATGGTAAAAAAGTCAGAGTGTCCAAAAAGACCGGCGCTGTAATAGACTAGGAAAGGAGGAGACGATTTTGACAGCAAGATTAAAAGAAACTTATAACGATAGCGTATATAAATCATTAATGGACAAGTTCCATTATGCTAACGCTATGGAAGTACCGAAGCTTGTAAAAGTAACGATCAATATTGGAATCGGCGAAGCTAAGGACAATCCGAAAATGATGGAAACAACAGTAAATGAGTTGGGACTGATCTCGGGACAGAGACCTGTAATAACAAAGTCGAAAAAGTCCATTGCGAACTTCAAAGTCAGACAGGGACAGCCTGTAGGAACAAAGGTTACCTTAAGAGGCGACAATATGTATGAGTTTGTTGACAAATTCTTTAACATCGCTCTTCCTAGAGTCAGAGACTTTAAAGGCGTCAGCAAGAATTCGTTTGACGGCCGCGGAAATTATTCCCTGGGCATCAAGGAGCAGTTAATCTTCCCGGAAATCAGCTATGATAAAGTAGACAAGATCAAAGGAATGAATATTGTTTTCACAACAACGGCCAAAACCGATGAGGAAGCTTATGCGCTTTTAGAGCTCCTTGGCATGCCGTTTGAGAAATAGGAGGGAATTATGGCAAAGACATCTCTCAAAATTAAACAGCAGAGAAAACCTAAGTTTTCAACTCGTGCATATACAAGATGCAGAATTTGCGGAAGACCACATTCGGTACTCAGAAAGTATGGTATCTGCCGTATCTGCTTTAGAGAGCTTGCTTACAAGGGAGAGATACCCGGCGTAAAGAAAGCAAGTTGGTAGAATAACCCAGAAAGGAGATATAACTGTAATGACAATGACAGATCCTATAGCAGATATGCTAACAAGAATCAGAAATGCCAATACTGTCGGTCACGATACGGTAGACATTCCGGCGTCAAAGATGAAAAAATCTATAGCCGGTATATTAGCCGATGAAGGCTATATAAAAGGCTTTGATTTGATAGAAGACGACAAGCAGGGAACCATCAGGATTCAGATGAAGTATGGACAAGGCAAGGAAAGAGTAATCAGCGGAATTAAGAAAATCTCAAAACCCGGACTTAAGGTTTATGCAAAAGCCGACGAAGTGCCAAAAGTACTCGGAGGCCTCGGAATCGCTATCATCTCCACTTCAAACGGAGTCATCAGCGATAAAGAAGCGCGTAAACTCGGAGTGGGCGGAGAAGTAATCTGTTATGTTTGGTAGGAGGAATAGACAATGTCAAGAATAGGTAAACTGCCTGTTAATCTTCCTGCCGGCGTTGAGGTCAAAGTGGACAGCAATAACGTTGTTACTGTAAAAGGACCGAATGGCGAGCTGCAGGAACAGATCAGCAAGCATATATTAGTAGAAGTAAACGATGGAATACTCAGTGTGACCAGAAAAAACGACAGCCGGGAAGCCCGTTCCCAGCATGGTCTGGCAAGAACATTGATCAATAACATGGTTATTGGTGTTACTAACGGTTATGTTAAGAAGATGAGCCTGGTAGGCGTTGGTTACAAAGCAGAAAAGCAAGGCAAAAAACTGGTTATGAGTTTGGCTTATTCCCACCCGGTGGTGATGGAAGATCCGGACGGCATCACTACAGAATGTACAACTGCAACTGAGATTCTTGTAAAAGGAATCAACAAGGCTGTTGTCGGAAATTATGCCGCTAACATCAGAGCATGGAGAAAACCTGAGCCGTATAAGGGCAAGGGCATCAGATACGAAGGCGAAGTTGTTCGTAAAAAAGAAGGCAAAACAGGCAAAAAATAGGAAAGGAGTGAATAGAAAATGGCAGAAAGTAGAAATGACAGACGTATTATCAGACATAAAAGAGTTCGTAAAACATTATCAGGCACTCCTTCACAGCCTAGAATGTGTGTTTACAGAAGCAATAAGAACATTTCGGTTCAGATTATTGACGACGTAAACCGCATCACCTTATGCTCTGCTTCATCTCTTGACAAAGAGCTGAAGGAGGAGATCGGCTACGGCGGAAACAAAGAGGCCGCAAAAAAGGTTGGAGAAGCGATAGGCAGGAGAGCTCTTGCAAAAGGTATAGAAAAGGTAACCTTCGACAGAGGTGGTTTCTTATATCACGGAAGAGTAAAAGAATTGGCTGACGGAGCCCGTGAAGCCGGTTTGAAATTCTAAGGAGGAGTATAGCAAATGCGACAGAATATGATTGATGCATCCAAGCTGGACTTAAAAGAAACCATCGTTAGCATCAGACGTGTTGCGAAAACAGTAAAAGGCGGAAGAAACATGAGATTTTCCGTAACTGTTGTAGTCGGCAACGGCGAAGGCTATGTAGGTGTCGGTCTTGGCAAGGCTCAGGAAATTCCTGAGGCTGTGAGAAAGGCTATCGAAGATGCAAAGAAGAATTTAATTTATGTTCCGACAGTCGGAACGACTGTTCCGCACAGAATCCTTGGGATCTTTGGCGCCGGTCAGGTTTTCATAATGCCTGCCGCTCCAGGTACCGGTGTTATCGCCGGTTCATCGGTCCGTATAGTTCTGGAAGCTGCCGGAATTAAAGATGTAAGAGCAAAGTCAATTGGCTCCAGCAATACGGCTAATATGGCTTATGCTACCATGGAAGGTCTCAAGAACCTGACAACCGTTGAGAAGGTTGCCAAGCTCAGAGGCAAGACCAAAGAAGAAATTTTAGGATAAGGGGGAGCTGGAAATGGCAAAAATGATTAAAATCACATTGACTAAAAGTCCTATCGGCTCAAAACCTAACCATAGGGATATCGTTGAAGCATTAGGCTTGAAGAAGATGCACCATTCAGTAGTGATGGAAGACACACCGCAGACCAGAGGAGCGGTTAAAAAAGTAGAGCATCTTGTTACAGTAGAAGAGCTTTAGAAATTGGAGGTGCTTTACAAATGAAATTACATGAATTAGAAGCTGCTCCGGGCTCAACAAGAGCTAAGAAGAGAAGAGGCAGAGGTACCGGAACCGGCCTGGGCAAGACCAGCGGAAGAGGTATGAACGGCCAGAACTCCAGAAGCGGCGGCGGTGTTCGCCTCGGCTTTGAAGGCGGACAGATGCCACTTTACAGAAGAATTCCAAAGAGAGGGTTTACCAATATCTTTGGAACAGAATATGAAACCGTTAACGTTGATGATCTGAATAGTTTCGAAGCCGGAACTGTTGTCACACCGGACGTTCTCATAGCAGCCGGTCTGGTTAAACAGGTAAAAGACGGAATAAAAGTTCTTGGAGATGGGTCTATAGAAAAGAATCTTACCGTTAAGGCTCACAAGTTCAGCAAATCAGCAGTTGAAAAAATCGAGTCTGCAGGAGGAAAGGCTGAGGTAATCTAGTATGGGAATGATTAAAACAGTCCAATCCGCCTGGAAGATTCCTGACATGAGGAAGAAGATGGTTTTCACATTTCTCATGCTGGTGATTTTCTGCATAGGTTCTAACATTCCGGTTCCCGGCATTGACAGGGCGGTTCTGAACGAAGTTTTTGCAGGCGGGACAGG
Source organism: uncultured Oscillospiraceae bacterium (assembly GCA_964486295.1). Lineage (GTDB taxonomy): Bacteria > Bacillota > Clostridia > Peptostreptococcales > Anaerovoracaceae > CALBZG01. Next base: position 104,933 of record CAZAMF010000005.1, on the reverse strand, counting down.
TTTGCTGGCACTGTTTGATTTGTTTTCCGGCGGTGCTTTCAGTAACTTTACGATCTTTGCATTAAGCATCACTCCATATGTTACGGCATCCATCATTCTCCAACTTCTGACCATCGCAGTTCCTGCTCTTGAAAGGCTGGCAAAGGAAGGCCAGGAAGGAAAGAAAAAGATTGCCCAATACACGCGTTATCTGACGGTTGTTCTTGCTTTTGTTCAGGCCATCGGGCTTGCGGTTGGATTGTTCAGACAAGCGCTTATAGATACTGACTTTTTCTCAATTACAGTTATAGTATTGACTTTATCTGCCGGCACCGCATTCCTGATGTGGCTGGGTGAGCAGATCAATGAAAACGGCATCGGAAACGGTATTTCCCTGATCATATTCAGCGGTATCGTCACCCGTATACCGACTGCGATCCATGAGAATGTTATCAAACTCCAGGATGGCGAAATCAGCGTTGTATCCCTGATCATATTCATACTCTTTGCTTTGGCGGTTATCGTCGGGATCATATTGATCCAGCAGGGACAAAGAAGGATCCCGGTGCAATACGCGAAAAGAGTCGTAGGCAGGAAAATGTACGGCGGTCAGTCCACACATATTCCGCTCAAGGTGAATCAGGCAGGCGTAATACCTGTAATATTCTCCCTGTCACTGCTGCAGTTTCCGCTTACGATCACATACTTCATGCCGGATTCAGGATTCTCCCAGTGGGTAACCAAATGGCTGTCCCCTTACGGAGATCCGGGCGTATGGATTTATGCAGTGTTTAATATTATATTGACTATATTCTTCACATATTTTTATACGGCTGTTACATTCAACCCGTTGGATGTGGCCAACAACATGAAGAACAATGGCGGATTCATTCCCGGGATAAGACCGGGAAAACCGACGGTTGAGTATCTCAACAAGGTCATGACAAGAATTACCTTTGTTGGTGCACTGTTCTTAGCAGCAGTTGCGACATTGCCGACACTGATCAGCCAATGGACAGCTCTGGATGTGAGATTCGGAGGCACAAGCCTGCTGATTGCAGTAGGTGTTGCCCTTGACACAATGAGGCAGTTGGAAAACCAGATGGTAATGCGAAATTATGAAGGCTTCTTAAGGTAGGAGGTAAAAATGAACATTATATTATTGGGCCCTCCGGGAGCTGGCAAAGGAACGCAGGCTGCAAGCATTGTTGAAAAGTATAAGGTTCCTCACATCTCCACAGGCGACATTTTCAGAGAAAACATCAAACAGGGAACTGACCTTGGGAAAAAAGCTCAGGAGTATATGAACAAAGGTGAACTTGTTCCGGACGATCTGGTAATAGAGATTGCCACGACCCGGCTGACAGAAGACGATTGCAAAAACGGTTTTCTGCTGGACGGATTTCCGAGGACAGTCTATCAGGCAGAAAAACTGGATGAGTTCCTTCAGGCTAAGGGCAGCAAGATCGATCACGTTCTCGACATTGCGGTCGGTAAAGACGAATTGATGATGAGACTGATCGGCAGAAGAGTCTGCAGATCTTGCGGGGCAACTTACCATATTGTCAACATGCCTCCGGCCAAAGAAGGCATTTGCGACAAGTGCGGCGGCGAACTTTATCAGAGAAGCGACGATAAAGAAGAAACCGTTGCCAACAGGATCGATGTTTATGAAGCACAGACGAAGCCTCTCGTAAATTATTACGAAAAAGCGGGTGTTCTCGCTCATATAGACGGAACTACCGGATTGAAAAATGTGTTCGATGACATAGTTAAAGTCCTGGGAGCTATAGGATAATGATCATCATCAAGTCAGAACAAGAGATTGACATAATGCGCGAGTCCGGATTGGTGACAGGGTACATATTGAGGGAACTGCCCAATTTCATAAAAGCCGGAATGTCCACTCAGGATATTGACGATTTTGTGGAAAAGATCATTCTCTCGAACCACATGATACCTTCATTCAAAGGCTATGGAGGATTTCCCGCCAGCGCCTGCGTATCGATCAACCAGGAAGTAGTACACGGCATTCCTTCGAAGAATAAAATTTTGAAGGATGGTGACATTGTAAGCGTTGACGTGGGCACGACCTTTAAAGGCTACGTCAGTGATGCCGCCAGAACCTATGTCGTGGGAGCGGTCAGCGATGAAGCAAAGAGATTGATCAAAGTTACCGAAGAAAGCTTTTTTGAGGGATTAAAGTTCTGTAAGGCAGGGTTCAGGCTGGGAGACATATCCAATGCTATTCAGAGAAAGGCAGAAGGAGAAGGCTTTTCAGTCATCAGGGATTTCGTAGGGCATGGAGTCGGAAGAAACATGCATGAGGATCCTCAAATCCCCAATTACGGGAAGCCGGGAAGAGGACCAAGGCTGGAAAAAGGCATGGTCTTTGCTATCGAGCCGATGATCGCACAAGGCGGTTATGAAGTGGAAGTCCTGCTGAATAACTGGACGGTGGTCACATGCGACGGCAAACTTTCCGCGCATTATGAAAATACTGTTGTAATCACTGATGGTGAGCCCGAGTTGCTTACCTTGTAGGAAAAGAGGTGCATGAAAACTATGGCAAAAAAGGATGTCATCGAAGTTATGGGTACCGTGGTAGATGCGCAGCCTAATGCAATGTTTGTCGTTAAGCTGGCAAACGGTCACGAAGTGCTTGCACATATTTCGGGTAAAATTCGAATGAACTTTATAAGAATACTGCCGGGAGATAAGGTTAAGGTGGAACTCTCCCCTTATGATCTCACAAGAGGCAGAATTACATGGAGAGATAAATAGGAGGTTTGAAATGAAAGTAAGAGCTTCAGTAAAACCTATCTGCGAGAAGTGCAAAATCATTAAGAGAAATGGCAAGGTAATGATAATCTGCGAAAATCCAAAGCACAAGCAGAAACAAGGTTGAGAAATCAAAATTAGTTAAAGTTATAAAAACATCCCGTTTATATTATGCCGGGGTAATGGTAAATACCCTTAGTTGCGTGACGGAAGATGGGAACAGGAGGAAAATATGGCTCGAATAGCCGGTGTCGATTTACCAAGAGACAAAAGAGTTGAAATCGGTCTGACCTATATTTATGGTATCGGCAGACATACAGCCAATGCGATCCTCGCGAAAGCAGGTGTTAACCCTGATATCAGAGTTAAGGATCTTTCCGAGGATGAAGCTGGTGCTATCAGAAAAATTATCGATCAAGAGTACGTTGTAGAAGGTGATCTCAGAAGAGAAACTTCTCTTAACATCAAGCGCTTGATGGAGATTGGCTGCTACAGAGGAATCAGACACAGAAGAGGATTACCAGTAAGAGGCCAGAACACAAAGACAAATGCAAGAACCCGCAAGGGACCGAAGAAGACCGTTGGCAGAAAGAAGAAAGCAAAGTAGAGAGGAGGTAGGTTATAATGGCAACAAAACAGCAGGTTAAGAAGCAGACAACCAGAAAGAAAAAGAAAGAACGCAAGAATATTGAAAAAGGCCAGGCTCATATCCAATCTACCTTTAACAATACACTTGTTACTCTCACTGATTTAGGCGGAAACGCTCTGTCCTGGTCAAGCGCCGGTTCGCTTGGTTTTAAGGGATCGAGAAAGTCAACACCTTTTGCTGCACAGATGGCAGCGGAGGAAGCGGCTAAGGCTGCGATGGAACATGGCCTTAAGACTGTTGAAGTATATGTAAAGGGTCCGGGCTCCGGCCGTGAAGCAGCGATCAGAGCGCTTCAGGGGGCGGGTCTTGAAATCACACTGATCAAAGACATTACGCCAATACCGCATAACGGATGCAGACCACCAAAAAGAAGAAGAGTATAATTGAGGGGAGGAGTAATTGAATGGCAAGATATACAGACGCTAACTGCAGATTGTGCAGAAGAGAAGGCCAGAAGCTTTTCTTGAAGGGCGAAAGATGCTACAGCACCAAGTGCGCTATGGAGAAGAGAAGTTACGCTCCCGGCCAGCACGGACAGAGCAGAAAGAAGTTGTCCGAATATGGCACACAGCTCAGAGAAAAGCAAAAGGCAAAAAGATTCTATGGTTTACTGGAAACACAATTCAGAAACTTATTCGAAAAAGCAGCCAAGAAGAAGGGTATCACAGGTGAAAACCTGCTGATCCTGCTTGAGACAAGATTGGACAATGTAGTGTTCAGACTCGGACTGGCTTCTTCAAGAAAGGAAGCAAGACAGCTGATCAACCACGGACATTTCCTGGTCAACGGCAAGAAGGTCAACATTCCTTCCTTCGAATGCAAAACCGGCGATGTGATCAAGGTTAAAGAGAAGAGTGCCAATTCTCCTAAATTCAAGGAGATCAAAGATATGGCCATCACGGTTCCTTCATGGATGACAGTAGATGTTGAAAAGCTTGAGGGTAAAGTTGTTACAATGCCGACAAGAAGTGAAATTGACACTCCTATCGCAGAACATCTTATCGTCGAATTGTATTCCAAGTAATCGTGCATGAAACAATTTGCCGTATACTTGGAGAAAAGGAGGGTTTTTGAATGATAGAAATCGAAAAACCAACGATTGAATGCATTTATTCAGAAGACGATGTCAACTATGGAAAATTTATTGTTGAACCGCTTGAAAGAGGTTACGGAACAACACTGGGAAACAGCCTTAGAAGGATACTTTTAAGTTCACTGCCCGGCGCTGCCGTGACATCGGTCAAAATCGACGGGATCCTTCATGAGTTTTCAACGATTCCGGGAGTAAAAGAGGATGTAACAGAGATCATTCTGAACCTCAAGAAACTGGCTGTCAGACTTAACGGAGAACAGAGCAAAAGAGTTATCATCAATGCGGTTGGCCCAAAAGAGGTCACGGCAGCTGATATCATCAGCGACGCCGATGTAGAAATTTTCAACCCTGAATTGCATATTGCGACTTTGGAAGAAAATGCAACATTGGTAATGGAGATCAATCTTTCAAGAGGAAGAGGATATGTGTCTGCTGAGCAGAACAAAACGGAAAATATGCCGATTGCGGTGATTCCGGTGGATTCTATCTTCACCCCTGTTTTAAAAGTTAACTTTTCCGTTGATCATACACGTGTAGGACATATCACCGACTATGACAAACTGACTTTGGAGATCTGGACAGATGGATCCATCACCCCTGATGAAGGAGTGTCCATCGGAGCCAAAATTATGGAAGAGCACCTTAACCTGTTCGTGGAACTTACCGATACAACCGACCATATGGAAATCATGGTTGAGAAGGAAGAAGACCAGAAGGAAAAGGCGCTGGAGATGACCATCGAAGAGCTGGAACTCTCTGTCCGTTCTTTCAACTGCCTGAAGAGAGCTTCCATCAATACGGTGGAGGATCTGACTCATCGTACCGAGGAAGACATGATGAAAGTCAGAAACTTGGGCAAAAAATCTCTTGATGAAGTGAAGCATAAACTGGAGGAATTAGGACTTGGCTTAAAGCCGAGTGACGAATAATCAGAAAGGAGTTTTAGCGATGCCAGGATACAGAAAACTAGGCAGACCTAGCGCTCACAGGAAGGCCATGTTAAGAAATATCGTTACCGATCTGTTCAGAGAGGGAAGAATTTCGACCACCGTGACCAGAGCCAAGGAAGCTAGAAGAGAAGCAGAGAAAATGATTACTCTTGCTAAACGTGGCGATCTGCATGCAAAGAGACAGGTGCTTGCTTACGTTTATGACGAAGATGTGGTTAAGAAGCTATTCGATGAGATAGCTCCGAAATACGCCGAAAGAAATGGCGGTTATACTCGCATTTTAAAGTTAGGGCCAAGACAGGGAGATTCTGTTGAAGTTGTATTTTTAGAATTAGTATAGTTTTAGATGAGGATACTTCAGAAGGTCTGCTTTTGAAGTATCCTCTTCCTAATTGTATGCAGCAGGGAATCAAGTGGCAGAGCCTGAACCACAGCGCTTGTGTCACTTTTGATTTATGAAATAAAATCATTGCGCATGGAGAGCCTCGTTTAGAATGGAAGATATAATAAAAATAGAAAATCTGATATTTGAATATATTACTGGTGAAGAGCACGATCATCGTACCAGGGCAATTGACGGTGTGAGTCTGAACATCGGGAGAGGATCTTTTACTGCGATCATTGGCCGGAACGGTTCCGGCAAATCAACGCTGGCAAAAAATATCAATGCGCTTTTACTCCCTTCAGAGGGTGCCGTCTATGTGAATGGAATGGATACTAAAGACGAAGCGCTGCTTTGGGATATCCGTCAGACAGCCGGTATGGTCTTTCAAAATCCGGACAATCAACTGGTATCTACCATCGTTGAGGATGATGTGGCTTTTGGGCCTGAAAATCTGGGCATAGAGCCCGCTGAAATCAGAAAAAGAGTTCATGAATCATTGGCAGCTGTAAACATGTTGTCTGCCAGGAAAAAGGCGCCGCATCTGCTCTCGGGCGGCCAGAAACAAAGGATTGCAATTGCCGGTGTCGTTGCGATGCGACCGGATTGTATCGTTTTCGATGAGCCTACCGCTATGCTGGATCCGAAAGGCCGGCAGGAAGTGATGGATATCATAGGAAAATTGCATGGAGAAGGTATAACTATTGTGTTGATCACTCATTTCATGGATGAAGCCGCGCAGGCGGACCGGGTGGTGATCATGGACGGCGGGAAGATCGTTCTGGATGGCAAGCCGGAAGAAGTATTTACTCACACTGATGAAATACGGGCCATTGCTCTGGACGTTCCTTTGGCTGTTGAGATTTCTGAGAAACTTAGATCTAAAGGTATTGATGTGCCGCAAGGCATTATAACCATGGAAGATATGGTGGAATTTGTATGTCGATCGAAACAAAAAATTTAACCTATATATATAGCGAAGGTCTTCCGCACGAACAGGTGGCCATCGAAGATGTCAGCTTTAAAATTGAAGACGGCTGCTTTACCGGAATCATCGGACATACCGGTTCGGGGAAATCAACTCTGGTACAGCATTTAAACGGTCTACTGATGCCAAACTCGGGATCAGTCATCATTGACGGCATAAATATAACAGCGAAAGAAATTCCAATGCGTGAAGTGAGAAGAAAAATCGGCCTGGTTTTTCAGTATCCGGAATACCAACTTTTTGAAGAAACCGTTGCGAAGGATGTGGCCTTCGGACCAAAGAATCTCGATCTGCCCGAGGAAGAAATCGATACAAGAGTCAGAGAGGCTCTCAGCTTGGTGGGGCTTGATTACGAAGCTTATGCGGAGAGGTCTCCGTTCGAGCTTTCGGGAGGACAAAAGCGGAGGGTAGCAATAGCAGGAGTCCTTGCTATGCGGCCAAGCGTTCTGATCCTCGATGAGCCAACTGCCGGACTTGATCCTAAAGGGCATAAAGATATACTGGAAATGATCACCCGCATCCATCAGGAAAATAAAGGAATCATTATTCTAGTTTCCCACAACATGAGCGATATTGTCGCCCATGCGGACAAAGTCCTCGTCATGGAGGGGGGGCGGCTGGTCATGGAGGGGACACCGAGAGAAGTGTTTTCCAGAGAAGAAGAACTGGCGGATATCGGATTGGCTTTGCCGCCTGCCGCTCAGCTCATGAAAAAAATAAGAGAAAGAGGAATTGAAATAGATGGACAGCCTCTAACTATGAACGAGGCTGCGGATGCTATTTACAGTGTGTTGAAATCATGATCAGAGATATCACATTAGGACAATATTTCCCCGGAGAATCGGGGATGCACAAACTGGACCCGAGAGTTAAAATCATCATGTGTCTGGTTTATCTTGTCGCGCTGTTTCTGGTGAAGGACTTTATAGGGTTTGGTATTGCCATCGTTACGCTTTCTTTTGTAATTTCCACCTCCAAGGTACCTTTGAATTTTATCCTCAGGGGACTGAAGCCGATATTTATTATTATCATATTTACCTTTTTAATCAATATGTTGATGATCGGCGGAGATGTACTCTGGAGTTGGGGAGTGCTTCACATCACCAGGGAAGGGCTTTATACGGCCACATTTATGGCCTTGAGGCTGGTGCTTTTGATTATTGGATCCTCCCTTCTGACTCTAACCACAAAACCAATCAGTCTGACTGATGGGATAGAAAGTCTCCTGAATCCGTTAAAAGCCATCAAAGTGCCGGCTCACGAATTGGCCATGATGATGACGATCGCTTTGCGATTTATTCCTACACTCCTGGAGGAAACGGATAAGATCATGAAAGCGCAAATGGCCAGGGGAGCTGATTTCGAGAGCGGAAACATCATCAAGAGAGCGAAAAGCCTGATTCCGCTTCTGGTGCCGCTTTTTATCAGCGCTTTCCGGATTGCCCAGGATCTTGCCATGGCGATGGAAGCCAGATGCTATAGGGGCGGAGCGAATCGCACCAGAATGAATGCGATGAAATTGAATAGGTCTGATTTTCTTGCGATGGCCCTCCTTGGGGTTTTCGTCATGATCATCCTTATTGAGCCTTATATATTGGAGAGGATCATATCATGAAAACAAAATATATAGTCCAAGCGGCGATAATAGCCGCTGTTTATGCTGCTTTAACAATTGCGCTGGCTCCCATCAGCTACGGTGTGATGCAGGTCAGGGTTTCGGAAGCACTTACAGTGCTGCCTTTTTTTACCCCGGCAGCTATACCGGGACTATTTGTCGGATGCCTTATTTCAAATATTCTGGGACCATACGGAGTTGTTGACATGATTTTCGGCAGCACAGCCACTCTTCTTGGCGCCATCGGAGCATATATGCTCCGGAATAAGCCTGCTCTGGTGCCATTGCCGCCGGTGGTATTGAACGGCATCGTCATTGGCCCGATGCTTTATTATGTGTACAGTGTACCGGTGCCTTTGGTCGGATGTATCCTATGGGTCATGCTGGGAGAGCTGATCGCTTGTTATGGAATAGGCTACCCGCTCATGAGATATCTGAAAAAATACAGAAACATATTTGAGTAATTGATTCAGAAAGATGTAGAACAAACGTATCATGAGACAAAGAAAAATAAAAAATCTGGAAGAAAAACTGGATAATTTTATCGGCCTTCTGGTGAGGAATCCCATGGAGCAAAAGGGAAAATGGTCTGAACTATTTGAGGAAAACCTTCCGCTTTATCTGGAAATAGGCTGCGGAAGAGGCGGATTCATCACAGGGATGGCAAAACTGCATCCGGAAAGAAATTTTTTGGGCGTGGAAGGGCTTAGAAGTGTGGCACTAAGAGCACTGCAAAATATCAGCAGCCAAGGTTGTAAGAATATAAGAATAGCGGCTCAATATATCAATGATCCCGGCGAATGGTTCGGCGAAAATGAAATCAGCGGTATTTATCTTAATTTCAGCGACCCATGGCCCAAAGACCGGCATTCAAAACGAAGGCTCACTTCAGCCGGATACATGGATCGGTATCGGATGATATTAAAACCGGGTTCACCCATCGAAATCAAGACGGACAATGAAAACCTCTTTAATTTCAGCGTGGAATCCATAAAATCAGCAGGTTTCGAAATACTCGAAAAGACAGAAGATCTTCACAGCACCGACTTTAGTGCGCGTCTGGTTATGACCGAATATGAAGCAAAGTTCTCGCAGGAGGGCAGAAAAATCAAATATCTTAAAGCGATCACAGTACGGTGAACTCATTTCGGTTGAAGATGTGCACATTTACTAGTTGAAAACAACAACAGAAGTGTTATAATTTAATCTATTATTTTTTAAATAAGAGAGGGGTGGATATATTGGAAGAATTCATCATGGCGGAAGCGAACGGAAGAGTTTTGCCTAAGAGAGATGTTATATTCGGAATCAGCGCACTGGCCAACGAAATGGCTGCAAAAGAAGGAAAAGATAAGGTGATCGACGGCACGATCGGATCTCTGCTGGATGATCAGGGCAACTTGATGATCCTCTCATCGGTGGTGGAAGTTTTAAGGAGCCTGACACCTGAAGAATTTGCGGAATACGCACCGATTGGGGGACTTCCTAGCTATCTGGATGCGGTAGTCAAAGAAGTGTTCGGCGACTATGAACCGAAAGGATTTACAAGGGCTGTTGCAACTCCGGGAGGGACCGGATCCATCAGAAATACCATTGTAAACTATTCAAAGCCCGGCGATAAGATCCTGACTTCAGACTGGTTCTGGGGCCCTTACAATACTATTGCCCAGGAACACGGCAGAAGCATCGACACATACACTCTTTTTGATGAAGACGGAAAATTCAATATAGCCTCATTCGAAGATAAGGTCATGGAGCTTTGCGTCGCTCAGGACAAGATCGTTGTTATTGTGAATACCCCGGCGCATAATCCAACCGGGTACTCCATATCTGATTCTGACTGGACCAAAATTATTGGTGTATTCAATAAAGCAGTGAACCAGGGATACAAGGTAACGCTATTTGTGGATGCCGCTTATCTTGATTATGCCGGAGACCCGAAGGAAGTCAGAAAGTTTCTGGAAAAACTGGACTGTCTGGCCGATCATATTCTGGTGGTTATCGGTTATAGTATGTCAAAAGGATATACCCTATACGGAATGCGTGGGGGCGCGATGATCTGCCTCACCCAAAACGAAGCGATTGCTGAGGAATATAAGAAAATCTGCGAACAGTCCTGTCGCGGAACCTGGTCGAATTGCACAAGGGCTGCTCAGGAGCTGCTGGCTAAAGTTCACCGCGATCCAGTGCTGATCAAAAAGATACAGGACGAAAGAGATTCTTTCCGTGAAATGCTGCTGGAAAGAGGCCGAGCATTCGAAAAAGCGGCTAAAGAATGCGGGTTGCCAATGGTGCCTTTTGACGGAGGATTCTTCGCGTCAGTACCGACGGATAAACCTGAGCTCTTGGTAGACGAATTGATGAAAGAGGGTATATTCCTGGTTCCGCTGGGCAAAGGCGTAAGAATTGCAGTGTCGGCTGTCCCGATTGAAAAGCTGAAAATTCTTCCTGCAAGAATTAAGGCGGTTATGGAAAGAATATAGAATGATTTTGTGATTCAACACAAAGCCGTGAATGGGAATTTAGCCAATTTAATGAATAAATACAAATATTGTATTGACAAATACATCCATGCATGGTAAAGTAACCTTCAATTAATCTTATTAATTCAATTAGAGTTTTTTAGGAGAAAAAAGATGCACAATAATTTCAATTCCGAATTGAGACACCGTAGACGCTGACGTCTGCCGGATTATTCGATAATCATGGGCAGGCGGTGTTGCAGTGCTCATGAGACGAAATTAGTGTAGCGATTGAACATCTAACGTCTTTTGGGCAAAAATTCAAAAGACGTTTTTTTATTTGACAGGAGCAGAGAATTGATCATGAATAAATATAGAGTGTTCGTGGATGGTAGCGAAGGTACAACCGGTCTGAAAATACATAGTTATCTTGAAAAAAGGGATGACATTGAGGTGTTGAAGATTTTACCGGAAAAGAGAAAAGAAATAGAAGCCAGGATGGAACTGATAAGCCGGGCCGACATATCATTTTTATGCCTGCCTGATGCCGCCTCCCGGGAGATTGCCGAAGCAGCTGCCGGTATCGGAAGGATCATCGATGCTTCAACTGCTCACAGAGTGCAGCAGGACTGGGTTTACGGGATGCCGGAATTATGCCCGGGGCAACGGACGAGCATACAAAAGAGCGATCGTGTAGCAGTGCCCGGATGCCATGCGACGGGATTCATCCTGGCGGTGAGGCCGCTTGTTGAACTCGAACTGATCGATGCGGACTATCCGTTTTGCGCAACGTCCATAACCGGATACAGCGGCGGCGGCAAAAAAATGATCGAACAATACCAAAAAGCAGAGGATACTGACCTTGCCAGCCCGAGGCAATACGGACTTTCACAGAAACATAAGCATCTGAAAGAAATGAAAGCGATGTCCAAAATTCATTTTGACCCCATTTTTATGCCCATCGTTGCAGATTATTTCAGCGGCATGACGGTATCGGTACCGATTCACAAAAGGCTTATGAAAAAACCGCATTCTCCTGAGGAACTGATCAATATTTACAGATCCTATTTCGAAGGGGAGAGACTGGTTGCAGTAGCCGGTGAACCGGGGGATTCAGGATATATGAATGCCCATGAGATGGCTGGACGCAACGATTTGTGTATTCACATTTACGGGAATGAGGAGCGGATAGTCATTACCTCCAGATTCGATAATCTGGGCAAGGGAGCGTCGGGAGCCGCAGTTCAATGTATGAACATCATGTTAGGTGTCGAGGAAACAAAAGGCTTGATCTGATCTAACGATCCGGCCATTGCATGAATGAGTTATTTAGTTAAGTTAATCACAGAAATAGAAAGGAATGGAAAGATGGAGATCATATCTGGAGGAGTATGTGCCCCAAAAGGCTTTAAAGCAGCGGGCGTGCATGTAGGAATCAAAAAAAATAGCAGCAAAAAAGATATGGCGCTGATTTTCAGTATAAAACCTTGCAGTGTAGCAGGTGTATATACGAAAAATAAAGTAAAGGGCGCTCCTGTAACGGTCAGCCAGAATAACATGGCTGATGGAGTGGCACAAGCGATCATCTGCAACAGCGGGAATGCGAATACATGTGCAGCAAACGGGATCGAAATTGCCGAAAAGACTTGTGAACTGGTGGCTAAGGCCTTGGGGATCTCCCCGGGCGATGTCATGGTAGCGTCAACTGGGGTGATCGGCGAACCGATGAGTATCGAGCCTTTTGAGAGAGGCATTCCGGAGTTGGCAGAAAAACTTTCATTTGAGGGTTCATCCGACACGGCAGCGGCGATCATGACTACCGATACGGTTAAAAAAGAAGCAGCTGTCAAATTCACCATCGGCGGGGTGGAATGTGCCATTGGCGCAGTTGCAAAAGGAAGTGGTATGATCAATCCGAATATGGCAACGATGCTCTCGTTTATCACTACGGATGCGGCCATCTCATCCCAGATGCTTCAGAAAGCATTAAGTGCCGACACAGAAGATACATTCAATCAAATAAGCATAGACGGTGATACCTCCACAAATGACACAGTCATTTTATTGGCCAACGGAATGGCGGGAAACGAAATTATCACAAGCGAAGGCGGCGATTTTGATGTTTTCTGCGAGGCACTGAATATGGTCACGACAGCGTTGTCCAAAATGCTGGCAAAAGACGGCGAAGGCGCGACAAAACTGATCATATGCGAAGTGGGCGGCGCTCCGGATAAGGAAATTGCGAAAAAGGTAGCGAAGTCGGTAATCAGCTCCAGCCTGCTCAAAGCAGCTATGTTCGGAGAGGATGCGAACTGGGGCAGGATCTTATGTGCTATTGGATATACCGACTGCGATATCGACATCAGCGGAACGGACGTCTCTTTTGTATCTGCCGCCGGGCGGGTGAAAGTGTGCGAAAATGCCGCTTACAAAAAATACGACGAAAACGATGCAAAAAAGGTGCTGCATGAGGCGGAAATAACCATCGTGGTGGATCTGAAACAGGGCAGCGGCAAATCAACTGCATGGGGATGCGATCTCACATACGATTATGTAAAAATAAACGGCGATTACAGATCATAAGCCGCCGGTAAATCAACAGAAAATAGTCAGGAGGAAAAAAATGACCAGTGAAAAGACAACCAGTGAAAAGACAACCAGTGAAAAGACGGAAACCACCCGGAGCGCTGAAATCTTAGCGGAAGCTTTGCCTTATATTCAGAAATACTACGGCAAAACCATCGTTGTTAAATATGGCGGCAATGCCATGATCAATGAGGAACTGCAGGATTCTGTGATCCGGGATATTATTTTACTGTCGGCGCTGGGGATCCGCGTAGTGCTTGTGCACGGAGGCGGCTCCGATATCAGTAAAGTGCTGGAAAAACTCAATATAGAGAGTAAGTTTATCAACGGACTGCGCTGTACAGATAAAGATACCATTGATGTGGTCAAAATGGTGCTGTGCGGTAAAGTCAATAAGACGCTGGTTGAGATGATCCATAAAAACCACGGCAAGGCCGTTGGCCTTTGCGGCAGTGACGGAGGCATGATCCTGGCAGAGAAACAGAGCTATTCCAAAGACCTTGGGTTTGTCGGTGACATCGTCGGTGTCGACACGACCTTGATCGATATGGCGCTCCGTGAAGGCTTTATCCCTGTTATCGCCGGTATGGGCATCGACGAGAACGGACAGGCTTATAATGTTAACGCCGATACGGCGGCTGCGGCAATTGCCGGCGCTTTAAAGGCGGAGAGACTGATCTATATGTCCAACATCAAAGGGGTCATGCGTAAGAAGGACGAGGGCAGCACACTGATTGAAATGATCGCCATTGAACAGATACCGAATTTGCTGAAAACCGGCGTTATTTCCGGCGGGATGATCCCTAAAATTTCATCCTGTGTCTATGGAATGAAAAACGGTGTTGAAAGTGCTGTCATCATTGATGGACGCGTAAAACATTCCATACTGATCGAGCTCTTCTCAGATAAAGGGATTGGAACCATGATCTCCAGGGCCACCGCAAAAGAAGCGGAGGCAGGAAGATGAATCTGACGAAATATATTAAAGAGAGCGATGAAAAATATATAGCGGGAACATATGCAAGATATGATGTTTGCATAGAAAAAGGCGAAAATGCAACCTGCACTTCATATGACGGGAAGAAATATATCGATTTTACTTCTGGCATTGGCGTCAACAGCCTTGGTTTTTGTGATGAAAAGTGGGTATCAGCGGTATCAGCACAACTGGGTATGCTGCAGCACTGCTCCAATTTGTTCTATACCGGGCCGGGCGTCGAGCTGGCTGAATTGCTGGTCACCAGATCCGGCATGGCAAAAGTTTTCTTCGCAAATTCAGGAGCCGAGGCGAATGAGTGTGCCATCAAAACGGCCAGAAAATATGGAAACACAATCCCGGGGAGAAATGAAATCATAACCCTCAAAGATTCTTTTCATGGCAGGACAATGGCAACCATCACGGCAACGGGTCAGGATCATTATCATAAGGACTTTTTCCCTTTTGTTGAGGGTTTTTCATACGCCGACTGCAATATTGACAGCGTCAAGGCGGAAGTATCCGAAAAAACATGTGCGATCATGATTGAAGTGATACAAGGAGAGGGCGGGGTCAATGTTTTAGACAGGGATTTCGTTAAAGAAATAGAAACACTGTGCAGGGAACAGGATATTCTTCTTATCATCGATGAGGTTCAGTCAGGTATCGGAAGGACCGGTAAGCTTTTTGGGTTTGAACATTATGGCATCGAACCGGATATCGTTACATTCGCTAAGGGAATAGGAGCCGGGCTGCCTTTGGGAGGAGCTTTATTTGGCGATAAATGCAAAAACGTTCTCAAGCATGGCGATCATGGAACCACCTTTGGCGGGAACCCTGCCATATGTGCCGGTGGTATCGAGGTATTGAAACGACTCACCCCGGAGTTTTTGGAGGATGTTACTAAAAAGGGGAATCATATAAAAGAAAGACTATTTAAATCCGATAAGATTTATGCGTTTGACGGAATTGGGCTTATGATAGGATTTCAGGTCAGGGATGTTGAGGCAAAGGAATTTGTTAAAGCTGCTCTGGATCAAGGTCTGCTGTTATTGACTGCAAAGAACAAAGTCAGGCTGCTTCCGCCGCTTACGATCAGCTATGAGGAAATTGAAACCGGACTGGATATCATAGGAAAATTGCTTGCCGAAATATAAAGCATAAAATAAAATATAACATGAAAATGAAAAGCCGCAGCACACATTGTGAACTGCGGTTTTTCATTTTCAATGAACTGTATGGTTTACTGTTCCGGAGGAATGTAGTAACCGATACCTCTGACTGCCAGATTTGAGATGATGAATGTCTTTTCGATATAGATCGTAACAACTTCTTCAGCCGTCGGCAGAGCTTTGTCTGATATATAAATATTAATTCCCTTTTGCGAGTACTTCGTATATCCCTTCCCGGGAGATTCCCCAATTCCCAGGGTCCTTATAAATGGTGCATAGAACTTTTTAGTCTTACCGGTACCGCAACAGGCGCTGGTTCTGTCTGGTATCATATCAATTATGATTCCGTCGGAACTGTTTTTATACAGATATTCTTTAACATTGTTTTCAACAACTATTTCCAAAACAAATACCCCCGGATTTAGTATTGAGAATGATTAAGCAGCATCTTTCTCTTCCGCATCTTCAGAACCCAGTGTTTCTTCAGGTCTGTCGCTATCGTAAATATAATCGTCCATTTCTTTCTTGTTTCCGAGCTGGATCAAAATGCAAAGCACGATACCGACAGCAAGGCCCCAAGCCGCACCGCGAGTTGCAAGAACCGCGCCCATGATACCGGCAATACCGAGATCATTGAAAGTCCTGGCTTTCATAACGCCTACGCGAACGGATACATATCCTTGGATCAGCATGGTGGAAGCCAAAGCAACGCCCAGGATCGGAGTTACAAGTGTAACGATAGGAAGGATAAAGTAACCTGTCAATGTGCCGAACCTGAAGGAGCCGGCTCCGCTGTTAATGGATTCCATTGCCTTCGGGCCATGCTTATAGCGCTCACAGACGACAACCTGCATGGCCGCCCAGAGAGGACCGCACATGGTGATGTCCGGACCAAATACGGACATGATCAGATTTCTGAGGCCGAATACCATATGAGACCTGTTCGGATTATAATCGATATGTTCATCTGGTCTGTATTTTGCTGCATCTTCCAACAGCGCTTTGGATTGGATCATGTCTCCAAACAGAATAATGTAGGCGGAGAACACCATCGGCAGAGCCTGAATGAACATAGAAGCCTTCGGGAATCCGACGCCAAAGAAGGTCCAATCAGAAAACAACGTTGCGAATGCCGGTGCGGACAGGCCCCATTCAACTGTTGGCCATTCAGTTTCTCCTACCAGTGGGCCCACAACGACTGCCAGCAGTATGACCGGCAAAATACCCAGATTTGATAATATTTGTGTGGCTTTGTGCTTAGGAGCCAGCGCCTTAAAATGATTTGAAAACAGGAGATAAAAACCCAGACCGATACAGATGGTTATGGTGATTGGGAAGGTATCGAAACGAGCTCCTTTATTGAATATGACCATGATGGCCGCAAATCCTGACCCTAGGATCAATCCGGCTTGCATCGCATTCGGGACCAGGGAAACCATTCTCCTGCCCATACCGGTCATACCCAAGACTATAGCCAGGATGCCCAAAGTCATTTCAAATGCGATCAGAGCCTGCACTCTTTCCGGGCCCATTTCAAAGCCGCTTACATAAAGCATCAGAAGCGGTATAGCCGGTGTGACCCAGCCAGGTACCACGGGATCTCCAAGAAATACGTGAATGCAATACAGAATTCCGTTCAGTGCGACAACAGCCAATGCCACTTCAAACGGCATTCCGAGATATTCCTGAAGCATTGGAATTGCACTCAAACAGACTGCGCACATAAGCAGACCCTGCAGATAATCGGCCCATTCAAAGCGATAATGAACAAATGGGATCCTGATTTTAAAAGGACCTGCCGGCAGATATGGCTGTTCCTGGCCATACTCTCTTTTAATAGACATAAGTTTTCCTCCTTTGAAATAATAAGTGGTATGCAATTGATAGATAATTGCGTTCTTTACAAGCTAATAAAGCAAAAGCTATGCCAATAAAAAAAGCCATTGATTTCAACAAAAAAGTTAATATACCCGCTCAAACTGTGCAGTTTCGCACAATATAATGGAGCGAAAGTCAACAATTGATCGAAATCGCTCAAAAAATGGGTGTATACTTTTGAAATTATGATATAATGACATTGTTTGAATATTGTTGTGATCGATTTTATATCTTCATGAATTAAAAGAAAGGTTCGTTCTATGGGAGAGTATATGATGATATTGGGGCTTCCGGTCAGGACATGGATCATTGTTGGAGGATTATATCTGATTTCTGCGTTCCTTCCATCGATCATAGCATTTATCCTGGACCGTAGGGAAAAGGAGGCAGATAGTGAATAGAGTAATGGTCTATATGCTCTACTTTACCATATATACCGTGCTGCTGCTGATGATGGGAAAAGCCGGTTTTAAGAAAACCAATACCATTAAAGACTTCTGTGTTGCAGATAACAAGTTGGGACTTTTCGTTAGTGTTTCAACTTTTACAGCAACGCTCTTCAGCGCTGTTTCGATGCAAAGCGTGACAGGGTCAGTATATATTTACGGATATTCGCCACTCTTATACTCAGTGGTCGGTTGGCTTCTGGGTTGCGCTTTGCTGATCTTTGTAGCCGACAGGATAAGATGTTATGATATTGCCACTGTACCCGAGTACTTCAAGATACGATACCGGAGCAGCGGATATCAGGCGTTTACCGGTATGATCATTGTGCTGTGCTATATTTTATATATCGTAATACAAATAAAAGGATTCGGTATCGTCGTATCCGAGTTGCTGGATATCAACTATAATGTAGCGATCCTGTTGATTTATCTGTTTGTAGTCTATACGAGTTTTGGAGGGCTTTTTTCGGTAGCAAAGACCGATGCTTTGAATCTGATCATGATTTTTATCGGCATTTTGATTATTGCATGTGCTGTCTTGATCAATGGTGGCGGTATCACAGCAATACACGAGAATGCAGCCCAGATATCCGACGGTGCAATGCTGGATCCGACTTCCAATGGGTATTTTAGCCCTATTATGATAATTACTACCGGAATGGCCTGGGGATTGGGAACCGCAGCCAATCCTCAATATATCATCCGGATCTCATCCGCCAAAAGCAAACGCACTGCCATGAAGATGATTTCACTTTCCACCATAATTTTGAGCGCCATGTATCTTGGTCTGGTCATCATCGGGATTGGCGCAAGGGCGCAGGAACATTCAGCCGTTCCTGTATCTACTATCGATGAGATGCTTTCCTTTTTCGTACACAACAATTTCGGCCCATACATAAGCGGTATCATGTTTATCAGTATTATTGCCGCATCTATATCAACAGCCAATTCTCAGCTGCTCCTGCTTGCCGGCAGCTTTAATTATGATATTTATAAAAATCTGTTTAAGAAGGATATGTCCAATGAGAAATTTCTTAACATGAACAGACTGGTCATATTCATTGCCGGAACTATTTCCCTGATCTTATCAATCAATCCGGTGGAGACCCTGCTGATTTATGGAAGTTATGTATGGAGTATCTTTTCTGTTACATATCTGTGCCCGCTATACGGAGGACTGTATTGGAAGAAATCAACGAAAGAAGGAGCGATCATATCATCCATAGCAGGTATGGCCGTCCTTTCAACCCTGTATCTGTTCAATAATATTTCCGGCGCAGATACAATCATCCATCCTGTTCTGCCTGCAACCTTTGTTTCGGCATTAGTGTTTTATATTGTGAGTCTTAAAACCTATAGGCAAGAGGACATGATGCTATGAAATGGAAACTCGACATTGAAAATAAAATATTGATTCCATTCATGATTCTGGTCGTTATGCCGCTCATTATAGTCGGCATCGTTTCGTATTGGAACAGTTACCAGTTAATGCTGAATGAAAGCCTGAAAAATCAGCAGAATGTCTTGAAAAGTACCGTTGCCTATCTTGAAGTGCTCAATCAGGATGTTGAAAGCGGAAGCATTTCAATGGAGGATGGGAAAGCCAAGGCTAAAGCTTATATATTTGGCGCCAGGCCTGAGAATATGGCCATAGTGGAAAATGAAACCTGCGTTATCAATACAGCCGGACTTGACCAGTCGGAGCTTTTGAAAGCAATTGATTTGCAGAAGGCTGATAGTCCTGAAGACCAAAATTTCGTTTATACAGTAGAAAGATTTGAGGCCTGGAACTGGACGCTTATTTTTGTTACGGACAAATCGCTTTTATCGGAAGACCTGATCGGCGTCCAGAAATATACCGTTTTGCTGATTATCATATTTTTAGTACTCTCCATGCAAGCCATCATATTTATTTCGCATCACATTTCAAAACCAATCAAATATTTTGCGGAGGTTTGCAGAAAAATAGAAAAAGGGGACTTGAATGAACGAGTTGAAATCAGCAGGGGTGACGAAATCGGTGTTTTGGCAAATTCTTTCAACAATATGATTGGCCACTTGAAAACAAGTACCGAGAAATTGATTGAAATGACCAGGTTCAATGAGGATATTTTAAAGAATATTTATACAGGAATCATTACAACTGACAACAGCGGGAATATCATAACGATTAATGAGTGGGGCAGAAATCTGCTAAAAAAATATGAAGGCATTAACATAACGGCGAAATTAAAAATTCAGATCGCTCAGACTTTGCAGCAAGCGGACAGCATCAATCAGGTAACAGAAATTCAATGTGAGAATGATCAGATCATCTATTTTGATGTCAGCACGTCATTACTCAAGAAGGATGATCATTCAATATACGGTGCAATTTGCAGTTTTAATGATATAACAGAGAGAAAAATTCTGGAAACCAGTATTGTAAAAGTGGACCGTCTTGCTTCCGTTGGTCAATTTGCGGCAGGCCTTGCTCATGAAATACGAAACCCGCTGACCGGAATAAAGACAACGATGCAGGTGATCAAAAATAGGAAACTGAAAAGCAATGATACTTCCGGCAGCGAACTATTGGAGGGTGTTATTTATGAAATAGACAGAATCAACAGCCTCGTTACAAATTTGCTTGATTTTTCCAAACCGGAGAATGCACACTATGAAGTGGCAGATATTACAGAGATACTAAAGAAATCACTGGCGTTAGCCAGAGAAGGGATCCAACGGAAAAACATCAGTGTAAAAATGGATATTGAAAACCGGCCAATGATGGTTTTTATGGACATCAGGCATGGCGAGCAGATATTTATCAATATCATCAATAACGCCATTGATGCCATGGATCTGAATGGAGATCTGACTATCAAAGTGGGGATCATTATAAAAAATAAAAAAGATTATGTGGGGATAACGATCGAAGACAACGGAATCGGCATGGATAAAGCTACCATGGACAGGATATTCGATGCGTTCTTTACAACAAAAGATAAAGGCACCGGCCTGGGGATGCTTGTTGCAGCGAAACTGACCGAGGAAAATCACGGACATATTGAGGTTGAAAGCGTGCGCGGTGAGGGATCCAGATTTACAGTTTTATTTCCACTTTTTGAAGGGAGTGAAAAAAGGTGAGGATCAAAGTATTGATTGTTGATGATGAAATCATGATATGCAAATCATTGGAAGCCGGACTGACAGATGCCGGATATAGCGTAACTACAGCAAGAAACAGCGATGAAGCCATGAAGGCAGTACGAACCTTCAAACCCCGCATCGTGCTGACCGATATGAAATTGGGAAATGAGAACGGGATCGATCTGATTGACAGGATCAAAAGTGAAAATGGTGATATCGAGGTCATTGTTATGACTGCATACAGTGATATATCAAGCGCGGTTCTGGCGATCAAGAAAGGCGCTTTCGACTATATCAACAAGCCTTTTGAGTTGGAGCATATTGAAATTATTCTGATGAGAGCTCTGGAAAATTCAAAATTGAAAAACAAACTGGAAGTACTGGAAAAGTTAAGTGAAAGCCCGACAAAAATTATCATCGGTGATAGTCCTGTGATGCAATCGGTCTTTAAAAGTATTGAGAAACTTGCGCAGAACGATAGTGTTACGGTATTGATCACCGGGGAAACAGGCACAGGAAAGGAACTGGTAGCGGATGCGATCCATCATAGCAGTATTAGAAAAAATTCACCGCTTTTGAAAATTAATTGTAGTGCCATCCCAGAGAACTTGTTGGAAAGCGAGCTTTTCGGGTTTGAAAAGAATGCTTTTACAGGGGCATCATCTCAGAAGAAGGGTCTTTTTGAATTAGCGAATGGAGGAACGGTGTTCCTGGATGAATTAGGGGAGTTGCCGATGGAAATGCAGGCGAAGCTTTTGCGTTTTCTTGAGGAAAGAAAGTTCAGGCGAATAGGAGGGCTGGAAGACATCGAGGTCGATATACGACTGATCGCCGCAACGAATCAAAACCTGGAGCAGGCTGTGAAAGAAAAGAGGTTTCGCGAAGACCTCTACTACAGGATCAACGTGGTTCCCATCGAATTGCCGCCGCTTAGGTTAAGGGGCGATGATATTCTATTGCTGGCCGACTACTTCCTCAAAATCTATAGAACCAAATTCAACAAATCAGTCAACGGCTTCACTGATAAGGCAAAGGAATTATTGCTCTCATACTCATGGCCGGGGAACATCAGGGAATTAAAAAATATCATCGAAAGAAGCGTCATACTTACAGATCACGATTGGATTACTGAGGAAAATGTGCCTGCAGAACTCCAGAAAATTTCAGGGAAAATCGAGGAACTGCTTCCAGGGGAGCAGGATCCGGCGGAACACGGCAGTCCGCTTTCGTTGGACCGGAAGTTGGAGGAAATCGAGAAAAATTGTATCAGTAACGCGCTGGAAAAAGCAGGAGGAAACCAGACCAGGGCGGCAGCGTTGCTTGGAATAAGCCGCTTTGCATTGAAAAGAAAAATGGAAAAATTTATGTTATAGAACATTTGGTTTTGTAGCAAAATACTGTTTTTCTATTTCTTTTGTTTTTTCCTGAAAACGCAAAAAAATCAATTGGAGACTGACGGATTTGATGTTATAATAATCAAGTCATACGGAGCCGAGTCGATCCGGCTGCTCGTGTGCGGGTGTAGTTCAATGGTAGAATGTGGCCTTCCCAAGGCTAAGGCGAGAGTTCGATTCTCTTCACCCGCTCCAATCTATGAGACGGTTACTCTTATCAATCCAGATATTGAGGAGTATCCGTTTTTTACTATGATTTTAATAACGAAGTGATCCGATAAACAAACAGGATGGAGAGATTAAATGGAAAGAGAAAATAGAGTGTTCAGAATAGGTCCCATCAGGCCGCCCAGCGAGGCCAATAGTCTGTTGATTCAACTGACTGCAGGCTGTACCTGGAATAAGTGCGGATTTTGCCAATTGTACCGAAAAAGCCAGTTCAGGGCTTATACAGTGGAGAGCATAAAAAACGATATTGACAATATTGCTTACCATGCAGAACTGGCATCCAGGCATATCATGCCTGACGGAAGCTATGACCGGCAAGGGCTGATGAGCGAGCTGCACGATATGACGGAAGAGGAACAGAACTGCTTCTATATGGTATTCAATTGGCTGATCCACGGCGGTGAAAATGTCTTCCTGCAGGATGGAAATTCATTGGCGATGAAAACAGAAAGAGTCGAAGAAGTTCTTCTGTATTTGCGGGAAAAATTTCCGGATATTAAAAGGGTCACGACCTACGGAAGGGCAGAAACTCTATCTAAGATCACCGCGGAGCAATACCGGGCATTAAAAGCTGCTGGACTGAACAGGATCCATTCAGGATTCGAATCGGGCGCAGATGAAGTGTTGAAGCTGATCAATAAAGGCGTTACAGCGGAACAGGAAATAACTGCGGGGAAAAATATCAAAGCGGCCGGCATTGAATTTTCTGTATACTTTATGCCGGGTGTCGGCGGTAAGGCGCTGAGCCGTGAAAATGCACTGGAGACTGCCAGGGTCATCAATGAGATCAATCCTGATTTCGTCAGGATACGGACAACGGTGGTGACAAAAAATTCGGATCTTTGGCAAATGTTCCAGGATGGAAAATACGAGTTGTGCAGCGATAACGACAAAGTGATGGAAATCAGAATGCTGATCGAGAATACTGCCGGCTGTTCAGGCATGTTGTTCAATGGCGATCATATTATTAATTTATTGCCTGAAGTCAACGGGAAACTGGACTCGGACAATAAAAAAATGCTGGATGTAATTGACGAGTACCTCAATCTTCCGGAGAATGAACAAAGGATTTACCAACTGGCCAGACGAAGCGGGCTGGCATCCGGGATCGGGGATCTAAAAAGTCTGCCTGCCCATCGGAGGGCTGAAATGGAGCGGATTTCAGCCGAAATCCGGGATGAAAGCGAATGGGATGCATTAATCAATAAAATGATGCGTCGATTTGTCTAAGGAGAATTTACCATGGATACCATGCTGTATATCGATACAATGATCGGAAAAATCGGAATCAGGGAAGATGGTTCCGGGATCATCGGTGTTTTTTTCGAAACGGAAGTACCCCCAAAAGATGTTGATGGCTGCAACGAACTGGAAACACCATTGCTCCGTTTGGCTTCAAAAGAGATACTGGAATATCTCGATGGAAGCCGAAAGGAATTCACGGTACCTGTTTCTCTCAAAGGAACAGCCTTCCAGTTGGAAGACTGGAAGGCCTTAATGACGATCCCGTATGGGGAAACAAGATGCTATCAGGAGATCGCCGAACAGATCGGCAAACCTAAGGCATGCCGGGCAGTGGGCCATGCCAACAACAGAAATCCCATCTCTATCATTGTGCCATGTCATAGGGTCGTCGGGAAAGACGGCAGCATGACCGGATACGGCGGGGGGCTTGCAATCAAGGAGTTCTTACTGGACCTTGAAAAGAAAAACAAATAGATTTCCTGAATCGCAACCAATCAGTTTTTCTCAATAAATGCACGCAATTCGGATAGCAGCGTTTGATAACGTTCATGCTCGAACAGCGGAGTAAATGCCGGGTCTTTAGTTACTGCATCAAGGCAGCTTTCCTTAATGGTTTTATCGGATCTCGGAGCGCCTTTGCCCAGATCCAGCTTTGCGTAAAGCCCGTTGATCGAGTCGAACAGTTCGGACGTGCCAAATGAAACGGGATAGTTATCAGGATTTGTTGCGACTTTAATGAAGTAATCCAATTGTGATAATGCGCCTTCCGGATCTCCTGTCATGATCAATGCTTTCGCATAACCCAGATGCATTTGTCCTTCACCGAACGGATTCACTTTGGCGAACTCAAAATTTTTCATGGTTTCATTCAGAGAAGCAAACCATTTTAGCGATCTTTCCGGAGAATCCAGGTTAAGAAATGCCAGAGCAGGGCAAGCGTTCAACAACCCAACAAGGCATTGAAAAACATACCCTTGCAGTATTGACTTCGCTTCTATGTTGTTGCCTTTCATCTGATGGGCCTGGGCAAGAAGTATTTCAGGCGGCAGCAATGTGTCAACGGCATCCTTCATCACTTCGATCACTTCATCTGCTCGACCCAGGAACATATAACTGATTCCCAACGAATAGTTGGCCTCATGGCGGAGTTTAGGATCCGTCGTAGACAGAACGACCCTCTTAAAAACCGATGCTGCAAAATCCAGGATCTCAGGGATTCTTGACTGATCAGGGAGCCTGTCGAGATGATTAAGAAGGAGGTTGCCTACTTGAAGATGCAGAAAATAGCTGTTGTGATATTTTTTTAGATAATTTCTGCATTCACCGTAGACCTTGTCAAAATCTTCGATAGAAAATGCATCAGATAAACGGTGGTAGATCTCCATGGCCTCTTCCTTGCTGAGATCGGGTGCAAAGTCCATGAGATGATCGATGGTTACACCGAAATAGGAAGCTATTTCAGGCAACAAAGTGATATCGGGATAGCTTTGGCCGGTTTCCCATTTGGAAACAGCGGGAGTCGAAACGTCCAAAAATTCAGCCAATCTTTCCTGAGTGACTCCTTTTTCTTTCCTCAGGTTATAAATGATCTCTCCGGTTTTTAAAGTTTGCATAGCTCATGCCTTCCTTTCATATTAAATAGAAAATGTTCGTATGGTTGGGTAATGCTGCTGATTTTTATAATTTAAGTTTAAGCGCGATTTTGCCCGGATACAATGGAGCTGAAATTAACTTTAAAGCAATTTATTTTAATTATAAGTTAATATTATGAACGCAGCATGTCAATAGCTGCAGCGCATTGCAGCACTCCGGCGGCATTGACAAATCTGTGGTATGTTCTATAATGGTATAGTTAAGAAGTGTATATTGTATATTTTTATGTACAATATGAATATAAGATCAGGAGGACCTAAATGGCTAAAAAAGAAATCAATTTTGACGATGAGCAGACAAGATTAAAATACAGGCATACTGCTTCACATATAATGGCCCAGGCGATTAAACATCTTTGGCCGGAAGCAAAACTGGCCATCGGACCGGCAATCGAGAACGGCTTCTATTATGATATCGATTCGGAACATCGCTTCAGCGAGGAGGATTTTCCGGCCATCCACAAAGAAATGAAGAAAATCATCGGCGCGAATTACACTCTGGAGAGGTTCGAACTGCCTCGGGAAGAAGCTATCAAACTGATGGAAGGGATGAACGAACCCTATAAAATTGAACTCATCCGGGATCTTCCTGAAGATGCCGTCATTTCTTTTTATAAGCAGGGCGACTTTACAGATTTATGTGCCGGGCCGCATCTCGACAGCACGGGGCAGGTCAAGGCTTTTAAATTGATGAGCGTGGCCGGCGCGTATTGGCGCGGCAATGAAAAAAACAAAATGCTTCAGAGGATTTATGCCACTGCTTTTCCTTCCCAAGAAGCCCTGGATGAATACATTAACCGAATCGAGGAAGCGAAGAGACGTGACCATAGAAAAATAGGCAAAGAAATGGATCTGTTTGCCTTCGTTGAAGAAGGCCCGGGATTTCCGTTCTTCATGCCGAACGGTATGGTGATCAGAAATGAACTGGAGAACTTCTGGCGTCAGGAACACAGAAAACGCGGGTACCAGGAGATCAAAACACCATTGATTTTGTCAGAGGAATTATGGCATACATCCGGTCACTGGGACCATTATAAAAACAACATGTATTTTACCAAAATCGATGATGAAAGCTACGCCATCAAACCGATGAATTGCCCGGGTGCGTTGCTTGCTTACAAGCGGAAAATGTATTCCTACAGAGATTTTCCCATCAGAGTCGGTGAACTGGGCCAGGTCCACAGACATGAACTATCAGGTGCGCTTCATGGACTCATGAGGGTCAGGACCTTTACGCAGGATGATGCTCATATCTTTATGCTGCCTGATCAAATCAAGGAAGAAATTCTTGGTGTATATAATTTTATTGACTATGTATATAATCTGTTTGGATTTAAATACCATATAGAGCTTTCCACCAGACCTGAAGACTCCATGGGTTCGGACGAGGATTGGGAAATGGCGGAATCGGCCCTGAAAGAAGCCATGGATGGCGCGGGGGTCCCATATATTATCAATGAAGGCGACGGCGCTTTCTACGGGCCGAAACTCGACTTCCACCTGGAAGATTCAATAGGCAGGACATGGCAGTGCGGTACGATCCAGTTGGATTTCCAGATGCCTCAGCGGTTTGATCTCACCTATGTGGGTGCAGATGGGGAGAAGCACAGACCCATCATGATCCATCGCGTGATTTTCGGCTCCATTGAGAGATTTATCGGGATCCTTACGGAGGATACTGCAGGCAAATTCCCGCTTTGGCTGGCACCGGTCCAAGTGAAATTATTGACAGTCACGGATAAATTTATAGACTATGCGGTTCAAACGTGTAAAAAATTAGAAGAGATGGGGCTTCGCGTAGAACTGGATATCAGAAACGAGAAAATCGGATATAAACTGAGAGAGGCCAGAAATGAAAGAGCTTCCTATATAGGCGTCATCGGTGAAAGGGAAGTGGAGTCCGGCACTCTTACCGTGAGATCTTCTAAAGCCGGAGAACTTGGCGTGATGACTGTTGACGATTTCGCAGACAAACTTCTTGAGGAAATTAAAACCAAGAGTTTATAACAGGCTTTCAGAGAGCGGATCGATGATCTGCTCTTTTTTGAAATCGAAAGATATGAAGGGATTATTTCACCGGGAGGTTTATAATGTGGGGAGTTAAAGAAAACGAAGAGTGGGGCGGCGGTGTGTTTCTTTGCACTGCGGCGGACAGCATGGAAGCAGATATTTTTGAATCCAAACTAAGGAGCGAGGGCATCCCTTGTATTAAGAAATATAGAGGGGCAAGCAATTTTCTTGAAATTGCCATGGGTAAGAATGTGGCATTCCCCATCGATATCTATGTTCCGGAAGAAACACTGGAAGACGCAAGAAACATTGTGGTCCCGGTACCTCTAGAGGAATGCGAGGATGCGGATTTCGACGAATAAAGGAACTGAAACGCTGACTGCCAATAAAATACAACTGATTATTTTTGACTGGACGGGGAGCCAAGGAAGAAATGGAAGGAAAAGTAAAAAGTGAAGAGAATTCGTCAGGCGAAGTGAAATACACGAAACCGGATGAAAACGGAATCAGCTATTATAAAATCGAAAACAGATCCACACCGACGGGAACCCGGAAAAAAGGGCTGCGGAATGGCCTGATCATCATCGGTGCCATACTTGCAGGTGTCATTATCCTGGGCGTATCCTGCAACCAGCTGGCGGGGGACTTTTTCAGCAATATTGGACTGCCGGTCAATACGGGGGTAACCATAGAAGAACCGGCGCTGCCTTCCTATGACTATATCGCTCAGATCGCCGTAGAAGGCACCATCATGGACGGCAATACCGATATGTTCGGATATGCCACCGGCTATCAGCACGGATGGACGCTGGAGCTGATCAACGAGTTGAAAAATGACAGCAACAACAAAGGACTGATCATCTGGGTAGACTCGCCGGGAGGCGGTGTGTATGAGTCCGATGAACTGTATCTTGCTATAAAGGATTATCAGGATTCCACCGGAAGGCCGGTCTATTCAGTAATGGGCAGCATGGCCGCTTCGGGTGGCTATTACATATCGGCGCCGGCAGACAAAATTATCGCTAACAGGAACACCTGGACCGGATCTATCGGCGTCACTATGGGAACTTATTTTGATGTATCCGAATTCCTAAAGTCGCATGGAGTCAAAACTGTAACCATAACTTCAGGTAGAAACAAAGCCATGGGATCCATGTTTGAGCCGATGACAGAGGAGCAGCTGGCTATATTTAAAAGCCTCATCGATGAAGCATATGGACAATTCGTAGGAATAGTGGCTGAAGGAAGAAACATGAATAACGACCGGGTCCGCCAACTTGCTGATGGTAGGATCTATACAGCTAAACAGGCTCTTGACACCGGGCTGATCGATCAGATCGGCACCCTGGATGAAGCCACTCTGGATATGCAGAAATCATACGGACTTCAGAATTGCCGGATCGAAGAGCTGTACTATACGCAGAATAAGCCATTTTTCGACTTTCTGAACGGATTGGCCGGCCTGATCAGCGAAACAGAAACAGGCGACATGGCTGTGCTGAAAAAAATGATGGATGAAAACAGTGAAATGATGCCAATGTATCTATATCAATAGACGCTTTTTCCCATCGGTATCGCGGGACTGGACACGAAAATAAATAATTGTTAAGGGTAAATACTTGACACCGGATAAAAAGAATGATAGATTATCCAAGGTGTCAAGTATTTTAACTTGATAGGAGAATCGGGATGATCGAAAACATAGCAAAAGAAAGCCTTTTGTACGACTTTTACGGAGAACTGTTAACAGCCAGGCAGAAGGATGTCATGAAACTTTATCATGAAGAAAACCTGTCTTTGTCCGAGATTGCGGATGAATTCGGAATCAGCAGACAGGGAGTCCATGATGCCCTGAAGAATGCGGAAAAATCCCTTTTGGAATATGAAGATAAACTGGGACTGATCAGACGATTCATTGAAAGGAAGAATGCAATGGCAAGTCTTCACAAGGATCTTGAGAGCCTCATTGAGATCAACAAAGAAAATGCCGACCTTGTAAAACAACTGACCGGCATTAAAGATACGATAGATAACATGGAGCAATAAGGAGGTTGGCGATGGCATTTGAGAGTCTGTCCGAGAAACTGCAAAGTGTATTTAAAAAACTGAAAGGCAAGGGCGTCCTTACTGAAAGCGATATTAACGATGCGATGAGAGAGGTCAAGCTGGCCTTGCTGGAAGCGGACGTTAATTTTAAAGTTGTAAAAGAGTTTGTAGACAACGTCAAAGAAAAATGTCTGGGCAGTGAGGTTTTGGAAAGCCTGACTCCGGGACAGCAGGTGATCAAAATCGTCAATGAGCAATTGATCGAATTGATGGGTGGCGCAGGGAGCAAACTCACTTACTCACCACGCGGATTCACAACTTACCTGATGGTAGGTCTGCAAGGTACCGGAAAAACAACAACATGCGGGAAGCTGGCCGCGTATCTGAAGAAAGAAGGGAAAAAGCCGATGCTGGCAGCTTGCGATATTTACAGGCCGGCAGCTATCGATCAGCTGGAGATCGTAGGCAAAACAGTCGGGGTTCCCGTATTTACAATGAGGGATTCCAAAGAGCCTGAAAAAATCGCATTAGCGGCGATGAAAGAGGCTGAAATCAAGGGATATAATGTTCTGATTGTAGACACAGCCGGACGCCTTCAGATCGATGAAGCGCTGATGGAGGAGCTGGTAAGAATCAAAACTGCTGTAAGACCTCAGGAAATCCTTCTTGTTGTGGATGCTCTTACTGGACAGGATGCTGTGAACGCGGCGGAAGGATTCAATACCAAACTGGGCATAGACGGCATCATTATGACCAAGATGGATGGAGATTCCAGAGGCGGTGCAGCGCTTTCAACAAAAAAAGTGACCGGAAAACCTATCAAGTTCGTGGGTACCGGAGAGAAATCCGATGCCTTGGAACCGTTTCACCCTGAACGAATGGCCAGCAGAATACTGGGAATGGGCGATATGCTCAGTTTGATCGAAAAAGCCCAGGAAAGCTATGATGAAAAACAGGCAGCCGCTCTGGAGAAAAAAATCCGGAAGAACGAATTCACACTGGAGGATTTTCTAGAGCAGATGGGACAGGTCAGAAAGATGGGCGGGATTGCTAAAATCCTGGACATGCTGCCGGGTATGGGGAATAAAAATCTGAAGGATGTCGATATCGACCAGGGTGAAAAAGAATTCCGCCAGATGGAAGCGGTCATACTCTCCATGACGCCGGAGGAACGCAAAAATCCAAATTTGCTGAATGCAAGCAGACGAAAACGTATTGCCGCAGGATCAGGGCAGCCTGTAAGCAGAGTCAATACGCTGATCAAGCGGTATGATGATGCCAGGAAGATGATGAAGCAATTTGCGGGCGGCAAAATGAACAAAAAGTTAAGGGGCGGGAATTTCCCTTTCTAGGCGGATTCCCTTCAACATAAAAAATTAAATTAATTAAAATCAGGAGGAAAAGAAATGGTAAAGATCAGATTAAGAAGAATGGGAGCGCACAAAAAGCCTTTTTACAGAATAATTGTTGCTGACTCCAGAAGCCCAAGAGATGGTAAATTCATTGAAGAAATCGGTATATACAATCCAATGACAGAACCACCGGAAATCAGAATCGACGGAGAAAAGGCAAAAACCTGGATCGCTTCCGGCGCACAGCCTACCGAGGTGGTCAAATCACTCTTCAAGAAAACAGGCGTACTTTAAACAATAGAAAGCGGTGAAACTAATGGTTGAATTGGTTGAGATAATTGCAAAGTCGCTGGTTGAGAATCCCGATGCCGTAGAGGTGAAGGAAATTCCCGGCAAAACTTCTGTTATCATCGAACTGAAGGTTGCTCCGGAAGATATGGGCAAAGTTATCGGTAAACAGGGGAGAATTGCAAAAGCGCTCAGAACTGTCGTGAAGGCTGCTGCAACAAAAGCCAACCAAAAAGTTGTTGTGGAAATCATACAAGAAAAATAATGGAAAAAATAATAATAGGTCAGATCGTCAATGCAGTCGGCCTCAAAGGTGAGGTCAAGATCTATAATTATTCGGACTCGCAGGAACGTTATTACGATCTTCACACGGTTTATGTGGATGACGATCTGTTTGAGATTGAGAAGGTCCGTTTTCAGCAGCATCTGGTTATACTGAAACTGAAAGGCATCGATGACAGAAATGCAGCGGAAGCCCTGAAAGGTAAAAATATTTACATTACTGAAGCGGATCTTAAGGAACTGCCGGAAGGAACCTATTATATCAGAGATTTAATAGGTGTTCTTGTGGTTCTCGAAACAGGGGAGATCCTGGGGACACTGACAAATGTCATTCAGAATTCCGCACAGGATCTTTATGAAATAGATGTAAAAGGGAAGAAAGTGCTGTTGCCGGGAGTGGAAGAGTTTATTCTCGATGTGGATCTGAAAGAAAAAAAGGTGACTGTACGGCTTCCGCAGGGATTGCTGGACTTATAAATGAAAATAAATGTTTTGACATTGTTTCCGGAGATGTTTACTCCGGTGACCGAGGCAAGTATTCTCGGAAAAGCTTCAGAAAAGGGAGCCCTGGAAATAAAACTGATCAATATCAGGGATTATACAACGGACAAGCATAACAAAGCCGATGATACGCCGTTCGGCGGCGGGGTGGGCATGGTACTGCTGGCGCAACCGGTTTTTGATGCACTGGAAGCTACAGAAGCCCGCGGCAAAAGGATCCTCTATATGTCGCCACGCGGAAGGCTGCTGGATCGTGAACTGATCGGCGAGCTGGCCGGGGAAGAGGAAATATTTGTCCTGTGCGGCCACTATGAAGGTGTGGATCAAAGAATTCTGGACTATTGGAATATCGAAGAAGTTTCTATCGGGGATTTTGTTTTGACCGGAGGTGAACTTCCCGCCATGGTCCTGATCGACTGTGTAGCGCGCTTCATTCCTGACGTCTTGCATACCGAAGAGGGTGCGGATCAGGAATCTGTTTATTCCGGTCTTCTGGAGTATCCTCAATACACAAAACCGCGGGAATATGCGGGGATGAAAGTCCCCGAAGTGCTGGTCAGCGGAAACCATAAACTGATCGATCATTGGAAATTTGAGCAGTCGCTCAGGTTGACAAAAGCACGGCGACCGGAACTTTTTGACCGGTTTGTTTCCGAAAAACTCGACACCTTGTCTAAAGACGAGAAAAAGATTCTTGAGAAGGTTGTGAATGAAACTTAAAAGAAATATTGTTATCATAATATATCTTGCTATAGCCATCGGATTGGGCGCGATCATTTATCTTGTTCCGGGGATTGCCTCCATGTTGACAGCAACTATGACCGCGGAGTATGGCAGTTTCCGAGTGACCGACGATATCCGGTGTTATGTGGTCAGAAATGAGACCGTCTATCTTGCAGCCGACCAGGGAGCCATCAATTACTATTTTGAACAGAACTCCCTTGTGCGAAAAGGTTCGACCATTCTGGAAGTTACCAATGAAACCGTGAAAGCGGATAAGGACCGTTTTGAGGACTTGATGGACAGGATCGGAAACGCTGCAGTCATTCACGGAGGGTATCAGGCCGAATTCAGCGGGGTTGTCAGTTACTACATCGATGGATATGAAAGCAGTTTTACCCCGGAAAAGATTCCGTCGTTGAAATATGAGGAAGTATCCGGCCTGAAGTTTGAACGCCAAAACCTTGTAAGAAAAACCACGCTTTTTCAGGAACCGCTGTATAAGATTTGCCGCAATAATGAGTGGGATCTGGTTGCATGGGTTGATGGCGGTGTAGTGTCAAAATACCAGATCGGATCCAGCGTTACGGTCTATCTGCCGAAAGGCGACATCAGGGCCAGAGTGACTAATATCCTGGAAGACGGTGAAAAATGGCAGATCACATTGACAACCGATCGTTATTATGAGGATTTCGCAACCTTAAGAACGGTGGATGCCAAGGTGCTGACCAGCGATCTGAACGGAATTATCGTTCCGAACGAGAGTCTTGCGGTGGTGGATGACCAGATTGGTGTTTATGTCATAAATAAGAAAAATGAAAAAGTGTTTACGAAGGTAAAGGTGCTGGCCACCGATGGAAAAAGCAGTTGTCTTGCAGTGGAATATTATTATGATGAAGCAGGCAATCAGGTGAATACGGTCGATGTATATGATGAGTTGGTCAGGAGGCCGAATTGATGGGCATTAAAGAAAATCTCGCTGATATAATCGAACAAAAAGACCGGGCCGCTGTTGCAGCGGGCAGAATACCCGGGGATATACTCCTTTGCGCTGTGACCAAGACAAGAATGCCTGAAGAAATCAACGAAGCGATCAGGTGCGGCGTTACGGATATAGGTGAAAATAAGGTTCAGGAGATCCTTGACAAGTTTGACAAGGTTCTGCCTGTAAAATGGCATTTAATTGGACATTTACAAACAAACAAGGTAAAATACATCATAGACAAAGTGT
This sequence comes from uncultured Oscillospiraceae bacterium, assembly GCA_964486295.1. Lineage (GTDB taxonomy): Bacteria > Bacillota > Clostridia > Peptostreptococcales > Anaerovoracaceae > CALBZG01. The sequence goes on along the minus strand of CAZAMF010000005.1, from coordinate 70,898 downwards.
CAATGATCCACAGTGTAGACAGCCTGCATCTCGCAATGGAAATAGACAAACGCTGCGAGACGGCAGGGAAGACCATGGATATTCTTGTCCAGGTCAATTCCGCGGAAGAAGAATCCAAGTTTGGTATCACAACACAGGAAGCGGGACAGCTGATAGAAGATATATTGAAAACCTGCCCGAATATCCGCATCAGAGGGCTGATGTGCATTGCGCCTTTTGCGGAAGATTCGGATGAAATCCGCATCTATTTCAGGGAGGTTAAAAATTTATATGACCAGTATTCCAAAGTTGTGCATCCGAATCTTGATTTTAAATATTTGTCCATGGGCATGTCCCATGACTTTAAAGTCGCGATCGAAGAAGGTTCAAATCTGATCAGAATTGGCACTGCCATTTTTGGCGAAAGAAATTACGGTAACAGGATTTAGGAGGTACAGGTATGAGTTTGCTAAAGAGTATTAAGAATCTGGTGGGCATAGAAGAAGTAGATGAGATCAGCGAGGATGAAGTTCAGGAAGCGATGGCGTCTCTGTCGAAAAAACAGAACTCATTTGAAGCGAAAAGCCCGGATTATAAACCGCCTGCACACGATCCGGATTATAAAAGAGAGCATAAAGTTTCATCCGGACAGGAGCTGAAGCCTCCGCAGTCCTTGAGCCAGGTCAGCAAGCAAACTTCAACCGGCGGAACGAATCCGTTTAAGCTGGTTGTTATTGAACCGAAAGGCTTTGAAGAATGTCCGAAGCTGGTGGACAGTCTCAAAGGCAGAAAGCCTGTGATCCTCAATCTGGAAAAGCTGGAAAGCGATACGGCCAGGAAAATTTTTGACTTCATGAGCGGAGCTACTTATGCGCTGAACGGAAATGTGCAGAAAGTTGCCAATAACATTTTTGTGTTTGCACCTGAAAATGTCGATATCACAGCGAACATTGATCATAAATCCATTGATTTCGGCGGCAATCAGAAAAGTATCTGGAGGTAAAGCGATATGATCACGCCACTTGATATTCAGGAAAAAGAGTTCTCAAGAGTGGTAAGGGGCTACAAAGAAAATGAGGTTGATGAATTCCTGGACAGAATCACTCTGGATTATGAAAATATACTGAGTGAGAACGAAAAATTGAAGGCGGAAATTGAGAGGCTGAAGGCGGACGTACTGAAGTACAGCGGTACTGAAAGCACAGTTCTTGAGACTTTGGAAGCAGCGAAAGCGCTGATGGGTGATATTTCAGCTTCCGCCGAAAGAAGAGCGGAGATTCTGATGAAAAATGCGGAACTCGATGCAGAACTTGTGTTGAGGGAAGCCAGAGAGTCTGTGGAAAGGCTGAATGAGGAAAATTTTGCGCTGAAAACCAGGTTCCTCAGATTCCAGGGGAAGTACAAAGCATTGCTGGAGGCTGAACTGGAGCGTTTTGATACGTTGAGTGCCGAGCTCTTCGCAGAAATGGGCGGTATGGAATCCCAAACCAGGACGACGGTGAATAAAATAACCGCAGGGCTTGAATCCAGAAAACCGAAAACATTTACTCGGATTGCAGACAAAGATCTGGCCAAAACAATCATGATAAGTCAGAATGAAATCAAGGAATAATTTCAAACCGTATGTATTATATAATAATTGCTCTGGTTTTAATAGCGGATCAGATCGTTAAAGGCCTTGTGACAGGCAGTATGGCTGCAGGCCAGTCCATACCGGTTATCGACAGGGTCTTTTATCTTACCTATGTGCAGAATACAGGAGCCGCTTTTTCAAATTTTGAAGGCCAGAGGATGCTGCTCATTTCAGTGACGTCTGTCATGCTGATCGTTCTCTCGATCTATCTGCTCAGAAAAAGGCGCTCTGAGCATTGGACGCTGCTGGCCGCGCTTTCTTTTATTATTGCAGGAGGCCTTGGAAATTTAGTGGATCGGATCCGGTTGGGATACGTGATTGACATGTTTGATTTCCGCTTCTGGCCGGTGTTCAATATTGCCGATATTGGAGTTTGCATCGGATGCGGCCTGATGATTATATATGTGTTCTGCTTCAGTAAGGAAAATGGAAAAGAAAAATCTTTATAATTTTATAATAGAAGATGATATGGATGGGACCCGGCTAGATGTGGTCCTTTCTGCTTTGTTGCCGGAAAGTTCCAGGAGTTATATGCAAAAACTCATTTCCGCCGGAGAAGTGATCATCAATGGTGAAAAATCGACTTCAAAAAACAAAAAATTGAAGACAGGGGATGTGATAGAGCTTTCCATTCCGGATCCCGAGGAAATCGAAATCACGCCGGAAAACATTCCCCTCGATATCGTTTACGAAGATGACTACCTGATGGTTGTCAATAAACCGAAGGGCTTGGTGGTACATCCTGCCCCCGGAAATTATCACGGAACATTGGTCAATGCGGTCATGTATCATTGCGGAGATAAATTGAGCTCCATCAACGGCATCGTCCGCCCCGGGATCGTGCATAGAATCGACAAGGACACCAGCGGGCTGCTGCTGATCGCAAAGAACGACATTGCCCACCAAAGCCTGGCGAAACAGTTGGAACAGCATAGTCTAAACAGGGCTTATCACGCCATCGTGTATAATAATTTCAGCGAAGACGAAGGCACTGTGGATGCGCCGTTGGGAAGAGATCCAAAAAACAGATTCAGGCAGGCTGTCCTTGAAAAGGGCGGCCGCAGGGCGGTTACTCACTATAGAGTTCTAGAAAGGTTCGGGCAGTTTACCTATATTGAAGCCAGACTCGAAACCGGGAGGACCCATCAGATCCGGGCTCATATGGCCCATATCAGGCATCCTTTGCTCGGAGACACCTTATATGGACCGAAGAAAGCCCCTTATGGCGCGGAAAGCCAGATGCTGCACGCGAAAATACTGGGGTTCTTGCATCCGGCAACCGGGGAATATATGGAGTTTGAAAGCGATTTGCCGGAGGAATTCAAGGAAGTATTAAAAAAGCTGCGCCTCAGGATGGGCACAGCATGATCGAACTTCATATGGAATGCCGGTGAAGCGGCTATCGACTTGATTTGTAAAGGTCAGAGAGCTGTGTCCGGCAATTTTCGCAAAGATATCCGCCGCGAAACTCCTTCAGTTTATAGTCGCTTTTGCATAACACACATAAATTTCTGTACATTTTGTAACCCTCCTAAACAATATTTGACAATACACCGATGAACGCGCATGGTAATATTTAGTATAAGTCATAAAAACAGAAAGGTCAAGGCATTTAAGCAAATACTTGTGACTAATCTGCTTTTTCACTCCCGGGGAGTTCCGGGTCAACGTAAACCGTACGATTGTTGGTGAAAATCACCATTCCGGGCTTTGCACCGTTGGGCTTTTTCACATAACGGACCTGGACATAATCCACCGGAACATTTTTCGAGTTTTTCCCCTTGCTATGAAAAGCCGCAATAGAAGCTGCCTGGTAAACAAGCTCCTCCGTCAATGGAGAACCCTCGGTAAATAAAATCACATGAGAGCCGGGAATATCTTTGGTATGGAACCAGAAATCCTTCGGCCCGGCCAGCTTGAAAGTCAACGCATCATTTTCCGTATTGTTTCGGCCTGCTATTACTTTGAATCCCTCACTGGTACGATACTCCAGCATCGGGGCTTTCTTTTTTTTGGTCTGGAAGGAGTTCTTTCTCTTCCTCAGATAACCGTTTGCAATCAGTTCGCTTCTGATTTCTTCGATTACTTCCAGCTGATCGGCTGCTTCCGCAAAGGCCAAAACAGACTCCAGATATTCGATATCCCGGCTCGTATCCTCAAGCTGCAACGATTTTTCTTTGATCGACGTCTTTGCCTTGCCATACTTTTTGAAATAGAGCTGTGAATTTCTGACCGCATTGAATCTTTTGTCAAGGGGTATTGTAATTTCTTTATTGTCATAATAATTTACAACAGTTGCATGATCCGACCCCGATTTGATCAAGTGAAGATTCGCCATGATCAGCTCACCGTACAGCCTCAACTCTTCCGAGTTTTCGGCTTTAAGTAAATCCTCGGAAAGTCGCTGCTTTTTAAGACAAAGCTTATCCAGGCCTGTTTTGATTGCACGCTCCAGATCGTTGGATTTCTGCCTGACTTTATTCGAGGAAACCTTATTAAGAAAAAAATATTCAATGGCGGCACTGGGGGTATCAAATTCTTTGGGCGAGTAACACCCGTCAAGAGAAGAAAGCTTGAAAACATGGAATTCCATGGGAGAGCCGACGGCGTCTGTATAGACGACAGGATCAATCTTGTTGCTTTCGAGATTCGTCCTCAGTGCTGACAGTTCCGCAAACAGAGCCTCGGCATTTACCCTGCCCTGAGATTCAATCTTTTCGGCAATATCACTGCAGAGCAAGGGGGACAACCCCTGAACGGAAACCAGGATGCCCGAAGCCAAAGAACTGCCGGATCTGCAGATTTTTTCACAAAGTGCTTCACTGACATTTGCCAACGGTGTTTTTCCCTGATCAGGAGGGTATTCATACAGCTTGCCCGGAAGGATCTGGCGGACTCGGTTGACGTCCAGAGAGATCCGTTTGATGGAGTCGATGATTTTCCCCGTGGCAACATCCATGAGGATGATATTACTGTGTTTGCCCATGATTTCAGCTATGAGTTTTTTCCTGAGAGAGAAACCCATCTCGCTTAATGTTTCGATTTCGATCTCAATAATTCTTTCCGTATCCTTTTGCTGAATACCGGTTATTCTGCCGCCTGAAAGATGTTTCCGCAGCAGCATGCAAAACGACATCGGCTGTTCAGGATTCTGAAGGGCCTCTGTAATCAGCCCGGCTCTGGCGTGTGCAGAATTGCAGGAAATATAAAGTTTCAAATTTCCCTGGGAAGTATGGACGTTAAAAACAAGCTCGTCCGCTTCGGGCTGATATATCTTTTCAATTTTACCGCCTGTCAGTTTTTCACGTAACTCATTCGCTACGGCCGCCGTTACAATTCCGTCAAAAGCCATTTGTAAAACCCTTCCTTGTCATGTATAATCGTAATGTTATCATATATTTTAATGAAATGGGAGAAAAAATAAGATGATAAAAAGTATGACCGGTTTTGGAAGAGGAGAATACTCGGATGGAAAGAGAAATATTATCGCGGAAATCAGGACTGTAAACCACAGATACAGTGATATTACGGTCAAGATGCCACGCAGGTACTCTTTCGCTGAGGAGAAAATTAAAAATACCGTCAAGGAAACCATCCGCAGAGGCAAGGTGGAAGTATCGATTATCGTCGAAAACATTACAGAAAACGATATCAATGTGAAACTCAACACCATGGTTGCCAAGCAGTATTACGAAAATCTGATCGAATTAAAGGAAACCTTTGGCCTGAGCGGGGAAGTGGATTTGAAACTGATCGCCAGCCTGCCCGATGTGATGAAGGCGATTCCGGATGTGGAAGATGAGGAGGAACTTCTTGCGCAGATTTTAATTCCAATCAGGGAAGCGTGTGCGCAGCTGGATGAAATGCGCTGCACGGAAGGGAAAAAGCTGGCGGAAGACCTCATTATGAGAGCGGATTTGATCAGAACGAAAACCAATGAAATAGCGGCTGCAGTACCGGATGCGTCGAAACTCTATGCAGAAAAGCTGAAAGACCGCATCATAGAACTGATCGGCAGCAATGTGTCCATTCCGGAAGATCGGATCCTGATTGAAGCAGCCATTTTTGCGGATAAATCGAATATCACAGAAGAACTTGTCCGATTGGACAGCCACATGCTTCAACTCAAAAAGATCATCAGCGAAAGCGCCCAGCCGGATGGCAAGAAACTGGATTTTTTGGTTCAGGAAATGAACAGGGAAGCCAACACCATCGGCTCAAAGGCCAATAACATGGATATAACCAGCGCTATGCTGGAAATCAAATCGGAAATAGAAAAAATCCGCGAGCAGGTTCAGAATATAGAATAGTATTTGAGCAGGCAAACCAAAAACAACTCTTCGGGTGGTTGATTCATATTGACCGGTGTGCTATAATGACAAATTACACAAGCAACAAAGGAGATGTTATGCGCAAAGGCCAGCTGTTTATTATTTCCGGGCCCTCCGGAGCCGGAAAGGGCACGATTTGTCATGAATTATTGAAGGATTCCAACATCGTATTCTCGGTGTCTATGACCACCAGGAAGCCTCGCGAAAGTGAAGTCGAAGGTGTGGACTATTATTTTGTCACGAGGCAGGAATTTGATGAAGCATTGGAGCAGGATGCTCTTTTGGAACATGCCATCAACTTTGAAAACTGTTATGGCACCCCGAAAAAGTTTGTGCTTGATTCCATTGAGCAGGGGAAAGATGTCCTGTTGGACATCGACATCAAAGGTGCCATCAATGTCAAAAAAAATTATCCGAACGGAGTATTCATTTTTATACTGCCCCCTTCCATGACGGAACTCAGAAAAAGGATAACCGGACGTGGTTCTGAAAGCAAAGAGGCTATCGACATGAGGATGGCTCAAGCGCTGAAAGAGGTATCCTATATAGACAAATATGATTACTGCGTAGTCAACGATCAGCTGAACGAAGCAGTCAACCGGGTCAAAGCCATTATGATTGCCGAACATTCAAGAGTATCGGCAGATATATATAAACTGATTGAGGAATATAAGGAGGAGATTTAAATGCTATATCCATCGATTAATGAAATAAGGAAAAAAGCGGATTCCCGCTACACTCTAGTGATCCTTGCAGCTAAACGCGCAAGGGACATCGTGAACGGCAAACCGAAACTCACCGAGGCGGATGTCGATAAACCGGTTTCCATTGCCGCCAATGAGATTGCAGAGGACCTGATCACTTACAAAAGAGAGGGTTAGAAAAGAAAAAACCGTTGCATTTGCAGCGGTTTTATTATATAATACCAATCGGTCATGCTGAGGAACAAGGATGTCCTCAGGAACATGGACTATTTTGAATTCGCACACCGGAGTCTTGGTTTGAAAATGCCCGAATCCGGTGGAGGAAAGAAAACCAAGGAGGATTAAAATGGCAGTAGTATCAATGAAACAATTGTTGGAAGCCGGTGTTCACTTCGGACACCAGACCAGAAGATGGAACCCTAAAATGGCTCCGTACATCTTCACAGAAAGAAACGGGATCTATATCATCGATCTTCAGAAAACTGTAAAAAAGATCGAAGAAGCTTATGATTTCATGAGACAGGTCGGAGAAACCGGAAGACCGGTTCTCTTTGTTGGAACCAAAAAACAGGCACAGTCCGCCATCATTGACGAAGCCGGCAGATGCGGCATGTATTTTGTAAGTGAGCGTTGGTTGGGCGGAATGCTTACAAACTATAAGACAATCAGCGGCAGGATCGCCAGACTGAACGAAATCAAAGCCATGGAAACCGACGGAACTTTTGAAAAGCTTTCCAAAAAGGAAGTAAGCAAGCTTCGTCTTGAATTAGAACGTCTTGAGAAATTCCTGGGTGGAATTAAAGATATGAAAGGCATGCCGGGCGCATTATTTGTTGTCGACCCTAAAAAAGAAAGAATCGCCGTAAAGGAAGCCAGAATCCTGGGCATTCCGATCATCGGTATTGTTGACACCAACTGTGATCCGGACGATGTCGATTATGTGATCCCTGCAAACGATGACGCCATCAGAGCTGTAAAACTGATTGCAAGCTGCATGGCAGACGCCCTTATCGAAGCCAATCAGGGCGAAAGCTATGATGAAGGCCCAGCTGCTAAGGCAGAAGAAAATGATGCAGATGAATCCAAGAGCGAGGAAGAAGCAGAATAATCAGCAGGTTGGATCAGGGGATATAATAATTAAGCAATATCGGAGGTAATATAAATGGCTGTTACAGCACAGATGGTAAAAGAACTGCGTGAAATGACAGGCGCAGGCATGATGGATTGCAAAAATGTACTGATAGAAGCAGATGGAGATATGGAAAAAGCCGTTGAACTTCTTCGTGAAAAAGGATTGGCCAAAGCGGCTAAAAAAGCAGACAGAGTCGCGTCTGAAGGACTTGTAAGACTGGCATTCAACGCTGACGGAACCAAAGCTGCCGTGATCGAAGTCAATTCCGAGACGGATTTTGTGGCAAAAAACGAAGAATTCATCGATTTTGTTGAAGCGCTGGCAAACAAAGCGCTTGAAGCGGAGGAAAATGATATTGAGAAGTTCCTAGAGCTTCCATATGATGAAACCGACACGATCAAAATCGCTCTGCAGGGGAAAATAGCAAAGATCGGCGAGAATCTGAACATCCGCCGTTATTTCAAAGCAGAGGCGCCCGGCTGCAAATATGTGGGATATCTCCACAGCAACGGAAAGATCGCTGTTTTAGTAGGTCTTGAAACCGAAGCATCCGCTCAGGAAATCGCAGTTGTAGGCAGAGACCTTGCAATGCAGGTTGCATCGATGAGCCCTAAATTCGTAGACGAAACTTGCGTAGATCCTGAATATATCGAAAGCGAAAAGAAAATCATGACGCAGCTTGTCCTCAACGAAGGCAAAAAAGGCGACATGGTGGCCAAAATCGTTGAAGGCAAAATCAAGAAAGAAATCAAGGAAGTTTGCCTGACTGAGCAGAAGTTCGTCAAGGATAGCGAACTGACTGTTAAACAGTACGTTGATAAGGTTGCCGCTGAGATAGGCAAGCCTATCAGAGTCGCTTTCATGATTCGATATGAAGTTGGAGAAGGTATAGAGAAAAAAGAAGAAAACTTTGCCGAGGAAGTTGCAAAGCAGATGGGCAAATAAACCGGAACCGCAATAAAGAGCTTCAACTCTGATAACCAGATGAGATGCTCTTTTTTTGTATATAGATATAGTGATTTGATGCGTTTCTGCATGGTTCTGCGGTTTACAGTGAAAAGTGGAGGGATATTATGTTCAGAGAAATGAGAAGAATCGGTAACAAGATGGACCGAGAAGAAGCTGTATCCATTCTGGAAAAAAGTTCAAACGGGGTATTGGGTGTGCTGGGAGACGAAGGATACCCATATACAGTGCCGGTCAGTTTTGTCTATAAGGACGGCAATATTTACTTTCATTGTGCAACAGAAGGCCACAAGCTGGATGCGATCCGAAGAGAACCCAAGGTATCGTTTTGCGTCACCGCACAGGACAATGTAATAGCTCAGGATTTCAATACACTTTATAAAAGTGTTATCGCTTTCGGTAAAGCGGAAATCCTAAAAGACGGTGCAGCCAAACGAAAAGCGCTGGAAGTCATCATCGAGAAGTATTCTGCCGGCTATATGGAAAAAGGGAAAGTGTACATCAGAGATGAGTGGGAAAATTGTGTTGCGGTTCAAATCACAGTTGAGCACCTAACAGGAAAATTCGGAGATTGATCTGACTGTCAGCGGATAAAAATCATAAATTACTGTTGGCACCAAAGCTTTTATGTTATAATGAGTTTTGTAAATCTGAGCCCTGCATCAGATGGATGGAAACGGCAAGGAGAGGATAATGAAGCCTAAATACAAAAGAGTCATATTGAAGGTCAGCGGAGAAGCATTGGCCGGCGAGAGCAAATCCGGTTTGAGCGGCGAATTTCTCGCCAGGGTGGCGAGAGAGGTGAAATCCATACACGAACTTGGTGTACAGGTCGCAATCGTGGTCGGAGGCGGCAACTTCTGGCGCGGTCGAACTTCAAAGAGTATGGACAGAGCCACTGCGGACTATATTGGGATGTTGGCTACCGTTATGAATGCACTGGCGCTGCAGGATGCCATAGAAGCAGAAGGCCTGTCTGTGCGTGTTCATACGGCAATAGAAATGAAGGAAGTGGCTGAGCCGTATATCAGAAGGAAAGCCATCAAACAGCTTCAGGACGGAGATATCGTCATATTCGGTGCGGGAACCGGAAATCCTTTCTTTTCCACGGATACCACCGCAGCGTTGAGAGCGGCTGAAATCGAAGCGGACATGATCCTGCTTGCTAAAAAGGTTGACGCGGTTTACGATGCGGATCCTGAAATCGATCCGAATGCAAAAAAATATGATGTGATAACGCATCAGGAAATTCTGGAACTGGGGTTGGGAGTAATGGATTCCACCGCAGCAAGTTTATGCAAAGATAACAATATCCCTGTGCATGTTTTTGGCATAGCTACTGAAGGCAATATGCTAAAAGCAGTATGCGGGAAAAAAATCGGAACGCTGATTACATAGAAACGTTAAATTGAAAGATCTTCACATTAAAAAAGGAGGAAATTCCAAATGAGCGCAGACGTACTGGCATTGACAAAGGAAAGAGTTGAAAAGAGCCTGTTTTTTCTGAAAGAAGAATTGCATACTGTCAGAGCAGGCCGGGCTAATCCCGCACTGATCGACAAGATCCAGGTGGACTATTACGGTTCGATGACACCGTTGAAAAACCTGTCAAATATTTCCGTGCCTGATCCAAGAACACTTTTGATTACACCTTTTGATCCAAAATCAATACCGGCTATCGAAAGAGCCATCAATATTGCGAACCTGGGCATCAATCCGAGCAATGACGGAAAGAATATCAGACTGGTCATTCCGCAGGTAACAGAGGAAAGACGTAAAGAACTGACCAAGCTGGTCAAGAAAATGGGAGAGGAAGCCAAGGTAGCTGTTCGCAATCTAAGAAGAGATGCCAACGAAGATCTCAAAAAGCAGGAAAAAGCCGGAGAAATCACAGAAGATGATTTAAAACATGATCTGGATGCTGTACAGAAGGAAACCGACAAAGGCATCAAGGACATCGACGATATCATAGCAGCAAAAGAAAAAGAAATCCTGGAGGTCTGATAAAGACCTCTTTTTCTCAGAGCGGCAGAAACGGATCAATAGAGGAAGATGATAGATATTAAGCGGATCCCTTCCCATATTGCCATTGTTATGGACGGAAACGGCAGATGGGCAGCCAGGAAAAACCTGCCTCGAATGGCGGGTCATAATGCGGGCATGAAGGCAATGAAAGAAATAGTGAAGAAATCCTCGTCGCTAGGCGTGGGTTATCTTACTGTGTATGCTTTTTCTACGGAAAACTGGAAGCGAAGCAGAGAAGAGGTAGGCGGTATATTCAGGCTTCTGGTATATTTTGTTGACAATGAATTAAAAGAATTGCATCAAAATAATGTCAAAGTAACGATCCTGGGCGATTATAAAGCGCTGCCTTCCGATGCCGTGGACCGGATTGAAAGAACGCTGGAGTTGACTAAGAATAATACCGGTCTTCATTTCAGCATTGCGTTGAACTATGGATCCCGCACGGAAATCCTTGATGCTGTGAAAACGCTGGCCGGTCAGGTAGCGAAAGGCGAAGAAACCGTGGAAGGACTGGATCCCGACAAGTTGTCCGCAGCGCTTTATACAGGGCAGCACGGCATCCCGGATCCGGACCTGGTCATTCGGACCAGCGGAGAAAAAAGGCTTTCCAATTTCCTCCTCTGGCAATCGGCGTATAGTGAGTATGTATTCACGGATGTTTTATGGCCTGACTTTACACCAGATATTCTGGAAGACTGTATTTTGGAATATCAGAACCGGGACAGACGATTTGGCGGAAGACCGGCCGCTGGTAATAACAGGCGTTTTTAACTTCTGACAGGAGGTCATTCATATTGAAGACTAGAATATTATCCGGCCTTATCATGGCACCGTTAATGATCATCGTATTTTTAGGCGGATATGTGCTTCAGGCAGGCTGTCTGGTTATCGGTATTATCGGAATCAGGGAATTCTACAAAGCCTTTGAGCATGGCGGCGTGAAACCCAGTTTTTCGCTAGGAGTTGTGTTGACCGTTGCATTGTATGCCGTAATCAACTTCGCTCCAAACGACAAGTGGATCATGCTTTGGTTTTTTATTGTGATCGTCACTGGGCTTCTCTACCTGTTTAAGAACTTTTCGGAGAGAAAGCTAGAGGATTCGCTGGTTACTATTATAGGGGTCTTTTATGTGCCATTTTTCAGCCTTCATGTGGCGCTCACGGACAGGACGCCTTATAGCATACTGGTCTGGCTTATCTTTTTAACGGCTTTTGGAACGGATATATTTGCGTACTTTTCCGGATATTTTTTCGGCAAACACAAGCTCAGCCCGGAAATCAGTCCGAAAAAAACCGTCGAGGGTTCTATAGGCGGCACGCTGGGCAGTATCGTACTATGTACAGTGTTTTCAATGATCGTGGCACCGGAGCTACTGATCCATTCCATTGTGATCGGGGTACTCGGCGGGCTCATCTCCCAGTTTGGAGATCTGACAGCCTCCATATTCAAACGCAAGTTGGGGATAAAAGACTATGGGAATCTGATACCGGGGCATGGCGGCATCCTGGATCGATTCGACAGTGTTTTGTTTACAGCTCCGCTGGTGTATTACTACATAGAAATATTCATGATCTAAAAGATATAAGGGGTAAAAATGAAGAGGATAGCGGTATTGGGGAGTACCGGCTCGATTGGCAGTCAGGCACTTGAAATTGTAAAAGCAAACCCTGAACGCTTTAAAATTACTGTTTTATCGTGTTCAGCAAGAATAGAAAAACTGAAAGCTCAGATTGAAGAATTCAAGCCTGAGCTGGTTGTTGTTGAAAAAGAAGCAGATGCCGTTAAAATTGCTAGAGAATATCCGCATGTTCAGGCAGCATTTGGTGAGGATGGCCTGAAAACAGCTGCCATGAGCGATTGTGATCTTGTTTTGAATTCGCTGATGGGCATCCGCGGGCTGATACCGACTTATTATGCCATCGAAGCGGGACACAATATCGCTTTTGCGAATAAGGAGACTTTGGTTGCCGGAGGCGAGCTGATTATGCAAAAGGTGGGGGAAAAAGGGGTAAAGCTTCTTCCGGTAGACAGTGAACACAGCGCAATTTTTCAGTGCCTTATGGGTAACGAGGGTAAAAAGATCAGGAGACTGATCCTGACAGCCTCCGGTGGACCGTTCAGGGGGTACAGCCGTGATATGCTTCAGTCAGTGACGCCGGAACAGGCATTATGCCATCCTAAATGGAATATGGGCAGTAAAATAACCATAGATTCCGCAACGATGATGAACAAAGGCCTGGAAATTATTGAAGCACGATGGCTTTTTGATGTAGAGGAGAAGGACATTGAGGTTGTTGTGCATCCACAAAGCATCGTACATAGCATGGTGGAATTTTGCGATACATCTGTGCTGGCCCAGCTGGGCAGACCCGACATGAAAGTGCCGATCTCTCTGGCTTTCGCTTATCCGGATCGGCTGGACAATGCGCTTCCGTCGTTAAACTTTATGGAAGAGGGAAGCTGCCTGAACTTCGAAAAACCGGATGACCGGACTTTCAGATGCATGGATCTGGCGAGGGAGGCCTGCCGCAAAGGTGGCAGTTATCCCGTCGTGATGAATGGGGTCAACGAAATCCTCGTCCAGCGGTATCTGGACAAAAAAATCAGTTTTCTTGATATTCAGGAGGGTATTGAAGCAGCAATGATGAAACACCGTCCGGCATATCATTTAGGATTGGAAGAGATCCTGGAAATAGACAGGGAGGCAAGGGCTCTATGACAACTTTTATATATTCGGTCATTGTTTTCGCAGTCCTTATTTTTGCTCATGAACTGGGGCACTTCATAACGGCAAAAGCCACAGGTGTGAAAGTGAATGAGTTCGCTCTGGGTATGGGGCCGGTGCTTTTTAAAAAGAAAGCCGGAGAAACCCAATATTCCCTACGGCTGTTTCCAATAGGCGGATTTTGCGCTATGGAAGGCGAGGATGAGGACTCGGTCGATGAGAGAGCTTTCAATAAAAAACCCGCATGGCAGCGCGCAATCGTTCTGGCTGCGGGATCTGTGATGAATGTTGTGCTGACCATCATCATTCTTTCTATGCTTTTATTCACCGTCGGGTATCCAACCTTGGAAATCAGCCAGGTTTCCACAGGCAGCCCGGCTGCAGCTGCGGGCATACTGCCCGGTGATGAGCTCAAAGCAATCAATAACACTAAAATTACCGAATGGGACGATATTTATACGATCATCGGGAAGCTCCAGCCGGGAACGGAAATTTCCATCGAGGTCGAACGGAACGGCGATAAACTGATGTTTAAGAGTGAAACCGCTCAAGCCGAAGACGGACGGACCATAATCGGAATCAAGCCGGTGACTGAAAAACGACCGCTGTCCGCTATAGCGGACGGTTTCAAATCAACCTGGTCGATGACGGTGGCAATGATGGACGTTTTAAAGCAGCTCTTTACCGGGCACGTTGCCGCTTCGGACCTGACAGGACCGGTGGGCATTGTATATATGGTGGGAGACTCGGCAAAGATGGGGATTCAATATGTTGCGTATCTGGCAGCTCTGATCAGCCTGAATCTAGCCATTATCAATCTGTTGCCGTTTCCGGCATTGGATGGTGGCAGACTTGTGTTCCTGGTAATCAGGAAGATCACCGGCAGAGCGATCACTGATAAAATTGAGGCAAACATCCATACTGCCGGGATCATTCTGCTGTTTGGCCTGATGATCTATGTAACCTGGAACGATATATTGAGATTTATCGTTCCGATCATGGGGGGAAAATGACGAAGCAGATCAATTGCGGAGGTGTCTTGATCGGCGGTGGAGCCGCCATCACAATTCAATCTATGACGAATACAGATACTCGTGATGTGGAAGCCAGTACGGAACAAATCAGAAATCTTGTTCTGGCAGGCTGTGATATCATACGCCTTTCTGTCCCGGATCACGAGGCAGCAGAGGCTTTTGGCCGGATCAAACGAAAAGTGAGAGAATTCTCCGATATTCCCATGGTAGCGGATATTCACTTTGACTACAGGCTGGCAATTGAATCAATTCATGCGGGAGCGGATAAAATTAGAATCAATCCGGGCAACATCGGCGGAGCCGATCGTGTTGCTGCAGTAGTAAAGGCTGCGAAGGAGTACCGCATTCCGATCCGGGTCGGTGTAAATTCCGGATCCCTGGAAAAAGATATTCTGCAAAAATACCAGGGAGTCACTGCCGAAGGAATCGTCGATAGCGCGTTGAGAAATATTAGAATCCTGGAGAACATGGACTTCACCGACCTGGTTGTTTCAGTCAAGTCATCAGACGTGAAAATGAATTTCGACGCATACAGGCTGCTATCCGAAAAGACCGATCATCCTCTGCATGTCGGTGTGACTGAAGCAGGCACACCTGAAATCGGTCAAATCAAGTCCGCCGCAGGCATAGGCGCTTTACTGCTTCAAGGAATAGGAGACACCATACGGGTCTCTTTAACCGGAGATCCGGTGAGAGAAGTGCTGTTCGGAAAGAAATTGTTGCAATGTCTGGGAATGAGGCAAGGCATCAATATCATTTCGTGTCCGACTTGCGCCAGAACAAAGGTGGATCTTGAGAATATCGCGATGAAAATTGAAGAAGCCTTAAGCCGGCTGGACGCAGGGCAGACAAGTATCACAATAGCAGTCATGGGCTGTGCGGTCAATGGACCGGGAGAGGCCCGGGAGGCGGATTACGGCGTTGCCTGTGGATCAGGCAAAGGTACTATTTTTGAAAAAGGCTGTATCATAAATACCGTTGATGAAAAAGATATCGTTGAAGAAATCATTAAACTTGTGACAAATCGGAAGGACCAATCATAAAATGCTCGACCTTATCCTGAACACAATTTCATGGAACAGACTCCACAATCAAAGCAGGGAGCAAACCAGACTGCAAGTCCGGAAGGCCGCAGTCAATAAAGCCGGGGATACCCTGAAGCTCACCGTCAGACTCAATTTCATCATACCATTCAGCGATCTCGATCAAATCAGAGAAGCAATCAGAAACAAGATCGAAAGGCTGGGCGCTGTTCATTTTATTTTTGAATATGAAGACCTGATTCTTGACCCCGAAGATATTATAGATTTGTATCTGCCATATCTGATCAGCGAAGCGAACGGAAAGTATACAGCCATCACCAAGTCGATCCTTCTGGATGAGTTTCTTTTTGAAGCATCTTCCGACGGCAAACCTGCGAGGACGATTCTCTATGTTCTGGGAGATACAGCCGCGGAAAAGCTGAATGATCTCCTGGCAGTCAAATTTGCTGCACTTCTCAGCGAACGTTTTAGTCTAAGAACCACGGTTGAATTTGAAAATCATACGGATCGGTACAATAAAAGCCTGGAAGCACGAAATGCTGAGGCAGCTCGTGAATTAAAGGAAGTAGAAGAAAAACTAAAGGAAGCATCAAAACGGATCACAACCACTGCTTTGAGCAGCAATCCCAGAAGGAATCCTTCCTCAGAAAAATCTGTATTGGGAAAACCGATCTCAGAAAATCCGGTTCCGATATCCGAACTCACTGTTGAAATGGGTAAAGCGGCTGTCCAGGGCATATTATTCAGAAAAGACTCAAGAAGCATCAAAAACGATAAAAAAATGGTGTCGCTTCTGATTACCGATAAAAATTCATCGTTATGCTGCAAGCTTTTCTGCTCAGATGAAAAATGGAAAGAAATAGATGACAATCTGGAAAATGGGTGCTCGCTGAAAGTCCTGGGGCAACCTGAGTGGGATACATTTGAAAACACCCTGGTTTTGAAAACCCTTGCGATAGAAATTGGATCGGCACCTTTGCGGGAAGACACAGCGCCGGTTAAACGCGTTGAATTGCATTGCCATACAAAAATGAGCGAGAACGACGGACTCAACGATACCGCGAACCTACTGAAAACCGTGGCAGGCTGGGGGCAGGAAGCTGTAGCTATAACAGATCATGGAGTGGTTCATGCATTCCCCGAAGCGTTCCACGTACTGCATGATAAGAGTCATCAGCTGGACCTGAAGGTCATCTATGGCATGGAAGGTTATCTGTACGATGATACCGGCAGAGAAGGAAGCTTTGAAATCAAGGGCAATGCCTACCATATCATCCTGCTTGCAAAGAATCAGGTGGGTCTTCGCCATCTTTATGAACTTGTATCAGAGTCTCATTTGAACTATATATACAAGAAAAGGCCGAGAATACCAAAATCTCTGATTGCTTCGAAAAGGGAAGGGCTGATCATCGGATCGGCCTGCGAGGCCGGAGAACTATTTTCCGCCCTGGTGAACGGAAAAAATGACGACGAGCTCTTGAAAATCGCTTCTTTCTATGATTATCTTGAGATCATGCCTCTGATCAATAACCAGTTCCTGATCGATAGAGGCAGATTGTCCGGCAAGGAAGCGCTGATGGATCTGAACCGGAAGATTGTAAAAATAGGACGAGATAGCAGTAAACCTGTTGTTGCAACAACGGATTCTCACTATACCGATCCGGAAGATTCGATTTACAGAAAAATCATTCAGGTCGGACAGGGCTTTAAGGATGCCGAGGGAGGCAAAGGTCTTTACTTACGGACAACCCAGGAAATGCTTGATGAATTTAGCTATCTCGGAGAGGAAACCGCCTATGAGGTGGTGGTTGCAAATACAAGGCAAATTGCTGAGATGGTGGAAAAACTTCGCCCGGTTCCTGTTGGGAAGTTCCCTCCGAAGATAGAAAATGCGGATAAGATACTGAGAGATGCATGCCTGCAAAAGGCGCATTCCATCTACGGAGATCCGCTTCCTCCTGAGATTAAGGCAAGACTGGACAAAGAACTGGAGTCTATCATCGGAAACGGTTATGCGGTGATGTACGTTTCAGCAAAAATGCTGGTTGAAAAATCACTCTCTGACGGGTACCTGGTTGGTTCCCGGGGTTCAGTGGGATCTTCATTTGCCGCGACCATGGCCGGTATTACGGAGGTGAATCCGCTCCCGCCGCATTATGTCTGCTCAAACTGCAAACACTTTGAATGGGGCGATAACAAGTCGTACGATTGCGGCGTGGATATGCCGGAAAAAGCTTGTCCGACCTGCGGCACGACAATGGACAAACTTGGGTTTTCCATACCGTTTGAAACGTTCCTCGGTTTTGAAGGTGATAAAGAGCCGGATATCGACTTGAATTTTGCCGGCGAGTATCAAGGGACTGCCCACAAATATGTGGAGGAGATTTTTGGCAAAGGCAATGTTTTCAAAGCAGGGACTATTGGAACCATCAAATCGAGAACCGCCTATGGATATGTGAAAAAGTACTTCGAAGAGAAGGGCATCAGCACTAATAAATGGGAGATTGAAAGACTGACAGAAGGCTGCACCGAAATCAGAAGGACAACCGGACAGCACCCGGGAGGCATCATCATCGTGCCCGAGGGACATGACATACACGAGTTCTGCCCTGTTCAGCATCCGGCCAATGATATGACCACCGAAATCGTCACAACGCATTTTGATTATCATTCCATCGACCAGAACCTGCTGAAGCTGGACATACTGGGTCATGATGTGCCCTCACAGATCAGGCACCTCCAGGATATGACCGGACTGGACCCGCTGAAAGTACCGCTGCATGATGAAAAAGTCAACAGCCTTTTCACCGGCACGGCTGCACTGAATATATCAAATCCGGAATATAAATTTCAGCATGGCACTTACGGGATCCCTGAATTCGGAACGGAATTCGTGCGAAGGATGCTGGATGATACGAGGCCGACCCGTTTTGCTGATCTGGTCAGAATTTCCGGATTTTCGCACGGCACCGATGTATGGAACAATAACGCCAGTGAATTTATTAAAAGCGGCGTTGCCACAATGAATGACGCCATATCCACACGTGACGACATTATGAATTATTTGATACTAAAAGGCTTGCCAAACAAGGATGCTTTTAAGATAATGGAAGGGGTCCGGAAAGGGAAAGGCGTTTCGGACGAGCATGTGGCGCTGATGAAACGGAACAGCGTACCTGACTGGTATATCGAATCATGCCGGAGAATCAAGTATATGTTTCCGAGAGCCCATGCGGTGGCCTATGTGATGATGTCATACAGGATTGCCTATTACAAGGTCTATTATCCTGCTGAGTTCTATGCCGCATACTTTACTGTAAAACGGGATGATTTCAATTCAGATCTGATCCACAAAGGGTTCCGGAGCGTCATGCAGCGGATCGAAGAGTTGAACGGTAAAGGCAAGTCTGCGACAGATAAAGATAAAAATGAAATCACCGTTCTCGAAGTCATGTATGAAATGTTTTCGAGAGACCTGCAATTCCTGCCGGCGAGACTCGGAATTTCGGATGCGACGAAATTCCAGGCCGAGGATGGCAAAGTGAGGATTCCTATCGCAGCCATGTCGGGCGTGGGAGAATCGGCTGCGCGGATGATTTGCGAGGAGTACGAAATCAAGCCTTTTGAGACGGTGGAAGATCTTCGTGACCGTAGTAAAGCGAACCAGACGGCTGTTGAGGCCATGAAAATCCATGGCGTTCTGGATGGCCTGCCGGAGTCGGATCAGTTATCGTTGTTTTAATTTGATGAGGCCTGCGAGGAGGCCTGAACATCAGGGAAGCTGGATAGGAATTATGATTAGTAAAGAAGACATGAAACACAGGATCTGGAGCAAAGATGAGACGCTGGACCGCGAAGAGTACATGGCTGTTCAGCTGGAGCGCCTGAAGAAAACTGCCGAAAGGGTCTATGAAAGGGTCCCGGCGTATAAAAAGAAATTTGACGACCTTGGCGTATTGCCGGGAGATATAAAATCCCTGAGTGATTTGAAATATTTGCCTTTTACGACCAAATCAGACTTCAGAGACAACTACCCATTTGGATTGTTTTCATCCGAAAGGAAAGATATCGTAAGATTTCACGCCTCGTCGGGAACTACCGGCAAGCCGACGGTTGTCGGATATACCAGAAACGATATGGAGGTCTGGAAAGAACTGATAGCCAGGATCGTGACACAAGCAGGCGTTACCAATGAAGATACCGCCCAGATCGCTTTCGGATACGGATTATTTACTGGTGCCTTCGGTCTTCATCAGGGATTGGAACGTGTTGGAGCCGCGGTGATCCCGATGTCCAGCGGGAACACAACAAAACAAATCATGATTATGCAGGATTTCGGCACAACAGCCCTCATCAGTACGCCATCATATGCGCTGCATATGGCAGAGGTCGCGGTGCAGATGGGTATCGACCCGGCCAGGGATCTGAAACTGAAATGGGGCCTTTTCGGCGGCGAAGGATCGACGGAATCCATGAGGAATGAACTAAATAGAATATGGGGTATCTTTTCTACCGAAAACTACGGCATGAGCGAGCTCATGGGACCTGGCGTCTCCGGGGAATGCCTGGCGCTCAAGGGGATGCATATCAGCGAGGACCACTTTATTCCGGAGATCATTGACCCTGAAACCGGCGAAGTGCTTGGACCGGGGGAGGTTGGAGAACTGGTCATTACCACCATCACAAAAGAAGCACTTCCGATCATCCGATACAGAACCAAGGATATCACTTCGTTAAATTATGAAAAATGTGACTGCGGAAGGACGACCGTCAGAATGGCGAAAATCCAGGGACGCTCCGACGATATGCTGATCCTGGGCGGAGTCAATGTCTTCCCTTCACAGATCGAGGAGGTTCTGATCAGTTCGGAGGGCGTTGGCCCGCATTATCAGATCAGGGTCTATAAAAAAGCTCATCTTGATAAAATCGAAGTGGATGTGGAGCTGACTGACGCTTCCTATCTGGAGTCTTATGCGAAACTGGAAAGTCTGAATCAGAACATACGGAGCAGGCTGAGAACAGTTCTGGGCATAGATGCAAAAGTTAATCTGGTACAACCGGCAAGCTTGCCTCGATTTGAAGGAAAAGCCCGGAGAGTCATTGATTTAAGAAAGGAGGAATAGTATGGCTATTAAGCAATTATCTGTTCTGCTGCCGAATCAGTATGGGATGTTAGCTAATCTGACTGAAATTTTTTTCAAAGAGGGCATCGACATCCGCGCGATCTCGGTGTATGACACCACGGAATACGGTATTCTGAGGACTGTTGTGGATGACCCGGAAAAAGCGGTGGAAATCCTTAAGAAAAATGGCATCGTTGCTATGATGTCCGATATCATGGCTGTAAATCCGGAAGATCGAAGGGGGAGCCTCAACGAGATTTTCCATATTCTATCCGAACATAATGTCAACATCGATTATATCTATTCTTTTGTTGTGAGTAAGGGCGGGCCGCAGTATTTTGTCTTGAAGGTCGACAACATCCCCGATGTGGAATCGATGCTGGAAGCGCATGGCATAGAAGTGATTAAAAAATTGTAATAAATCTTGCAAAATGAATGGGGCTGTGATATTATAACGTAGTAAATTATTGTAATGGCATGAATTTTGGAGTGGGCTTAGGCCCACTCCAAATATTTTGTCAGAATAAATATTCGGGAGAAAGACGAAATAATGGCGAAAGGTAAAATAAAAGAGATTGTGAGCGATATTCTGACGCCCTTCCTCGCGGAAAACGGGCTGGAACTCTACAATGTCGAATTTGTTAAAGAAGGCAAGGATTGGTTTTTAAGAGTTTATATAGATAAAGCCTGGGAAGATGAGGAGGCTTATATCGGGACAGATGACTGCGAATTGGTGAGCAGATTTCTGTCAGCCAAAATGGACGAACTGGATCCCATCGAGCAGAATTATTACCTGGAGGTATCATCGCCGGGAATGGACCGGGCATTGATCAACGATAGGGATTTTCAAAAATATAAAGGGCGTCAGGTCGAAATCAGCCTTTATCAGAATTTAGAAGGCAGAAAACATTATGACGGCGCGCTGGTCGGTTTGGAAGACGGAAGAGTTGTAATAACCGATGCGGAAAACAAGACAATCAGGCTGCCCCTCGAAGCGGTGGCTAAGACTAAATTAAAAGTTGTTTTATAAGGAGGAGCAGTAAAAAATGAATAGAGAGTTCATTGAGGCTATCGAGGATTTGGAAAAGGAAAAACAGATATCCAAGGACGTACTGATCGAGGCGATCGAGTCGGCCCTGGTTTCCGCCTATAAAAAGAATTACGGAACGAGCCAAAATGTGAAGGTCGATATAGACAGAGAAAACGGAGATATTGATGTATTGATGGTAATGGATGTCGTGGAAGAGGTCGAGGACAGCATGACTCAGATATCCATCGAAGATGCCAAGGAAATAGATCCGAGGTATGAGGTGGGGGACACAGTTTCATACAGGGTCACTCCTATGGATTTCGGCAGAATCGCGGCACAGACGGCAAAACAGGTTGTGGTGCAGCGTATCAGAGAAGCTGAGCGGGGTATGATTTTTGACGATTATATCAACCGCCAGGGTGAAATTGTAACCGGTACCGTGCAAAGAGTATCAAATGAAACGGTTTTTATCAATATGGGCAAGACCGAAGGCATCCTGGCGGCAACGGAGCAAGTCCCGGGAGAAACCTATTCCATCAACAGCAGACTGAAAGTCTATATTATGGATGTCAAGAAAACAACAAAAGGACCTCAGGTCTATCTTTCAAGATCTCATCCGGGCCTGGTTAAGCGGCTCTTTGAGCTCGAAGTGCCTGAAATTCAGGAAGGAGTCGTTGAAATCAAAAGCATTAGCCGTGAGGCAGGCTCCAGGACAAAGATCGCGGTATGGAGTGATGATGAAAATGTTGATCCGGTAGGCGCATGCGTAGGAGCCAGAGGCGTCCGGGTGCAGGCCGTGGTGGATGAATTGTTCGGAGAAAAAATAGATATCATTGCATGGAGTCCGGATCCATATGAACTCATCAGCAATGTTCTTTCCCCGGCAAAGGTTGAGAACGTCATCATCAGCGATGAAGGGAAAAGCGCTACAGTAATCGTGCCGGATTATCAGCTGTCGCTGGCGATCGGTAAGGAAGGCCAGAATGTAAGACTCGCAGCGAAACTGTGCGGATGGAAAATAGATATAAAAAGCCATTCACAATATTATGGAGACATAGAAAACCTCAATGATGAAAATGGTGAAACAGCATCGGAAAATGAGTATTATGATGCTTCGGATGATGAAGGAGCAGAAAACGAAAGGGTGTAAATTTTGAAGGAAAAGAAATTACCGATGAGAAGATGTGTTGGATGTATGGAGTCAAAACCAAAATCCGAACTCATAAGGATCGCCGGCTACGAAGGCAAAATCAGCATAGACCCTACCGGCAAGGCAAAGGGACGAGGAATCTACCTGTGCCCGAAAGAAAGCTGTTTCAAACTTGCTCATAAGAAAAAAGCTATCGGTAGAGGCCTTCAGATGACAATTGACGACGAAGCGCTGGCGAATCTGTTTAAGGAGCTGGAAGCTTATGAGAGAAAAGTTTGACAGCTATATTGGATTTGCCGCGAAATCAAGGAAACTTATTTCGGGAACGGAAACCTGCAAGGCTTTTATGGCCCGAGGCAAAGTGAAACTTCTGATCATAGCTGACGATCTGTCTGAAAACACAAAAGAAAAGGTAATCAGGGAAGCCGTTAAAAACAATGTCGCGTATAAGATCTTTGGAAGCAAAGAGAAACTTTCTGCGATAACGGGTGAAGCGGATTCCGGAGTCTTCGGAATTTTAGATGACAATTTCAAAAATGTAATACTCAAAGAAATAGAAAGCAGGGAGGAATTCTAATGACGATAAAAATTAGTGATCTGGCAAAGGAATTAAATATAAACAGTAAAGAGTTGCAGGAAAAATGCGGAACTTTAGGGATCAAGCCGGAAGGAACCACCGGATTGATTTCTGATAATGACGCGGCAGCGATAAAAAATGCAATGGGCAGAACGAAGACCACTGTTGAGACAAAAATTGTTAAAGCAGCGCCCAAAAAAACAGAAAAAAAAGAGGATGAATTTGAACCCCATGTTACAGTCAAAGCGGCAGTCAAATTAACCCCGCTGCAGACAAAGCCTCAAACGGCCAAAACAAGGCAAGAAGAGAAAACTGTCACGCAGCGTCCACCTATGGGGAAACCAATCATATCAAAAGAAATCGAAGGCAGACCAAAAAAACCGATGGGCGAACCGGTTATCGATAAAAAACTGGATGCGAGAGAGGCTGAAAAGTCGAAGGCGGAAGCAGAAATGAAGGTCGAGGCTCAGGTTAAACCCCAGGCCCCGGAAAAGGTCTCCGAAGAAGCCAAACCAGAGGCAGCAAAGCAGCCGATCAGTACCATGGAGTCTCAACCTATTGAACAAAAACCTGAAATCCAGAAGGCTGAGGAGAAAGCCCCTGAACATAAACCGGCCGAACACAAGCCGTACGAGCAGAGAACGGGTGAGCGCAAGCCATATGAGCAGAGGACCGGTGAACGTAGACCGTACGAGCAGAGGACCGGTGAACGTAGACCGTACGAGCAGAGGACCGGCGAACAGAGAACGGGTGAGCGCAAGCCATACGAACAAAGAACCGGCGAACAGAGAACGGGTGAGCGCAAGCCATACGAACAAAGAACCGGCGAACAGAGAACGGGTGAGCGCAAACCATACGAGCAGAGGACCGGTGAACGCAAGCCATATGAGCCGAGGACCGGCGAACAGAGAACGGGTGAGCGCAAGCCATACGAGCAGAGAACCGGCGAACGTAAGCCATATGAGCAGAGGACCGGCGAACAGAGACCGGCCAGACCCGGTGCAGAAACCCGATATTCAGATTCAAGAGGCGTTCCGAGAAGCCAGGGACAAGGCCAGACTTCCGGACAGAGCTACGGGGACAGAAGGCCTCAGGGACCAAGACCGCAGGGCCCTCGCCCGGCGGGACAGGGATATGGCGATAGAAAACCGAGAACTGAAAGTGCCGCACCGGTTATAGCCGCTAAACCGATCCAGAAGAAGGACGACCGCAGCAAGGCACATACCGGAAAAGAAAAAGACAAATTCGCCAAACTGGAAAGCGGCCCGAGCAAAAAACTACAGGGTGGAACTTATAAGCAATTGTCTTTGGAAAAGGCGCCAAAGCCAAAGAAACATATCAAACAATCCAAAGAAATTGTGCCTGAAATCAATATAGCCGAACTTCCGGAAGGCACTTTTGTTATTAACGTTCCAATCACTGTAGCAGGCTTTTGCGAACAGGTTGAGATACCGACTTCAAAAGTCATCATGAATCTGATGAAGCTGGGCATTATGGCAACGCTGAATCAGAATCTTGATGAAGACACTGTGCAGGTTCTGGCTGAAGATCTGGGGATCAGTGTAGTGATCGGAAAAGTTGAGGAAGAGGTTGTTGAAGAGGGCATTGAGAACTTCAAGGACACTGAAGAGGACCTGAAGCCGAGACCACCGATCATAACCGTTATGGGACATGTAGACCACGGCAAGACCTCACTATTGGATGCCATCAGGAAAACAAATGTTACCGCTTCGGAATCAGGTGGAATCACTCAGCATATCGGAGCATCGGAAGTTGTAGTGGATGGCCAGAAAATCGTGTTCCTGGATACACCGGGACATGAAGCATTCACAGCCATGAGGGCAAGAGGTGCTCATATTACGGATATAGCAGTGCTGGTTGTGGCCGCTGACGATAGCGTCATGCCTCAGACTCTCGAGTCGATCAGCCATGCGAAAGCAGCGGGTGTTCCGATTATCGTTGCGATCAATAAAATTGATAAGCCGGCAGCGGATATCGAAAGAGTTAAGAACGATCTCGCTTCCAGAGGTGTCCTGGTGGAAGACTGGGGCGGTGATGTCATTTCTGTCCCTGTTTCAGCAAAGTCTGGAGAGGGTATAATGAACCTTCTGGAGATGATATTGCTTCAGGCGGAAATGCTCGGACTGCGGGCAAATCCGAACAGACTGGCTTCAGGATCCGTCATCGAAGCGAGACTGGATAAATCTAAAGGACCGGTGGCTACGCTGCTAGTGCTGAATGGAACGCTCCAGACCGGACAGTCTGTTGTAGCAGGAACCAGTGCTGGCAAAATCCGTCTCATGACGAATTTCAAAGGCGGCACAATCAAGAAAGCCGGCCCGGCCACTGCTGTGGAGATCCTGGGGCTGACCGAAGTGCCGGAGGCCGGAGATGAATTCTATGTTGTCACTGACCTTGCAAAAGCCAAGGAAATCGCAGCCAACAGGAAATCAAAAGTTCGGGAAGAAGTACTTGCAAGAAATGCCAGCACAAGCCTGGAGAAACTCTTCAGCCAGATGAAAGAAGGCGAGATCAAAGAACTGAATCTGATCGTCAAAGGAGATGTTCAGGGCTCCGTTGACGCCGTAAAGACGTCGCTGGAAAAATTGAGGACTGAAAATATAAGAACCAATATCGTACATTCCAACGTGGGAACCATTACTGAATCCGATGTCAGACTGGCTAGCGCAGTAGGCGCGGTCATTATTGGATTTAATGTAAGGCCATCCACCGATGTTACGCTGATGGCCGAAAGAGAAAACATCGAAATCAGATGCTATCGGGTCATCTACAATCTGATCGAAGAAGTGGAAGCCGCGATGAAGGGAATGCTTGAACCGATTTTCAAGGAGGTACTCCTGGGTAAGGCGGTTGTCAGAGAGACATTCAAGGTGCCGGGCATCGGTATTATAGCCGGCGCGTACATCACCGAAGGCAAAGTCGTCAGAAATGAGAAAATAAGACTTGTCCGGGATGGCATTATCATCCATGAGGGCAAAATATCGTCATTGAAGAGAATGAAAGACGATGTGAAAGAAGTCAGAGACGGTTTCGAATGCGGTATTGGCATTGAAAACTACAACGACCTTAAAGAAGGCGACACGATCGAATGCTTTACGATGGAAGAAATTAAAAGAGTATAGGTGTTGAAATGGGAAGAGGATTCAGACAGGGAAGACTTGGGGAAGAAATCAGGAAAATAATCAGCGAAATGCTGCTTCGGGAAATCAAGGACCCAAGGCTTTCTGCGCTGGTCAGCGTTACGGCTGTTGAAGTCACCAGCGATGGCAGTTATGCCACCTGCTATGTGGTGGTTCTGGGGTCTGACCCGGCCCGCGACGCGACAGATGAAGAAAAAGACCAGGTGATTAAAGCCTTCAATAGCGCAAAGGGGCTGATCAAGAGAGAAATAGGCCATCAGATCAAACTCAGACATGTTCCGGACTTGATATTCAAGATTGACACATCTATGGAGTACAGCAGACATATCTCAAAAATAATCGACAGTCTGGAATTGGAGAAAGAGGATGAACAATAATTCCCTTAGGGAAATTGCGGATAAGATCCTTGAATCTGAAAATATTTTGCTTTTCCCTCATGTGAATATGGACGGCGATGCTCTGGGGTCATCGGCGGCGCTGTGCAAGGGTCTTCGACTATTAGGCAAGAAGTGCAGCGTTCTGATTGAAGATGAAGTTCCAGGATATCTGAAATTTATGGATAATGGTTATTGCACCGAAAATGCTGAAAAAATCAAAAATCCTGATCTGTGTATCTGTGTGGATTGCGCCGAAATCAGCAGATTCAAGAAAAGAAAAGAAAAATTTATGCAAGGCAGGGTCAGTATGTGTATAGATCATCATATTACATCTGATCCGTTTTGCGATTTCAATTATATTGATGGGAATGCCGCTGCTACAGCGGAAATCATATTCAAGCTGCTCAGGGAACTTGATGTGAAAATGGACAAAGAAATCGGAGAAGCGCTATGGGCCGGCATTACAACCGATACGGGCAATTTCCAATATTCAAACACAACCAGAGAAACGCACGAAATCGTTGTGCAGCTTTATGATCTTGGCATCGATCATAATGACATCAGTGTTAAGATCTATGAGAACGTTCGACCGGAAAAGATGCTAATGACCAATAAGGTTATGGATAATATTCGTTTTTTTGCCGGCGGGAAGGCGGCCATCACTTTTGTGACGCTGGACATGCTGAAAGAAACGGGGGCAAAAGCTGATGAAACGGAAGGCATCGTAGAAAAACTCAGATCAATAGCAGGCGTGGAAATTGCTGCTTTTCTGAAAGAAGATGCTGAAGAAAGAATCAAAGTGAGCATGCGCTCTAAATCATATGCCAATGTTGCAGAGATCGCCATGCGTTTTAACGGCGGCGGACATACAAAGGCTGCAGGCTGT
This sequence comes from uncultured Oscillospiraceae bacterium, assembly GCA_964486295.1. GTDB lineage: Bacteria > Bacillota > Clostridia > Peptostreptococcales > Anaerovoracaceae > CALBZG01. The sequence goes on along the minus strand of CAZAMF010000005.1, from coordinate 43,021 downwards.
ACCATCAACGCGGATATGCCGTTTGCAATGAAAATGATGATCAATGAAATTGAAATCACACTGAGAGAGGCTTGCGAGAAAGCGAAGCAGGAAAAGAAAAGAATATTATGATACGCGATGGCATCATTATCTTGAATAAACCAGCCGGATATACTTCACACGATTGTGTGGCTGTGATCCGGAGACTGACAGGCATCAAGAGAGTTGGGCATACGGGAACATTGGACCCCCATGCTACAGGCGTGCTTCCGGTTTGCTTGGGATCAGCGGCCAGGATTACCGAATACCTGGATTTTGATTTTAAAACATACCGCTGCGAAATTGAATTCGGAAAAATCTCGGACACCTATGATATTTGGGGCACATTGCAGCCTTTGACTGAAATGCAGAGTCGCGCCGCTTCAAGCCTGACAGAGCAGGCTATACGGGATGCGCTGGCAACATTCCGGGGCAGGATCACACAGATACCGCCGAAATATTCCGCACTCAAAGTGAACGGGAAAAAATTGTATGAATATGCCCGCAGCGGGCAAAGTGTCGAGATCAAATCACGGGAGATCGATGTAGAAGAGCTGACGATCGACCGGATCGATGCAGATGGTAAAAAAGCCGAATTTACGGTGAAATGCTCCAAAGGAACTTATATCAGAAGCATCTGTCATGATGCCGGCCAGATCCTGGGTTGCGGGGCCGTGATGTCCGGCCTTGTGCGGCTTGAAAGCGGCGCCTGCAAAATCGAGGACTCGGTGACGCTGGATGAACTCGCGAAGATGGATGACATCAACAAAGTGATCAAATCTGCCGATTTTGCTTTAGTGAATCTGGGTAAAATCACGGTTCCGGCTCATCGGGCCGGGTGGTTTATAAACGGCGGTGTTTTGAGATCGGAAGAGGCACAAGTCATTTCGGAGCCGCTGATCCTGGAACAGAAGCATCTATATTGCGTGTATTGTGAAGAGGAATTTCTCGGAGTAGCCGTAAAGAATAACGGAAACTACAAACCGGACAAAATTTTTTGGAATAAAAAGGATAGTAATACCAGAGATGAAAATATTTAATTCCATCGGAGAAATAGAACATATCGAACCAACAGCATTGGCACTCGGAAATTTTGATGGGGTACATTTAGGGCACAAAGCGCTGATCGAAGCGACTGTGAACAGAGCCAGTGAAAAAGGCATCAAATCAGCCGTTTTTACATTTGCCAACCACCCGAGAAATATCATAGCGGGTGAAAATATTGTCAAGAATATTATATATTTTGATGAGAAAGCAAAAATAATTGAAGGGCTTGGCGTCGATTATCTTTTTAATATACCCTTCGACCAGGCACTGATGAACATGACCCCGAAGGAATTTACACAGGATCTGCTGATCAGCAGATTCAATATGAAATCCGGTTACTGTGGATTCAACTACAGATTTGGAAAGAATGCCGCCGGATCGCCCGAAGTCCTGAAAGAATACGGAAAGGAACTGGACTTCAACATCGAAGTGCTGGATCCTGTCATTATCGATGGACAAATCGTTTCCAGCACGCTGATCAGAGAGCTGATTACGGAAGGGAAAGTGGATATGTGCCTTAAATATTTGGGGCGCCTGTATGCCATCGACGGCGAAGTGGTGGTGGGCAATCGCCTGGGCAAAACCATAGGCTTTCCAACGTCCAACCTGATCATTGATGAGGACATGGTATCACCAGCAAACGGTGTATACATAACGATTTGCATCTATAATGGAGTTGAATATCCCAGCATTACCAACGTAGGGGTGAAACCCACCATCGGGATCAATAAAAAAAATGTGGAAACACACATTTTTGGCTTTGATAACGAATTATACGGCAAAAACATCCGCGTCGAGTTTCTGATCAAAACAAGAGACGAAAGAAAATTCGGGACAATCGACGAACTGGCTGCGCAGATCACAAAAGATTGCATCGCCGCAAAAGCGTATTTTTCAAAATAAATATAGACAAAACCGGCTTTTCATGATACCATAAACCGTTATAAAAATTACCTTGGCTTAGTTACGCGAGCACTCCGCCGTGAACTCAGCTTTAGGCGGACAAAAAAAGAGGAGATAAAAAAAATGATTGATCAGACAAAAAAAGCAGAAATTATTAAAGAGTACCAGGCAAAAGAAGGAGATACAGGTTCTCCGGAAGTTCAGATCGCGATTCTTACTTACAGAATAAACGATTTAAATGAGCATTTGAAAATTCATAAAAAGGACCACCACTCAAGAAGGGGCCTTTTGAAGATGGTAGGACAGAGAAGAAACCTTCTTAATTACCTGAAAGATAAGGATGTTGAAAGATACAGAAACCTTATTGCTCGTTTAGGTTTAAGAAAGTAATACAACTTAAAAATTTAAGCGGGGCCTCTTAAGAAGCTCCGCTTTTATTTATATTTTTTAGTTAGCGCAATCAGCGCGACGGAAGCAGAAATTAACAGGAGGTAGTTGTTAATTATGAGATTTGAAGATTACAGAGTTTTTAAAACAGCAGTTGGGGGAAGACTTCTTCAGCTGGAAATCGGCAAGGTATGTGAACTTGCCAACGGTCAGGTTACAGTTCGTTATGGAGATACAGTGGTCAATGTTACCGCTTGCTGCAATGATACACCACGGCCTGATCAGGACTTTTTCCCTCTTTCTTGCGATTTTGAGGAGAGAATGTATGCTGCGGGAAAGATCCCCGGCGGTTTCATAAAAAGAGAAGGCCGCCCGAGCGAAAAAGCGATACTCAGTTCGCGGCTCATGGACAGACCGATCAGACCGCTGTTCCCGAAAGGCTTTATCAATGATGTCCAGGTTGTGGCAACAGTGATGTGCGTCGATCCGGATTGCTCTCCGGAAATCGTGGCTATGGTGGGCTCTTCGGTTGCCTTATCCATATCCGACATCCCGTTTGATGGCCCGACCGGTTCGGTTCTGGTCGGACGTGTGGATGGACAGTTTGTTGTTAATCCGACCAAAAGCCAGCGTGATGTCAGCGACATGCATTTAGTCGTCAGCGGAACCAAAGAGGCTGTGATGATGGTAGAAGCTGGATGCAATGAAATTCCAGAAGATATTGTTCTCGAGGCTATTTTATTTGCTCATGAAGAGATCAAGAAGATTGTTTCTTTTATAGAAGAGGTGACCACGGAAGTAGGCAAACCGAAAAAGAACGTAACAATCTACAAGGCTCCGGAAGAAATTGAACAGGCTGTTAGAGCATTTGCCACAAGCAAAATGCGCGCGGCTATCCAGACTCCGGATAAGCTTCAGCGTCTTGATAATATGGACGCAGTGGAGAAGGAAACGAAGGAATATTTTGTAGGGATCTATCCTGAAAACGGAAAAGATATTGCAGGCGTTTTATACAACATCACCAAAGAACAGGTCAGAAATATGATCCTCGATGAGGGAATCAGACCTGACAACAGAAAACATGATGAGATCAGACCGATCTGGTGTGAAACCGGATTTTTGCCGAGAACTCATGGTACCGGGCTGTTCAAGAGAGGCCAGACCCAGGTGCTCAGCGTTGCGACTCTGGCGCCAGTGGGTGAAGCGCAAACCATCGATGGGATCGGGGATGAAACCGAAAAAAGATATATGCATCATTACAATTTCCCTCCGTACTCCGTTGGTGAGGCAGGCCGTATGAAATCTCCGGGACGCCGTGAAATCGGTCATGGTGCACTGGCTGAAAGAGCCTTGATACCGGTATTGCCTTCGGTTACGGAATTCCCGTATGCCATCAGGGTGGTATCCGATGTACTGTCCAGCAACGGATCCACATCTCAGGCGTCTGTATGCGGAAGCACAATGGCTTTGATGGATGCCGGCGTACCGATCAAGAGACCGGTAGCGGGTATCGCCATGGGCCTTATTGAGCGCGTCGAGGCAGATGGAAGCAGTAAAATGGCTATATTATCGGATATACAGGGTATGGAAGATTTTCTGGGCGACATGGACTTCAAAGTCGCGGGTACTGAGAAGGGCGTAACAGCAATCCAGATGGATATCAAGGTCCACGGACTTTCCAGACAGGTATTGGAAAACGCATTGACACAGGCACATGAGGGCAGAATTTTCATCATGGAAAAAATGATGGAAGAAATCTCCGCTCCGCGTCCTGAACTTTCACCTTATGCACCGAGAATTATTACGATGCAGATCGATCCTGACAAAATCAGAACCGTCATCGGACCTGGCGGAAAAACGATTAATCGAATCATCGCGGAAACCGGTGTAAAAATCGACATCGAGGATACCGGAATCGTATATATCGCAGCACCGGATATGGAAACCGCCCGTAAAGGTGTGAGAGAAGTTGAACTTCTGACTAAAGATGTTGAAGTCGGCGAAGTATATGAAGGCAAGGTCACCAGAATTATGGCGTTTGGCGCATTCATCGAGATTCTTCCGGGCAAGGAAGGCCTGCTTCATATCTCTAAGATGGCGAAGGAAAGAGTTGAGAAGGTCGAAGATGTCATGAATATCGGGGATAAAGTCAAAGTCAAGGTAACTGAGATCGACAACCAGAACAGAATCAATCTTTCACGCAAAGAGTTGCTCTAGCAGCCCACACGGAAAATACAGAATTAAATGGATCGAACCCCTGCAAAGGGGTTCTTTTTTTGATTGTTGAGGATGTCTTTCTTCGGCTGCTGTTTACGTGGGTGTATTTGTTATAGTATACTAATACAGGGAGATGATATCGATGCAAGATTTTAAGCCTGGCAGGTACCGCCACTATAAAGGCGGAGAATATGAATTGCTTTTTACGGCAACCCATAGTGAAACACTGGAAAAAATGGTTGTTTACAGAGCGCTTTACGGGGAATGCGGTATATGGACAAGACCTGCCGATATGTGGTTTGAAGAAGTCAATATAGGCGGTAAAACCGTTTCCAGATTCGAATATACCGGTGATTAGCGGCTGATAAGCCAGGGTATATTAAATCAGATGCTTTGGAAGGAGGTTCCTATGCCTATTGTAATGTTTGCAATTGTACTTGCGGTTCTGGTTGTTTTGTATTACTTCTTTGTAATGAATCAGCCGAATGACGCCGACCATAAACCAAAGGCCAATGATCCTTTCAATGTAATATATCTGCCTGAAGATCTGGAAGCAGAAAAAGCAAGAAGAAAAAAAAACGACAGTAAAAAAGAAAATAAGAACAACAAGGAAGGGCCGGAGGATGAAAGTTAATAAATCGATTACTGAACTAATCGGAAAAACACCGTTGGTAGAGCTTGTCAATTACCAACAGGACGAAAAGCTGGAAGCGACTATTTTGGCCAAGGTCGAGTTTTTTAATCCGGCGGGCAGCTCAAAAGACAGGGCGGCTCTCTTTATGATAGAAGATGCGGAAAAACAAGGCCTCCTTAAACCGGGGGGGACCATTATCGAACCAACCAGCGGGAATACAGGTGTTGGCCTGGCTGCCATCGCAGGCGGCAGGGGATATAATGTCATACTGACCATGCCGGAAACCATGAGCATCGAAAGACGAAATCTGCTTAAGGCATACGGAGCCGAACTGGTCCTGACAGATGGTGCCACAGGCATGGCCGGAGCGATTGAAAAGGCGAAGGAAATTCTGGACAATACACCGGGAGCCTTTATGCCGAATCAGTTTACCAACCAGTCGAATCCTGCGGCGCATTATCATACAACCGGGCCGGAAATCTGGGAAGATACCGATGGCAAGGTTGATATTTTTATTGCCGGCATAGGGACGGGAGGCACGATTACCGGCACTGGCGAATATCTGAAGACGAAGAACCCAAACATTCAGATTGTGGGAGTAGAACCATCAGGCTCGCCGTTCTTAACAGAAGGAAAGTCAGGGTCTCACGGACTGCAGGGGATCGGCGCGGGATTTAAGCCCGATATTCTCAATACCGATGTTTGTGATGAAATAATAACCGTTTCCGAACAAGATGCATATGAAGCAGGCCGGAAACTGGCCAGAAGAGAAGGGCTACTTGTGGGAATCACCTCCGGTGCAGCGGTGCATGCAGCCAAAGTTTTAGCATCCAGACCCGAGAACCGGGGGAAAATCATCGTAGCATTTCTTCCGGACACGGGCGAACGTTATTTGTCAACACCGATGTTTCAAGAATAGGAGCGTATAAAAATTCTCATGGGTAATATTATTGACGACTTGCAATCAATCAAAAAGCGGGATCCTGCCTGCAGGAACATTCTGGAGGTCATATTTCTGTATTCGGGTTTTCACGCATTATTTTTTTATCGTATTTCGCATTTTTTCTATCAGGCACATTTTTTCTTTATTGCCAGGCTGATATCGCAAATTGCCAGATGGCTGACCGGTATCGAAATCCATCCCGGGGCAACCATCGGGAGGGGGCTTTTCATCGACCACGGCAGCGGAGTCGTTATCGGGGAGACAACGGAAATTGGCGATTATTGCACATTGTATCAGGGTGTAACGTTGGGCGGAACCGGTAATGTAAAAGGGAAGCGACATCCGACTCTGGGCAATGACGTACTGGTGGGTGCCGGGGCAAAAGTCCTGGGACCGTTTAAAGTTGGGGATCATGCTAAAATCGCCGCCGGAGCAGTCGTGCTCCATGAAGTACCGCCTTATGCCACAGCTGTGGGAGTCCCGGCCCAGATCATTTGCGGATTCGTAGCAAAACCGGATCCGGCAACAAAAGGAAATGAAGATATCGATCAGGTCAATATAGAAGACCCGATCGTTCAGGAACTGAGCAGAATGGCAGAGCAGATCGACAAGCTTTCATCCAGGATCAAGGAACTTGAAAAGAAGACGCCAAAGAGCGAATAGGGAGCAGCAGAATGGTCATTATCAAAGAAACAGATGATTATTACGGCTTGTTTTCGATGTTTAAGGAGCACGGCCTGGAGGTTTCCCCGGAAAATCCTCCATATAAAGAAACAATCAAATATTGGGAGGCTGTTGACGAAAACGGAAAACGGGCGGGCGGCGCACAGCTGGAAAAAAGAGTCGGTGAATATGTTGTCGGCGGGATCTCCGTGCTTCCTGAATACCGAAATAATCATATCGGAAAAGCGATGATGGAAAGGGTAATAGACGAAGTCAGGGATCTCGGCGGAGATCGCCTGATGCTGGTGGCCAAAGTGCCGGAATTCTATTATAAACTAGGTTTTATATCGGTTCCGCGAGAAACTGCGCCGGCTATATCAAAATGCATAACCTGTCCGCAGTTCAATAACACCTGCTTTCCGGAGGTTATGCTGTTGGAATTATAAAAATCGGAATCAGGCTAAAAGAAGAGGCGCATTGCTTATAAACAGAAGCAATGCGCCTTTTATCATCAGATCCGCTCTACGTCGATTCCCGTTTTGTGTCCGTTCAGGTCCGCTTCCGGCAGGCCGGCGCCGGAGAGGATATCCACCGACAGTGTTTCGCTCATGATATAATCTTTATGGATTTGGATCGCTGCCGAGACTTCCGGATCCGCATCCACATGGATTTTGATTCTGTCCATCATTTCGAAATCCTTCTGCTTGCGCATCTGCTGAACTTTTGAGATCAATTCCCTGGCCAGGCCTTCGTTGATCAACTCCGGAGTTAAAGTCGTGTCCAGTATGGTGAAAACATTGTTTTCCATGGCGACCGCGAAGCCTTCTTTTGCTTCAATCCGGATGTCCACGAAATCCTTGGTAATTTCCACTTCGCTTTCACCGATTTTCATTTTGATTGAATCTTCACTTTCAAGTCTGCCAGCAAAAGCAACCGGGTCCTGCGAAGCAAGAGCCGCGCCGAAAGCCTTGATGCCAGCGCCTAGAGCGGGACCGGCCACTTTGAAATTCGGCTTGAGGCTGAAATTCATATATTCACTGAGATTCTTTTCAAAAACAACATTTCTAACATTCAACTCTTCCTTGATCAGTGGCGTAAGGTCGCTGATCAACTCTTCATATTTGCCATCGACCTTGATTTCAGTAAGAGGCTGGCGTACCTTGATCCTTTCTTTTTCACGCGTGCCACGTCCCAGCGCCACCAGATCTCGCACCAGATCCATGCGGGCCTCCACTGCCTTATCGATCAAAGATGCATCACCGTGAGGGAAATAGGAAATATGTACGGATTCCTCCCCCGTCAGGTTGGTATAGATTTCATCCGAAAGGAACGGTGCAAAAGGAGCCGCAAGCTGGGCTACGCCCACCAGTACTTCGTAAGTGGTGCAGTAAACGCTCTTTTTGTCATCCGTAAGATTTTCACTGTAAAATCTTCTTCTTGCTCTTCTGATATACCAGTTAGATAAGTCTTCAGAGACAAAATCCTGTATTTTCCTGACGGACTTCATGTGGTCATACCGGTCCATTTCAGTATTCACATCGAGCACAAGCTGATTGTATTTGCTGAGGATCCAGCGATCCAGTTCCGGACGCTTCGGATATTCAACGAACATGGCCTTCGGATCAATGTTATCCTGATTGGAATAAAGGACAAAGAAATTATATACATTCCTCAATGTACCGAAGAATTTGCTGCTGACCTCCTGAAGTCCCTCTTCATCAAATTTGGTAGGCGACCAGGCAGGTGATACATAAAGAAGGTACCATCTTGTGGCATCCGCGCCGTATTTGTCAAACATTTCAAACGGATCGACGGTATTTCCTCTGGACTTGCTCATCTTTTTTCCTTCTTTATCAAGAATCAGATCGTTGACCAGAACGTTTCTGTAAGGAGCCTGTTTCTTCAGGAAGGTGGAGATGGCAATCAGAGAATAGAACCAGCCGCGGGTCTGATCGATTCCTTCACATATGAAATCTGCCGGGAATAACTCGGCGTCAAAAATTTCTTTGTTTTCAAACGGATAATGCCATTGTGCAAATGGCATTGCTCCGGAGTCAAACCAGCAATCCATCACTTCCGGTATACGAGTCATGGTTTGCCCGCATTCCGGACAGGTGAGATGGACCTCATCCACATAAGGTCTATGCAATTCTATATCAGTGGTTATTTTTTCCTGCGCATTGTCAACCAGTTCCTGCCTGCTGCCGATACACTCCAGATGTCCGCACTCGCAGCGCCATACCGGGATCGGGGTGCCCCAATACCTATTCCTAGAAATAGCCCAGTCCTTGACTTCTTCAAGCCAATTACCGAACCGTTTTTCGCCTACAAATTCAGGGAACCAATTCACATGATTGTTGCTGTCTACCAGCTCATCCCTGAGCCTGGTCATCTCAATATACCAGCTTGGCTTTGCGTAATAGATCAGAGGCGTTCCGCATCTCCAGCAATGAGGGTAGTTGTGGATCAGTTTTTCTTTGGAAAAGATTTTATCGTTTTCTGCCAGATATTTGACGATTTCAACGTCCAGACCTTCTTCCATAACAAAATGGCCCGCCCAAGGCGTTTCTGTATATAACCCGTCTTCGTCAACAGGCTGAATAACAGGAAGGCCGTAACGGCGCCCTGTTTTATAGTCATCTTCTCCGAAAGCAGGCGCTGTATGCACAATACCGGTTCCGTCCTCGATGGTGACATAATCGCCCACTGTTACAAAGAATGCTTTTTTACCCGGCTCGATCTTGACAAAAGGCATCAGCTGCTCATATTCCATATATTCCAAAGCAGAGCCTTTCATTTCATCGAGGAGTTCATATTTGCCTTTCCCGATGACTTTATCGGCCAGCGCTTTTGCCACGTAAAGGATCTGCCCCGGTGCGTTCTGGACATCCTCATGAGCTTTGACCCGGACATAGTCGATATCTGCGCCCACGGTCAGAGCCACATTGGCAGCCAGTGTCCAAGGGGTAGTAGTCCAGGCCAGGAAGTATTCATCAGCGCCCACACGTTTGAACTTTGCAATCAGGGTGAGAACCTTGACTTCTTTATATCCTTGTGCCACTTCGTGGGATGCAAGACCGGTTCCGCAGCGCGGGCAATAAGGCAGGATCTTATGTCCCTCGTAGATCAGCCCCGCCTTGAAGAATTCCTTGATGATCCACCAGCACGATTCAATATAGTCGTTACTGAGCGTAATGTATGGGTGATCCATATCGATCAGGAAACCCATACGTTCAGTCATCTGACGCCATAGGCCTTCATATTCGAAAACGGATTCCTTGCATTTTTCGTTGAACTGAGCGATCCCATATTTTTCAATATCCTGTTTGCAGGTCATATGTAGCTTCTTTTCCACTTCAATTTCCACCGGAAGTCCATGGGTGTCCCATCCGGCTTTACGTTTGACCCTATATCCCTGCATGGTCTTATAACGGCAGACAGAATCCTTCAGTGTTCTGGCCATTACATGATGGATACCCGGACGCCCGTTGGCTGTCGGAGGCCCTTCATAGAAAACAAAGGCGGGACGGCCTTCCCGGGTTGTCACACACTTTTCCAGCAGGTTTTCATCTTTCCATTTTTCTGCTTGCCCGAGCTGTACATCAGCGATCGGGTTTTCTGATAAATTTTGAAACATATAATTTTTCCTTTCGAATTAAAAATTCCTCAAATAAAAAATCCCCGCGCACGTTTGCGCTAGGGACGATAATTAACCGCGGTACCACCCTAGTTGCCCGGCGGAACGCCGGACCACTCAATTTGAATTTCAGGCTCGGGAGTGATATTCGATCCATGCTTCACCGTCCGCCTCTCATCGCATCGCGGGCTCTCTGTAAGGGTATTACACAAGTTCTACTGAGTTCCTTCATAACCTGTATTTAATTGTATTTTAACAATAAAGTCATTCTAATGTATACAACTTTATGTGTCAAGATTTTTCGCCTGACGGCGCTTTAAAAAAGAGTTGGAATTTTGGTTTTGCTCAACGAAAAAAGGCTTAAACATCTGTTGTCTTTGTGAAACTGCACAAAAACACTTGTAATTGCTGGTGCACGATGCTAAAATTATAAAATTGTTAAATATTTGCCTGATCGAATTACCATAAATATATGAATGAAGGCAAATTACGTATAAATTGGCGGCGAGCCGAGAAAGGGGGCCTACAAAATGGCTAAAGAAAAAGTGGTGCTGGCCTATTCGGGAGGGTTGGACACGTCCATTATCATCCCGTGGCTGAAAGAAAATTATGATTACGATGTAATCGCTGTATGCTGTGATGCCGGACAGAAGGAGGACTTCTCCGCGGTCAGACAGAAGGCCCTTGACACCGGAGCGTCAAAGGCCTATGTACTGGATATCAAAGAAGAGTTTATAACAGATTATATCTGGCCTACGTTAAAATCGGGCGCGATCTATGAAAATGATTATCTACTCGGAACATCCATGGCAAGACCCCTGATGGCGCAAAAGCTGGTAGAAGTAGCGGAATTGGAAGGCGCCTATAGTATTGCTCACGGATGCACCGGAAAAGGGAATGACCAGGTTCGCTTTGAGTCCACCATTAAAGCGCTTAATCCTGCCATCAAAATTATAGCGCCTTGGCGTATCTGGAATCTTACTTCAAGGGAAGAGTGCATTGAATATGCGAAAGCACACAATGTCAAGATCGCCCAGACAACAGAAAAAATCTATAGCAGAGACGAAAATATCTGGCATATCAGCCATGAAGGAGGCAACCTGGAGAATCCTTGGAATGAGCATCTGGACGATATCCATGTTCTCAGCGTTCCCATCGAGAAAGCCCCGGATGCTGCATCCTATGTCGAGATCCATTTTGAAAAGGGAGTACCTGTAGCATTGGATGGAGTAGAGATGGGACCGGTGGAGCTTCTTCAGAAGCTCAATGATCTGGGCAGTGCAAACGGCGTCGGAACCATCGACATCGTTGAAAATCGTCTGGTAGGTATGAAATCCCGCGGAGTGTATGAGACACCTGGCGGCACGATCCTTTATAAGGCACATGGTGCTTTGGAAAAGCTGATTCTTGATCGTGACACGATGCAATATAAAAATATAGTAGCCCAGAAGTGGGCACAGCTGGTATATGACGGATTATGGTTTACCCCGCTCAGAGAGGCGATCCAGGCGTTTGTTGATTCCACTCAGAGAGATGTGGAAGGAGATGTTCGCATGAAGCTTTACAAGGGCAATGCCATTGCCGCGGCCAGCAGGTCTCCGTATTCACTGTACAGCGAAGAGTTCGCCACATTCAGCAAAGATGAAGTATACAATCAGAAAGACGCTGAAGGCTTCATCAATCTGTTCAGTCTGCCACTCAAAATAAGGGCGATCCAGAAGCAAAACCGCGAAGGAGGAGCAACTTCACATGAAACTTTGGAAAGGAAGATTCTCAAAGGCGGAGAGTTCATCCGCTAACGAGTTCAACGCCTCAATATTTGTTGATCAGAGGATGTATAAGCAGGATATCCGGGGCAGCATCGCCCATGCGAAAATGCTTGCCCGTCAGGGCATCATATCCAACGATGATGCGGATGCCATTGTGAAAGGACTTCAGCGGATTTCTGCAGACATAGAAACCGGCAAAATCAATTTTACCGTGGAAAATGAAGATATCCATATGGGTGTGGAAGCGGAACTGACGGAGAGGATCGGCGATACCGGCAAAAGGCTGCACACTGCCCGGAGCAGAAATGATCAGGTGGCTACAGATTTCAGGTTGTATCTCAAAGATGAAACAGATGAAATCACAAACGCGCTGAATGAACTGACGAGTCTGTTGGAATTGCTTGCGGAAAATCACAAAGACACGATTCTTCCGGGTTATACGCATATGCAAAGGGCTCAGCCGGTGACGCTGGCCTGGCATTTGTCCGCTTATGCGGAGATGTTCAAACGCGATATGGGCAGGTTTTCAGATTGCCGGAAGCGTATCGATTGCATGCCGTTAGGCGCTTGCGCACTGGCAGGCACATCCTATAATACCGACCGGAATTACCTGGCAGCTGAACTCGGATTTTCGCAGATCTGTAAGAATACCATGGATGCTGTCAGCGACAGGGATTTCGCTATTGAGTTCATATCCTGCACTGCAATTTCCATGATGCATCTTTCGAGGTTTTGTGAAGAACTGATTATCTGGAGTTCAAAAGAATTCGGATTTGTGGAAATAGACGATGCATACAGCACCGGAAGCAGCATCATGCCGCAGAAGAAAAATCCTGACATGGCAGAGCTCATCCGGGGAAAGACAGGGAGAGTTTACGGCGATCTTATGGCGTTACTCACCGTCATGAAGGGGCTCCCGCTGACATATAATAAGGATATGCAGGAGGATAAGGAGCCGGTGTTTGACGCGGGGGATACATTGCTTGCGTCCCTGGGGATCTTTACAGAAATGCTGGCCACCTTGAAGTTCAATACGGATGTCATGTATGCAGCGGCTAAGAGTGGGTTCATGAATGCCACCGATGCAGCGGATTATCTCGTAGCAAAGGGCATCCCATTCAGGGATTGCCATGAAATCATCGGCAGAATGGTTCTGGACTGCATCAACAGCGGCAGGGCGATCGAAGACCTGTCCCTGGAGGAACTGCAAAGATACTCAGACAAATTCGAGCCGGATATCTATGATAAAATCAGCCTTGAAACCATTATCAAATCAAGGACCAAATAGAACTAGTATCAAAATGCTATGCGTTGATTGAAACAGCATAGCATTTTCAATCAGGAAAGTATTTTAGCCGGTTCAGCGGTTGGGGGAGGGGGGAGAGACGAAGAGATGACGGATGGAGCAATGACGGGCAAAAACCTGAAAGATATGGACATCAGACAGATGGAATCGGTCATGGAAAGTTTGGCGGAGCCGAAATACCGCGCCAAGCAGATTTTCATGTGGTTGAATAAAGGCGTATGTTCTTTTGAAGACATGGCCAATCTTCCCAAAGAGCTGCGGTTGAAACTTACAAACGCCGGTTATTCAACAGGCTCGGCAGATATTGCAAGGATTCAGGAATCCAAGACGGACGGAACCAAAAAATATCTGTTTCGCCTGGACGACGGAAATACCATTGAAACCGTATTCATGAAATATAAATACGGGAATTCGCTTTGCATTTCCAGCCAGGTAGGCTGCCGCATGGGCTGCAGATTTTGTGCTTCAACCATAGGCGGCCTGATAAGGAACCTGTCACCCGGAGAAATGCTCGATCAGATTATCCGGGTCCAAAAGGATACCGACGAAAGGAGCAGCCATATTGTGGTGATGGGAATCGGCGAGCCCATGGATAATTATGAAAACCTGTCCGCTTTCATACGGCTTGCCAACCATAAAGACGGGTTGAATATTGGCCTGAGGAATATTACAATTTCTACGGTGGGTCTGGTGGACGCGATCCGGCGCTTTGCAGAGGATTTTCCACAGGTTAATTTGGCCATCTCCCTTCACGCTCCGAATGATGAAGTCAGAGAGAAGCTGATGCCGATGAATAAAAAATATAATGTAGGAAGCATTATCGCAGCAGCGAAAGCCTATACGGAAAAGACCGGCCGACGTATTACCTTTGAATATGCACTGATCGAAGGAGTCAATGACAGTCTGGCGATGGCAAAGGAACTGGCCAGCGTTTTACAGGGGATGCTATGCCATGTCAATCTGATACCGCTTAACAAGGTGTCCGGGACTGGCTTGGAAGGAGCCAACAGATCGGCCGCCGCCGAATTCAAGGATTTCCTTGAATCCAGGGGAATCGCTGCCACTATCAGACGGGAATTGGGATCTGATATAGATGCCGCTTGCGGACAACTTCGCCTTGCGGGGAACAGCAGTGATAGTGTATAATCGATTTAATAGTTATAGCACCGGTAAACACGACAAAAGTGGATTGGTGAAAGGATGAGGAGGCGGTTATTATGGTTAAGTTAATAGTGGGCCACAAAGGCACCGGCAAGACGAAAATGATGATTGACCTGGCGAACGATAGTGTGGAGAAATGCAATGGCAACGTAGTTTTTATCAATACAGATCAACGCTTGACTTACGACCTTAAACATAAAATAAGAGTAATATGCATGGAAGAGTATCCGCATATTACGAACAGCGACGAATACATCGGCTTTCTTTACGGGATTATAAGCTCAGACCACGACATTGAACGGATATTTATTGACAGTATATTAAAACATGCACATATCGAAATTCCGGATCTGACGGAATTTATTGAACGCCTCAAGGACATCTCGCGGGTCCACAATCTTGACTTTGTTGTCAGTATCAGCGCAGAAATGGACCAGCTGGGGCATGTTAACTTTGACGGTTGTGAAATACTGAATTAGAAAATAAACGGGGAGCGCTTCAAAATGCGGCAAAAGCAGTTTGGAACGGTCCCATTTCTTTCGGAGGGGCAAAATTCATGTTTAAAATAGCATTGATCCAGATGAAGGGTTCGTTTGATAAGACAGAATCAAGAAATAAAGCGGAACGCATGATCAGGAGAGCGGCCATGGAAGGCGCTGAGTTGGTGGTCCTGCCGGAAATGTGGAACTGCCCGTATTCCAATGACTATTTCAGGGAATATGCTGAAACGCAGGAGGGTATTACTGTCGGTTTCATGTCCGGGTTGGCGAGGGAACTGAAGATCAATCTGGTGGGCGGGTCCATCCCTGAACTGGATGGAGGCCTTGTTTACAATACGTCTTTCATTTTTGATAGGGAAGGGAACATCGTCGGGAAGCATAGGAAAACACATCTTTTCGATATCGATGTGCCCGGACGGATCCGTTTCATGGAATCCGATACATTGACGCCCGGAAATGGCGCCACGCTGGTGGATCTAGACCTTTGCCGGATCGGAGTGGGCATCTGCTATGATGTCCGATTTCCGGAATTCTTCAGGAAAATGTCTCTGGAGGGAGCGCTGCTTATCGTTCTTCCGGCGGCATTCAGCGTGCCTACCGGCGAAGCCCATTGGGATATTACCATAAGAGCCCGGGCGCTGGACAATCAGGTCTATTTTGCTGCTTGCTCCCCTGCAAGAGACGAGGCCGGGCCGTATCAGGCATACGGCGGATCGTGCGTTGCCAACCCATGGGGCGAGTTTGACGCTCATGCCGGACAGGATGAAGAAATCGTTTACTCCGAAATCGATCTTAACCGCGTCTTTGCAGTACGGGAACAGCTTCCTCTGCTCAAACACAGGAAGCCGCAATTCTACAAAACCAACGGATGCGGATAGGTTATACACAAAAATACTATTTAAAAGCTTTATTTTGGTATGGCTTTCCATTATAATATTTCTAGGTTATTTTGTCAGAATATTTAGGAGGAAAAGCAAATGAAGAAAATACTAGCTCTATTACTTTGCCTTATACTGGTCCTGGGTATGGTAGCCTGTGGAGGTGCTGAAAAGCCGGCGGAAGAAGCGCCGTTGATCGTACTGATCACAGACACGGGCGGCCTTGGAGACGAATCCTTCAACGATGCGGCATGGGCCGGATGTGAAAAAGCCAAGGAAGAGCTTGGCGTTGAGACTCAGGTTATCGAATCCGCCTCATCAGATGACTATCTGCCTAATATCTCCGCTGCTGTTGAAGCCGGAGCTGATCTGATCATCTGCAATGGATTCCTGATGGCTGAAGCGACTCAGCAGGGCGCCGAGCAGTATCCTGACCAATCCTTCGCACTCATCGATTCCACTGTCGAAGCTCCGAACGTCGCTGGGCTGACTTTCAGCGAACAGGAAGGTTCCTTCCTCGTGGGCGTCGTTGCAGCCATGACAAGCCAGAGTAATATCATCGGCTTCGTAGGCGGCATGCAGTTCCCTCTTATCGAAAAATTCCAGTACGGTTTTGAAGCCGGCGTCAAAGCGATCAAGCCGGACGCCCAGGTTCTTGTGAATTATACTCAATCATTCAGCGATGCGGCTCTGGGTAAAGAAAACGCTCTGGCTCAGAATAAGCTTGGCGCAGATGTCATATATCATGCTTCCGGCGGTTGCGGTATTGGAGTGATCCAGGCTGCGGGAGAACAGGGCTTCTGGGCTATAGGCGTTGACCAGGATCAGTCTGCACTGGACCCTGAACATGTACTTTGCTCCATGATCAAGAGAGTAGACGTTGCGACCTTTACGGCAATCAAGAGCGTTATTGACGGAACATTTGACGGGAGCGATATTGTATTCACCCTGGCTGATGACGGCGTCGGCGTGAGCGATAAAGCCGGCAACGTTCCTGCAGACGTTATGAAGGTTGTAGATGAATGGGCTGCTAAGATCAAATCGGGAGAAATAGTTGTTCCGTATGATGCAGAAACCTATGCAGCTTTCAAAGTAGAGTAATTCGTATTAAAAAAAGCTTTTCAAATATAAGGCCAGGCTTTTGCCTGGCCTTATGTGGATATTGGTATATTGTGATCTTTACCCGAATTTCATCGGTTGCAGGAAGGCGGTATTAATTTGACAAAAGTTGTGGAAATGAAAAATATCACCAAAGTATTCCCGGGAACCGTAGCCAATGATCACGTGAATTTCGATCTGGAAAAGGGAGAAATCCACGTGCTTCTCGGAGAAAACGGCGCCGGTAAAACCACCCTGATGAATATCCTTTACGGCCTTTACCAGCCCACGTCCGGAGATGTTTTTATTAACGGAAAAAAAGTTAATATCAAAGGACCGATCTCGGCCATCAGCCTAGGCATCGGAATGGTGCATCAGCACTTTATGCTGGTTGAAAACTTTACGGTCACTGAAAACATCGTTTTAGGAAATGAACCCAGCAAACTGGGCGGACTAAAACTCGATATGGATGCTGCGACCCAAAAAGTCCAGAAGGTTTCGGATGAATTCGGGCTGGAAGTGGATCCGGATGCCGTGATAGAAGATATCTCGGTTGGGCTTGCTCAGCGTGTGGAAATATTAAAGGCATTATATAAAGGAGCCGAGGTGCTCATCCTGGATGAACCTACCGCTGTATTGACGCCGCAGGAGATCGATGAACTGGGGAGTATTTTACGCAAACTGACCGGTGAAGGGAAATCTATCGTATTGATCACACACAAGCTGAAGGAAGTCCTGAGCATGAGCGATCGGGTCACGGTTATCCGAAGAGGTAAAATCATTAAAACGCTCCGTACAGAGGACACGAACGCGGATGAGCTTGCCGAACTCATGGTCGGCAGAGAGGTTGAACTAACTTGTGAGAAAACCGAAAAGAAACAGGGTGAAGTCATTCTGTCCGTAGAAAACTTGGTAGTCAAAGACCATCGGAAGGTGGATGCAGTCAAGGGAATTTCCTTCGATGTCCATGCCGGTGAAATTTTCGCCATTGCGGGCGTCGACGGGAACGGTCAGAAGCAGCTCGTAGAGGGGCTGACCGGATTGGCCAAGATTTCATCAGGTAAAGTGACGTTATGCGGTAAGGATATTACACGAGCGAAGCCTAGAAAAGTCATCGAAGCCGGTTCAGGATATATTCCGGAAGACCGGCAAAAGAGAGGCCTTATTCTCCAGAGTTCCCTGGCGGAGAATCTGATCCTGGGCTACCATTATATCAAGCCGTTCGCCAATAACGGTCTTATGAATTATAAAGAAATCCATAAACATGGAAAAGCCCTGATTCAGGAATTTGATATTAGAACTCCGGATGAAAATGTGAAAGCCGGTTCTCTTTCCGGAGGGAATCAGCAAAAAGTAATCATTGCGAGAGAGTTTTATAAAGATCCGCAGCTCCTGATTGCATCGCAGCCGACACGTGGCCTGGATGTAGGCGCGATCGAATTCGTACATAATAGGCTGCTTGAACAGAGAGAGAACAATAAGGCCGTGCTGTTGATATCCCTGGAACTGGAAGAAGTTCTGAATCTTGCGGACAGGATCGCAGTGATTTACCAGGGAAACATAGTTGGGATCCTGGACGCCAAAGACGCTACCGAGAGAAAGCTGGGGATCATGATGACCGGCGGTGTATCGGCAGAGGAAGGAGCGCAGAGCCTTGAAGGATAAATTGAAATTCACATGGGATGTGCTGAAGCTTCCTGTTATCGCTGTTTTTGTCGGGTTCCTGGTGGGGGCCGTCTGTATCGTCATCGCCGGGAGCAATCCGGTAACCGCTTATGCAGCGTTATTCAAAGGAAGTCTGGCTTCGGTCCCGAGCTTCGGTGAAACGCTGTATAAAGTGACTCCTATCCTGCTGACCGGACTTTCTGCAGCCATCGGTTTCAGATGCGGCCTTTTCAATATAGGAAGTGAAGGGCAGTACGTAATGGCCTCCATAGTCACAGTGGCCGGTGCATGGTATATGCAGGGCCTGCCGCATTTCATTCTTGTACCGCTCCTCCTGATTCTGGGAATTCTGGCTGGCGGAGTTTGGGGAGGAATAGCAGGAATCCTGAAGGCAAATATGGGCATCAATGAAGTTATCTCCACCATCATGCTCAATTGGATCGCCCTATATCTCTCAAATTATCTGGTTCGGACGGTATTAAATCCGTCAACGATCCTGGGTGAACCATCAAAAGGGCATACAGTTATTGTGCCGGATGTTGCACGTCTTACGAAATTCAAAGAATTTATACCGGCATTCGGATATTCCAGCGCTCACACAGGTATCCTGATCGCCCTGGCAGTTGCGGTAGGGATGTGGTATCTGCTGTTCAAAACCACATTGGGATATGAAATAAGAGCGGTGGGATTAAATGCGCAGGCTGCAGAATACGGCGGAATCAGCAGCAGAAAGAATACCTTTTTGGCTATGTTTATTTCCGGAGGCTTGGCCGGTCTGGCCGGATCCGTACAGATTCTCGGACTGGTTTATATGGTCAACCAGTCAACAGATTTGCCGGGCTACGGTTTCACGGGCTTATCCGTTGCGCTGGTGGGGCTGAGCCATCCGTTGGGGTGCATTCCTGCAGCATTACTGTTCGGTATTTTGGATAATGGCTCGAGACAGATGCAATTATCAGGGATACCGAAAGAAATCACCAGAATCATTTCTGCTGTTATTCTGGTATTCGTAGCCGGTTCGCTATTATTAAAGTATGCAGGCGATTTTTTTGAAAAAAGAAAAATGAAAAAATCCGGAACGACGGGGGTCAAACAGGCTGCCGAAACGGGCAAGGAGGTGCTGTAGCATGAATACTGTGATCATACTTGCTGTAATAGCTTCCGCCATCAGACTTGCAACGCCTTTATTGCTCGCTGCACTGGGAGGCGTATTTTCGGAGAGATCCGGTGTAGTCAATATCGGGTTGGAAGGGATCATGATTTTCGGTGCGTTCTTCTCCGTCTGGTTTACTCATCTTACGGGAAATGCGTGGATCGGTGTGGTTGCCGCCATCTTGTTTGGTATTATTGCAGCATCGCTGCTTGCCGTCATAGCTATCAATCTGAAGGGAAATCAGATCATTGCCGGAACCGCAATCAACCTGCTTGCTGCGGCAGTGACGGCATTCCTGCTGGAACTGATCTGGCATCGTTCGGGATCAACACCGATCTGCCCGGATATGCTGACATCAAATCCGCTGAAGTTTCTTGAACCCATTCCGATAGTGGGAGACTTGTGCAAACAATTCACGCCGTTTGTATATCTTTCCTTTATATTGGTTTTTGTTACTTACTATATTCTCTGGAAAACGCCTTGGGGCTTGCATGTCAGAGCAGTCGGCGAACATCCGAGAGCAGCGGACACAGTGGGGATCGGAGTTTATAAAACCCGATGGACTTGTGTTCTGATATCCGGCGTGCTGGCAGGACTTGCAGGCGCTTGCCTTTCCGTGGGGACCGTAGGTCTGTTCCGGGAAGGGATGGTTGCAGGAAAAGGATTTATCGCCCTGGCGGCTATGGTATTCGGGAAATGGCATCCAATCGGTGCCTTGGCCGGGTGCTTGCTGTTCGGACTTTGTTCGGCGATTCAGATCCAGGCACAATCCTTTGGCATCGATGCGCCAAGTGAATTTCTGGCCATGGTGCCTTATCTGGCGACTATTGTCGTATTGATCGGAGTGGTAGGCAAAGCTGTTTCTCCAAAGGCGGACGGAACGCCTTATGAAAAAGACTGAGTCCGGAAAGGTTAGATATGAGTTTAATTTCTGTATTGCCATCAATAATCGAAGAAAGCAGGGCTATCTTCACTGACTTAATGACAGAGGCTGGTGCGAGAGCCGGATCGCCTCTATTCAGGACCTGCGAAGTTGTTAGCTTCGACAAAGAAGACCATCTGCCGGGGACATCCGAACAAGCGGATGAGAATATCGTAGCAATAGGAGATAATATTGATTTTATGAAAGAGCTTCTCCGAAGCGGATTCGGCGGCAGGATTTCATTGATTTATATTGATCCGCCTTTTTTTTCAAAAGCAAATTATGATGCGGTGCTAAAATTCTATTCAGAAAAAGCGGAATCACCGGAAGCCATCAAGGTATCCGCCTATGATGACAATTGGGAGCATGGCCTTGAAAGCTATCTTCGGATGCTGACGATCCGTTTTTTACTCATGCGGGAGCTGCTGGCCGATGACGGTTGTTTCTGGGTCCATCTCGACTGGCATGGTGTACATTACGTCAAGATCATCCTGGACGAAATCTTTGGAGAAAAGAATTTTATCAACGAAGTCGTATGGCATTATAAATCAGGCGGAACGAGTAAGAAACATTACAGCCGCAAGCATGATACACTGCTTTTTTACAGCAAAACCGGCCAGTATCATTTCACCCCGCAAACTGAAAAATCATATAACCGTGGATATAAACCGTATCGTTTTAAAGGAGTTAAGGAATACAGGGACGATGTCGGCTGGTACACCGAGGTTAATATGAAAGATGTGTGGCAGCTGGATATGGTGGGTCGTACGGCAGCAGAAAGAACAGGATATGCTACACAAAAGCCGGAAGCGCTTCTGGAAAGGATCATAGAAAGCTGCAGTAGGCCCGGCGATATTTGCGCAGACTTCTTCGGCGGATCCGGAACCATGGCGGCGGTCGCCAACAGGCTGGGCAGAAAATTCATTACCTGCGACAGCGGGGATGTGGCCAGCGTCAATACCATTAAACGGCTGGCCGGAGCAGGCGCATCGTTTTCGATTAAGACGGAATCTGTTTTAAAAGCCACGGCTCAGACTCCGGAAGTGAAAATCAAGGCGAGGATATCTCCCATCGAATTAAGTGACAAATTTCTGCTGGAGATCGAACTTCAGAAATACGATCCGAAAAACTTTGCGTTCCCGACAGATGATAAAGGCAAAAAATTACTGGACTCTTTACTTCATCAGGACTCGTTAAGTCTAATCGAGTATTGGAGCATTGATTTAAATTATGACGGGGCGATCCATAGATCGGATATTCTTTTGTCCAGGGATAAAGAACGCCTTGAGACCCTTTATCGGAGAATAGGAAGTCATTTTGGACGCATCAGCGTCATGACAGTGGACGCATTTGGCAACCGAACCAACAGGGAGTTTGATCTGAGTGAATAAATTTAAGAAGCCATCGAAAGAAAAAGTCAAAATTGTGATGATCGATATCCTGATCATATTATTTGCGTGTGCAGTGGGCGCATTCTCTTTAGAAGCGGTCATGTTGCCCAACGGTCTGACAAGCGGCGGTCTGACCGGTATCGTCAGAGTGGTCCAGACCTTTGTCAGAATAGACTTCAGTCTTTTATATTATGCGGGATCTCTGGTTATCATACTGCTGGTCTGGATTTTTCTGGGGTTGAGGGAATTAAGAAAAATATTATTCCTGACCATTTTGTATCCTGCGGTAATTTTTGTTTTTGAACAATTTCACTTTGAACTTTTGGAAAAAAACGATGTTATTCTGGCTGCGATTTTTTGTGGTGTTTTTGGCGGAGTTTGTTCCGGCCTCGTGTTCTGGAGAGGCTATAGCTTCTGCGGAACAGATGCCATTGCGAAAATAATCAGGATACGTTTATTCCCACAGGCGCCCATCAGCAAAATCCTTCTGGCGCTGGATGCCACTATCATCATCGCATCCGCCTTCATATTCGGGAGGAATATTGCACTGTATGCTCTGGTAACACAGGTGATCACGGCGAAAACCATTGACTATGTCATGTATGGCTTTGAAACAAAGATCGTAAAACTGGAAATCATCACTGACCATAAAGAGGTCCTTTCCCAATATATTATCGAGGAAGTACGCAGGGGAGTTTCCTGCTCTGAAATTACAGGCGAGTACACCGGCAAAAAACATGATAAACTGGAAGTGCTTTGCTCACCCAGGGAAAGTATTCTGATCAGAAGATTTATTGCAAGCCATGATAAAGAAGCATTTATTACCGGTATCCATGTGGATACCGTATGGGGTGCAGGCGCCGGGTTTACGGATATCAGCAAGGAATAAAAAACAAGAGTTGAGGTGGCATGATTGAATTCGAACAAAAACATTGAGATTTATTGGCCGTTTTTTCCGACGGACTTTGTGGTGGCAAAAGACTACTTAAAGGATAAAGCTGGCAAAGGGTTCTACCTGAAGTCCATTAATCAGAAAAGAATGAAAGCTGTCTATCAAAGCGGAAAGCCCTCAAAAGCGTATTACTATGTTGCTCCTTTCACAAAAGACGCGGATGATTCGAAAGATAAACGGCTTCGGGAACTGGCTGACAAAGGCTGGAGCACGGTTTGCGATTGGAGTGATATGACGGTCCTGAAAGCGACTCCCGGCACGGAGTCAGAAGAAATGCCGATGCCAAGAGACTCTGTTGAAGATGAAACACAATACCGAAAAACGCTAATGAGGTCCCAAACCATACCATCCCTTATTTTCACGGCAATTTTCATATTGATATCTATAGTCATGTCAGAGGAACAACCGTTGCTTTATGCCGGAAATCCTATACAGAAAGTGATTGCCATAGCGTTCGGACTGGCTATGGTTTTCACCGTAGTAATATTGATTCAGTGCTTCTATAATGCAGCGAAAAGCAGGGGCCGCCAAAGAGACATTCAGGAACCTAGATATGCATCAGCCGGCAGGGCTATGAGCCGCACCAAGTGGTATTTGATCCTGGCAGCATCTGATATTGCAGCTATGATTTTATTTATATTCGCGGGAATGCTGGTATAGATGGACAAGAGCAACTAAAGGCAGAAACCTGGAAGATATAATCCGGAAAATGAAACCAAGGAGGAATTTTGAATGAGTACACACATCAACGCGGCCAATAAGGGAGATATCGCCGAAGCAATTTTATTGCCGGGCGACCCGCTCAGAGCCAAATATATTGCAGAGAATTTTCTTGACAGCCCGAAATGCTTCAATGAGATCAGGAATATGCTCGGCTATACCGGCACATACAAAGGGGTGCCGGTGTCCGTAATGGGAACCGGAATGGGCATGCCTTCCATGGGCATTTATTCCTGGGAGCTTATGAGTGAATACGGAGTGCAGACACTGATTCGGATCGGCACAGCCGGGTCTTTCAACGAAGAAATTAAAATCGGAAACATTGTGGTTGCTTTATCGGCTTCAACTGACTCCAACTATGTCCATGCATTTGATCTGCCCGGCAACTTTTCTCCGTGTGCAAGCTGGACTATCCTGCAAAAGATACGGGTCGCCTCTGAAGAGAATCAGATCAAAATATTTGCGGGCAATGTCGTTTCGTGTGATGTGTTTTATGAGCTGTCAGACGACTGGTGGAAAAAATGGTCCAAAATGGGTGTTATGGCCGTGGAAATGGAGGCGGCTGCCTTGTATATGAATGCTGCTTATTTAAAAAGAAATGCAGCAGCTATCGTAACAATCAGCGACCACTTCATAACCGGAGAACGTTCAACCACAGAAGAACGCCAGACTGCTTTTACGGACATGATGAAACTTGCCCTGGAAGCTGCTGTTAAATAGAAACCGGGTGATTGTTAATACGGATACAAAATAAAAAAGACTGGGAGACACTCCAGCCTTTTTTGGTTAGTTTTCTTTTGGCATATTTAACTTATATGCCGTGTGGGGACGGGTGAGATTATTCGGCTTTCGCCTTGTTGAATCTGCGGGTCAGTCTTGATACTTTTCTTGCTGCAGCGTTCTTGTGGATCGCACCTTTGGCAGCAGCCTGCTTAAGCTTTTTCTCTGCCAACGCCAGCTTTTCCTTCGCTGTGTCAAAATCTGCTGCAGTTAAAGCAGTCTCAAAATTCTTGAGTACAGCTTTCAGATGGTTTTTAACTCTTCTGTTCCTTGCAGTTTTCTTGTTGATAACCCTGATTCTTTTTTTTGCGGATTTAATGTTTGCCATATTATTTTCCCCACTTTCTCTATGGTATTTTTCACGCAACAGTTAGTATATATGAATGAAATAAAAATTGCAACGGGTAATCATGAATTCCCGCTGCAATTTTAACTTTTTAATAAGGGCTTGATTTAAATTCAACTACATTTAATGTTTAGTAGTTTTTGGCCCTGATCTGGAAAAATGCTTTAGGATGGTCGCAAACCGGACATACTTCCGGAGCTTCAGAGCTTACCAGAACATGGCCGCAATTTCCGCACTGCCATTCAGCATCGGAAACCTTGTTGAATACGGTAGCGCCTTTGATATTGGCAGCCAGCTTTCTGTAACGTTCTTCGTGCTCTTTTTCGATTCCCGCTACGCCTTCAAACAGTGTGGCGATTTCATTAAAACCTTCTTCTCTGGCGGTTTTCGCCATCTCAGCATACATTTCTGTCCATTCATAAAGTTCACCTGCCGCTGCATCGAGCAGATTTTCGTACGTATCTCCGATACCGTGAAACGCCTTGAACCAAAGCTTTGCATGCTCCTTTTCGTTCAGCGCGGTTTCGTCAAAAAGGTTTGCAATTTGTTCATACCCATCCTTGCGTGCCTTTGATGCATAATAATTATATTTGTTTCTTGCTTGGGATTCTCCGGCGAACGCTGCCATTAAATTTGCCTCAGTCTTCGTTCCTTTTAAATCTGCCATATTCATACCTCCTGGAATATTATGTTGTTGCATTTTTCAGCATAGGTAGTTTATACCCTGCAGGACGGTTATTCTAAACACAAAAAGCATGACAGGGTGCGGAAAAACCGGTTATTTTATTTGGCGCCGGATATGGTATAATCTAATGTACGAATCATGTCTTGAACCATCGCATAATCAATCAAAACAAATAAATCAAGTGAGGATACTATCATATATGAGCGAATACCAGGAAAAAATAAGAAACTTTTGCATTATCGCCCACATCGACCACGGGAAATCAACTCTGGCTGACCGGATCATAGAAAAAACCGGTCTGGTAGCCCAGAGAGATATGAAAGAGCAGTATTTGGACAATATGGACCTTGAGAGAGAACGTGGGATTACAATCAAGCTCCAGACAACCCGTCTGGCTTATAAGGCAAAAGACGGCAAGGAGTATATATTTAATCTGATCGACACCCCGGGCCATGTCGATTTTACCTATGAAGTGTCCAGGAGCCTTGCGGCTTGCGAAGGCGCGATCCTGATCGTTGACGCAACTCAGGGAGTGGAAGCTCAGACACTGGCCAATGTTTATCTTGCCCTGGACGAAGACCTGGAGATCATACCTGTCCTGAACAAAATCGATCTGGCCAGCGCAAGACCGGAGGAAATCAAACTGGAGATCGAAGATATCATCGGTATCGATGCGGAAAACGCACCGTTGATTTCGGCAAAAGAGGGTATCGGAATCGAAGAAGTGCTGGAAGCGGTGGTTCACAAGGTGCCTTCACCCAAAGGGGATGAAAACGGCAGGCTGAAAGCTCTGATATTTGACTCCTATTATGATAACTACAGGGGAGTGGTCATCTATAGCCGAATTTTCGACGGCCGCGTCAAGAAAGGTGATCTCATCCGTCTCATGAACACAAAAAAGAAATATGAGGTTACCGAAGTCGGCTTTCATGCACCGGGCCCTGTACCTTGTGAGGAACTGAAAGCCGGTGATGTAGGTTATATATGTGCCAGCATCAAACAGGCTTCGGATGCAAGAGTGGGCGACACCATCACACATGATGCCAATCCCACGGAGCATCCGTTTCCCGGATACAAAAAAGCCCAGTCCATGGTTTACTGCGGTATCTATCCTGCTGAAGGGGAAAAATATGAAAATGTAAAGGATGCCCTTGAAAAACTTCAGGTCAACGATGCAGCTTTCAACTTTGAGCCGGAAACCTCGACGGCTCTGGGCTTTGGATTCCGATGCGGATTTCTGGGCCTCCTCCATATGGAGATCATTGTGGAACGTTTGGAACGGGAATTCGATCTGGCTGTTATCACCACATCGCCCAGCGTAATTTACAAAGTGGTTATGAACGACGGCTCCGTGCAAATGATCCAGAATCCAAGCAATCTGCCAAATCCGATTGAAATCGACCATATTGAAGAGCCTATCGTGAAAGCCAATATCATGATTCCGAAGGAATACGTCGGCAGCATCATGGAAATCTGCCAAGACAGGCGGGGCAAGATGCTTCACATGGAATATATCACCCCGGAAAGAGTGCATCTGCATTATGAAATGCCTCTGAACGAAGTGATCTATGATTTTTTTGACGCTCTCAAATCAAAAACAAGAGGATACGGCTCTCTTGATTATGAATTTGACCGGTATGAAAGGTCCAGGTTGGTGAAACTGGATATCCTGCTGAATAAAGAGCTGGTAGACGCCTTCTCTATGATCGTGCATGAATCGAAAGCCTATTCGAGAGGCCGGTTTGTATGTGAAAAACTGAAGGAGATCATCCCGATGCATCAGTTTGAAGTGCCGATCCAGGCATCCATCGGACAGAAGGTCATCGCCAGGTCCACGGTCAAAGCTTATCGGAAGGATGTCATCGCCAAGTGCTATGGTGGAGATATTTCGCGAAAGAAGAAGCTCCTTGAAAAGCAGAAGGAAGGTAAAAAAAGGATGCGCCAGTTCGGTGTAGTTGAAGTACCGCAGGAAGCGTTTACGGCTGTCTTAAAATATGATGACAACAAATAATCTGGGCCTCTATATTCATATTCCGTTCTGTGCCAGAAAATGCAAATATTGTGATTTCATATCGTTCGAAGGATATGAAGAAAGCCTGAAAGACCATTATGTCCGTGAATTGATCAGAGATATAGAAGATGTTGGCTTATTATATGGGAAAAGCTTTCACATCGATACGATCTTTTTCGGTGGAGGGACTCCATCGATCCTCAGCGAGGAGCGCATCGAAGAAATTCTATACGCAGTCCATCGGAACTTTTGTGTAACACCGAATGCGGAAATCACCCTGGAAGCAAATCCGGGCACTCTGAACGCCGCAAAAATAAAGACCTATCGGTCCGCCGGCGTAAACAGGCTCAGTCTTGGGGTTCAGGTACTGGATGATCATCTGCTTAATCGGCTGGGGCGCATACATACAGTTCAGGATTTTTTGAAAAATTACGAGATGGCCAGAAACGCCGGCTTCGACAACATCAATCTGGATCTGATGTTCGCGATCCCGGAGCAGACTCCGGAGAATTGGCGGGATACGCTGGAAAGGGCTATTCGTCTTGCCCCGGAGCACATTTCGTTTTACAGCTTGCAGATAGAAGAGAACACAGACTTTTATGAGATGCTGAGAAAAGGTGAAATACAACAAGCGCCGGACCAAATTGACAGGGATATGTATCATTCAGCTATCGAGATTCTAAGCGGAGCCGGATACCGGCACTATGAAATTTCAAACGCTTCAAAGCCCGGATTTGAATGCAGACACAATTTGAAGTACTGGTCTATGGAGAATTATCTCGGTTTGGGATTGGGTGCCCATTCATTTATCGAAGGGACCCGATCCAGTATAACGGAAGACTTGAGCGAATACCTTCATGGAGAAAGAATCAAATGGCGGCATCGCAATACTCTTCAGGATGATATATCCGAATATATTTTTACAGGCATGCGAAAATCAAAGGGAATCGACCTGGCCGACTTCAAACGTAATTTTGGCAAAGATATTTTTGAATTTTATCCTGATCAGAAACCTCTGGTTGATCAATATATCCAACAAGGACTAGTGGTGATCCGGGACGGTCAGATGACGTTTACAGTTGCCGGATTTGATATTTCCAATACAATTTTAGCAGAGTTTGTATGAGAAGCGTAGTATTCTGAGAAAGGTTGTGGATCAATGGGGAAGTATATCATGGCTTTGGATCAGGGGACAACCAGCTCCCGCTGCATGATAGTTGATCATTCAGGTAAAACCATCAGCATGGCGCAGAAGGAATTCAGACAGATTTATCCTCAGCCCGGCTGGGTGGAGCATGATGCGGAGGAAATTCTCAGGTCACAGATAGAGGTCGCGAAAGAAGCCCTGATCAGGGCAGAAGCCACATACGAGGATGTGGATGCTATGGGTATAACCAACCAGCGTGAAACCACTGTGGTATGGGACAGAAAAACGGGTAAACCGATTTGCAATGCCATCGTCTGGCAATGCCGGCGAACTGCCCATGACTGCGACGAATTGAAAACTTCGGGCCTTTCCGGTTTTATACAGAAAAGAACGGGGCTCCAGATCGATGCCTATTTTTCGGGAACAAAGCTAAAATGGATCCTGAACAACGTGCCGGACGCCAGACGAAAAGCGGAAGCGGGAGACCTGCTATTCGGCACCATCGAAACCTGGCTGATATGGAAACTGACCGGCGGTAAAAACCATGTGACGGACTATTCCAATGCATCCAGAACGATGCTCTTCAACATTAACACTCTGGAGTGGGACAAAGAGATATTAAATCTTTTGGACATCCCGTCCTGCATGCTGCCGACGCCAATGCAATCTTCCTGCCTCTATGGCGAAACCGACCCATCGGTTTTCGGAGGGCCGATCAGGATTACCGGAGCAGCGGGCGATCAACAGGCCGCACTGTTCGGGCAGGCGTGTTTCCAGCCGGGTGAAATCAAAAGCACTTATGGAACCGGCGGTTTTCTTCTCATGAACATCGGTAAGCAACCGCTGCTTTCGGAAAACGGTCTGCTTACCACCATCGCCTGGGGGCTGAACGGCGAAGTCAGCTATGCGCTGGAGGGATCGATCTTTATCGCCGGCGCAGCAATTCAATGGCTGCGAGACGAACTCGGAATCATCCGAAACGCAGCGGATGCGGAAGAGATGGCAGCCCGGGTCGGCGATACAGGCGGTGTGTATATGGTTCCGGCATTTGTCGGACTGGGGGCACCGTATTGGGATCCTTATGCAAGGGGAGCTATTTTGGGCATCACAAGAGGCACCAACCGCGACCATTTGGTACGGGCGGCGCTGGAATCTATTGCATATCAGAACTATGAACTATTGAAAGTAATGGAAAAAGATTCGGGATTGCCTATCCCGAAACTGAAAGCGGATGGTGGCGCCTCAGCCAACCAATTTCTGATGCAGTTTCAGGCAGATTTATTGAATGTCCCGGTGATCCGGCCGGCGAGCACGGAAACGACAGCGTTGGGAGCTTCATATCTGGCCGGTCTTGCCAGCGGATTCTGGAAGAGCAAGGAAGAAGTCCTCGAAAACTGGCAGCTTGATAAGGAATATGCGCCAGATATGGATGATAAAAAAAGAAGCGAACTGCTGTCCGGCTGGCAAAAAGCCGTTCATTGCGCTTTGGGCTGGGCAGAATAAAGCTAATGCGGAAAGCGAGCGTTTTATGACAGAAAGAAATTATATGTTCGATACCTTCAGGGGGCTTTTGATTGCCAGCATACCTGTATCCCATTTTACCAGAGTGGCAGGAGAATTCACCCAAGGCTCTCTGGGAGGCGTCGTCTATATTACGATTAACGTATTTGTGATGCAGGCTTTTATGTTTTTATCCGGTTATTTTTCAAAAAAGCCTGAAAGAGCCAGGGAGACCGCTTTCAAAACTTTTATGCTGCCTTATCTGGTTTTTACCCTGTTGTTCTATTTTTTCAGATATTTTTATTTCGGCGCGGCGCGGCTCAATTTCCTGATGCCGCCTTTTGCCCTTTGGTTTCTGTTTTCGGTATTCTTCTATCGGTTTTTTCTGAAAGATGTCATCCGGATCAAACATATTCTGCCTCTGTGCATACTGTTGTATCTGGCGGCAGGGCAGATCCCGGTTTTTGACGAATTTCTGGCTCTGGGCAGAACGGTCTCATATTTCCCATTTTTCATGCTGGGTTATTACTGTTCGCGAAAACGTCTGGAATCCCTGCAGAGCCTCAAAAAATGGCAATGCCTGATACTGGGCATATTGCTGATCGGCATTTCATGCATGTTGGCTTTCGGGGCATTTGTGCCGGTAGGTTTCTATTTACTCAAAACAACCGCAGCTGAAGTAGGCGTAGTCTGGTGGCTGGATATCATCATGAGAATTCTGATTTTCTGTCTTGCCTGCGCATGGATCATCCTGATGATCAATATTTTACCTACAAAAAAGAACTACTTCACATATGTGGGGATCAATACGATGCCGGTCTATATTTTCCACCTGTTTATCCGATATGTGATCAAAGCGAACGGACTTCCCGCCCCAAACTGGATCATATATTATTTGTGCATATTTGGCCTTGCCGCTCTGTGTGTTGTGGTGTTATCCAGCCCGCCGGTTGCAAAAACGTACGATAGATTCTTTGACAAACTGGATGAGAGCTATGTGAGATTGAAACACATGCTATTCTATTATCCCGATGACAAAGCGAAATAGCATTACTGATTCTGAATTCACCAAACTTTGTATTTGTCAAAAAAATTTTAAAACACTGTTGACAATTTCTGTCGGCAGTGTTATTTTATTAATGTAGTTAGCACTCAAGCATAATGAGTGCTAACAAACAAAATGGAATTTGCAGATGCTGTGCCCCGGGGAGGGCTGAAAATATGGATTTAAACGAAAGAAAATTACAGATATTACAGGCAATAATAGGTGACTTCATACATTCCGCCGAGCCTGTGGGATCCAGAACCCTTTCCAGAAAGTATGATATGGGCATAAGCCCCGCTACTATCAGAAATGAGATGAGCGATCTGGAAGAAATGGGGTTCCTGACACACCCGCATACATCGGCAGGCCGGGTCCCTTCAACAAAAGCCTATAGGCTTTATGTAGATGGCCTGATGAAAAAGAGTGAACTGCCGCCTGAGGTGAAAAAAGTCATATCGGATAGGTTTTCCAGGAATATGACAGAGTTGAACAAACTGATTGAACAGGCCGCAACTCTTCTCTCCGAAATCACAAACCTCACATCTTTTGCGATAACGCCCAAGCCTGACGAGGATAAGCTGAAATATGTCAGGCTTCTGCCCGTTGATGAAGAAGTTGTGGTTTTGATGATCGTTGCGGAGAGCGGCAAAGTATCCAATATGGCGCTTCGTATGAAGGAACACTATACCGACGAGGGCCTGGAGCTGCTCAGTAAATGTATGACTTACAATTTCAAGGGCAAGACCATTACTGAGGTGCTCACTTACGACATCATAGAAGCCATCCGCGTAGATGCAAAAGCGCTATGCGGAATGGCAGAAAATATCATGCCGAATTTCATGAAAACGCTTGAAGAAATGTTGAATGTGCAGCTTTATATGGGCGGACTGACTAATATATTCAAGATACCGGAGTATAACGATCTGGATAAAGCCAAAGCTTTTCTGGAGATACTGAACCGAAAGGAAGATTTTACAAAAGCTCTTGTCAACAGGGGCAATGGAGTGATCATCACAATCGGAGATGAAAACACCGAAGAAATAATGCAGGATTGCAGCCTGATTACTGCCACCTATCACGTGGACGGCAGATTGGTGGGCAAACTGGGCGTTATTGGACCGACTAGAATGAAGTACGAGGAAGTCACATCAGTCATAGAATTCCTGACGGAAAATCTTGAGAATTCATTCAAACTGACGGGAGGTTATGATAACGATGAGTAAGAGCAAAGGGGAAAACGATTTGGAAAAGGACACTGAAAAGAAGAAAAGCTCAGCCGGAAAGACACACCATGAAAAAAATCATGAAAGTGAATCAGCAAAAGAAAGCACGAAGGCTGAAGAGGCGATGAACGAAGGACAACAGGAAAAGCCGGAAGATGAAGAGATGAAAACCAAATATCTGAGGCTTGCCGCAGATTTTCAGAACTATAAGAGAAGATGTGAAAAAGAACGCAGTGACATCCATGCATATGCCAATGAAAAGCTTGTAACAGAAATGCTTGATATACTTGACAACTTTGAACGGGCATTACGCCAGGAAGGCAATGGCAGCGAGGGGCTGCTGGAAGGAATGAATATGATTTACAAACAACTCAGGGGAGTACTTGAAAGAGTAGGGTTGGAAGAAATCGAAGCGGAAGGGAAGGAATTTGATCCGAACTTCCATAACGCGCTCATCATGGAACAATCCGTTGAGCATGAAAGCGGGATCGTAACCGCAGTACTTCAAAAGGGTTATATGCTGAATAAAAAAGTGATCAGACCTTCGCTGGTCAAAGTCGCACAATAAAAAACAGAATAAAACTGAGAATCAGAGAATTAAAAAGGAGAATAGAAATGAGTAAAGTAATAGGAATTGACTTGGGAACCACAAACAGCTGCGTAGCTGTACTGGAAGGCGGAGAGCCTGTAGTAATACCTAATGCAGAGGGAAACAGAACCACTCCTTCCATCGTTGGTTTTGCGAAAAACGGAGAGAGACTTGTGGGCGAGACTGCCAAAAGGCAGGCCATCACAAATCCAGACAGAACCATATCCTCCATTAAGAGACATATGGGATCTTCATACACAGTCGAGATAGATGGCAAGGTATATACGCCTCAGGATATTTCAGCGATGATTCTTTCAAAGCTGAAAGCGGATGCGGAAGCATATCTCGGAGAAAAGATAACAAAAGCGGTTATTACAGTACCTGCATATTTTACTGACAGCCAGAAACAGGCGACGAAGGACGCCGGAAAAATTGCCGGTCTGGAAGTCGAGAGAATTATAAATGAACCTACTGCCGCATCGTTGGCATACGGACTCGACAAAGAGATCAGCTCGCATAAAATCCTGGTTTACGACCTGGGAGGCGGGACCTTCGACGTATCCATACTGGAACTGGGCGAGGGAGTATTCGAAGTTCTTGCCACCAATGGAAACAACAGGCTTGGAGGCGACGATTTTGACGAAATCCTGCTGAACTTTATCGCAGACAGCTTCGGCAAAGAACACGGCATCGACCTCAGAAAAGACAAGATGGCGCATCAGAGATTGAAGGAGGCTGCTGAAAAGGCGAAAAAAGAGCTTTCCAGCGCGCAATCCACTAACATCAACCTGCCATTCATCACCGTCACTTCTGAAGGGCCACTGAATCTGGACATGACCATCACCAGAGCAAAATTCGAGCAGCTCATAGCGGAACTGGTTGAAAAGACCATCGAACCGATGAAAAAGGCTATGGCCGATGCAGGTGTCACCAATGCAGATATTGAAAAAGTGATCCTGGTAGGCGGATCCACAAGAGTTCCGCTTGTATATGAAACCGTGAAAAAAATCACCGGAAAAGAACCTTTCAAAGGAATCAATCCGGACGAATGCGTAGCGGTTGGTGCTGCGATCCAGGCCGGTGTACTGACCGGTGAAGTGCATGATGTACTTCTTCTTGACGTAACTCCGCTTTCATTGTCTATCGAAACTCTGGGAGGCGTTGCAACAAGACTGATCGAAAGAAATACAACCATTCCAACTAAAAAGAGCCAGATATTCTCAACAGCTGCGGATAATCAGACCGCTGTTGACATCCATGTAATGCAGGGTGAAAGAGAAATGGCGGCAGGCAATATCACTCTGGGCAGATTCCAGCTTACCGGTATTCCGCCTGCACCGCGCGGCATCCCTCAGATCGAAGTCACATTCGATATCGATGCCAACGGCATCGTGAACGTTTCCGCCAAGGATATGGGGACAGGGCGTGAACAGAGAATTACCATTACTTCGTCAACAAAACTGAGTGAAGATGAAATCAAAGCCAAGGTCAAGGAAGCAGAACAGTATGCCGCCGAAGACAAACAGCGCAAAGAGGAAGTTGAAACAAAGAACAAAGCAGAAACACTGATTTATGAAACTGAAAAGTCATTGAAAGAACTGGATGCATCACTGAATGCAGATGAGAAAGCGAAGATCAACAGCGCAAAGGATGCTCTTTCGAAGGCATTGGAGACCGGTACAACAGCTGAAATCAAGGATCTCACAGACAAGCTGACCGAAGAATTCCATCTGATATCGACTAAGATGTACGAAAAAGCACAGGCTTCGCAGGGCGCAGGCGCTGCCGGCGGAGCAGGCTTCGACCCGAATGCTGGCATGGGCGGCGGAAGCGCTTCCGGCCAGGCGGACGATGTTGTTGATGCAGACTTTGAAGTTGTTGATGAGGACAAATAAAATATAGAACCCGAAGGATGGACGATCTTTGATTGTCCTTCCTTCGGTTAATCAAAGGAAGAATTACTATGGCAGAGAAAAGAGACTTATATGAGGTCCTCGGATTAAAAAAAGGCGCCAGTGAAGCAGAAATCAAGAGCGCCTTCAGAAAACTAGCGATCAAATATCACCCTGATAAGAACAAGGGTGATAAAAGCGCTGAGGAAAAATTCAAAGAAATAAACGAAGCGTATACGATCCTGTCAGATCCAGACAAAAAGAAGAAGTACGATATGTTCGGCCATGCCGGCGTCGATCCGAATTACGGGGCTGGTGGGGCAGGAGCGGGAGGCTTCGGCGGATTTGGCGGCGGTGGATATACCGGAACCGGTGGCTTTGAAGATATTTTTGATATGTTTGGCGGCATGTTCGGCGGCAGCACTCAGCGCAGAACGAGAGGCGGCCCGACCAAGGGCAGGGACCTTCAGAAAGCAATGACCATTACCTTTGAGGAGGCTGCTTTCGGATGCAAAAAACAGTTGAAGCTCACCAAAGTAGTCAAGTGCAGTGAATGCGACGGTACAGGAGCCGAAAAAGGTTCATCACCGAAAACCTGCCCTTCCTGCGGAGGCAGCGGGGAAGTAAGAACAGTGCAGCGGACCCCATTCGGACAATTCGCCAGCGTTGGGCCTTGCCCTGACTGCGGTGGTACCGGCAAGGTGATCGACAAACCGTGTGCTGCTTGTGAAGGGACAGGCCGAACCAGAAAGACCGTTACCATCACCGTTGAAATCCCTGCTGGTGTGGATAATGATTCTGTGATATCCATCAAAGGCCAGGGAGAACCGGGACAAAACGGCGGTCCGAACGGAAATCTGTATGTTGTGATCAGCATCAAACCTCATGAGATATTTAAACGCAACGGACTCGATCTGCTGCTTGATATCCCGATCACATTCGACCAGGCGGCGCTGGGAGACGAGATCGTCGTACCGACGCTCAAGGAAAAGGTTTCCTATAAAGTGCCGGCAGGAACGCAGCATGGGACTACGTTCCGTCTAAAGGGGAAAGGGATCCAGTCAGCGAAATCCGGTACCGGAGACCTATATGTCAAAGTCGCAATCGAGGTGCCGACAAAACTCAACAGCGCCCAGAAAAAAGCAATTGCAGAGATGGGCAAAACGCTGGGTCCGGAAAGTTATACCAAGAAAAGCAGTTTCGGCGATACCATCAAGAAAATGTTCCATTGAAATCCGCGCGGATGCTTCTGGCAGGGCATCCCGCGTTTTATTTTGAAACGGTATTGACTCTATAGTTACTGTATAGTCTAATATTCGTGTATGAATAATAATAAATTGCCATTTAAAACCAAATTCGGATATGGTCTTGCCGGCATAGGAGACGGGGCATCGTACGCTTTTACAGGTACTTTTCTGATGTTTTTTCTGACTACGGTTGCAGGTGTCAGTCCGGCGTCAGCGGGAATCATCGCTGCGCTGGGAGGGATCTGGCAAACCTTATGCGCCCCGGTTGTGGGGCACATATCCGATCATACTGAAAATAAAAGGGGAAGAAGAAAACCGTATATTGTCTGGTTTGCTTTTCCGTTGGGCATTGCCATGTCGCTGTTGTTCACGGCTATCGATGCCACCATGTCAGTCAAGATCATGTATTATGGGCTCATGACTGTCCTTTTCTGGACGGTTTTTTCGTTTTTCTTTGTACCTTATCTTTCATGGGGCGCTGAAATCACCAGCGATTATGATGAACGTACGCTGATCCGCACCTATGCATATTTCTTCCAGCAGGGCGGCATGGTTCTGGGCATGGTTCTTCCGACTCTTGTTGTAGACTGGCTCATGACCGTCGGTTTATCGGAAAAACAGGGATGGCAAAGTGTCGGTATATTAGTGGGAGCTTGTTCCGCTCTCAGCATTTTCGGCGCCGCCATGTTGATTGTTGACAGAACGGAGCAAAAAAACCGGCTGCAGGGATACAGCAAACCATCGAAAAAAAGAATTGTGGTCAACATCCGTGCATTATTAAGAATCTCTGAATCCTTTGCGGAGGTGTTCAAATTGAGAGCAGTGCGTTTGCTGATTTACGCCGCGATTTTTTATCTGATCGGATATTCCATCTATTGCGCAGACAGAATGTATTTCTTTACCTTTAACCTTGGCTTGAGCGCGTACCAAATCAGTTCCATCATGGGCCTGATTACATTTTCCGGAATCGTCTTCATGCCGTTCGTTTTATTTCTGGCAAGACGCTTTGATAAGAGAGCCGTTTGCATCGTAGGGTTGTCTGTCAGCTCGGCTATGATGTTGGCATTGGGCATCATTGGGATCAGGACCTATAACGCAGTGATCCTGTTTTCCTTGTTCTATACGGTGGGATCTGCTGCTTATTGGCAACTGATGCCTGCGATTATCTATGATGTATGTGAAGTCGATGAACTGGTGTCAGGGAAGAAACGGGCGGGCAGCATCGCATCGCTGCTGGCTCTTGCTGAGTCCGGAAGTCAGGCCATTGGATTTCTGATCCTGGGCTTTATTCTGGACATGGCGGGCTTCCGGGAAGCCGCAGCTGCTCAGACGGCGAGAGCGCTGGCGTGGTCGGAATATTGCTTTTCAGCCATCCCGGCATTATTCATTTTGTGCGCAGCCTTTATGATCTATAAATACCCTGTTGGTAAACGGGTCTTCAATGAAGTTCTTGCAGCTTTAGCCCAAAGGGAGGAAGGCCAAGAAATTGACATGACAAAATTCAAAATTCTAATATAATAGAACTAGCACGATCCTATAAAATAATGCAGGCAGGTGACTTGAAAAATGGAATATATCAAAGCTGAAATATTTACCAGCAGTGCCGGCGTGGAAATCGTAACCGCGGCGTTGCTTGAAATGGGCATATCGGAAACCGTGGTGGAAAACCCTCTCGATGTGGAAGAACTGCTGGAAAAGAAAAATGAATACGATTGGGATTATGTGGACCAATCCGTTCTCGATCTGGGGCATACTGAGCCCCGGGTGATCCTGTATCTGGAAAACACACCGGAAAACCAAGCCCTGGTACAGGAAGTGAAAATCAGGATGATGTTTTTAAAAAGCAAAGAACTGGAAGGCTTCTGGAACTGGAAGCTTGATCTGGGCCGGCTTTATGTGGAAAGCAGCATCATCGACGATACAGATTGGAAAGATAGTTGGAAAAACTATTTTAAACCGAAAAAGATCACCGATTCCATCGTAGTTAAACCTACCTGGGAAGAATACGATAAGAAGGAAAATGAAATTGTTCTGGAAATAGACCCCAAGACTGCTTTCGGAACAGGAACCCATGAAACCACATCCCTTTGCATGAAACTCCTGGAAAAACAGAAGATAGCAGGCAAAAGCATCTTGGATCTGGGTACGGGATCCGGTATTCTTTCTATCGCAGCAGGCTTGATGGGAGCAGGCGAAGTCCTGGCTACCGACATCGATCCCGAAGCGCTTCGGATAGCGGAAGAAAATATCGAACTGAATCATATGGAAAAGATCGTCACGCTGAAGCAAAGCGACCTCATGGCTGATATCGATTTTAAGGCGGATATCGTTGTCGCCAACCTGATAGCCGAGTTGATCAAGAGAGTTGCTCCCGGGATCAAAGGATGCCTGAAAACCGGCGGCGTGTTTATCAGCAGTGGGATCCTGACAGACCTGAAAGACGATGTGGCCGATGCCGTAAAGGCTGCCGGATTTGAAATTACAGAAATAATGGAGGAAGGCGAATGGTGCGCCATCGCCGCAAAAAGATATGAATAGATTCTTTGTAGAAAAATTCAATATCGGAAGTGATAGCATCATCATTGACAATAAAGACGACATTCACCATATCCGAGATGTCATAAGGCTAAAAGAGAACGATTATATTGTGATCAGCGATTCCAATC
This sequence comes from uncultured Oscillospiraceae bacterium, assembly GCA_964486295.1. Classification (GTDB taxonomy): domain Bacteria; phylum Bacillota; class Clostridia; order Peptostreptococcales; family Anaerovoracaceae; genus CALBZG01. Next base: position 3,926 of record CAZAMF010000005.1, on the reverse strand, counting down.
AGTTTGAGTACACCTGCCAGATCATTTATATCGGTTCGGAGGAAGTGGAAGCTAAAATCATTGACAAACAGAAATTCGCCAGAGAGCCGAAAATAAAAGTTACCCTGTTCCAGGGTATTCCAAAGCAGGATAAGATGGAAACCATCGCTCAAAAATGTACTGAATTGGGGATGTCCACTCTGGTGCCTGTGTTTATGGACAGGTCTGTTGTGGCAGACAACGGAGAATACTGGAAAAAAGTCGTCCGTCTTCAGTCCATCGCGGACGAAGCATCAAAACAATGCCAGCGAGGCATGATTCCGGAAATCCGGCAGGCCTGTGACAGCAAAAGCATGGTCGAAAGACTGCACAATTATGATCTGGTGGTTTTTCCGTATGAGGAAGAACAATATTTTACAATTAAAAATCTTCTCCGCGGGATCCAGCAAAACCCCATCGATATCGCTGTCATTATCGGACCTGAAGGCGGTTTCTCAGAAAGAGAGGCAGCGGATATCAAGGCGGCCGGAGGAAGAGCGGTTTCACTGGGGAAGACCATTCTGAGAACCGAGACAGCCGGAATAGCGGCTCTGGCTATGATCATGTATGAATTGGAGATGTAAATGAAGGTCGCTTTCCACACCCTTGGTTGTAAAGTAAATCAATACGAAACTGAAGCCCTCCGTGAAGAATTCATTGAGAAGGGCTTTATTGTTGTACATGAAGACACCTATTCTGATGTCTATGTAATCAATACCTGTTCTGTTACGAACCTTGCCGATAGAAAATCACGGCAATATATACGGAAGATGAAGAAGGTCAATCCGGATAGCATTATTGCTGTAACGGGGTGCTATGCGCAATTGAAACCCCAGGAAGTCAGTGAAATTGAAGGCGTGAATATCATCTGCGGGACCAACGAGAAACACAATCTGCCCCAATACGTATTGGAATTTTTCGATCAGGAACACCAGGACGTCCAGTGTCATCGGCTACCGTATGAGGAACTGACGGCCTATGAGGAGACCGGCGTTGTGACGTCGATGGAATCACGGACCAGAGCGTATATCAAAGTGCAGGAAGGCTGCGACCGGTTTTGCTCCTATTGTGTGATTCCCTATGCAAGGGGTGTTGTAAGAAGCCGAGATCCTGTGAGCATCATGAATGAAGCGTCAGCGCTGGTGTCTTCCGGTTTCAAAGAGATCATCCTTACAGGCATCAACACAGCTCTTTATGGGATGGAAGAAGGATTTATCAAAGAGCATGCCGCGGCCATAGAAGACCTTGGAGTCTCTGAAGACTTGGCCGGAATCAATATCATCCTTTCTCTGCTGGACAAAATGGAAGGGGACTTTCGTGTCAGGCTCAGTTCGCTGGAACCTACGGTGATCAATAGGGATTATGTGCGAAAGCTGTTATCCTATAAAAGATTATGTCATCACCTCCACCTTTCTGCTCAGTCCGGCAGCGACGATATCCTGAAAGCAATGAACAGAAGATACGATATCGAGGAATATCAGGGCATACTGAAAGTCCTCCGTGATTTTGACAAGAATTACGGGATCACTACCGATATTATCGTGGGTTTTCCGGGAGAGACGGAAGATAATTTCAATGAAACAGTACAGTTTGTCCGCAATGAGGCTTTCTGCAGAGTCCATGTTTTCAAGTATTCAAAAAGAGACGGCACGGCTGCTTCGGAAATGACAGGGCAGATACCCGGACCCGTTAAAAACATACGCAGCCAGATGCTTTCTGAGGCTGCAGAAGAATCAGCCAGCAGGTTTTTTAAACAGAATATCGGAGCGGAGAGGGTGGTTCTTTTTGAAGAATATGACGAAATAGCCAATATGAATACCGGCTACACGGATAATTACATCCGAGTATATGTTCAATCCGATGAAAATCTTGGAAACACTTTGCAAGCGGTTAAGCTCAAAGAACTGTTCCGGGACGGAATGAGCGGGGAATGCTTGTAAAATCATCGGATGCGTAGTAATATTCAACATAAGCCCTGATTCTGGGATAACCAATGATGATAAGGAGGACTACCGATGTCAGATTGTATATTTTGCATGATCGCCAATAAAGAGATCCCATCCAATATAGCGTATGAAGACGACAAGATCATGGTTTTCCACGATCTTGAGCCGCAGGCGCCTGTTCATGTGCTGATGATCTCCAAGAAACATATTCCTTCTCTGGACGATGTGACTGAAGAGGACCAGGAACTTTTAGGATATATGATCCTGAAAGTGAAGGACATCGCGGAGCAGCTGGGACTGGAAAACGGTTATAGGCTGGTCAATAACTGCGGGGCTGATGCTTTGCAGACAGTCAGGCATTTGCACTTCCATCTGTTGGGAAAACGCAAGATGGGATGGCCTCCGGGTTGAGCATCTGATAAAAAATGCAACAAATGCGAAATGAATATACGTAAAATCCTTGCTAAGGCTCAGGATTTTTAGTATAATGCTTCTGTTATAGGCAAAAGATACCGTTGGATCTGCAAGTTCTGCAAAGGCAGGAGGTGAGTTGGGAACATGGCACAAGTAATAGTTAGAGAAAATGAAAGCTTGGAGAGTGCTCTTAAGAGATTTAAGAGATCTTGTGCAAGAGACGGCGTTATGTCGGAACTTCGCAAGAGAGAGCATTACGAAAAGCCGAGCGTGAAGAGAAAGAAGAAGTCCGAAGCCGCTAGAAAAAAGGCTAGGAAATTCTAATAAAAGAGGTGTTTCAATTGGCCTTAAAAGAAAGATTGATGGCTGACTTCAAACAATCCCTAAAGGATCGTGACGAAGTCAAAAAGAATACAGTTAGTCTTGCTCGTGCAGCGATCAAGCAGTACGAGGTCGACAACAGGGTGGAGCTTGAGGATGCTGATATTTTAAAAATATTGCAGAAACAAGTGAAAATGAGAAAAGACGCCCTTGCTGATTTTGAAAAAGCGGGAAGAACGGATCTTGCTGACGCCTATAAAGCAGAAATAAAAATTCTTGAAACCTATCTGCCGGAGCAGATCTCCCAGGATGCTATACTGGATGTAGTCAAGGCTGTTGCGGCCGAACTGGGAATAGAAGGCGGGAAGCAGAATATAGGCAAGCTCATGGGACCTGCTATGGGCAAGCTGAAGGGGTTGGCCGATGGCAATGATGTAAGGAAAGCCATCGAAGAATTTCTTGGATAAATCCGAAAAAGTCTGACGGCGCAGCTTTGACTGCGCCGTTTTATTTTGTCTGGCGTTAAAAAGTCAGGCTTGAAAGGGGATTGGAATTTGCAATACTTTTTACAGGGGCTCACCATGGGGCTTGCCTATGTGGCGCCCATCGGTTTACAGAATATGTTCGTCATCAATACGGCTTTGACGCAAAAAAGAAGCCGCGTTTACGCTACGGCGTTGATTGTGATATTCTTTGATATTACGCTGGCTCTGGCCTGCTTCTTCGGGATCGGAGCCATTATGGAACGGTCAAAATTACTGGAAATGGGTGTTCTTCTGATCGGGAGCATCATCGTAATCTGGATCGGCTTCAGTTTGCTGAAAGATAAAACCACACTGGATACCTCAACCGACGTATGCATCCCGATCCTCAAGGTCATCACCACCGCCTGTGTAGTGACCTGGTTCAATCCACAGGCCCTGATCGACGGGACTATGATGCTGGGTGCTTTCAGAGCAACCCTCCCTCCAGGGGAAGCAACGAAATTCATCCTTGGAGTGACTTCAGCCTCGTTCCTCTGGTTCATGGGGATATCCACCGTGATATCATTTTTCAGCGCAAAAATAACCAACAGGACGCTGAGGATCATCAACATTATTTGCGGCCTTGTTATTATAGCTTACGGAATCAAATTAGGTTGGAATTTTGTGCAGTTGGTCACCGGCTAATGAGTTAAAAGACTAACTATTAAAAGTCAAGTTCCAAAATGATAAACTCTGGACTAAT